>JBCCGI010000024.1:0-102256 GCA_039029355.1 Planctomycetota bacterium
CCCCCCCCCCCCCCCCCCCCCCCCCCCCGCCGCTGTGTTTGGTCTCCGCTCGACAGAAGCGGCCGGACGGACCGACGGTGCGCCGCGACGAGACGCGAAGTAGGGGAGCCGAGCGCCCCGGCCGGTGAGCACTCCGGTCGGGGGCGCCGTTCCGCCGCGTCCTCGAACGACGAGCCAGATGATCCTACGTCCACTCCTGCTCAGCCTCTTCCTTCTCTGCCTCGGCGGGGCCGCACGCCCCGCGTACGCCCACGACCACGATCCCGAACGGCGGGCGGGGGCCGTTGACCTGACCCGCGCCTGGACCGACCACCTCGCGGGACGCACGGCGCCGCTGAGCACGCGCGAGCGCAGCGTGCGGAGGAGCCGCCTGTTCCTCGCGCTGCACGAGGTCGGTGTGGCCCGCGACGCGAAGGCCGCCCCGTTGGTACGCACGGTCGCGGACCTCAGCACGCGCCCCGAGGACTGGCACCTGTTGTGGAAGGCGCTCGACACCCTGTGGAAGTGCGGTGCCGCGCCCGAGCTCTTCGCGGGCTGGTCCGAAGGCGCTGCGGGGCAGCCGATGCGCGCTGCGGTCGCCATGTACGTGCTCGCGCGCGAGCCCGGCGAGCGAGCCGCCCGACTGGGGCAGATCGCGCGCGCGGCGACCGCGGACGGGCGCCCGTACGCCGACGCGATGCTGCGCGCCGCGAGCCTCGCACGCTGCGTCGCGGCGCGCGAGGCCGAGTACCGCCGCGTCGTCTCGATCGAGGCGAAGGTCGACTACCTGGCGCGCCAGGCCATCGGGACGTACCTCCCGGGGCACGGCGGCTCGGCGGCGCCGTCCGAGCTGCACGACCCGATCGCCGAGTGGGCGCGCGGCAGGCTCCACGCGCTCAGCCACGAGTACCCCGCCCGCACGCTCGCCGCCGTCCAGCGCGCGGACGTCGGCGCGCGCGAGCCGGAGCACCAGCGCGAGCTCCGCGCCTGGCTGGCCCTGTACCTCTAACCCGGGAGACGAACGATGCACGCGCCCAACCACCACGCTTCCCGCTTGCTCGCGCTCGCGCCGCTGGCCCTGCTCACGCCGACGCCCGCGGCCCAGGGCGGCACCGGCCCCGGCGAGACCTGCCAGGGCGAGGTGCTGGTCTCCAGCACACCGCACTTCAGCAGTGCGAGCTACACCTACAACGTCGGGTTCACCGCCTCGACGGTCTACGACGAGGACGGCCTGCAGATCCCCGAGCCCGTGCCTATCGGCGTCTTCCTGCTCGACGAGGACAACTACTACATCCACTGCACGAACGAGTGCCGGCCGGTGCCGATCCAGCTCGGCACCGAGGTCGACTGGGAGATCCTCGGCGAGGGCGGCGGGGCGTTCATCGACAGCCTGGGCTACCGCCAGAGCGCGATGTTCGCGCGCGATCAGGTGCTCTATGTGCCCCCGCGCAACCTCTACGAGGGCGAGGTGCGCACGCTGTACGTGCGCGCGATCGTCTACGACGTCGCGCCCCAGGGCGGGCCGGGCGAGAGCGATCAGCTCGACGACGGCACCGTCTCGTTCGTCTTCAAGGTCGAGGTGGAGCGCGACACCGCGGGCGCCACGCCGTCGTACTACGACGTCGACATCCGCCTCGACAGCACGACGTCCGACGGGCAGCCCTCCGAGCCGCCGGACTGCCAGGCGCCGCCCGGGTGCTGCACGATCGCGTCCGACAGCGTGGACGAGGGGCAGACGCCCACGGCGACGCTGGACTCGTACCCGCGCTTCGGGCTGCTCGCCTTCCAGCCGCGGCCGATCAGCATCCGCAGCTTCGACTTCGACAACGTCTACGCCGAGTGCGGAGAGCCGCCGTGCCCCAGCGTTCCGACCAGCGGCGCCGTCTTCGACGGGGTCGAGATCGCGTGGTCGGTCCAGGGCCCGGGGAAGATCTACCCCGACGCCTCCCAGGGGCGCTCCGACACCGTGATCTTCGAGGGGACCTCCGAGGGAGAGGTGACGATCAAGGCGGTCGTGAGCTCGGCGGCCGACGACCCGGTCACCGTGAAGAAGAAGTTCCTGATCTACGACGGCCTGCTCATCGACCAGAACAACGACCTCCTGCCGCGGTTTCCCACGCGGCGCTGGTTCGACTCGCCCCTGGGGAACGAGGGGCTCAGCATCAGCCGCATCGGCGCCGGCCGCGAGACCATGAACGGCTGCGACGGCGCGCCCGTGACCTTCGAGGGCCCCAAGCCGCCCACGCCGGATCCGCACACCTATCGCTTCGAGGCGCTCGTCGCCCCGGAGGTGCCCCACGACGCGGTCTTCGGCGTGCGCTTCTCGATCAACTCGCCCTACCCCGAGACCCTGGCGTATGAGCACATCTTCGAGACGCTGCGGCAGGGCGACGTGATCCGCTCGGACCGGCACGTGCGGCTGGTCTCGAACGGGGAGCCCGACGACGAGCCGCTGCCCGCCGCCAACCACGTGTACGACGACGACGCCTGCCCGGAGCAGACGGCCCACTGCATCCCTGGCGACTGGCTCGAGGTGGCGCTCTATGACGGGGACGGCCTCCTGATCGGCACGATGGAGCTGCCCATCGGACGCTCGTGGAGCGAGACGACGCCGGAGGCGGACCAGGATGACCCGAAGACGCTGCTCCTGGCCGAGACCGAGTGGATCGCGAGCGACGCCAGCGCGCAGTTCCCCGGATCGGCGGTGGCGACGTCGCTCCAGGGGGATTGGAACGCGACCGCCGACTGGTACTGCGAGCGCGCCTCGGAGGACTTCGCCCAGGTGGGCGTGGAGGTCGTGCGCGAGGCGGGCAACGTCGACGTACGCGCACCGGGCGACAACGTGCTCGAGCTCGTCCGCCCGGCCCCGGGGCAGGCGATCCAAGCCGGCGTGCTGGACATCATCTTCGACGACCAGGCGTTGCCGGCGATCGCGGTCCAGGTGCCGGCCACCAACTCGTTGGAGGTGGTCGGCGACGCGATCAAGGCCGAGGTCGAGACCCAGCTCGGCAACCTGTGCTGGAGCGTGCCCCACGGCTGGGATCCGGACAACCTGTGGTGGGTGTGCCTCGGCGTGCTGAACCCGGCGCACATCCGCTTCACCGCGGTGACGCAGGGCATCAACCTCGACGTCCACAAGGCTCCGCAGGACTGGAACGCAGGGGGCATCCGCACGATGGCCGAGCTCCACGCCTTCCAGCTGACCTGGAAGGAGCGCGCCTTCGGCGACCCGACGTCGATTCCGATCGTGGTGACCGAGGGCGACGTGTTCGAGTTCGTGCTGCCCGACGGGTCGATCCTGCACGCGCTCGGGGTCACGTTCTACGACGGCTTCGACAGCCTGCCCGGGAGCGCGTGGTCGATCGCGCTCTCCAACGACTATGCGCGGGGCTCGGACCGCGACGCTCCGCAGCTGCTCGCGCACGAGGTGGGGCACTTCCTGGGTCAGAACCCGCACCTGGCGGACCTGACCAACTTCCTCGAGACGCGGGTGGCCCTGGCGGAGCGCGAGTATCCGGTGGTGGAGGCCGCGAACCCGAACCAGCTGGACATGACCGCGAAGCGGCTCAACGCGACGCAGTCGGCGGTGATCCGGGGCCTCCAGGGCATCTATACCCGCCCCTTCATCCCGATTCCCGAGCGACGCTTCTAGCCGCGGCGCCCGGGGGGCGCCCATATTTTGGTGGGGATTTCGCGTGGCTCGTCGAGGGGGCTTTCCCTCGACGGGCCACGTCGCGTCCCGCCGAGCCGGTGCCAGTCCGCCCGTTCGGTGCTAGAACGGAGCCTACGTGCCGCCCACGAACCCCGCCTTCGACCTCTTCGCGCTCTCGACGCTGCCCCTCCTCGCTCTGCTCTGCAGCCAGCCGCAGGAGTGCGCCGAGACCGTGCTCGCCCAGGAGCTTCCCGCCGGCCCAACCGGCCCACAGCTGTGGACTCCGGACGGTGCGCCCGTGCTGGGCGGTCCGTTCTCTCTGGCGGTCGACGGGGGGCCTGCGGGCGCGGCGGGCGTGCTCGCGCTCGGAGCGGTGGAGGAGCCGCTCTTCCTGCCGGCCTACGGCGCTACCGTGTACGCGGGCGGGACGCTGATCACGCTGCCGTTCGTGCTCGACGGCGAGGGACGCTCGCCCGAGCTGCTGGCGCTCGACGCCCTCCCGCCCGAGCTGTGCGGCGTCTTCGCGGTCGCCCAGGGTGGCGTCCTGGACGCGGCGGCGCCCGGAGGCGTGGCGTTCACCAACGCGCTGCGGCTGCGCGCCGGTGCGAGCACGGCGCAGCTCTTCGGCGCGAATGCGCTCACGTTCCAGGTGCCGGGGGTGCCCTCCTCGCTCGATCCCGGCGACGTCGACGGCGACGGCCTGCTCGACCTGGTCGTTGCGACCTTCGACGCCGAGGTGCTGCTGGGCGACGGGCTCGGCGACTTTGCTCCGGCGGTCGGCTATTCGACCGGGGCCGAGCCGCGGGAGCTCGACCTCGCCGACCTCAATGGCGACGGGGTGCTCGACCTCGGCGCGGTCGGGAACTCGGTCGACGCGCGGATCCTGCTCGGCCAGGGCGACGGCAGCTTCGGCGCGCCGTCGGGCTTCCCCGTCGGCGACCTGGTCTCGATCGAGGCGGGGGACTTCGACGCGGACGGCGACCTGGACCTGGCGCTGGGCGAGTGGTTCTACTTCAGCCAGCTGCACATCGCCCTCGGTGCGGGCGACGGGACGTTCGCGGTCACGGCGTCGTACGACACCGGCGAGGACCCGTTCGGGCTCGCGACCGCGGACGTCGACCTGGACGGCGTGCTCGACATCGCGACGGCGAACAACTACTCGCTCGACGCCGCGGTGCTGCTCGGCGTCGGCGATGGGACGTTTGGCGAGCCGGTGCTCTACGACGCCGGCGTTCCCTTCGACGTCGCGCTGGGCGACGTGAACGGCGACGGGTTCCCCGACATGGTCGTCGGCGGCGGCACCGTCTACGTGTGGCATGGCGACGGCACGGGAGCCTTCAGTGACCCCGCGAAGCCGGGGCTGGACGGCGGAGGCCTCGCGATCGCGGACCTGGACGGCGACGGGACGAACGAGGCCGCTGTGCTCGACGGGGGCGTGGCGACGGTTGTGAACACCGGACCGTTCACGTACGCCATCGGCGGGTTCTATCAGACCGGTGGCGGTGGCTCGGTGGACATGGTGCTCGCCGACTTCAACAGCGACGGGCTGGTCGATGCGGCCACGGCCAACCAGTCCTCGGTCAACGTGTCGCTCTTGCCGGGCAACGGCGGAGGCGGGTTCGAGGCGAAGAGCTTCTTCGCCGCCGGCTTCAACCCGTGGTACGGCGTGGTCGAGGACTTCGACGCGGACGGCGTGGCGGACGTCGCCGTCGCCGACCTCTCGTTCCCCGAGGCGCGGGTGCTGCTGGGCAAGGGCGGAGGCTCCTTCGACGTCGCGACCGAGTATCCGCTCGGCGGCGCTGCGCGAGGTGTGGCGGCGGAGGACGTCGACGAGGACGGCAACCTTGACCTCCTGATCGCGACGTGGGCCGGGGTCGCCGTGCTCCTCGGCCAGGGCGACGGCGGCTTCGTGCCTGGCGCGACGGTGACGCTGGCGGGGCAAGGGAGCGGCCTCGCGGTCTCTGATTTCAACGCCGACGGGCACGTGGATCTGGCCGCGGCCGTCGGCGAGCTGGACCAGGTCGAGATCCGCCTCGGCAACGGCGACGGCACGTTTGGACCGTCCGCCGTCGTCGCGGTCGCGGGGAATCCGGGGGCTCTTGTGGCGGCGGACTTCGACGGCGACGGAGCCGCGGACGTCGTGGGAACGGCAACGGATGCAAACGCGGTCTTCGTGCTCCTCGGCGCCGGCGACGGCAGCTTCGCGGCCCCGCAGTCCTACGCGACCGGCGCCCTTCCCGCGAGCATCGCGGCGGCCGACTTCGACGACGACGGAGACCTGGACCTGGCGACGACCGGCGGTTCGGTCGGGACGGTGTGGGTGCTGGCCGGGGCCGGCGACGGGAGCTTCGGCGCCGCCGCGGGCTTCGCCGTCGGCACCGTGCCGCGCGGGATCGCGGTCGCGGACCTGAGCGGCGACGGCAAGCTGGACCTGGCGGTTGCCTGCGTGGGGACCAACAACGTCCGCGTGCTGCGCGGCGACGGTGCCGGAGGCTTCCAAGCCAGCGAGGGCTACCCGGTCGCTAAGGACGCGGCGCTAGCGCTGGCCGCGGACCTCGATCGCGACGGCAACGTCGACCTGCTCGTCGGCGCCGACGACTTCGTCTTTCCGCTGCTGAACGCCACCGGGAAATAGGCCGAGCCATGATCTGCGCTTTACTGCTTGCCACGCTCACCGCCCAGGTCGATTCGTCGTCGCTCTACCCGTGCCCCCGGATCGACGTGGGCTTCTCGGTCCTCGGCCCGGACCTGGAGGTCTCGGGCGTCACCGACTTCAACCTCGACGGCGTCCCCGACCCGTACGCGCGCACGACCGCGGTGATCTCCGACGGCGACTTCGGTGCCAGCTCGATCGTCTCGTTCCCGCTCCACTCCGCGCGGCCGCCGGCGGCGGGGGATCTGAACGGAGACGGATACCCGGACCTCGTCGCGACGCGGATCTTCGGGACCAAGCTCCAGGCGCACCTCTTCGATCCCGAGAGCGACGACTTCAGCACCGTCTCCTGGAGCGGCGTGCAGCTGGCGTCACCGTACGACGTGGCGACCGGCGATGTCGACGGCGACGGCCACGTCGACGTGGTGTGCGCGAGCTCGTCCGGTGGCTCCCACGCGGTCTTCCTGGGCGACGGCGCCGGGGACTACACGGCAGAGGTTCCCGGGGTCTTCCTCTTCGCGCCGGAGACGATCCGGCTCGGCGACCTGAACAGCGACGGCCGCGCGGACCTGGCCGCGACGGGCGAGGCGACCGGGGTCTACGTCGCGCTGGCGATCGGCGGGGGAGCATTCGGGCCCGCCGTCGAGCTCCTCCCCGGCGTACACCTCGACACACTCGCGCTTGCGGATCTCGATGGGGACGGTGACCTGGACCTCGCGGCGGCGGGGGGCTCGGCGATCCACGTCCTGCCGGGGCACGGGACCGGGGGCTTCGGCGGTGGTGTCGAGCTGCAGGCATCCGCGCCGTTCGTCTACGGCGTGGTGCAGGTCATCGACTACGACGGCTCCGGCACCGCGGACGTCACCGTGTGCGATCGCTCGAGGCTTGTCGTCGCGAGCGGCGACGGCGCCGGGGGCTTCGAGGTCGCCGAAGAGCTCGCGCTCAACAGCCCGGGCGCGAGCGCGGTTGCCGACTCGGCGCTGGCCGACTTCGACGCGGACGGCGACGTGGACCTGGTGATCGGGGGCAAGGGCGACTTCGAGGGCGAGCTCGTGTTCTATCGCCGAGAAGGAGCGGAGCTCGAACGCCCCGCCTATCTGTCCCCGGCGGTCCCCCTGGACTTCGACCTGGGCGACGTCGACGGCGACGGAGACGACGACCTGGTCAACCTCTCGGGAGCGCTCGTCGTCGGAACCAACGACGGCGCGGGCGGCTTGACCTTCGGTGCCGGCATCGGGTTCGGGTTCAGCTTCGTGCCAGAGGGCGTGCGCGTGACCGACCTCGCGGGCGACGGAGTGCCGGACCTGGTCGTGTTCTCGGGGCCGACGGACGAGGTGAAGACG
Source organism: Planctomycetota bacterium (assembly GCA_039029355.1). Lineage (GTDB taxonomy): Bacteria > Planctomycetota > UBA1135 > UBA1135 > JBCCGI01. The sequence continues at coordinate 7,628 of JBCCGI010000024.1, forward strand.
CTCACCGCCGACGGGCAGGGAGGCTTCTTGCCCGCGTTGACCGGGCCCTTCGCGGGGGACTTTCCGCGCGTGGCGCTCGGTGACTGGATCTCCGATGGACGGCCGGACCTCTGCACCTCGGTCAACCCGGGCGTCAACGACGACAACCGCTTCTTTCTCCACCCCGGGCAGGCGAGGCCGCTCTTCGGTCCTGCGACCGTCTACGAGCTGGACGTCTCCAAGCTCGGCGGCCTGCACGAGGTCGTGCAGGTCACGCCGGCCGACATGAACGTCGACGGCGAGCTGGACCTCTTGGCGCTGATTACCGCGTCGGGGCCCGACTCGCTGCGCACGCTGCTCGGCGACGGCGCCGGTGCCTTTGCCGAACTTCAGGCCACGCCGATCGACTTCATTCCCGCCGCCGCGAACGACGAGTTCGCCGCCGGAGACTTCGACGCCGACGGTCTGCCCGACGTCATGGCGGCCGGAGGCACCTGGCTGCGCGGCACCGGTGGAGGTCTCCTCGCCCTGGCGGGAGAGGTCGAGGTGCCCAAGGGCTCCACCGACGGCTTGCACTCGGCCGACCTGAACGGCGACGGAGCGGACGACGTCTTCACCGACCACGGCGCGGTGATGCTCGGAGGGCCGGGGGGGCCGACCGACGCGAGCTCGTACTACTCCCTCTCGGCCAACGGGATGCGGGTCTCGGATCTCGACGGAGACGGCGGGCTGGACCTCGTGGCGCGCGTGAGCTCGGCCGGCCAGGTGCTGCTGCGGAACAGGCTCGGCTGCGGCGGCTCGCTCTTGCCGTATGGCGTAGGCTGCTCGGGCACCTTCGGCGCTCCCCAGCTCGCCGGCGCCGGGTGTCCCGCGCCGGGGGCGACCGTCACGCTCGCCGTGTCGGGTGCCCCGCCCCGTGCGCCGGCGGTCGCGACCTTCGGGTTGGGCGCGGGGAGCGTGCCGCTTCCGAACGGATGCGAGCTGCTGCTCGCGCCGTGGACGCCGGTGCTGGTGAGCCTGCCGCTGGATGCGGGCGGCGCCGGCGAGCTCGTGCTCGAGCTCGCCGCCGACGTCCCGCCCGGAGCGGTCGTTACCTCGCAGGTCGCGGTGCTCGACGCGGGCGCCGTGGGCGCCTTCGTCCTGACCAACGGGCTCCGCATCGAGCTCGATTGAGCTCCCGCGCCGCTACAGGTTGCTGAGGGTCGTCAGCTCGAGGTTCGAGAGCTCGAACAGCGCGCCGAGCGCCGCCTGCCAGTAGAAGGTCAGCCCGACGAAGGCGGGCACGTCGGCGATCGGCACGGTCGCGGACCCGCGGCCGGCGCCGTCGAGCAGGCCGCTGTCCACGACCAGCAGGCTGGTCGGATCGATCAGCAGCGTGCCGTTCGGCAGGGGAATCGACGCGGTGCCGAAGGAGAGCGCCAGCAGCCAGCTCTCGCCCGCCGCTCCGTACAGGTCGAGCGTCAACGGCTTCCCGACGCGGGGCAGCCCGCGCCACGCCACCTGCCGGCGCAGATCGAACAGCGCGCGGTCGCGCCCATCGTTGCCGAACAGCACGTCGAGCGCGCCGTCGCCGTCGAGGTCCGCCACGGCGACCGCGAGGCTCTCGTCGAACTCCGTCTGCGGGATGTAGGTCAGCGTCGCGTCGGAGAACACGCCGCCGCCCTCGTTGCGGTAGACGATGTTGCTGCTCATGAACGCGTCCGCGGCCGCGACGACGTCGTCGAGCCCGTCGTCGTTGAGGTCGGCGACCGCGAACTCGGTCGACCACGAGAACAAGGGCGAGGGCATCGTCCCCGCGGTGAAGCCGGCGGGGGCGTTTGACAGCCGCAGATCGTCGGCCGCGGTCTTGCCGAGCAGCACGTCGGCGTCGCCGTCGTTGTCGGCATCGAACGCGACCGCGCAGTACGAGAAGGTCGTCGAGTCGGTGAGCATCGGCCCCAGCGCGAAGGTGCCGGCGCCGTTGTTGATGTAGGCCTCATCGCGCTTGCTGCTGCGGAACGCGCGGACGATCTCCAGGTCGCCGTCGGCGTCGAGGTCACCGAACGCGACCGAGCGCGCGGGCAGCGCGTCCTGCGGCAGCCCGTTCTGGGTCGCGGAGAAGTCGCCGGTCCCGTCGTTCAGGTAGATCTGCGTCCAGAAGAGGTCGTTCCCGATCACCAGGTCCGGATCGCCGTCCCCGTCGATGTCGCCTGCGTCGGCGTCGTACGTGTCCAGCAGGTCCGAGGGCGTATCGCTCGCGGAGTAGGAGAAGGCCCCCGTCCCGTCGTTGCGGTAGGCGCGGTTCTTGCCGAGGTTGAGCACCATCAAGTCCTGGTCTCCGTCCCCGTCCCAGTCGCCGAAGAGCGCGTCCTCGCAGTCGGTCGAGGCCACGGTCGGAAGCGCTCCGGGGCCCTCGGCGAACACACCGGACCCGGGGTTGAGCAGCAGGCGGTCCTCGTCGCCGAAGCTGTTGCCCTGGAAGGCGTCCAGGTCGCCGTCCCCGTCGACGTCGGCCAGGGCCAGGACCTCGGTCGAATCGCGGTCGAAGGCGAAGGGATCCGACACGTCGGTGAAGTTGCCGTCGCCGTCGTTGAGCAGCAGCCGGTTCGCCTGGTTGATACCGAACACCAGGTCGGGGTCGCCGTCCTGGTCGATGTCGCCGGCGGCCATGTTCCAGGCGGTGTCGAAGCCGGCCCCGAGCTTGGAGGAGGCATCGGTCAACCCGCCCGCCCCGTCGTTCAGGAGCAGCACGTGCGCGTTGCCAGAGTTCTCGCCCATGTCGACCACGTCGAGGTCGTCGTCGCCGTCCACGTCGACCAGCTCGATGTCGCGCGTCGGCAGGAACCCCGGGATGAAGCCCTCGGTGAAGTTCGCCACGCCGTCGTTGAGCCACAGCGCGTTCGCGCCGCCGCCCCCGAAGCCGTTCTTGCCGAAGACGACGTCGAGGTCCAGGTCGCCATCGAGGTCTCCGGTTGCGACCTCGTTGGTCCAGGACTGCACCCCGCCGAACGCGCCCGCCTTCAGCGTGAAGGAGAGCGCGCCGCCGTTGATGTAGAGCCGGTTCAGGTCGCTGAAGATCGTCCCGTTCGCCGTGAGGATGTCGAGCAGGCCGTCTCCGTCGAGGTCGGCGAGCTCGACGTCGTTGGTGACGTCCAGCGCCGCGAAGGGGCTGGCGATGTCGGTGAAGTCGCCCGAGCCGTCGTTCGCGTGGATGCGGTTCGGGTCGCCGAGCTCGCCGAAGACCACGTCGAGGTCGCCGTCCTGGTCCAGGTCGCCCAGCTCGACGCACAGGCTGCTCTCGTTCACGACCGGGAGCGCGCCGGGATCCAGCGTCATCTGACCCGCGCCGTCGTTGCGGTACAGCACGTTGGCGTTGTTCTGCGCGATGACGACGTCCGCGTCTCCGTCGCCGTCCACGTCGCCGAGAGCGACCTCGTTGGCGGTGCCGGAGTAGTCGGTGGCGCCGGAGAGCTCGGCGAAGCCGCCGTCGTCGGACCACAGGAAGACACGGTGCGTGTTGCCGCCGGACGCCTGCGGGCCCTCGTAGAGGTCCAGGTCACCGTCGCCGTCGAGATCGGCGAGCTGCACGCTGAAGGTCGTGGTGTCGGTGCCGTCGTACATCCGGTGCAGCTCGCCGAGCTGCTGCGCCGCGGCGCCGCCGGCGGTGGCGAGGAGGGCCAGGACGGTGAGGGGGAACGGAGCGCGTCGATGGTGCATGGGCTGGCTTACGGGACGATCTGAAGGGAAACGGCGTTCGAGGCGTCGGTGACGACCCCGAGCGGTGAGAAGAGGACCGCGGCGTGGTGGATGGTCTGGCCGACCAGCACCCCGACGACGCCGGGTCCGAAGTCGACCTCGATGCCGGACGCGGCGCCGGCCGCGTTGAGGCTCCCGAAGGTGGCTTGGAACGGGGGCTGGTTGGCCTGGGCGACCGTGACGTTGAAGTAGGCGTCCGGATTGAGGGGCAGGACGTCGACGCCGAGCGGGAGCCCCGGCTGCGTTCCGCTCAGGGACCCGAGCAGGAAGTAGAAGTTGCCCGCCTCGGCCGCTCCCGCGTCGAGCTCGAAGGCCTGCGCCGTGCCGGCGGCGGCGGAGAACACCGCGGGCGAGGCGCACAGCGTCGCGCCGAGGGGCACCTCGCTCAGCAGCACCGAGGCGTAGGTCCGGAACTCGTTGCCCGCGACGATGTCGAGCACGCCGTCCCCGTTCAGGTCGCCGGCGCATTGCGAGCGGGGCCGCGTCCCGAGCGGGTACGACTCCTGGGGCGCGAAGGCGCCCGCGCCCTGCCCGCGGTAGACGAGGAGCTCCTCGCGGTCGGCCGTCGTGACGAGCAGGTCCAGGTGCCCGTCGGCGTCGAGGTCCGGCGCGCAGACGGTCCGCGTGAACTCGCCGATGTCGGGCTCCACGTCGACCGGGAAGCCGAAGCTGCCCCCGCCCTGGGTCTCTAGATAGCGGACCGAGCGGTTGATGGTATAGACCAGGTCCGCGACGCCGTCCTCGGTGACGTCGGCGCCGATGACCCAGGTCTGACCGCCGCCCGAGCCGGTGAAGACCACCTCGGAGGGCAGGAACTCACCGCCGCCGACGCCGCGGAACATGCGGAACGCCGGATCGCCGACGGCCGCGACGATGTCGGGGATGCCGTCGGTGGTGAAGTCGCCGACGGCCGTGCAGACCGGGTTCGAGGCGCCCACGTCCAGGAAGAAGGCGCCCTCGAAGGTCCCGTCGCCGTTTCCGACGTGCACGGCGACTACGTCCAGGCCGCCGGAGGCGACCGCGAGGTCCAGCTCGCCGTCCTGGTCGGCGTCGCCGATCGCGACGTGCCCGGGCTGGGACGCGGTCGGATACGAGACCGCCGGCGCGAGCGTGCCGCCCGGTTGCCCCAGCAGCACGGACACGTCGCCGGCGTTGAAGTTGGCCGTCACCGCATCGCTCCAGCCGTCGCCGTCGAGGTCCGCGAGCTCCAACCCGCGCGGCCGGTCGCCGGTCGGGTAGGTCACCTGGTCCTGGAAGGTCCCGTCGCCGTTGCCGGAGAGCACCGAGAGCGTGTCGTCGGTCTCGTTCGCCGTGAGCAGGTCCAGCCGGCCGTCCTGGTCGAGGTCGACCAGCGTGACCGAGAAGGGGTTCGTGCCCGTCCCGTACGGCGACGCTCCGAACCGCATCAGGCCGGTCCCCGGGTGCACGGTGACGCGGCCGGGGTCCGCCGGCGAGCCCTCGTTGGTGTTCGCGACCACCAGGTCGGGCCAGCCGTCGCCGTCCAGATCGGCCACGTCGGCGTGCCGCGGCAGGCCGGTCGAGTCGACGACGGTCGCCTCCGCGATCGTGCCGTCGCCGGCGCCGGCGTAGACGAACACGCTCTCCGCCGCGAGGCAGACGACCGCGAGGTCCGGGATGCCGTCGAAGTTGAGCTCCGCGGCGAAGAGCGTGGCCGGCCCGTCGCCGGTCGGCAGGAAGGAAGCCGCCTCGAGCGTCCCGTCGCCGGCGCCGCGCAGCAGCGCCAGCTCGTCGCTGAGGTTGTTGGCGACGGCGGCGTCGAGGTTGCCGTCGAGGTCGAGGTCCAGGGCGGCGACGCAGCGCGGGAGGCTCCCGACCACGTAGGGCACCTCGGCGCCGAACGTGCCGTCGCCGGCGCCGGGGAGGGCTCCCAGGCGGCTCACGGACGACGATACGACGAGCAGGTCGAGGCTCCCGTCGCCGTCCAGGTCGGCCGGTTCGACCCAGCGGGGCATGTCGCCGACCGAGTACTCGACCGCGGCGGCGAAGGTGCCGTCGCCGTTGCCCAGCAGGATCGACACGTCGTCGCTCAGGCGGTTCACCACCACCAGGTCGAGCTCGCCGTCCGCGTCCAGGTCCGCGGCCGCGAGCGCGTGCGGTCCGTTGCCCGCGGCGAAGCTGGCGGGCGGGCCGAAGGTGCCGTCGCCGGCTCCGAGGTGCACCGTCACGTCGTCCGAGTCGTCGTTGGCGGTGGCCACGTCGAGCGCGCCGTCGCCGTCGAAGTCGCGCAGGGCGAGGGCGTGCGGGTTCTCGCCGGTGGCGATGGTCGACCCGGGCGCGAGCGCGCCCGAGCCGTCGCCGAGCAGCACCGACACGGTGTCGTCCGGACGGTTGCAGAGCACGGCGTCGGCGTGCCCGTCGCCGTTCACGTCGGCCAGCTCGACGTGGTAGGGGTAGATCCCGGTCGGGGTGAACGAGCCGGGGTAGACCGGGCCGTCACCCGGTGCTGCAAGGGCAGAGGCCGCGAAGATAGGGGCGAGGCACGCCGCGCACAGCGCGACGCACACGACGAGAAGTCGGCGCATGGGAGCTCCAGGTGGATTTGGAGTCGCGCGACGCCCGGACACCGGCAAAAGCACGGCCGTTGCGGAAGAGTGGTTTCCCCCTCAGCCTAACCTTGCGGGCGGCTTTTGGGGGACGGTCGGCCGGCGGGATCCTCCGCTGGGGGCGGAGTCCGACCCGCGCCCTTCTGAGGGCCTGGCCTAGAGGCCGCTCAGCGCCGTGACTTCTAAATTGGTGAAGGCGAGCGGCGACCCGAGCAGCGCCTGCCAGAAGAGCTCGAGTCCGATCAGGCCCGCGTCCGCCGGCACCGGCGCCTCGAACGCCGCCCGGCCGTCGCCGTCGAGCAGGCCGGACGCGACGACGTCGAGGCTCGAAGGCAAGAGCTGCAGCGTCCCGAACGGCGCGAGCGGCGTCGCGCCGGGGGCGAGCGCAAGCGCGAGCGTCCAGCCCGTGCCTGGCGCGCCGTAGAGGTCCAGCGCCAGCGGCTTGCCCACCCGCGGCACGCCGCGCCACGCGAGCTGCCGCGCCAGCCCGCGGTAGACGCGGTCCTGTTGGTCGTAGCTGCCCGTGAACACGTCGGCGTCACCGTCTCCGTCGAGGTCGCCCACGAGGGCGACGCGCGTCGCGTCCGAGTCCGGGATCAGGGCCGTGCTCGCCAGCGACAGCTCGCCCGAGCCGTCGTTCAGGTAGAGGCGGTTGGCGCCGTCGTTCGCGAGCAGCAGGTCCAGTGTGCCGTTCTGGTCGAAGTCCAGGGCGACCGCGTCCTGGTTGACGTCGGCGTCGTGGGGGAGCAGCGCGGTCGCGTCGGCGAAGACGCCGGTGCCGTCGTTCTCGTACAGCCGGTCCTGCTCGGTGTTGCCGAAGAAAAGGTCCTGGTCCCCGTCGTGGTCGAAGTCCGCCAGGAGCGCGGCATAGCTGAAGTCGAACGGCAGCGCGGGGCCGGTGATCGCGTCGGTGAACGTGCCGGCGCCGTCGTTCAGCAGCAGGCGGTTCTGCCCGCCGTTCGCGACCGCGAAGTCGAGCGCGCCGTCGCCGTTCGCGTCGCCCAGGCCCAGATCGAAGGTCTCGTCGAACACGAAGGGTAGCTGCCCGACGCTCTGCACGAAGACGCCCGTGCCGTCGTTGAGCAGCAGCTGGTTGCGCTCGATGGTGAAGCCGCCGTTCCCGAGCAGCGCGTCGACGTCACCGTCGCCGTCGAAGTCGGCGAGCGCGACCGCGAGGGTCGTGTCGTCGTCGAGCGGCAGCGGCGCGGAGGCCTCGGAGAACGCCCCTTTGCCGTCACCCAGATACAGACGGCTCTGGCCGTCGACGCCGAACAAGGCGTCCAGGTCCTGGTCGCCGTCGACGTCGCCCAGAGCGACCGCGATCGCCTCGACCGGGCCTCCGACGAACGCCGACGGGGCCGCGGCGAAGAACCCGGTCCCGTCGCCGAGCAGCAGGCCGCTCCCGTCGTCGGCCGCGAAGACGACATCGAGCACCTGGTCGCCGTCCACGTCGCCGAGCGCTCCGTCGGTGGTGCGCGCCGAGGCCGCCGGGACGTCGCCGGTGACGAGCGCGAGCGCTCCGCTTCCGTCGCCGAGGTAGAGCCGGGCTCCGAGGCCATGCACCCCCGTGCCGCCGCTGGCGATCGCGTCGAGGTCGCCGTCGGCGTCGAGGTCCGCCGCCACCAGCGCATGGGTGCTGTCGTCGTCGGGCGCCAGGGGCGCTGGCGCCTCGGCGAACACGCCGGACCCGTCGTTGAGGAAGACCCGGTTGGGCCCGTTGTTCCCGACCAGCAGGTCGAGGTCGAGATCCCCGTCGACGTCCGCGAGGAGCGCCGCCCGCGTCGAGTTGGCGTCCGCCGCCAGGCCGCCGGCGGAGAGCGCGAATTGGCCCGAGCCGTCGTTCAGGTAGAGCTCGTTCGGATCCGGCGACGCGCCGCCCCCGTTGCCGAAGACGACGTCCATGTCACCGTCCGCGTCCACGTCACCGGTGGTGATCGCGAGCGCGGCCCGAGGAGGCGAGACGAAGCCCGCGTCGGAGAAGACGCCCGCGCCATCGTTCGCGTAGAGCCGGATGGGCACCGTGCCGAAGAAGTCGCCGCCGCCCAGCCAGGCGTCGAGCGCGCCATCGGCGTCGACGTCGACCAGCGCCACCGACGCGGTCGCGATCGAGTCGACCGGGAGCTGCCCGGCGGCGTTTGCGAACCCGGCGGCGCCGTCGTTCACGTACAGCCGGTCCTGCTGGCCGAAGTTGCCGACCAGCGCGTCCAGGTCGCCGTCGCCGTCCACGTCGCCGACCGCCAGCCCGTGTGAGGCGCCGATGACGTCCGGCAGCTGCCCCGACGCGTCGACGAAGGCGCCCGCGCCGTCGCCGAGCGCCAGCCGGTTGGCCTGGCCCCCGGTCCCGGCGTTGCCCACCAGGACGTCGAGGTTGCCGTCGCCGTCGAGGTCGGCGAGCGCCGCCGCACGCGTCGCGTCGATCAGGAACGGGAGCCCGGCGGTGGCGTCCTCGAACCGCGCCAAGCCGTCGTTGCGGTAGAGCCGGTTCTGCTCGCCGAAGGCCGCGAAGGTCCCGGCGTTGCCGCAGTAGGCGTCGAGGTCTCCATCGGCGTCGACGTCGCCCAGCGCGAGCGCGCGCATTTCGCGCGAGCCGGTGGGGAGCATGAGATGCAGGTCGTCGAGCAGCGGGGTCTGCGCGCCGAGGGCTTCGGCGGACGCGATCGAGAGGGCGAGCAGGAGGGCGGCGCGGGTCGTCGAGGTGAGCATCGCGGTCGGGATTCGGGGGCGGAGCGTTGGGAGGGGCTCCAACGTAAGGCAGCCGCTCCGGTGTGGAGCGGGATTCGCCGATCGTTCCTCGTGCCCGGCGTTAGGAGTCGTCCGCGGCAGGGAATCGCAGGCGCTGCGCCGCCGGCAAGGCGGCGAGCGCCGACGCGAGCGCCGCGTGTCGCGCGGGAGCTGACTCCGCCTGCAGGCGCTCCTTCTCGTCGGGGTCGGCGACGACGTCGTAGAAGCGGCCGTCGCCGTAGAGCTTGTAGCGCCGCCCGCGCGCCCAGCGGCGCTCGGGGAACTTCGGGTTGCCCGGGCGCGGGTTGTAGTAGAAGACCAGCGCATCGCGCTCGCCCTCGGCCGTGCCGGTCAGGTGCGGCCACAGGCTGCGGCCGTCGATCACGCGGTCGCCGGGCAGCGCGGCGCCGCCGGCCTCGGCGAGCGTCGGGAGCACGTCGGTCAGGTCCACCAGTGCGCCGCAGGCCGTACCCGCCGGAACGACGCCCGGCCAGGAGACGATCAGCGGGACGTGCGTCCCCGCGTCCGTCGTCTTGCCCTTCCCGCCCTTCACCGTGCGGTCCCACGCACGCGAGCGCATCGCGCCGGGTGAGCCGTTGTCGGTCGTAAAGACGATCAGCGTGTCGTCCCGCAGCCCCAGCGCCTCGAGCCCGTCGATCAACCGCCCGACGAGGCCGTCCATGTAGGCGACCATGTCCGCGAACAGCTGCGCCTTCGGAGCGGCGGCGTCGGCGCTGGCCGGCGTGGGCTCGAACGGGGCGTGCGTCAGCGCCATCGGAAAGAACGCGAGGAAGGGCTCGGTGCGCTCCTGCGCGACGAAGTCGAGCAGGTAGTCGCAGTACACGTCGGGCCCGTACCGGTCGGGGAAGACGCGCAGCTCGCCGTCGACGTCGATCGTGGGGGCGGCGAAGCGCGAGCCCAGCTGCTCGACCTGCCACAGGCAGTAGCGCTCGAAGCCCGCGTCGCGCGGGTGGGTGCCCGTGCCCGCTTGATCGCCGTAGTGCTCGGCGCCGAGCAGCTGCCACTTGCCCGCCGCGGCGGTGGCATAGCCCGCGTCCCGCAGCAGGTGGGCGAAGGTGCGCTCCTCGCGATCGAGGATGCTGAAGCCCGCATAGCTGCGCGCGCCGCCCCGCCCGGTCAACAGCCGCACGCGCGTCGGCGTGCACAGCGGCGTGGTGTGCGCCTGCGCGAAGCGCATCCCCGAGGCCGCGAGGCGGTCGACGTGGGGCGTCGAGTAGCTCTCGCCGCCGTAGCAGCCAAAGGCCTCCAACCCGAGGTCGTCGACGAGCACGACCAGGATGTTGGGGCGCTCCGGCGCGGGAGCCCCGCCGCCGGGAGCGGCGCAGGCGGCGAGCGAGGCGAGGCCGAGAGCGACGAACGTGCGACCCATGGCGCCCGAGTCTAGCCGCAACGCGATCCGCCGCTTTGGGCCGAACCGCGCGAATCGAGCCGTGAGCCCGGGAGCCCTTCGAGCTAGAGTCGCCGCCATGGCTCCCCTGGACCGAGACGGCCTGCGGACGACGCTTGCGGGCTTCGACGACGAGCGCAAGAAGATCGTCGGCGGACTGATCGCCGTGATGCTGAAGCACGCGCAGCGCGTGCGCGATCGCGAGTGGATCTCGGAGCAGTACGCGCAGGTGGCGCTGCTCGCCGTCGGCTTCGATGACGTGGAGAAGGCCGGCGTCTATCTGCGCGCCAACGCCGAGGCCGTGCTCGGTGCGAGCTACCTCCTGTTCCAGTGTGTCGGAGACGACCTCGCCGGGCGCGCCACCGACGGCTTCAGCTTCGAAGATGCGATGGTGCAGGCGATGAGCTACTTCGTCGCTCCGGGGTCGGATTCGGGGGGGAATCCTGGCTCCGCGGTGCCTCCTGCCGGATAGTGCGGGGGCACCCTTCACTCAACAGAACCGAGCCCGGCCCAGGAGCCCACTCCGTGCAAATCGCGAAACACACCGTTGCCTCGATCGACTACACGCTTTCCGACGACGCTGGCAACGTGATCGACTCCTCCAAGGACCGCGGGCCGCTTACCTACGTACACGGCGTCGGCGGGCTGATCCCCGGGCTCGAGAAGGAGTTGGACGGCAAGGCCACGGGCGACAGCCTCAAGGTGCGGGTCGAGCCGGCGGAGGGCTACGGCGAGCGCAACGACGCGATGGTGCAGGACGTCCCGCGCGCCCAACTGCCCGAGGGCGTCGACGTCCAGGTGGGCATGCAGCTGCAGGCGCAGACGCCGAACGGCCCGCACATCGTCACCGTCGTGGGTGTGACGGAAGACGCGGTGAAGCTCGACGGCAACCACCCGCTCGCGGGCGTGGCGCTGAACTTCGACGTCAAGATCGTCGAGGTCCGCGCCGCCACCGCCGAAGAGATCGAGCACGGCCACGTGCACGGGGCCGGCGGGCCTCCTCAGGGCTAGGGCAGGGGGCTCGCTTCGCCGAACCGGCGCGCTAGAGCTTGCGCGCCTCGTCGCCGCAACGCACGACGCCCGGCTCGATCACGCGCGCGTTGGCGCCGCGCAGCCGCAGGCTGCGGCCGAGGGGCGTGTTGACCCAGCGCAGGGCCTCCTTGCCGAAGCGCTGGGCGAACTTGGCGCATCCGGTGTGCGGCGGGGCGGTGAGCTCGACGACCGCTGTGCCGACCTGGACGCGCGTCCCGGGCGGGAGGTTCTCCTCGCTCAGGTCGAGGTCCACGTAGATCTGGTCTCCCGCCAGGGCCCAGCGGTCGCGCTCGCCGGCGAAGGCCTCGACGGCGCGGATGTTGATCAGCGTCAGCTGCTTCTCGGGGTGCGGCGAGCCGTCGGGCATGGCGCTGGACGGGCGCGCCTGCCACGTGTCGCCGACCAGTCCGACCTCGGCGTCGAGCGCGGCCTGTTCTAGCTCCTCGCGCTCGCCCTGGGCCGGCCTCCGCACCAGCATGTCGATCCGGCCGGCGTCGGCCGGGGTGTCGCGAATGGCGTCCAGGTGTCGGTCGAGCTCGGGGAGCGTGCGGCTGCTCATCGCGCCTAGCATGCCAGGTGAGGACGCCGGCGCGCGGGACGAAGTTGTCGGAGTACTGCGCGCGACGCCGCGGGCGCGTTTGCTGTTACGCTCGCGTGATGACGCCGCACGTGCTCCCGCTCCTGGTCCGCAGTTCTCTCGCCGCCCTGCTGCTCGGTGTTGCCGCCTCCGCGCAGGTCCGGCATCCCGGCGCACCTGCGGGTGCGCGCACGCCCGAGGCGCCGATCCCGACCGTGCGGATCGCCGCCCCCGACATCGCGGCGCTCGCGGCCGAAGACGCCCGCCGTACCGCCGAGGGCGTCGTCGGGCCGGTGCGCTACGGAGTCCCGCTCGAGCTCCCGCTCGCGTTCGAGGACGAGGCCCTGTGGCAGCACACCGGGGACGGCGAGCTGCTGGTCGGACGCCTCGCGCTGACCAGTCCCGGGGCGCTCAACCTCGGGCTCGAGCTGGAGGTCTACGACCTGCCGCCCCAGGGGCGCCTGTTCGTCTACGACGCCGACGACGGCACGGTGCTCGGCGCCTACACCAGCACCGAACGTCACCCGGACGGAGGGCTGGTCGTCCAGCCGCTCCCCGGAGAGCGCCTGGTGATCGAGTACGCCCAGCCCGCGGACACCGCCGGGCTGCCGCGCCTGCGGGTCGGGCGCCTGATCTACGGCTACCGCGACGTCTACGCACTGCTCGCCGCCGAGGACGGCGGCTGCCCGCTGGTCGACGTGAACTGCCCCGAGGGCGACCCCTATCCGAACCAGAAGCGCGCGACCGTGCGCACGCTCAACGGCGGGGGCTTCTGCTCGGGCGTGCTGATCAACAACACCGCGAACGACGGGACGCCCTACGTCTACACCGCCAACCACTGCCAGCAGGGCCCCGGCATGGTGGTCTTCTTCAACTATCAGAACGCGGGCTGCGGCGTGGGTCCGGCCCCCGACGGCCAGACGACCTCGGGCGCCGTGCTGCTGGCGAACGACCAGGACACCGACGGACGCCTGCTGCGCATCACCTCGGCGGTGCCGGCCTCCTACGAGCCCTACTTCGCGGGCTGGAGCCTCAGCACCGAGGACCTCGCCTTCGGGCTCTCGATGCACCACCCGTTCGCGATGCCGAAGAAGCTGTCGATCGACCTCAACGGCGGCGGGATGACGACCGGCACGTACTTCGGCATCGGCACGGTGAAGGTCTGGGAGGTGGTGTGGGACGTCGGCGACCTGCTCACCGGCAGCTCGGGCGGCCCGCTGTTCGACGAGGCCGGCCGCCTGCGCGGGACGCTGACCGGGGCACAGTTTGACTGCTCCGGCCAGTACGGGCGCTTCCACAACTTCTGGGCCGACGTGGGTCTCGCGACGTGGCTCGACCCGCTGGGCACCGGCGCGGCCTCCCTCGACGGCTACGAGCCCTGCCCGCCGGCCGCGGCGGGCGAGTCGGTGCGGCTGGGCGCGCCGGCGAACCCGCCGGCGCTGCTGCCGGGGGCGACGAGCGGCCCGGTGCTCGGCGCGACGTGGGATCCGGCCGTCGATCACGCCTCCTTCGCGACCGACGCTGTGCTCGACGTGCTCGTGGTCGGCGCCGGAGCGGTCAACGTGCCGTCGGCGATCGGCACGATCCTGTGCGACCCCGCCGGTCCGCTGCTGAGCTTCACCTCGACGCCCGGAGCGCCCTTCGCGGTGCCGGTGCCGGCGGTCTGCTCGTTCGCCGGCCAGGCGCTGTGCTCGCAGGGCGCGGCGGTGAACGCGGCGGGGGCGATCGCGCTGACGAACGCGCTCGACCTGACGCTGGGCACGCTCTAGGCGCGGCCCGGATCCATGCCGCGCGCCCGGCGCCCTGCGGGGCGTCGGGCGCGCGGCGTACGCCCCCGAGGAGCCCACCTCGGGCGGGCGAGCCCCGCGCGGATCGGGGCGGACAGAAAATCCCGCGGAACGCTGAAAGGTCGGCAGGTCGACCTGCGGACAGCCCGGAGCCTCATCTCATCCGGTCTCTTTCCGCGGAGTTCAACATGCTCAGGCTCGCTGTGCGTTCGTTCTCGATCCTTGCCCTTGTCGGTGGAGCCCTGTGTCCGCCGGCCGACGCCCAGTGCGACGGGGACATCCTTGTCCACGAACCGGGCATCGACGACTCGTTTGGCACCGACGTCGACCTTGTGGACGGCCTGATGGTGGTGGGCGATCCAGGGGAGGGCCGCATCCACTTCGCTCAGCCGGGGAGCGGCGGCGACTATGTCGTGACCGGGGGGCTCTCGGGCTCCGTCGGGACCGGCTTCGGGGCGCGAGTCGGACTGGAGGGAGGCTCCGTCTACGTTGGGGAAGCTGAGTATCCCATGGGAGGGGCGGTGCGTCGCTACCAGAACTTCGGCGGCTTCTGGGCCCCTTTCGCTCCCCTCTACGCGATGGACGTCACCAACGTCGGCGACCCCGTCGACCCCGACGGTCGCTTCGGCGCGGACTTTGACGTCGACAACGGACGGCTCATCGTCGGAGCACCGGACAACCTCGGCGGCGCCGGGAGCGCGTACATCTACGACAGCTGGAGCTCTCAACCGTACAGCTGCCGCGACATGATCATCGAGGCCTACCCGGGTGTGCTCGGCGGCATCGAGCCGAAGCACCTCGGCACGTCGGTCGCCATCGAGGGCAACTGGGCCATGGTCGGCGCGCCCGGCGAGGGCGGCATTCCGGGCAGCATCTGGTCCTTCAAGCGCAACGGAGGAACCTGGAAGTGCGACGGCCAACTCGGCGCCACGCCCTTCGTCCCGCCGTGGGTCAGGCTCGGCACGCGCGTCGAACTCGACGACGAGCGGCTCCTGTACTCCCAGTTCGCCGGCGGCAGCTACGAGACGCGGATGTACTCCCTCCAGGCCGGCGCCTGGTCGTTCGAGCCGTTCGATGCGCCGGGCGTCGTGACCGCCTTCGCCGGCGATCGCGCCGTGACCGCGGGCGCGGTGTCCTTCGACGCATTCTCCGCCTGTGCCACGTTCTCGGCCTGGACGCACTACCGCGCCAGCGACGGAAGCTGGGTGCAGGGGCCGGAGATCGAGGGGCCCACCCTGTGGAACAGCTTCCTCGGCGCCCGCGCCGCGATCGACGGGTCGGAAATGGCGATCGCCTATCCGGCCGTCCTCTGTTTCGGGTCCCCCGGAGACCCGTTCGAGGGCTACGTCCAGATCGAGGACCTCGACTGCTACGGCGGCCCCGCCGGCGACTGCGACGGTAACTTCGTCCCGGACTTCGTCGAGATCGAGGCCGGGCTCGCGACCGACTGCAATGGTGACGGTGTGCCCGACGCGTGCGCAACTCCGGTGACGCTGTCGCTGGTGTCGTCGGACGCCGACGGAGCGGTGTGTCAGGGAGAGGATTTCGGGCTGACCGCAGACGTGACGGTGGCGGGGGGAGCAGCCACGGCTCCGGAGATCATCTGGAAAGCGGACGGCACCGTGCTGCCGCCCCCGTCCGGCGTTCTTTCCGACGGAACGGAGTATCAGATCGCCTCTATTCCTCCCACGGGGGATGCGACGTCGCTCCTCATTTTGACCGGGTTCCAGAGTACTGCAACGTCGGTGCAGACGACCGTCTTCGAGGCGTGCGTCACCGTCGGGGCCTGCGCGACGGTCACCGACTCGGTCTCGGTGATCGCCCAGCCCTATCCGGCGAAGCCCGCCATCCTGTCCACCGCTCCGGTGTGCGAGGGGGATCTGATTGAGCTGACGGCCGTTGGCACGTATGCGAGCCACGCGTGGTTCAAGTCGACGGGGGGAGGGGTCTTCGTGCCTGTGTCCGGCGGTACGGACGCGACGCTCTCCGTCTCTACGCCGTTGGGGGCGACCATCGAATCGTACATGGTGGTCGTGAGCAATGCGGCGGGCTGCACGATCGGTAGCGATCCGGTCGTTCTCCAGGCGAGCGACATCATCACGAAGCCGACGATCACCGCACCCAGCTCACCGACGTGCCAGGGCAGCTCGCTGACGCTGTGCGCGACGCCGGGCTATGACGAGTACCACTGGTCGCTCGACGGAGAGCTGTACCAAATCACGACGACCGAGAAGCTCGACCTGCCCACCTCGAATCCGGACGACATCGACGGCATCTATACGGTGCAGGTCGGTTTCGCCGGGCAGTTCTGCACGACCCCGAGCGAGGAGGTCGAGATCACGATCGACGATGTATTCACGCTCGATGTCGTGTCCTCCGAGCCCAGCGGCAACGTGTGCCAAGGAGGGAGCTTCGTGCTGACGGCGACCGCGTCGCCCTCGACGGGAGCGCCCATCAGCTGGTCGCTGGACTCCGCGGGGCTCTTCCATGGGGCGGTGGGCGCCGACGGGAGCGAGTTCAGTATCACCAATGACCTCTCGTCCGGCGTCTCAACTCTGACCGTCGACAACTTCCAGGGCGACGCCGCCGTGGTTGCGACCAACCTGTTCGAGGCGAACGTCACCGACGGGGGCTGTGATCTGAACCAAACGATGTCGGTCGACGCGCTGTCAGCCCCGGCGAAGCCGACGATTTTGTCGGATGGGCCGGTGTGCGAGGGACACCCGCTGACGCTGACGGTACAGGGCTCCTACGCGAGTCACGACTGGTACGACTCGAGCGGTCTGCTGGTCTCCGGCGATCCGGTAGGCGAGCTGGCTGTCCCCACGGGTCTCGGCACTCCGAGCTCCTACTACGTGGTCGTGAGCAACGCGGCGGGCTGCACGGTCGATAGCGACCCGTTTGTTATCGACGCGAGTCACGTCATCACGAAGCCCGAGGTCACCCTCTCCGGTGGGCCGGCCTGCGACGGCGCGCTGGTCTTCACGACCGAGCAAGGGCTCGGGCACTACGAGTGGTTCTTCACGAACAGCGACGGGACGACCTCTCTCTCGGAACTGAGCTTCGCGAGCGGAGCGTCGACCTATGAGCTCGTCGTCGAGACCGGTGACCTCGACCTGATCGAGGGGGACTACACCGTGCAGGTGGGGTCCTCCAGTGGCCCATGCACGCCGGCTAGCGACCCCGTTTCGATCGACGCGAGCGCGCTTGCGACGAAGGTCGACTGGATCGGCATCGACGGCGCGTCCGGGGACTTCAGCGATGCCAGCAAGTGGACTCCCTGCGGACCGCCGCAGGCGGATGTTTGCGTGAACCAGGGGGCCAGCGGGTTCAATACGCTGCGGGTCGACGGGAGCTTCAGCGTCGCGAACATGCGGGTCTGGCAGGACTCACCGACGTTCCTGCAGATGGTCGAGCTCGATCCTGGCGCGGCACTTGACGTGCGCTCGGAGCTGTGGCTGGGCGCGGGCGCGCGTGTCGAGCTTCAGGGGGGCACGGTGACCGCAGGGGCCGAGCAGCTCGGAAGGCTGGTGCTCGACGGCGCGCAAGCGGCGGGTACGGGGCTGCTTCCGCCGACTCCAGAGCTCGTGGGGCACGGCCTGATCGACACCGAGCTCGACAACGGGCTGCGCGTGCAGGCCGATAGCGGCACGCTCGTGATCGACGGGCCGCTTCTCACCAACCGCGAAGACGCGCTGCTGTCGACCAGCTCCGGCGAGGGGGCGGTGCTCAGCGTTCAAACGGATGCCTTCGTCCAGGAGGGAACGCTCGACGTTGCTCCGGACAGCCAGGTCCGCTTCGGTTCCGGAACGGCGCTGATCAACGACGGGCGCATCGTCGTTCAGGCGGACGGCAAGCTGATCGGACCGGCGCTGTTCGTCAACAACGGAAGCAGCACGGACTCTCAGGTGTTGGGGGAGAACGGCCTGTATGTCGATGGAACGGTCGAGGTCCTGGCAGGTGCAACTCTCTCGAACCTCGGTGAGCTGTTTAGCTCCGGAGGAGTCATCGCGGGCTTTCTCACCAACGAGGGCACCTTTCGCGTCGGCGGGACGGAAGACAGTGTGGTCAAGGGCAACCTGGCGAACCCCGGGCTCGTGGTCGTCATGGAAGACCTGGTGCTCACCGTTGAAGGAGACTACCTCGGCAGCGGCGACAACGTGATAGGACTAGGAGACTGCTTTGAGGGTACGCCCGGAGTGACATGCGATGGAGGCTCGGTCCAAGACTCAGCGGACGGCGGATCGGCAGCCGGGCTTACGGTCTACGGAGACGTCGTGCTGGAGGCCGGCGCTCTGCTCGATCTGGACGGGGTGTTTGAGGTGCACGGCGACTGGAGCGTCGCAATCGACGACCCCGCGTCGCTCGACCTAGCGGAGCTGCGGCTCGGAGCCTTGTTCGACACCCAGGCCGTGGAGGCGATCGGCGTCGACTACGGCACGCCGGGCGACTGGAACGCACCGGCGCTCAACGCCATCGGCGTCGTGGAGGTCGGTCCCGACCTTGCCCAAGTCACGATCCACGATGACTTCGACAACTCCGGCGAGGGCACGCCCAACGTCTTCTACGCCGAGAGCCTCGTGGTCCGCTCCGGCTCCCTGCTTGCGACCGCGGGGAACACCGTCCGTGCTGGGCACCTGGAGCTCGAACTGGGCTCGACGCTCGACCTTGGAAGCGGGACCGTCTTCTACGAGACTGTCTCGCCGGCCAACCCCGGTGCTCCGGGAAGCGGGGTCACCGTGGTTGGGAGCGGCGAGCTCCTCCCGGCGCCTGCGCCGGACTGCGACCGGGACGGAGTGTCCGACGCGGACGAGATCGCAGCGGGCGCGCCCGACTGTGACGGCAACGGGATCCCCGACGATTGCGACTACGCCCTAGGTCTGGCCTTCGATCTCGACGGCAACCAGACGCCCGACAGCTGTCAGCAGCTGAGCACCGACAAGCCGGCCGTCTCACTGGCGGCGGGAACGCGCCAGGAGCTACGCCTGCACGCAGGCTCGCCGTTCGCGGGCGGCATGTACTTCCTCGGCGGCTCGGCGACCGGCACCACGCCCGGGTTCGCGTTCGGGGGGACGGTCATCCCGCTGAACTTCGACCCCTACACGTGGCAGACCCTCGCGATGCCCGACATGCTGCCGCTGCTCGACAACCTGGGCTTCCTCGACGAGAACGGTGACGCAAGCGCGAGCTTCGGCTTCGAAGCAGGCTACGAGCCGCTCCTCGCCGGCCTCACCCTCTACCACGCCTTCGTCGTGCTAGACCCCAGCACTTTCGGCATCGAGCTCGTCAGCAACTACGTGACCGTCGAGCTCCAACCCTGATGGACGCCGCGGTGCGGGCGGTCCTCGGATCGCCCTCACCGCAGTAGGGGAAGCCCTTGGCGCGGGGCACGTCACGAAGCCGCGCCGATCTCTCGGCTCGATCGCGGGCGAGGCCTGCCCGGTCCGAATGGGCAGCCCTCGCCCGCGCGCACCTCCCCCGTCGCGGGCCGAGCGCGAGGAAATTTCGCAATGCGATGAAAGACGGGCCCGGGCTCTCCGGCTCTCCGACCGCCGGACTCGAACCCAACCCATCTTCCGCGGAGCCCCTATGCTCAAGCTCGCAACGCGTTCTTTCTCGATTCTCGCACTGGCTGCCGGGTCCTTGGGGACGCCGGCGGATGCCCAGTGTGCCGGACAGTCGTTGCAGAAGGCCGATGGCCTCAGCGACACCTTCGGCGTCGACGTTGCCCTCTCCGAGGGCCTGCTCGTGGTGGGCAATCCAGCCCAAAGCGAGGTCCGCATCGCCACGGCCGGGTCCGGCGGGGGATACACCCTGGTGGACTATGTCGGCTCGCCCTCCACCTTCCCCAGCGACAGCTTCGGAGAGTGCGTGGGCGTCGAGCGCACCCCGCTTCTGTTCGGCGGTTGGCTTGACACCATCTACGTCGGTGATCCGAAGTACCCCGGGGGTGGCACCGTGTTTCGCTACATCGGCTCGCCCGGCGATTCATGGGCCTTCGAGATCTGCGGCGGCTCCGCGATCACGGGCGTCGGCGACTCCGTCGACTTCGACGCGCGCCTTGGCGCCGCGTTCGACAACGACGACGGCCAGCTGATCTTCGGCGCTCCCGACAACAAGAACGGCGGCGGCAGCGCGTACATCTTCGACAGCTGGGAATCGCCGGCGGTCAGCTGCCGCGACCTCATCCTGCAGAAGTTCGGGGTCGACTTTCTCTACCCCGAACCAAACCACCTGGGCGCCTCGGTGGCCATCGACGGGAACCGCGCGGTCGTTGGAGCGCCGGGCGAGGGAGGCATGCCGGGCACGGTGTGGTCCTTTGAGCGCATCGGCGGTGCCTGGGAGTGCACCGGCGTGATCATCGATCCGATCATCATCTTCCCCGGACCCGACTACGTGGAGCGCGGCACGCGCCTGGCGCTCGACGGCGACCGGGTGCTGATCTCGCAGCGAAGCAGCCCCGGTGCGGGCTTCGTCACCGTGATGTACTCGAATCAGGGGGCAGGCTGGCTCCCCGATTCGTTCTACGAGCAGGGCCTGGCCGCCGACCTCTCCGCCGACCGCGCCGTGCTCTCGGGCAACGCCTCCTCGGGCCCATCGTTCTGCGAGACCTACGCCGTTTGGCCGTACTACCGGAGTACCGGCGGTGCCTGGATCGGAGGGCCGAAGCTCAACGGCCCCACGCTCTACCAGACCTTCCTCGGCGCTCGGGTCGCTCTGGATGGCGAGGAAATCGCCATCGGCTATCCCGCAACCCTCTGCTTCGGGACCGGCCTGTTCGAAGGGCGCGTCGATCTCGAGGACCTCGAGTGCTACGGCGGCCCCGCGGGGGACTGCGATAGCGACAACATCCCGAACTTCGTCGAGGTCCACGCCGGGCTGGTCCCCGACTGCAACGGCGACCAGGTACCCGACGGGTGCGTCGATCCGATGACGGTGTCGGTGGCCACCTCCGAGCCCGACGGAACGGTGTGCCAGGGGGCGGGCTTTACGCTCACCGCGAACGCTACGGTGCTCCAGGGGAGCTCGGCGCCGAGCGTGTCGTGGTACGACACGAGCGTCAGTCCGGCCAAGCTGATCACGTCCACGTACGCGCCGTCCGACGGCACGAAGTTCGCGATCAGAAGCAGCGCGAGCGGCGCCCAAGCCACGTCGACGCTGACCGTCAGCAACTTCCAGGGCAGCGCGGGCTCGACCTCCACGAAGTCCTACGAAGCCCGCGCTAGCTTCGGGACCTGCAGCGTCGTCACCGCTTCGAAGTCGACGGCCGCGCTGCCGTATCCCACGCTGCCGATGATCACGTCGACCGCACCGGTGTGCGTCGGCGACAGTCTGAGCCTCTGCGCTCCGACCGGATACACGAGCTACAGCTGGCGCGTTTGGAACGCGGACGATGAGGACTGGGACGACCTGTCCGTCACGACCGCGTGCCTGAGCCTGTCGACCTCGCCCAACCTCCCGACCGGCGACTATGCCGTCTACGCGACGAACGCGTCGGGGTGCGGGGTCCAGAGCGCCACCTTCTCGGTCGTGGACGAGGACGTGATCACCAAGCCGGTCATCACCGCCCCGATGGCCGCCGTCTGCCAGGGATCGCCGCTGGAGCTCACGGTGCCGACCGGCTTCGGGCACTACGAGTGGCTCCTGGATGGAGTGTCGCTCGCCGGCAAGTCCTTCGCGAGCGGGATCGCGACGAACAAGCTCTCGTTGGCGACCGACGACCCCGGCCTGATCGCCGGCAACTACACCGTCAAGATCGGCCCGGAGGGCGCGTCCTGCACGGTTGAGAGCGACATCGAGGCGATCGGATCGGCGGACGTGCTCTCGCTTGCCGTTGCGTCTTCCGCCGCGGGCGCGGTGTGCCAAGGGGCGGACTTCACGGTGACCGCAACCGCCGCGCTTTCGACTTCCGGCGCGGTGATCACGTGGTACGACACCAGCGTCACCCCGGCGCAGCAGATCACGGGCGCCTACACGCCGGCGGACGGAACGACCTTCGCGGTCACGCCCGGCGGCTCGGGCACGTCGCCGTCCTCGGTTCTGACGGTCAGCAACTTCCAGGGCGACGCCGCCCAGGTGCAGGCGAAGTCGTTCGAGGCGCGCGTCAGCGACGGGGGCTGCGCTCTAACGCAGGCTGCGTCGGTGGATGCGTTGCCGTACCCGGTTCAGCCGATCGTCGACTCGAACGCCCCGGTGTGCGAGGGAGACGACCTCGTGCTGTCGGCGCCGGCGGGCTACTCCAGCTACTCCTGGCTCGCGTGGAACCCGACCGACCTCGCCTGGGAGGGGCTCGGTGTGACGACCTCCGATCTGAACCTGTCGACCTCGCCTGACCTCTCGACCGGCGACTACGCGGTCGTCGTCACCAACGCCTCGGGATGTGCCATCCAGAGCGACTCGTTCGAGGTTGTCGAGGGGGATGTCATCACGGAGCCGGAAGTGACGCTGGCTGGAGGCCTCGCGTGCGACGGGGCGCTGATCTTCACCGCGCCGTCCGGCTTCGGTCACTACGAGTGGTTTCTCGGAACCACGTCGCTCGTGGGCGCCTCCTTCGCAAGCGGAGCATCGACGTCCGAGCTGGTCGTGGAGACCCAGGATCTGAGCTTGATCGGCGGGGACTACACCGTGCGCGTCGGTCCTACCGGCGGCGGCTGCACCGTGGCGAGCGCTGCCGTGCCGATCGACCCGGATACGCTCGAGGCGAAGGTCGACTGGATCGGTCCGGATGACGCCACTTCGAGCTTCAGCGACGCAGCCAACTGGACGCCCTGCGGGCCTCCGCAGGCGGAGGTCTGCGTCAACCAGGCGTCGACCGGCCTGAACACGTTGCTGGTCGACGGGAGCTTCAGCGTCGAACGCATGTCCGTGTGGCAGGAGCTCTCGGGCTTCCTGCAGATCCTCCACATCGGAGCGGGGGCAGAGCTCGACGTGCGCACCGAGCTCAGCCTGGGAGACGGTGCGCTCGTCGAGCTCGAGGGCGGAGTGTTGACGGCCGGGCCGGATGGCGCTGGGAGCGTCGTGCTGGCCGGAGACGACACGGAATGCGCTGGGGAAGGCACCTTCCCCCTGACCCCCGAGATCTCGGGCCGCGGGCAGATCGACCTCTCGATCGACAACGGTCGGCGCGTCACCGCGAGTGGCGGGACGCTCGTGCTCGACGGCGCGGTGGTGACCAACCGCGAGAATGCGCTCATCTCCACGACCTCGGCCGTGACGTCGGTGCTGGACATTCAGGCGGGCGCGTTTGTGCAGGAGGGCACCATCGACGTGGGGGGCATGAGCGAGGTGCGCTTCGCGCCGACGACGGGACTCACGAACGAGGGGCGCATCCACGTGGGCGCGGAAGGGACGCTCGTCGCACCTTGGCTCTTCGTCAACTTCGGAACGTGGACGTGCGCACAGCCAGCCGGCAAGAACGGGCTGTATGTCGAGGGCACGGTGGAGCTGCCGATCGGCTCGGCGCTCACGAACGAAGGGTGGATTGAATGCGCCGGCGGGACGATCAAGGGGCTCGTTACGAACAACCAGACGTTCCTGGTCAACGACGATGCGGAGTCCGTCGTGGACGGGAACTTCTCGAACTTCGGGGTTGTTGGTATCGCGAAGGGCTCGGTCCTTCAGGTCAAGGGGCACTACATCGGCACCGACCACACGGGGTCCGGGGAGTGCTACGAGGGCGGAGACTTCGGGGAGCCGAGCCCCTGCATCCCTCCCAAGAAGGAGTCCCCGAGCCCGGACGGTAGCGCGACTCCGGCCGTCCTCATCGTGCGAGGTGACTTCGTGCTCGATGCCGACGCGTCGATCGGGCTGGACGGATTGCTCGACGTCCACGGCGACTGGAGCGTTGCGATCGACGATCCCGCGCGCATGGAGCTGGCCGGCCTGCGGTGCCGAGCGCTGCTCGTGCCACAGGCCGTGGAGGCCGTCGGTGTGGAGTTCGGAACGCCGGGCGACTGGAGCGCTCCCGCGCTCAACGCCATGGGCCTGCTCGAGATCGGACCGGATCTGGCGCAGGTGATGGTTCGCGACGACTTCGACAACTCGGGGAACGGCACTCCGAACGTGCTGTACGCCGAGACGCTCGTCGTGCGCTCGGGGTCGATGCTGGCTACCGAGGGGTGCACGGTGCGCGCGGGGCACCTCGAGCTCGAGCCGGGCTCGACGCTCGACCTCGAGGGCGGGACCGTCTACTACGAAACCGTCTCGCCGGCGAACCCCGGGGCTCCGGGTAGCGGCGTGACCCTGACCGGCAGCGGCGAGCTGCTCCCGGCCCCCGCTCCCGATTGCGACCAGGACGGCGTGTCCGACGCGGACGAGATCGCGGCGGGCGCTCCCGACTGCGACGGCAACGGCATCCCCGACGACTGCGACTACGCCCTCGGGCTGGCCTTCGATCTCGACGGCGACCAGACGCCGGACGGCTGCCAGCAGCTGAGCGCCGATACGCCCTTCGTCTCGCTGGCCGCGGGGACGCGCCAGGAGCTGCGCCTGCACGCCGGCACGCCTTTCGGCGGCGGGATGTACTTCCTCGGCGGCTCGGCCACCGGCACGACGCCCGGGTTCGCGTTCGGAGGGACCGTGGTCCCGCTGAACTTCGACCCCTACACCTGGCAGACGCTCGCGCTGCCCGACACGCTGCCGCTGCTCGGCAACCTCGGCTTCCTCGACGCCCAGGGCGAGGCGGTGGCGAGCTTCGGCTTCCCCGCCGGCTACGAGCCCCTGCTCGCCGGCCTGACGCTGTTCCACGCCTTCGTGGTGCTGGAGCCCAGCACCTTCGGCATCGAGCTCGTCAGCAACTACGTGACCGTCGAGCTGCAGCCGTGACGGGCGCGGCGGTGCGGACGGTGGGGGCCGTCCGCATCGCCGTTGGGCGCCTCCGCCGGCGCGTGGTGCGCGGGCGGAGGCGTCGCGGCCCCGTCTGGATCCGGGTTTCCCCGCGCCCGGGCCGTAGGCCCGAAGCGCCGCCGTGGCGCGATCCCAGGCGCGGCGACGAAATTTCGGGGCGCGGTGAAAGATCGGTCCGGTGCGTTCGGACAGCCCAGCGCCGGATTCGACCCAACCCCTTCCGCGGAGCACACCCATGCTCGAGCTCGCAGCGCGTTTCCTCCCGATGTCCGCCCTCCTCGGCGGGGCTCTTTGCAGCCCGGCCGAGGCCCGGTGCGCCGGGCAGCAGCTGCAGCTCGCCGACGGCGTCGATGCCACGCGCGAGGTCGGCGTCGCGCTGCCCGACGGCCTGCTCGTGGTCGGCAAGCCGGGGGAGGACGTGGTGCTGGAGCCCGGCACCTTCGGTATCGAGCTCGTCAGCAACGACGCGACCGTCGAGCTCCAGCCCTGATGCACCCGAAGGAGGCGGGCGGTTCCGTTGCCGCGCGCCTCCCGGACGCCGGCCGCGGACTGGGGAGCAACCAGGCGCGGCACAACGACAAGGTCCCTCTATGCAAACGCTTCGGAAAGCACTCTATCGCCCGCTTCGAGCCGCAGCGGCACTCCTGGTCGTGAGCGCCGCGGGGGCGGCGCAGACCTCGACGTGGACCGGCGCGGTCGGCACGTCCTGGGATAGTCCCGGGAACTGGTCCCCGCCGGGCGTGCCGAGCGCGGCGAACGACGTGGTGGTGCCGCTCGCGCCGAGCTATCCCAGCAGCTATCTGCTGGATCCGGTCTGCGGGAGCCTCACGGTGCAGTCGGGGGCGCAGCTCTCGCTGACCGGCGGGTTCGACCTGACGGTGTTCGGGGACGTCGACGCGACCGGCACGCTTTCGACCGCGGCGGGGAGCGAGCTTGTGCTCGCCGGTACGGGAGTGCACACGCTCTCGGGCACCGCGCTCGTGTTCGAGGAGCTGATCGTGGAGGCGGGAACCTACGAGCTCATGTCGCCGCTGCAGGTGACCAGCCTGCTAGAGATCGACTCGGGCGCCACGTTCCGCGCCCTGAGTCCGATCATCGCCGACGGGGACGTCGAGCTGGGCAACGCGACCTCGCAGCTGGACCTCGCGAGCGGCGGCGGCATCGACGTCGCGGGCGACTGGACCTCGACCGGCGGGAGCGCCGTCGGGGCGTCCTCGGTCCGCTTCACCGGCAGCGGCCTGCTCGAGACCCTGGGCAGCGCAACGGTGCCGGCGATCGAGCTGATCTCCGGCACGCGGACGGTCTCGGTGCGGGGGGACGTCACCGGCGTGGTGGACGTGTTTCCCGGAGCGACCCTGGCGCTGACCAGCTTCAGCCAGTTCAACGCCTATGCGGGCATCATCTCGCTCGGCACGATCGACGTTCCGGGGGGCGGCTTCCTCGGGCTCGGCGTGGGCTCGTTCTCGCTCATGGACACGGGCTCGGTGTTCCGGACCGTCGGCGGTAGCGGGTTCCCCGCGACGGTGCGCACTCCGAACGCCAGCGGCGGGTATCAGCTCTCGATCTTCGGCACCCTCGAGGCGCGCGAGTTCGAGTACCGCAACATGGGGTCCGGCGGAATCGTCGTCGACACCACCGCCACGATCACGGACTTCGCCGACGGCCTCCTGACGCTGCCCGACGACAGCGGCGACCCCGTGCTCCTGACCATCGAGCGCCCCGAGCCGGCCGTGTACGCCGACCTGGTGTTCGAGAACCCCGGCGCGCTCTTGGACGCCAAGAACGTCCGCTGCCCCGGCGGCGCGCAGATCGCGTTCCTGCCCTTCGGCGGCGCGCTGGGGGGCCCGGACTTCCAGGACGACCCCCAGGGCAAGCTGCAGTGGGGCGAGGTCTCGGTCTTCAGCGACCAGGTCGAGCTGACGATCGAGGACGACCCGGAGTTCGGCGTGGTGTACGGCAGCCTCAAGAGCGCCGCCAGCGGCCCCACGCCGTCCAGCGGCGACGGCGTCTTCTTCGCGCCGACCGACCTCTGGAAGGTGACGCTGCGTTGGCGCGACTTCAGCGGCTCGCCGCCGACCGGCGACGCCTGCGACGAGCCGCCCGCCGACGGGCTGCTGCACGTGCGGGCGAGCGACGTGCAGACGAAGCCGGTCGTCACGGTCGGCGCGGCGGGCCCCGAGCCGGGAGCGCCGGCGCAGATGCGCGCGCGTTGGACGGTCCAGGCCGGGCAGTTCGACTCGACCTTCGTCGACGCCGACCTCGCGGCCGGCTTTCCGCTCGAGGGCTTCGAGGTCGAGCTGATCTGCGAGTGCAAGGACGACACCGCGACGGTGAACGCGAAGGTGCGGCTGCTCGAGGACGCGGCTCCGAGCCAGCTCTCGGTCTACAGCATCGAGGTGCGCACGGCGGCCAAGCTGAACAGCGCGCCGCAGAACCAGATCCTGGCGGTGCCGTGGTACTTCGGCGTGCTGCTGCCGAACCCGCTCGAGTCCGAGATCCTCGGCCTGTCCGAGTGCCTCTCCGACATCCGCCTCAGCGACCCGGTGCACGGCAAGAAGATCGCCACCCACCCCGGTGTGATGAGCATGCAGTGGATGGCGTACTACGAGACCGACGACGCCGAGAACGACGTGCTCTTCTGGGGCACGCGCGACGTCGGCAACCACCTCAAGCCGTACTTCGTGTACCCCGAGCCCGGCGGCCTGGGCTTCGGCGTGCGCTACCTGCCGGAAAACAACCTCACCGCCACCGGCCAGGAGGACCTCAACGAAGACCTCGAGCCGGACGGTATCACGCTGCCCTTCGACGTGGTGATGGTCGCGCTGAAGGGCGACTGGTACGACGCCGCGCGCTACTACCGCGACTGGGCGCTGGACGGCGACGTCGAGAAGTACTGGGTGCCGGACGACCTGCCCGGCACGCCCGGGTCGAACTTCTCCAGCGTCGTCTACGACGCCGAGTTCCTGGGCACGGTCTCGCTGCCCGAGTGCGAGCCGCCTACCGAGCTCCCCAAGGGCATCGGCATGGCCAAGGACTACTCCCAGTTCGCCAACTGGACCGCCGAGTGGGACGGCTTCGCCCAGGTGTTCGGCCTGACCAGCCTGGTCGGCCGGCCGTGGTTCTGGGACGACAACTCCTTCGACGCCGCCTTCGGCGACTGGTTCCCGGTGCGGCCCGAGTTCCTCGCGAACCAGGCGGCGTCGCATCCGTGGGCGCCCTACTTCCATCCGCTCGTCGTCGATCCGAGCGTGGCCGCGCCGCTGCCCGGCTACCTGAGCGAGTTCTACGTCGTGCGGGACGAGTACGGCGTCGCGCACGAGGCGTCGATCGACGCGTTCCCCAAAGACCAAGGCTGCGGCCCGCACGCGAAGGATACGTACCATCAGCGCGTGCTCTGCCCGGCGGCGCTGGTCGGGCCCGAGCTCACCGACACCTACCCGATCGACTACAGCCTGTACGTCCTGGACGAGCTTGACGCCGCGGGCGTCGACTACGCCGGGCTCTACCTCGACGAGTACCACCACATCGAGCGCGCCTGCTACGACCCGGCGCACGGACACACGCTCGGCGGGGGCTCGTACTTCACCGACGGCAAGGAGGTGCTCGCGCTGGAGATCAAGGAGCGCATGAAGGACGAGGTCGACGAGCCCTTCCTGTGGATCGAGAGCGCCGCCGAGCGCTACCTGCTGACGGTCGAGATCGCGAACCTCAGCTACGGCGGGGTCTTCGGCGCGAGCCTCGAGGACAGCGGCTTCCGCCGCGTGCCGATGTTCCAGGCGGTCTACAACGAGTACCAGCGCTTCGCGAGCGTGCTGCCGGTGAACCTGCCGTTCTCCGGCCCCGAGGACCCGTGGAACATGGCCCTCAGCCGCCACCACCTGACGCGCTACGCCTACGAGTCGGGCGAGGTGCCGATGGGCACCGTCCTGTCGCCGCTGCTCCTGCAGGAGAACCTCCTCGGGAAGCCGCACTTCGGGCGCGCGATCGACATGCTCAAGAACCAAGCCGCGCTGCTGAAGACCCAGACCGCGCGCGACCTGCTGCGCTTCGGGCAGCGGATGCGCGACCCGGTGCTGGCCTTCGAGCTGCCGAACGGCACGCAGAGCTCCGGCGTCTTCGCCGGAAGCGCCGCGAGCCCCGGTGCGGTGGGGGACCCGGTCCGCAAGGGCAAGAAGGGCGAGAGCTACCCGCCGGTCTACGCCTCGGCCGCCGGGCTGGCGGGCGAGCGCGTCGGCATCCTGCTGCTCAACTGGACCGCGCCCGAGGACTTCCTGGCGGCGAAGACCCTCGTCGCCACCGGCGTCTACGGCGACCAGTCGGTCACCATGACGATCGATCCGGGCGAGTACGGCTTCGCGCCGGGCGACCCCGGCGAGCTGGTGCTGATCGACGCGGCCACCCAGACCCCGCTCCCGCTCGTCTGGAGCGGCGGGCCGCTGCAGGTGCAGGTGCCGATGCCGGCGCTGTCGGCGCTGCTCTACACGCTGGAGCGCACGCCATAGCCGAGGGCGGAGTCGGGCGGCGCGTTGACGCGCTAGCGGGACAGCACCCCCGCCAGCTTGTCGACCGCCGCCTGGTCCCACATCGCGAAGAGCGCGTCCTCATCGCCGTTCGGCCAGCGCACCTCGGCCAGGCTGCCGCCCACGACGATCTGCAGGTTGAGCCGGCGGCCGTTCTGCTCCTTCTTGAGCACCGCGTTGTGGGGGCCGTACTTGATGAGCTCGGAGCCCGCCGGGAGCATCGCCGGGTTGGCGATCCACATCTGGAACATCTGCAGCATCGGCGAGTCGGCCGTCACGGTGACCTGGATCGGCTGCCCGCCGCCGTCGGGGATGTAGCGCTGCTCGATCACGTTGCCGACCGTCGCCGCGAGCGCGCCGAGGAACGGGTTCGCGGCCTGGTCCTGCTTCTTCGGCTTCTCGGCCTGGAAGCCCGCCGGAGCGCCGGGCAGCGCGGCGCGGATCGCGTCGCCGCGCGCCTTCGCCACGAGCGCGACCGCCTCCTGCAGCGACGTCTGGCAGGCGCCGTAGCGCTTGTCGCCCCAGGCCTTCTTGGCGGTGTCGACGAGCGTGCCGAAGTCGCTCGCCTGGCGGGGCTTGACGCGTTCCTGGGTGGCGGCGCCGAGCGCGAGGGGGGCGATTGCGAGGAGCGAGAGGGCGAGGAGGGGGCGCGACATGGTCGTTTGCCTTTCGGGAAGGAGGGAGCTGGGATCGCAGCTCCGGATTCCAAGCGCGGGCCACGCGTCGGTCAAGCTCGCGCTAGCTCTCGGCCCGTTTTCCGGCGCCTACCCCGCGAAAAAGGGGAGGTGTTCCGGTAGCGCTCGCGCTCGCCCTCGCCGCCCTCCCAGCGACGGCCGGGGAGCTCGGCTTGGCGACCGAGATCCGCGCGATCGGCTTCGACGGCGCAGATCCTGGCCTTTGTCGACGACGTGCTCTAGGGCGGGACACGCTGACGGGGACCTCGCTCTTGACGGTTAGCGTTCGGCGAGCAGCGTGAGCTCCTGCTCGAGCTCGCGCGCGTCGGCGGGAACGAGCCGCGTGGGCGCGCGCGCGAAGCCGGGCACCTCGCCCAGCGTCAGCCGGTAGGGACCCGGCCCCTCGAGCAGGAAGAGCGCGCTGGCGCCGTCGCGCGCGTCGGCGCCGCGGTGCGCCTGGACGGTCGCGAGGACCGGGCGGCCGGCGAGGTCGGTGACGGTGGTGGCGCTCCACGCGGCGTCGGGGGCGGGGACGCTCGCGCCGCCGCGGGACAGCCGCACGACCAGCGGGCGGAGCTCGGCGCGTTCGAGCTCGACGAGCTCCTCGCGCCACTCCGTGTCGAGCTCGAGTTCGGCCACGTACGTGCGGTAGCCCGCGGCGACGACTCCGACCTCGACCCCTCCGCGCGCGACGCCGAGCAGCAGCGCGCCGTGGGGGGCTTGGCGCCAGTCCGGCGCACCGCGCGGGCGCCACAGCACCACGTCGGGCTGCACGGGAGCGCCGTCGGTCGCGTCCACCGGCCACAGCTTGAGCTTGGGAAGCGGCGGGACGACGAGCAGCGCCGAGGTGGTGGACCCGCTCCGCACGTCGACGTCGATCGACGCCGTGCCGGGCAGCGCTGTGATGCGGTGCCGCCCGACGCGCCGCGGGCCGGTTCCGCCCGCGAGCTCGCCGGCGGCGACGCGGTCGAGTGAGCGCGACCGAAGCTCGACGCGCCGCGGCTCGTCCGCGTCGAGCGCCTCGACCGCCAGCGTCAGGGCGTCGCGGTCGCGCTCGTCTGCGAGCACCACCGTCAGCTGGATGTCGCCCAAGTCCGCGGGCCGCCACAGCGCGGCCAGGTCGAGCGTGAGCTCGACGGTCTCGGCGGCCGCGACCGTCACGGCGCGCTCGGTGATGCACACGTCGGCGAAGCGGTCGTGCAGCGCGACGAAGCGCGCCCGATAGCGCCCGGGCGCGAGGCCGGCGAGCGTGATGGCGCGACCGTCGAGCGGGCGCGCGGCGACCGGCGTGCCCGCGGCGTCCAGCAGGCGCAGCTCGTAGCGCTGCGAGCGGTCGCGCGGAGGAGCGGCGTCCACGCGCAGAGCGCCGCCCAGAGCGAGCGCATACAGCGCGGTCTCGCCGCCCTGGGGAGGCTCGACGTGGCGCCACGCGAAGCCCTCGGCGCCCAGCCAGTAGGACCGCTGCGCGACCTCCGAGCCCGCGGCGGGCAGGGCGAAGGGAGACCGTGCTACGCGCCTGGCCCGGGCCAGCGCCGCCGGAGTCGGCAGCGAGCCGGGCGGCTCGTGCCCCGCTGCCGGCACGACGTCGAGCCCGTGTAGGTCATCGCCCGTGCGGACGTCCACGACGCGCACCCGTCCCTCGGCGACGGCGGCCGCGCGCGCGGCCACGAGGTCGGCGCCCGAACGAACCGCTGCCGCGGGCCTGGCCCGGCGCGCGGGCGAAGCGGCGTGGAGCGGCGCCTGGGGACCCTCCTCGGCGGCCGGAGCGTGCCGCGGGGCGTCGATGGAAGCCACGGCTCCGGAGCGCGCCGGCGCCGCCAGCGCGAGCCACAGGGCAAGCGCGCCGGCGGCGGCGATCGCGGCGGTCCGCTTGGCGCCCGGGCTCAGCAGTCGTAGCACTGCTTCGATACCCAGCAGCTGTCCCACGAGAAGATCGCGACGTAGGTCTGAAGCTGCTGGTTCCAGACGCCTCCGGTGTTGTGGGGGTTCTTCCAGTCGTACTTGAATGCGGACCCGCAGCGCTTGCCGTCGGGGCAGTAGGCGCAGAGGTCGCAGTACTTGTTCGCCTTCTGTGCCCCGTTGTGCCCGGCCCAGAACTGGGCTGCCCAAGGGCTGTCACCGTTGCCGGACTCCTGTCCGCCGTTGGCGAAGTAGTCCTTGTACTGCCCGTCGCAGGCCTGCATGCCCGGGATGGCGTCCGAGGCGGACAGGGGCGGGGCGACGAGGGCGAAGAGGAAGAAGGCGAGCGGGCCCAGGGTGCGTCGGATGCGCTCGAGCATCGATTTCTCCGGAACGGGTGAGGGGGACGGGCCGCAGCCCCATGGCTCCGGCTGCAGCCGTCTCCACCGACGACCGCCCCACGGTTGCGGCAAAGTGCGCCCCCGAAAAAGAAACCCTCGGATTACCGTATCCAGAGGCGCTCGCGACTGCCCCTCGCGCAGGCGTCGTTCTTCCCACTCGGTCCCCAGGTACCCCTTCACCGATGAACTACCGCACTCCGCGTTCGTCCGGCTCGCTCGTCCTCTGCTTCTCCGCCGCCGCCGCGCTTGCCGGCGGCTCGCCCCGGGCCCAGGAATTCGTCGACCAGCGCATTGTGATGCCGGGGTCGGACTCGGTCACCGCCGCGAGCGGCGCGCTGCGGCACGGCGACATCGACGGCGACGGCATCGACGAGCTGGTCGCCATCCTCGACCTCGAGACCGACTATGTGCTGAAGCTGGGTGAGGACGGCTTCGAGGTGGTCGACTCGGTGCAGGTCGGCTCCACCGCCGACTCGGCCTTCGCCGATCTCAACGGCGACGGACGCGCCGACTACATGGTCTCCAGCGAGTTCGGCACCCTCGGCTGGCACCGGGGGCTCGCGTCGGGATTGCTGGGCGCCTTCCAGACCATCCAGACCGCGGGGCCGGGCGTCTTCTACGGGGTCAAGAGCGCGGCCGACGTCGACGGGGACGGCGACATCGACGTGATCGTCGACGCCTCGGTCAGCGGGACGGACCAGATCCGCTGGTACCCCGGCAACGGCGCGGGCTTCTTCAGCGCACCGAAGGCGATCACGGTCAGTGCGAACGCGTTCGACCTCGCGCCGGGCGACTTCGACGCCGACGGTGAGATCGACGTCGCGGTAGCACGCACCGACTCGGGGATCGCGTACGTGCTCTTCGGCTCGGGCGGGACGCTGGCTCCGGAGACGTCGCTGGGCGCGGGCGCGGAGGCGCGGCTAATCGAGGCGGGCGACTTCGACGGAGACGGGATCACCGACCTGGCCTGCTTCGGCTCGGCGCCGGCGGTGTCCTGGCTGCGCGGCGGACCGGGCGGGCTGACGCTCGTGGGCTCGGTCCCGCTCTTCGGCGCGACCTCGGGCGCGCGCGACCTCGACGCGGTCGACCTCGACCAGGACGGCGTCGACGACCTGCTGGCGATCCCGGACGACGTGCTCTACCGCATTCCCGGCCAGGCGGGCGTGGGGCTGGTCGCCTCGTCGGAGGTACTGGACCTCGACGCCCGTGCCGCGGCCGCCTTCGAGTACGACGGGGAGCCGGGGCTGGACCTCGCCTACCTGGTGCAGGGCTGGCGCAACCCCGCGTTCCGGCCCGGCGACGGCGACGGCGGCTTCGTCGAGCCGACCGACGTCGCGCTGACGGCGCCCTGCCCGGGCTACAACGACGTCAGCGCCGGCGACCTCGACCGCGACGGCGTGCTCGACCTGGCCTTCGAGGCCGGCGTGTGGCTGCGCGGCGACGGGGCCGGCGGGTTTCTGCCCGAGGCGCCGCTGGGCGCGCGCCCGTCGGAGCTGGCCGACCTCGATGGCGACGGCTGGCTCGACTCGATCGCGCTGGTGCCGGACTGCGCCCCGCCGACCGGGCTCGTGCTGTCCTACGGCGGTGCCGGCGGCTTCGGTGCCGGCGTCCAGCCTCCGCAGGCGCCAGGGCTGATCCTGGCGGCGGTCGGCGACGTGGACGCCGACGGCGACCTGGACGTCGCGGCGGCGACGGACACGACCGCGTTCACCTACCTCAACCAGGGTGGCAGCTTTCCCGGGCCGACGCTGACCGCGCTGCCCGGGCCGTACCTCGATCTGACCGCCGGCGACCTGAACACCGACGGCCTGGCGGACCTGGCGCGCTCGTGGCACAAGCCGCTGGGCTACTTCGAGCCGGCCGAGAACGACGTGGCTTGGGGGCTCTCGGTGGGCGACGGCACGCTGGCCGCGATCCAGATGATCACGCTGCCCTTCCAGGGCCAGCTGCGCGATCTCCTGATCCGCGACGCGAGCGGCGACGGCTTCAACGACCTGATCTGGATGCAGGAGGGCTTCGCCCACGCGTCCGCCGCGCTGGGGGACGGGACCGGCGCTCTGAGCGCTCCGACCCAGCTCGCGTTCGGCAACCTGGTGCGCGGCAACGCGGTCGACCTGGTCGACGTGAACGGCGATGGAGCGCCGGACCTGATCGAGGGCTCGACCTTCGCTGCGGACGGCGCCGAGCGCATCTCGATCTTGCTTTGGAACGGCTCAGACTACGAGGCGTGGCGCGAGCTCGCGACGCCCGGACCGGTCTCCGAGATGGCGATCGTCGACTTCGACGTCGACGGCCAGACCGACTTCGTGTGGACCCACGACGGCGGCGTGCGGATCGCCCGCAACCTGCGCGGCGACGGCCCGGGCACGGCGCCGTTCGGCGCCGGGACGCCCGGATGCCTCGGGCAGCTCTCCATCGGCACGGTCGAGCCCGCCGAGATCGGCAACTTCGACTTCCGGCTGCGCGCGCACCAGGTTCCGCCCGGGGCGTTCGGCTGGTTCGCGGTGTCCAATGCCGCGTCGCTCGCGGGCAGCGACCCGTTCGGGCTCGGCGCGCTGATGCACGTCGACCCGCTGGCGTCGACGCTGCTGTTGCTCCTGGACGCGCCCGCGGACGCGTCGGGCCAGGCCGACCTGCTGCTCCCGATCCCGACCACGCCCGAGCTGGCCGGCACGGCGCTCACGGCGCAGGCCTTCCACCTGGGCGTGCCCGGGTACTCGTGCTCGCCGTCGTTCCTGACGCTGGTGAGCTCGCGCGGGCTGTCGATCGTGCTGCAGCCCTGACGGGCGCGACGGCCTCAGTAGGTGAGGTTGACCCCGACCGGGCCGCTCGCGAAGCTCATGTCCGGGAAGGCCGGCCCCGGGTCGTACAGCGTCATCGCGTGGTGCAGGCGCAGTCCGACGAAGCTCGCGGTCGCGGGGACCGAGAGCGTGACCGAGGCCTCGGCCGAGCCGGGCAGCGTCCCCTGCGACCCGGTGAGGTAGGTCGGCGTCACTCCCAGCGTGTCGACCAGATAGTCGTCGATCGTGAGCGGTACGTGCACCCCGACCCACGTGAAGCCCGCCGTACCGCTAGAGCTGCCCAGCAGGCGAAAGTAGAGCCCGGCTTGCGACGCGGGATCCTGCGAGCGGAAGTCGATCACCTGGCTCCCGCCGAGCGCCATGCTGATGTAGCTGGTGTCGGCCGACAGGCTGGGGCACGCCTGATCGAGGTAGGCCTGAAAGAGGCCCTCGCCGTGGACGGCCTGCCCGGCTCCGTCGAAGTGCAGCCCGTCGCCCGGCTGGCCGCAGCCGTCGGTCGAGCCCAGCTCGCGGAAGGACGCGTCGCTGCCGTCGAAGAGCCCGGCCGCCGCGTCCGCGCACACCACCTCGCGCTGCGCGGTCCGGACCGTGTCGATCGCGGGCCGCAGGATGCCCGAGGTGTAGGCGACGTAGTCGGGCGTCTGGCCGACGATGAAGGGAATCGTCGTCAGGCTCGTCAGCCCGCGCGCCTGGATGTCGCCGCGGAGCGTCGCGATCAGGTCGGTCAGGTTGGCCGCGTACGGGTCGGCGAGGCAGGCGCTCACGCCGTCCCAGGCGCCCTGCGCGCAGAAGATCCCGCGCACGTCGAGCGTCGCGCCCGACAGCGCCGCGTTGGCGGCGTCGAGTTGGGCCAGCAGCTCTCCATACAGGTCCCCGCAGGTGGGGTCCCAGCTGGTGGACGCGTTGTGGGGCCCGCCGGTGCCGGTGCACGGCGGCGCGTCGGGGCACGGGGCCCCCGTGCCGTCGAAGGCGGGCGGTGCCAGCCAGGTGCCGCCGACGCCGTACTTCATCAGGTAGACCGTCTCGCCGAGGTGCGCCTGCAGCGCGCTCCCGAGCGCCGCCTCGGGGCCGACGAGCCCGTTGCCCTCGCAGAAGGTCGCGCCCGGGTCGACGTTCGTGTTGAGGCCCGCGGTCAGCGGCTCCCACGCGTCGACCCCCGGGCAGAAGTTCCAGATCATCACGCCGCTCAGTTGACCCTGCAGATGGGACGGCAGCTCGAGCGAGCAGGCGTAGCCCTCCATGTTCGACTGGCCGAACAGCACGAAGGTGGGGACGGTGGTCGCGCCGTCGGAGGGCGGCGACTGCGCGGCGAGGGGCAGCGGAAGGACGGCGGCCGCGAGGACCGCCGCGGGGCGGAGTTGGCCTAGAGAGGTGGCGAGCAGCAAGAGAGCTCCTGGGTTCGGGGGTCTAGGAGAGGTCGGAGTCGAGGCTAGCCGGCCCTCGCGGATCCGCAAGGGACCTACCGTCCGCGCCTAGCCGCGCTGCGAAGCGCTGAGCCGCCAGGCTCCGAGCCCGCCCAGCGCGGCCGCGGCCAGCAGCAGCGGCGCCCGCGGCGGCACCGAGATCATCATCTGGGCCAGCGCCCCGCCCAGGACGCTCGCGAGGATCCAGGTGGTGGGGTGCCGCGAGCCGTGGGCGGCCGAGGACCACCCGACGAGCGCGCCGCACCCGGCGGCGAGGGCGTACACGAGCGCGAGCATCGATTCCGATCCTAGGGGACCTCGCGCGAGGGGGGCAAGCCGGTGCGGACCGAGGGGAAACCATGGAAACCGCCCAGATCGCTTCAGGGTCGCTGCGGGGGTCGCGTCTGGAAGGGCAGACCCTCTCCTCGCGGCTCGGCCGCGACGTCGCAACCCAAGCTCCCACTCGCCATGTCGCTCCGTACCCTCCAGGCCCTCCTCGCCGGCTCGCTCGCCTCCGTCTTCGCCGCCCCGGCCGCGGCCCTGCCCGGCGGCGAGGACGTCTTCGCCCTGAGCGACGGCGTCTTCGGCGAGCTCGGCGTCGACTCCGCGTCGGCCTACGACCCGACCCGCGACTGCTTCCTGGTCGCCTACATCTACCAGAGCGCGACCCTCTTCGGCCCCGTGCCGCAGGTGCGCGTGCGCTTCATCGACGCGGCCACCGGCGCCGACGTCGGGATCGGCGAGATCGAGATCAGCGAAGAGTCCGCCGGGACCTTCGAGCCCATCGACGAGCCCGACATCGTCTACAACCCCGAGCTCGACGAGTTCTACGTCGTCTGGGCCGGTCTGGAGGACGACTTCAACCGCGAGATTCTCGGCCAGCGGCTGCGCGCCGAGGACGGCTTCGAGATCGGCGCCGACATGCGGCTCTCGGACATGGGCCTCGGCACCGACATGGCGCTGGCGGCCTTCGACCCGCAGGTGGCGTACAACCCGAACGCGGGCGAGTACATGGTCGCGTGGTCGGGCTCCGACAACACGCTGGGGCTCGCCGTCGGCGCCCTCGAGATCTTCATCCAGCGCGTCGACGCGGCCACGGGCGACGAGGTCGGCCCGAACGACATGCCGGTGAGCCGCATGGGGCAGAGCTGGGGCGCCAACGAGTTCGACGCCTACCGTCCGCAGATCGCCTACAACCCGGTCCTCGACGAGTACCTGGTCGTGTGGAGCGGCGACACCGACGGCGCCGGCTTCGGCGACGAGCTCTTCACGGTGTTCGGCCAGCGCATGGGTGTGGACGGCGTGGGCATCACCCCGGGGGACTGGCTCGCCGGCGAGTTCGACAACTTCCCGATCAGCCCGGTGGGCGGCTGCGAGCACGTCGCGCTGGTCTACTGCGCGGCCAGCCAGCGCTTCTTCGTCGCCTGGCAGGACTCCGGCGCGCTCGGGGGGGAGCAGGAGATCTACGGGCTGCTCCTCGACGCGGCGGACTACTCCCCGCTCGGCGCCCCCTTCCGGATCAGCAGCGCGGGCCCCGACGGCGACACGGCGTACTTCGCTCAGGCGCCGTACGCCGCCTACGACGAGGCGCGCGACGAGGTGCTGGTCGTGTGGCAGTCGGACGCGGACGAGGCCGCGGCGGGGGACGCCACGGACATCTACGGCCAGTGGGTCGATGTCGCGACGGGGCTAGAGGTCGGCGAGGATGACCTCCGCCTGTCGACGACGGATGGAGCCGGCAGCCTGCCGCTCTCCTCCTACGAGCCCGCGGCGGGCTACGACACGCTGCGCCGCCGCATGCTCGTCAGCTGGAGCACCGAGCAGGACTTCGGCTCCCCGACGCCGGGCCCCTCGCAGAGCTTCGCGACCTTCGTCGCTTCGCCCGGCGCGGTCGAGATGATCCGCCTGGGTGAGCCGGCGAACCCGAACGCGCTGCTCGCCGGTGCGACCTCCGGGCCGGTGTTGGGCGCGACCTGGGACCCGCGCATCGACCACGCGAGCTTCGCTCCCGACGCGCTGCTCGACGTGCTGGGCATCAGCTCCCAGCCCGCAAACGTACCGACGCCGGAGGGCACCCTGCTGGCGCTCTTCGGCACCGGGTCGACGCTGCTGACGGCGGCTCCGGGCGAGGCGTTCGTCGCGCCGCTGCCGGACGAGGCGTCGCTGGTGGGGCTCGAGCTGACGGCGCAGGGCGCGGCGGTGACGGCGACGTCCTTCGCGCTGAGCAACGCGCTCGACCTGGTGCTGGGAAGCCACTAGGCGACCCCGCTCATGCGGCCCGCGCGAGCGCCCTCCCAAGCCGGAGCGCTCGCGCGGGCGTCTTGCCTAGAGCAGGACGATGCGGCGCAGCGGCGTGAGCGCCAGCGGCAGGCCGGGCACCGCGCCGAACGCGCCGGCGGGGTCGACCACCGCCCACTGCGCGTAGACGTCCACGCCTAGCAGCGCCGGGTCGGCCGGAAGCGGGATGCCCTGCGTCGCGCCGCCGTTCGCGCCGACCTGCAGCACGTTGAGCGACGGAGCCGACGACGGCGCGAACGACACGCCGATGCCGCAGGCGTCGGTCTCGACCTCGTCGAAGGAGACCGCGAGGAGCGCGGTCGCGCCGGGCAGCGCGTCGGCCAGGTCGACGGAGAACGACGGGTCGCCCAAGGCGGGCGTCGAGTGGGCCGCGGACGGCACCACGCCGCCGGCGCCCGCGCATCCGGTGCCGCCCACGGGCAGCGACCACAGCGCGAAGTCCTTCGCCATCGTCTCGTGCCCGTGGAAGGCCCAGATGCCGGTCGCCGTGAGCCGTACGTCGAGCGTCTGCGTGCCCTCGGGCACCTCCATCCAGAAGCTCGAGAAGAACCCGTCCTCGTGCACCCCGGCGACCTGCTGAGAGCCGTCCTGCCGCGTGGCCGGGGCGAACGGGCCGCCGTCGAACGACACCTCGGCGTCGCCGACCGCCGCGAAGCGCAGGAACGAGCCCGCAGGCGCGGGCCGCTCGAAGGTCACGGTCTCGGGCTCGCTGCCCAGCACGTAGCGGCGGTCGGCGCGGATGATGTCGAAGCGCGTCGTGGGCGCGATCTCGAAGGCATCCCAGTGCCACGTGTTGGCCGCCGGATCGGCAACGCCGGCGAGCGACGTGTCGTGGGCGATCGGCGACAGCGTCCCCGGCTTCAGCGGGTTGTAGCTGTGGTGGCCGAACTGCAGCACCGCGCGGTCGTAGCCGAGGTCCTCGACGTCCATGTCGATCCACCACAGGTCGTACTCGGGCAGGCCGAACTTCAGGTGCGTGCGGCTGACGCGCAGCTCGAAGGTCTCGCGCTTCTTGGGGGAGGGCGACGTATGGAGCTCAT
This sequence comes from Planctomycetota bacterium, assembly GCA_039029355.1. GTDB lineage: Bacteria > Planctomycetota > UBA1135 > UBA1135 > JBCCGI01. Next base: position 47,312 of record JBCCGI010000024.1, read on the forward strand.
AGCCGAACACGTTGACCGGATAGGCCGTCTCGGCGTAGTCGTCGTAGCGGAAGGCCTCGAAGTGGCTCCAGTCGACCTGCTCGCCCCCGTAGAACGTATTCCAGGTCTCCATGCGGAGCTGCAGCCCGCGGCGCGGGTTGCCCTGTAGGTCGGGCAGCTCCTCCTCGAGCGGGAGGATCATGTGGTCGTCCCAGGGCGTGAGCCACACGTCGATCCAATCGCGCCGCGAGGTGCGCAGCGTCGAGACGTCGAAGCGGATGACGCACTCGCCCTCGCTCCAGTCCGCGAGCGCGTTGGGCGTGAGGTAGATCAGGCCGTAGCTCTCGGAGTTGATGGCGGTCATCAGGTGCTCCTTGGCGAGGTAGACCGCGTCCTCGTAGGCGTCGATGGTGTGCGTGGCTGGCGGCGGTGCCGCGTCGAGGCCGTGGGCGGCCTGCATCGGCTCGAAGGTGAGCCAGTACTCCTTCGCGCGGCTGTGGACGACGGCGTCCCAGCGGAGCGAGTCGAGCGGCGTCGGCGCGTCGAGTCCGAGGCCGTCGAAGGTCTCCTCGAAGAGCTGCGAACCCTGGGCCGACAGGCCGGGAGCGGCGGCGAGGAGCAGGGCGAGCGCCGCGGGCGCGGCGCGCCGCCAGCGGAGGTCGGAGCGGGCTGAGGGGAGCGCGGGAGGCGTGCAAGTCATCATGCCGCCAACCTAGCGCGTCTGGCAAAACGCCCGTGAAGCGCCGCTCACCGGGCCTTCATGCGAACGTCTTTCCGCAAGCGGGCGCCGTCGTGCCGACATTTCTCCCCGGCCGCCGAAACCATCCGGCGCCGTCGCTACGCCCTCGAGGGACGCGCACCGGTCGTCACGGAGCGTGCATCACACCCCCAGGAGTCGCCATGCGTCCGACGTACGTCCTCGTTCACGGGTTCCTCGCCCTGTCCTTCGTCCCGTCCGCGGGCTCCGCTCAGGACCTGCTGCTGGCCGACCTGCACCGGATGGTGCCGAGCCGCACGCTCGCGGCGCGCGAGCTCGAGGTCTTCGACGCCGACGGCGACGGGGATCTCGACGTCTTCGCGGCGAGCACGGCGGAGCAGGGCGCGGTGCTGCTGTCCAACGACGGGCACGCGCGCTTCGCGGTGACGCCCGGAAGCCTGCCGGAGTTCAGGACCGACGCGTGGTGCTCGGACCACGGCGATGTGGACGGGGATGGGGACGTGGACGTGTTCGTGGGCAACATCGATAGCCTCTTCCCGGCCACCGACGGACCGCAGAACCTGCTGCTGCTCAACGACGGGGGCGGCGTCTTCTCGGTCGCGGCGGGCGCGCTGCCCGTGGACTCGCTGCACACGCAGGGCTGTGCGCTCGGCGACCTGGACGGCGACGGGGACCTGGATCTGGTCACGGCGAACGGGACCGACAGCGCGCCGCCGGACAGCAGCGTGGCGTTCCTCAACGACGGGAGCGGCGTGTTCGCGCTGGCGCCGACGCTGCTGCCGACCGACGCGGACGACACCGAGGGCGTCGCGCTCGGCGACGTCGACGGCGACGGCGAGCTCGACGTGCTGACGGTCAGCCGTGCCGCCCAGAACCGCCTGTACCTGAACGACGTCGCGGGCGGCGCCTTCGTCGACGCAACGTCCTGGCTGCCGGTCGACTCCGACCCGAGCCGCTCGGTGGCGTTTGCGGATCTCGACGCGGACGGCGACCTCGACGCCTGGGTCGGCGGCGACGCGGGCAGCCCGTTCCAGCTGCTGCTCAACGACGGGGTGGCCGCGTTTGTCGACGCGGCGGGGACGCTCCCGGTCGCGAACCCCGGCACGGGCGGCATCGTGCTCGAAGACCTGGACGCCGACGGCGACGTGGACGCCCTGATCGGCACGGCGCTGGGCCCTGGGAATCTCTCGAACGACCCGCTGCTCTACCTGCGCAACGACGGGGCCGCGAGCTTCGCGGACGCGACGGCCGCGTTCCCGCCCAACAACCGCAACGTGCGGGCGCTGGGGACCGGCGACTTCGACGGCAACGGCTCGCTCGACGTCTTCGCGAAGCCGCTCAACACGACTGAGAGCGACCGGCTCTACCTCGCGGACGGGGAGGGCGGCTTCCTGGAGGCGAGCCGGCTCGCGCCGCTCCCGAGCTCCAGCGGGCGGGTGGCGGCGCACGACTTCGACGGGGACGGCGACCTCGACGCGGTCGTGGTGCAGTCGACCCTGCCGAGCACGCTCTTGGTCAACGACGGGAGCGGGCGCTTCGACGAGGTGCCGCTGGCCTTCCCCGACGACGGCGGCCTGGACGTGGCCCTGGGGGACCTCGACGGCGACGGAAACATCGACCTGGTCACGGTGGGCGGGGACTCGTCGCAGCGGATCCTGCGCTCGTTCGTGGTGGACGGCACCGGCGACTTCGCCCTGCCTCCGGGCGGTGGCGCGACGCCGCTCGACGTCGGGTTCCTGTTCGACGTGGACCTCGCCGACATCGACCTCGACGGCGACTTGGACGCGGTCGCGGGCACCGAGTTCGGGACGACGAGCGGACCGCTCTTCTGGGTCTTCGACGGCGACGGCGCGGGGGACTTCGTCGACGTCACCGAGGCGGCGGCGCCGTTCGGCGGGCACGGCGTGGAGACCTTCGAGCTGGTGGACGCGACCAGCGACGGCTACCCCGACCTCGCCGGCAACTTCGGCAGCTTCGGCGGGCCGGGGCAGTACCTCAACGACGGCGCGGGGGCCTTCGACTCGGGCAGCTCGCTCTCGCTCCTCCGCGTGAGCCGGGCCTTCCTCTCGGTCGACTACGACGGGGACGGCGACCTCGACGTGCTGACGACCGAGTCCGACGGGCCGGACCTGAAGACGCTGGTCAACACCGGAGCGGGCTTCACGGTGGTCCAGCACACCTTCCCCGGCGACAGCGCGTCCTCGGTCCGCGGGACGATCGCCGACCTCGACGGCGACGGGCTGCCCGACGCGGTGATCTACGGGAGCCTCAGCTCCACGCGCTTCTACCGCAACACCGGCGGGTCGTGGGAGCTGCAGCCCGACGGCTCGGTCTCGCCGCTGCTCTCGTCGTCGCGCTTCAGCGCGGGCGACTTCGACGGCGACGGCGACGTCGACGTCCTGTCGTCCCACGGGGGAATCGGAAGCGGCGCCTTCGCGGGGCTGGCGCTTCGAGCCCCGGTGCTGCTGGCCAACCTCACGCGCCACGTGGCCTGGGCGGGCTTCCCGCGCGTGGGGCGGCCGCTCGAGCTCGACGTGTACGGCGGGGCGGGCGAGCCCTGGTCGGCCGCGTTCGCGGCGCAGGACTCGGCCGGGCTGCCGCTGCCGCCGTTCGGGACCCTGTGGCTCGATCCGTTCGGGCTGCAGCCGCTGGCCGGCGGCACGCTGGACGCGGACGGCCGCGCGACGCTGCCCGCGCTGCTGCCCGCCGATCCGGGGCTGCGTGGGTTGGAGCTCTTCGTCCAGGCCCTGGTGGGCAGCGGCGGCGTGCTCGGGCTGACGAACGTCGACGCGTTCGTGATCGAGGCGCTGTAACCGCCGGCGCTAGGTCGGGCGCAGGTCCAGGAGGCCGGCGTCTCCGACCAGCTCGGTCACGATCTCGTGGAGGCGCTGCTCCTGCGCGTCGTCGCGGTAGTCGCAGACCAGCGCGAGCCGCGCGGTGCCCTGCTCGTAGTGCAGCTCGGCGGCGACCTCGCCGGTCGCGGGCTCCTCGAAGGTGAAGGCCTGGCAGAAGAAGGCCTGGTGCTCGTCCATCGCCTGGGGCAGGCCGTCGATCTCGAAACGCGCCTTGCCGACGGTCTGCACGTCCCAGCCCTGGACCTCGGCGGCGGCGACCTTGGCGCGCAGGTCCTCGTAGCGCGGCGGGGCGCAGCCGATCCAGATCTCGGCCGCCGCGACGCCGCGCGAGGCGAGTGCGCGAACGGCGGCGGGTCCGTGGTCGAGGGCCTCCTGGGCGCTGCCGACGACGAACGACAGGAAGCGCGGGTTGCCGGCGGCGTCGGCGTCGCCGGTCTCGAACGCGAGGATGCCCGTCCCCGAGAGCGGCAGCTCGCTGCGCTCCAGCCCGCCGAGGCTGGGCAGGTCCTTGGCCGCGACCTGGACACCCCCGCCCGCCTGGCCGACGTCGACGAAGGGGGCACCGCCCACGAGCTCGGCGAAGCGCTCGAAGAGCGTCGCGCGCGCCGCGAAGTCCTCCGCCGCGACCGACTCGGCGCCGACGTCGAGGCGCACCACGTGCCCCGCGAAGGTACGGCCGTACTGGACGACCAGGTCCGAGGTCTCGGCCGCGTCGTAGCCGTCGGTCGTGTCGCTGACGCTCACGCGGCACACGAGCGACTTCACGTCGCCCGCGAGCGCGGGGAGCAGGCGCGCGCACGCGGCCTCGACGTCCGCCGGAGCGTGCAGCTCGGCGGGGTAGATCAGCTTGACGCCCGGAATGGGCTGCACCTGGTGCCCGGCCAGCGACGGAAGCTCGGCCGCGCGGGTGCGGATCGGCCCCATGGCCGCGGTGGCGCCGCGGAACCCGGGCAGGGCCTGCGCCCTGCCCAGGGCCGTGCGGATCGTGTCGGCGGGAATGCGCTTCGTCCAGACTTCGAGCATCGAGTTCGGGCGGGCACATCCCCGCCGCAGGTCACTTGAAGGGAACTTCCTTGAGTGTGATCGGGACCCCGTCCGCGATCAACGAGTCCAGCATGTTCTTCGCCGCCTTCGGGATCTGGTCGATCGCCGGGGTGACGTAGACCAGGTCGGCGGCGCCGGCGGCGAAGGCCTTGTTGACCCACGCGACGATGCCCTCGGCGCCGCCCTTGAAGGCCGACTTCGAGCGCTTCATCTGGTAGAAGGTCGCCCCGATGACCATGTCGATGTCGGTCTTGCCGACGTCTTCGATGTTCACCAGCCGCGACAGGAAGACCGCGTTCGTCGCGCCGGTCTCCTGGATGATGGAGGACGCTGCTTCGAGCTCGTACCGGAAGCCCCACTTGCCCGAGCCGGCGTTCGTCGTGCTCTTGACAAGCCGCGTCAGGCCGGTTTCGTCCGCGACCTTGGCGACCACGCCAAGGTCGGTCAGGTAGTCCGCCTTGGTGTAGTTGGTGGTGATGCTTCCGGCGCCCGTAAACAGCTCCTCGTTGTTGAGCGCCTTGGATAGTAGCTCGCCGTCGACGCCCTTTTCCAGCGCCTGCAGCACGCCCTCGATTGCGTCGTCAACCTGGCCGGCCGGGGCCGACTGCACCGCGGTGCGCACCGCGCCCGGCGCGTCGAGCAGCTCGGTCGTGCCCCGGGCGGCGCTCTTGCCGATCCCGGTGCTCGACGTCACGGCGGACGCAATCACGTTTGCGTAGTCGTCGCCGAAGTCGTCGAGCACGCGAATGCCCGCCTCCATCGACTGCTGCGAGGTGAAGATCTCCTTGGCGACGGTGAGGAACGGCGCGTCCGAGACGGCGCGCGCGATGAAGGCGGCTAGCTGCGTGAGGTCCTCGGCGTTCGAGATGCCGCGCCGCAGCAGGATCCCCAGCACCTCGGTGAACGAGGTCTTGCCGAGGAACGCAACCAGGCTACGCACGCCCGAGATCGGGGCGTCCGCCACCTCGCCGGCTCCGATGGCCAGCTCGGTCAGGAGCCCCGCGCCGGTCAGCGTGACCTCGGCGTAGTTCACCTGACCGCCGGAGACCATCCGCCAGCCGTTCTTCGCCAGCGCGCCGATGTCGCCGACGATCAGGATGCCGCCGGCCACGTTCGCGGCGATGCCGCTGGGCGTCTTCGGGTCGCCTCCGAAGAAGGCGACCACCGTGTCGAGCGACGAGGCCCACAGGCCCGGCTCGACGTAGTAGATGCGGCAGTCGACCGACTCGCCGCCGTCGCTCGTGCCGGTGACCTCCTGGATGCGGATGTCGATCGCGTGCACGCCGGCGATGGCGGCGCCGGTGCTGCGGATGCCGAAGGCGCCGAAGCCGGTCTCCGACGGCACCCTGCCGCTCGTCGTCAGCGTCCCGCCGGCGGGCCCGGTGAGCCCTTCGAAGGTGACGTAGGCGGAGTCGGCCGGGTTCAGGAGCGAGACGTCGTACTCGGTCGCACCCTTGCCCGAGACCGTGACCGTCGAGGTCGCGTACACCGCGACGTCGACCTGACGCGTGAACGAGCCGCCCGCGAACAGCGAGGGCGGGTCCGCGGTCGTCGTCAGGGTGTAGAGCCCGTCGTCGGTGTAGCCGCTCACGATCACCGGCCGGTCCATGACGGCCTGCAGCGAGTTGGCGAAGATCCCGGGCGACTCGTAGGTGACCTGGGTCGCGCCGAGCGCCCCGGCGACCGTCGCGGTGACCGAGCACTCGCCGACCGAGGCGCCGGTCGTGTCGACCAGGATCGTGCTCTGGCCGCCGGACACCGTGGAGGTCGCGGTGTTCAGCGAGCCGGGATCGAAGTTGCTGACGGTCCAGAAGACCGGGGTTCCGTCCCCGGCGTTCGTCGTGATCTGGAACGTCACCTGGTCGCCGACCGCGATCGTCGACGACCCCGGGGTCGGGGCGGTCAGCGTCAGATCGGCGACCGGCACCGTGAAGGCGTGCTCCTTCGAGCCGCTGATCACGCGCAGGTCGAGCTGGTCCGTCAGCGGCGCCGCGAGCGGCACCTGCACCTGCCCGCCGGCGGTCTCGCCGGAGAGCAGCGTCTGCGACACCTCCGAGGCGCGCAGGTCGGCGACGATCTGCACGCCGGTGCCGTTCTCCACGGCGTTGCCGTAGAGGTCGGTCAGCGTGACGGTCAGGTCCGCGGTGCTGAAGCCGTCCCGCACGAGCGGGTTGCTCAGCCCGGTCTGGACGTTCTCCGGGAGCCCGGGGAACACGACGCAGGCGCCCGAGCTCACGCTGATGTTGCCGCCGTCCGCCGTCGCGACGACCGAGTACGTGTCGCCGGGCGAGTTCTGGGACGCGGCGGTGCTCACGGTCGTGGCGTAGGCCAGCGCGGAGCCGATCGTCGCCTGCGCCTGCGAGACGGTCCCGCCGTTGCGCTGGACCTCGAAGTCGAACTCCGCGCCGGGCGGCAGCCCGGTCACCGTCGCGATGGGGCTGTCGGGCAGCAGGACGTCGCTCGGCATGTTGGCCGCCAGGCGCCCCACGTACAGCCGTACCGTGTCGTCACACACGACCGTCTGGTCGTCCTTCAGGGCGAGCTGGATGCGGGTCTGCTCGGTCCGCCACTCCTTGCCCTCGACGTAGAAGGTCGTGTCGTACTCGGTCATTTCGTCGAGCACGTACGGGAACTGCGTGATCTGCTCGGTCTTGTCGGCCTGGCGGAAGATGTTCACGCTGTCGCCGCCGGACAGCACGTCCAGCTCGACCACGGGCATCTGGATGCCCGTCGGGTCGACGAAGATCTCGAGCGGCTCGAGGTCGGGGTCCGCGAACGGGCCCGGGTCGTCGTAATCGGGCACGTCGTTGCCGTTGTCGTCGTTGTCGTTGAGCTCGGTGAGCGCGCCCACCGCCTCGCTGACCTCGGCGTCCTCGAGCTCGTCATCATCGTCGTCGATCGCACCGTCATTGTTGCGGTCGATGTCCAGGTCGATGACGCGCGTCATGTCGATCGACTCGGACGTCACGTCGTGATCCGGCGGCGCGCACTCGCGCTCGGCGGTCGCGGTGAAGGTGGCCTCGTAGGCGCCCTCCTCCTCGGGCGTGACCTCGGCGCTGGCGCCGGTGCCGCTCTCGAAGGGCGCGCCGTCCTTGGTGACCTCCCAGGTGTAGCTCAGCGCCCCGTTCAGGTCGACCGAGGTCGTGCTCCCGTCGGGGCAGGTGGTGAAGCCGGTGCCGCCGCTGTCGTCGACGTCCTTGACGTCGAACACGATCGGCTTGCCGAGGCACTTGCCTTCGGGGAACGACACCTCGACCTCGCCGCCGGTGAGGCTACCGGTCGACGTGCACGTCACCGGGCCGAGGCAGCAGTCCGAGGTCACCGAGTACGGCGGGCAGTTGCACCACCACCCGGCCTTGTCGATGCCGTCGCCCGGCAGCGAGCGGATGACCGAGCCGTCGCCCGCGACCTGCCCGGTGGCGACGATCAGGAACTGGTTGACGTCGTGATCGAAGCTCAGGAAGTTCGTGATCGTCCCCGGCTTGAGGCCGGAGAGGTTCGGGTAGGTGATCCGCAGCGGCGGATCGAAGGTCGCGCCGGCCGGCTGCACGGTGCCCGCGAAGGGCGGCGCGGCGCCGTCGGTCATCGGCATCGGGATGTCGTCGATGTGGACCTGGTCCATCGAGAGCGTGATCGGGTTGCTCTCGTCCACCAGCGTCCCGTCGGGGTGATGCACGACCGCGCCCGCGGGCAGGAACATCGTCATGCCCTCTAGGCCCGCGATCGACAGCGTCACGTTCTGCGTGCCGTTGTAGACCACCTGATTGGCCGGGTTGAGCTCGGGGAAGAGCGCCGGCATCGACAGGGTGTTCGCGGCGTTCGCGACGACGGTCAGCTCGTAGGAGAGCTTCGGGTACGTCCCGGGAGCGACCGAGGCTCCGCCGACGGAGTCGGCCGTAGCGCCGTCCACGTCGAGGTGCGCCGGTCCGGAGAGTCCGATGTCGACGAACTCGAACTCGCCCTCGTCGTCGGTCAGCACGCTCGGCAGAGTCGTCGCGCCGATGGTCAGCGTGCAGGTCGCGTTGCGCAGCGGCAGGCTGGAGTTGTCGAGCGCGATGCCGCGCAGGTCGGTCGTCTGCAGCGCGTCGGTCGCCACGCCGACCAGCAGGAAGGTCGCCGGCAGGCCGATGTTGCCGGGGAAGTCGGCCTGGATCAGGTTGTTCCCCGCCTGCGTGCCCATGTCGAACGACACGCTCGCGTAGCCGCTCGGCTCGGTCAGCACGGTCGCCTGCGTCAGGCCGTTCACCAGACCGTCGCCCTGGACGACGGTGAAGGTGACCTGCTCGCCGCCCACGCCGTTGCAGGCGTCGCTGACCCAGACCCGCAGCGGATCGGGAGCGGTGCCGCCCAGCTGGACGCGCTGGCTGTTGCCCTCGCTGACGTTGATCTGGTCCGGCGGCCCCGCCAGCGCCGAGGCGCCGAAGAAGACCGGGCCAAGGACGTCCCTGGACTCGACGCGGACGAGGTTGTTGCCGAAGCCCGCGTCCGAGCCCAGCGACCAGAAGGCCGCGGCCTCGCCGTTGCCGTCGGTCAGGAGCTGCAGGACGCGCGTGCCCGCACCGCCCGGGGCTTCCGACAGGACGCCGTCGCTCTTGACGACCTCGAAGTTGACGAGCTTGTTGGCGAGGGCGCTACCATCGGGCTTCACGACCCGCGCGACGATGGCGCTGGCGAGCTCGGTCTGCACGACCGCCGTCTGGGCGACGCCCGACACGACCTCGAGCGCGCCGATCACCGGCGTCGACGGCCGGATCAGCACCGGCAGGGTCTGCGGGCTCCCGGCCAGTGAGATCGAGCCTTCGGCGCGGTTGCCGAGGCGGTCGATCGCCACGACCTGCAGCACGGCGGCCGCGCCGGCGGACGTGGTGCCCGCGGGCGCAGGCTCGACGGGCGTCAGCGGCACTCCCTGCGCGAGGAACGTGCCGTTCGTGCCGAAGCCCTCGTGCACCTTGGCCTCGACGCCGTTGACGCGCACGCGCAGGCCGTACCGGCCGCTGAGGCGGTCGGAGATGCGCCCGAAGACGTCGACGGACTCCTGCCCGGGGGCGATCATCGCCGGCGACAGGTCCACCGCCACCTCGGGCGGCTCGGCGTCGTGGACGACGCGCGCGACCTCGACCGGGCTGCGGTCGCCGTCGGCGTCGACCGCGGTGAAGAAGATGCGGTTGAGGCGGTTGTGCGCGAGCGGCACGTCCACCTGGAAGCCGCCGTCCGTCACCGGGACGGCGAAGGTCTGGGCCGGGCCCGAGACCTCGACGTGTACCGCGTCCGGCGCGGTGCCGGCGACGGCGACCGAGTCCTCGGACGTCAGCTGCACGTGCGCGTCGAGCTCGGGTGCCGGCGGTAGGTCGCCAGCGCGAGCGTGCGCCGAGGCGGCGAGGGCGAGGCCCAGGAGAGCGGAGAGGGTCCAGCGAGTTCGGTTCTTCTGCACGGCGAGCCTCCTAGCGAATCCGCTGGTTGGGGTGAGTCGAGAGCGTCCCGGAGACGCCGTTGGCGGTCGCGAGGTCCGCGTCGCCGTCGCCGTCCAGGTCCGCGGCCAGCGTGTAGTCGGTCGACGCCTCGCCGCCATAGGTCCCGCCGTCCGCGAAGGTCCCGTTGCCGTTGTTGAAGAGCAGCGAGAGCAGCGCGACCTGCGAGAAGACGTTCAGCCGACCGGGCACGAGCAGGTCGAGGTCGCCGTCGCCGTCGAAGTCCGCGGTCGCGATGGACTGCGGGCTGGTCGCGACGGAATAGGTCACGTCCAGGCCGAACGTGCCGCCGCCCAGGTTGAGCAGGACCGACACGTCGTTGGTCGTGGTGTTGGCCACGAGCAGGTCGAGCGCGCCGTCGCCGTCGACGTCGCCGAGCGCGACGAACTCCGGCCCTCCTCCGGTGCCGTAGAGCACCTCCGGGGCGAACGTCGCGTCGCCGTTGTTGATGTGTACCGACACCGCATCGCCGCCGAAGAGCGACGAGCTGGTGTTGGCGAGGTCGGGAGCGCCGTCGCCGTTGAGGTCGCCGATCGCCATCGATTGCGGCAGCAGGCCGGTCGGAAGGCTCCCCTGGATGCCGAAGAGCGCGCCGCCGAGGTTGACGAGCACGGTGATGCTGCCCGCCGCGGAGTCCAGCACCGCCAGGTCGACGTCGCCGTCGGCGTCGAGGTCGCCCGCCTGGACGACGAAGGGCGAGCCACCGGACGCCACCGGGAAGCCCGGGGTGAACCCGCCGAGCCCGTCGTTCAGCAGCACCGTGAGCGAGCCGCCGAGCGAGTTCGCGACCACCAGGTCGAAGTCCGCGTCCAGGTCGAGGTCGGCGACCGCTACCGAGCGCGGCCCGCCGCCGGTCGCGTAGAACACCGGCGCGGCGTAGCCGCCGCTGCCGTCGCCCGCGTACACGCCGACCTGGTCGCCGCCGAAGTCGGCCGCTACCAGGTCGAGCACGCCGTCTCCGTTCAGGTCGCCGGCCGCGAGGCCGGTGGCCTCGATGCCCACCGGCTCGGTGGAGAAGGTCGCGAAGGTGCCGTCGCCGGCGCCGAACAGCGCCGAGAGCGAGTCGCCGTTCTCGTTGACGACCAGCGCGTCGACCGCGCCGTCGCCGTCGAGGTCCTCGGCGACCACGTCGGACGGCAGCGCGCCCGCGCGGCTGGCATCGGCCGGGCCGAAGCCGCCGAAGCCGTCGCCGAGGTAGACGACGAGCTCGTCCGAGGTCGAGCGGCCGGCGACGAGGAGGTCGGGACCCTGCACGCCGTCGAGGTCGGCCGTCGCGAGCGCCCACGGGTCCTCGGCGCCGGAGAGGGAGGCGAGCGGCCCGAAGGTGCCGTCGCCCAGGCCGAAGGCCAGCTCGACCGAGTCCGCGTCGGGATCGGCGAACGCGACGTCGAGCGCGCCGTCGCCGTCGAGGTCGTCGAGCGCGACGGCCCTGCCGCGCCCTCCGAGGCCGAGCGGGACGGCGGTGCCAAAGGCGCCGAGCCCGTCGCCGAGGAGCACCGAGCCGAGCTGTCCGGCGGTGAGGTCGTTCGCGACCACCGCGTCCGCCGCGCCGTCGAGGTTGAGGTCGCCGAGCGCGACCTCGCGCGGCTGCAGCGACGCGGGATAGGTGATGTTGAGCCCGAGGCCGGCGGCGCCGTCGTTCAGCAGCACCGACACCGTCGCCGAGGCGCGGTTCGCCACCACGAGGTCGAGGTCGCCGTCGCCTTCGAGGTCCGCCAGGGCCACGTCGGCCGGCTGGGCGCCGGTGAAGGCCGACGCGCCGGCGACGAACGCCGCGCCTCCCGCATTGAGGTACACGCCGGCCGTGCCGGCGCCCTCGTGGGTGACCGCGGCGTCGGCGTCGCCGTCGCCGTCGAGGTCGCCGAGCGCCAGGTTGAGCGGCCCCGCCTGGGTCGGCACGCTCCCGTCGGAGACGAAGAGCCCCTCGCCGTTGTTGTGCAGCAGGGCCAGGCTGTCCTGCGCCGTGCCGCCGGCCAGGACGTCGCGGTCGCCGTCGCCGTCGAGATCGGCTGCCGCGGCCGCGGTGGGGGTGGGCAGCGCGTCGAACTGCGGGTTGCCGAAGACCGGCCCGACGAAGCCGGGCGCCAGCACCACCAGGCCGACGTCGGTGAAGCCGTCGTCGACGCCCGGCGCCGGGTCCGAGGCTCCGACGTAGTTCTGGTCGCCGAGCACCGCCTCGCCGAACACCGTGATGCCCTGCCCGGCCGGTGCGACGACGGACATCAGGAACGAGCCGTCGGACGCGCTGGTCGCGTTGCCGCCGAAGTTCGCCTTCAGCTCGGCGCCGCCGACCGGCGTCCCGTCCTCGAGCACGGCGAAGCCGACGACGCTGGTCGAGATGGCGTCGTCGACCACGTCGATGCCGATCGTGTCCGTGATGCCGTAGTTGACGACGGTGATGAACGCCAGCCCGGCGCTCGCGCCGGTCACGCGCCCGGCCGCGTCGACCCCGGCGATGTCGAGGTTGCTCGACTGGTATGCGGTCGCGGGATCGGTGGTCTCGTCGAGCACCGTGCCGTCGGAGAGCGTGATCAGGGTCGAGAGCTGCAGCGGCTCGCCGACCCCTAGGATCGTCTGCGGCGCCGAGACCTCCATCGTGCGCCCGATCAGCGGGGGCACGCTGGTGACCGTAAGGTCGTTCACCAGGAACAGCGCCCCCTGGATCAGCTGGAACGGATCCGAGATCGCGTACATGGTGGTGCCGTCCGGGCGCTGCGACACGCCCATCACGCGGAAGGTCTGGTCGCTCTTGAAGTCGGCCAGCGTGCCCGGACCGCCGGGGCCGTAGTTGTCGGCCGCCGACACGTTCGGGATCAGGAAGCTCCCGTCCGGGTTCACCTGCGCGGCCTGTCCGTTGACGGACACGGTCCAAAGCTCATCCAAGTCCTGGGCGGCGGACGGCGGCGGTGCCGCAACGCCCACACACATCGCCAAGAGGGCGAGTCTCATGGGGGGTCTCCTCTACTCGGGGTCGGGGGGCGCCGCCACGGGCAGTGATTCCCGCGCGGCGCGTCTCTCTTCGAGAACGGGGGTGCGAGCGGCCCCAGCCACAAAATGGGGCACATATTTCGCCGAGGCTCTCGAGCCTAGCGAGCCGTCTCGAAGCGGACGCAAATTCCGCCCGCTCTCGCGCGGGCTGGGGAAGGCCCGCGCGGCTTAACGGAAAGCGAGCTCGTTGCTTGGCTCGGACCAGGCGCCCCGCTCCGCTCTTGCATAGGAATGCGGAATGTTATTTGGCGCGCTTCTAGGCACGCGGCGTAGGGGCGAAGATCTCCCCGGCCCGCGCCGCACCGGAAGGCCGCGCGCCCCGGCAAGGCGCTGGGAGCGCGCGCGCCCGGCCGGGATCGAGGTCCCCGAGGAGCGCGTCGAGGCCGCGCCGGAGCGGCGCGCGAAGCAAAGGCCGACTTCAGCGCAACTTCTGCCCGGCCTGGGGTGGAGAGGCCGGGAAGGGGACCCTGCCCCTCCGATCGAGGCGCTCCCGTTACCCTAGGGCATCCCCGAGCCCCGAGGCCCCAGCATCCCGCTCCAACCATGCACGCCCTCCCGACCCTACCGTCCGCGGCGCTCCTCGTCGGCGGAGCCTTCTCGGCCTTCCAGCACGCGGCGCGCGACCCGGTCGCCGTCTCGGACGCGACCATCGCCGCGCCCCGGGGCGTGGCCGTCGCGGCGGACGGGGACCTCGCGGCGGTCCTCTTCGAGGATGACGCGACCCAGAGGGTGTACGTGGCGGTAGCCGACGCCCGCGCGCTCGCGTTCGGCCCGCCGGTGCGGATCGACGGCGACGTCGGCGCCCACGACAAGGCGGTCGGCCCGACCGTCTTCGAGGCCTCCGGCGCGCTCGCGGTGCGCGGCGACACCGTGTACGCCTCCTGGCTGGATGAGCGGAACGCCGCCGGCGGCGGCTTCGGAGGCGCCGAGGCCGTCGACGTCTACTTCGCGCGCTCCACCGACGCCGGCGCGACCTGGACCGAGCAGCCGGTGCCCAAGGGCTACGCGGTGGGAGGCTCGTCGCCGGTCCTCAGCTACGCGATGGCGGTCAGCGACGACGGCGAGCACGTCTACGTCGCGCAGATCGTGGACCCGAGCTTCTTCGGCGGTGTGACGACCGAGTTGTGGCTCGCCGCCTCGCACGACGGCGGGCTGAGCTTCGACGACCCGATCCGGGTCGACGGCGGCTCGACCGAGCAGCGCTTCGTCGCGCTCGCGCTGGACGGCGACGTGCTGCACGTCGCGCACATCGCCGCCACCTACCCGCCGGGCACCTGGTCGTACGACGTCTTCCACCAGGCCGCGCCGTTCGGCGCCGGCTTCCCCGCGACGCCGACCCAGGTCGACCTCTACGGCGAGAAGGAGAACCTGGCGATCGCCGAGGTCGGCCTCGCCGCGCGCGCCGGGGTGGTCGCGGTGTCATGGACGCAGAACGACGACGGCGGCGCGGCCATCGGGACCGATCCTTTCGTAGCGGTCTCGTCCGACGGAGGCGCGAACTTCGGCGCGCCCACGAGCGCCAGCAGCGCCGCTCCGTATGCCAACACGACCTACGAGACGGCGGTGGCCGTCGCGGCGGACGGCGCCGTCGTGGTGGCGTGGGCCGACGACCGCAATGGGCCTCTGGCGACACAGACCACGCTCTTCGCGGCGCGCTCCGCCGACGGCGGAGCGAGCTGGTCGCCCGAGGTCGACTTCGGCGCGCCGACCTCACGCGGAACGCGACTCGCCGCGCGCGGCGACGACCTGGTTCTCTCGTGGCAGGGGAGCGCGGTCCGAAGCGCCTTCTCCCGCGACGGCGGCCTCACCTGGAGCCAGCCCGACATCGACGTGTCCGGCCCCGACCCGAACGACTTCCCGTTCCGCGCCAAGCCCTCGGCCCTCGCCGAGCTGTACGACAACGCGCTCTTCGCCTACGTCGGCCGCGAGGAGGGCGACCCGCAGAAGCAGCGCGTGTTCGTGGGGGGCTATCGCCTCCCCGAGGTCGCACCGCAGGGCTTCCTCGCCGGCGGAACGGCGCACGTCGAGCTCGCGTCGTTCTCGGGAGCAGCGCCCGTCGCGTGGGTCGTCTTCTCCGCCGCGCCGGGCGACCTCATCCTGCCCTTCGGCGACGGCCGCAACCTCGGGCTGGCGTTCGACTCCCTGTTGACCGCCTCGCTCGCGAGCCCGGCGGTGCTCCTGACGGGGCTCGACGCCGCCGGCACCGGCGCGACCGCGTCGTTCGCCGTGCCGTTCGCGCCGGGGACGCAGCTCTTCGCCGCGGCGGTGTCGCTGGCGCTCGCGCCGGCGGTCGAGCTGGATGAGGTGACGGACGCGGTGGCGATCGAGGTGCAGTAGGAGAGGTGTCCATTCCGGCAGGTCCCGGAAGTCGCTCGCAGGAGGCGAGGCGAGGGGGCGCAACGGGCGGTGTCGTGTGAAGGCGAATCCCGCACCCTCGCGCCGCGCCGTTGACCGACAGGGACTCGTAGTAGGCTGCGGGCCATGAACCCCGCCTACTCCGAACGCGTCCACCGCGTGATGGACCACGTCCGCTCCCACCTCGACGGCGACCTCTCCCTCGACGCTCTCGCGCGCGTCGCCTGCTTCTCCCCTCACCACTTCCACCGCATCTTCAGCGCCGCGGCGGGCGAGACGCTGACGCGCTTCGTCCAGCGCGCGCGGCTCGAGCGCGCCGCCTACCTGATGAAGGCCTCGCCCGAGCGCGAGCTCGGCTCGATCGCGCTCGAGGTCGGCTTCTCGGCGCAGTCGGACTTCTCGCGCGTGTTCCGGCAGCGCTACGGCGTCGCGCCCAGCGCGTGGGACCGGCGGTCGCGGCTCGACGAGGAGGGGATCGAGGGCTACGACGCGACGATCGCGGCCGTCCGCACGGACTGGACGCCGGCGGTGCGTGTGGTCGAGCGGCCCGCGTGTCGGCTGGCCTACGTGCGGCTGCGCGGGGCGTTTCACGACGGGGTGCTCGCGGGCGGGCTGGCGCGGCTGACGGCGGAGCTCGAGGAGCGCGGCGTCGACTGGCGCTCGTCTGCGCTCGTCGGGCTGAGCTGGGACAACTACGAGACGACGCCGCTCGATCAGGTGAGCTTTGACCTGGGGCTCACGGTCGGCCCGAAAGTGCGCGCCGGAGGCGAGCTCGGCCTGCACACCTTCCCGGCGGTGCGCGCGGCGGAGGTCCACAGCCGCGGCCCGCTGAGCCACGTCGCGGTGGCGTGGGACGAGCTCTACAACGTCTGGCTGCCCGGGTCCCAGCTCGAGCCCGTGGACCTGCCCGCCATGAAGCGCTTCCGCCCGGTTCCGGCGGAGGTGGGGTGGGAGACGTGGGACGTCGACTGCTCGATCGCAGTGCGCCCGATGCGGCCCTGACAAGTCCGCAAGATCCGTAAAGCGCGGCGCTGCGGACGGGCCTAGGGTGGGCCGGCAGCAAAGGAGCCCCATGACCACCGTCACCGTCCAACGCCTCGTCGCCGCACCGGCCGCCCGTGTGTTCGCTGCCGCCTGCGACATCGCGAGCTTCCCCGAGGCCAACCCCGACGTCCTCAGCATCGAGTTCCTGACCGAGCAGACCGAGGGCGTGGGGACCCGCTTCCGCGAGACCCGCACGATGAACGGCAAGCCGTTCGTGACCGAGCTCGAGGTGACCGAGCACGACCCCGAGGCGATGCGCCTGCGCATGGTGTCCGACGTCGGGGGCACGGTCTGGGACACGGTCTTCCGGGTCGTCGAGGAGGGCGGTGGCGCGCGGATCGAGGCGAGCATGGACTGCCGCGCGCACAAGCTGATGTCGAAGCTGCTCAACCCGCTGATGAAGCCGCTCTTTCGGCGCGGGATGGAGAAGCACATGGACGGCTTCCAGCGCTACTGCGAGGGGCGCTGAGCCCGGGCCGGGCCGCGGCGGAGAAGGAGCTCGTTGGCGGCTCGCGACGGGCGCCGACGTTTGTCAGGGTAGGGCCGCCGACGCCCTCCCGTCGCCCCTTCCCCTCGGTCTACATCTCAGGACTCTCGCATGACCTTCCCTTCCCTCCGAGGCGCCGCTGCGGCGCTCATGCTGGGCTCGTTTAGCGCCGTCGCGGCCCAGCAGCAGCTCGCCAAGTTCGTTCCCACCGAGGTCGCCCCCGGCGACGGCTTTGGCGGCTCGGTAGCCGTCCAGGTGCCGTACCTGGTCATGGGCGCGCCCTTCGCGAACGCCGGCCCCAATCAGGACGCCGGGGCCGTCTTTGTCTTCGAGCAGGGCGTGTTCGATCTCTGGTTCCTGGACGACATCCTCACCGCCTCCAACGGGCAGCCGTTCGACCACCTAGGCGAGTCGGTCGCCATCGACGGCAGCATCCTGGTGGCCGGAGCTCCGGACACGGCCACCGGTGGAGCGGTCTACATCTACACCCTCTCGGGCGGCAGCTGGACCGAGATCCAGGTGCTGGAGCCGACCGACCATCCCCAGGCCAGCGACAACTTCGGCGAGTCGGTGGCGGTCAGCGGCGGGCGGCTGATCGGCGGCGACCCGGGCGACGACGAAACCGCCTCGGCCGCGGGGGCGGCCTACGTCTTCGCGCAGGGGATCTTCGGGATCTGGTTCGAGGAGGCCAAGCTCCTGGCGAGCGACGGCACGTCCTTCGACGACTTCGGCGCGTCGGTCGCGATCTCCGGCGATCAGGCGTTGGTCGGGGCGCCCTCGGTCACCGACGCGTTCTTCAACCAGGGCGCGGCGTATCGCTATACGCGCACCGACGCCACCGGCTGGACGGAGTCCCAGCGGCTGGTCGCGAGCGACCCCAACGGGGTGGCCGAGTTCGGCGCGTCGGTGGCGCTCTCGGGCACCAACCGCGCGATCATCGGCGCTCCGGGCGACGACGAAGCGGGACCGTCCGCCGGCGCCGCTTACATCTTCGAGCCGGGCGTCTTCATCTTCTCCTGGGTCCAGGTCTCCAAGCTGATGGCGGCGGACGGCGGCGCGGGCGACAACTTCGGCACGTCGGTCGGGATCGACGGCGACCGGGCGGTCGTGGGCTCGCCCGAGTGGGACGCGCCCGGGGGCTTTGGCTCCGGCTCGGCCTATCTCTTCGAGCGCGTCGGCTCGAGCTGGTCGCCGACGTGTCACCTGCTCCGCGCGGACCCGGCGAACTTCGACGGCATCGGCGGCGCGGTGGCGGTCGAAGGCGACCTGGCGCTGGTCGCGGGGCGCTTCGCCGGCCCCGGCGGCGAGACGTACCTCTTCGACGCCGACCCGGCGCCCGACTTCTATGGCTGCAGCGACAACCCCGCGGGTAGCCTGGTCGAGGTGTCCGGCGCGCCCGAGGTCGGCGGCACGTGGACGCTGGGCGTCGACAACCCGCTCGGCACCCAGGCCCCCGGCTCGATCGCGTACGTCCGCATCACCGAGGGCGCCGACCCGAACTACCCCTGCGGCACGCCGATCCCCGGCTGGGGCATGGGCGGCCCGGGCACGACCGGCTCGATCCTGGTGGACATCAGCGGCCCGGAGATCCTCTCGGGTCCGTCGATCTGGGACGGCATGAACCCCGCGCCGGTGGACTTCGTGTTCCCCAGCGCCACCTTCGGAGGTCGGACCTTCTTCTTCCAAGGCATCCTGATCGACCCGAGCTTCTCGCCGGTGCCGCTCGGGCTGACGCAGGCGGTCGTGGCCTGCATCGCGCCGTAGGCAGCGGCGTCCGCGCGAGCGGGTAGGATGTCAAGGCCGGGCGCTCGCGCCCGGCCTCCCACCGACCCCTTGCGAAGGAAGGCTGAACACCCATGAGCAGCGACCCGGATCCGAGCGAGATCGACCTCTCCGCGGCGCATTCCTCGATCGACGCAGCGATGCGGCAGGCGCAGGCCAACGTGGAAGCGGTGCAGCGGGACGCGTCGAAGCACCTGGCGGAAGCGATGGGGACGACCGATCCGAGCTCGCTTGCGGACGCCGCCTCGGCGAGCGCCTCGGCGCGTCAGACCCTGGCCGAGCAGCAGCTCGCCCAAGTGCGGCGGCTGCTCGACGAGGGCGTCGATCGGCCCGAAGAGACCTGAGGAGGCCGGCGAAGCCCGGCAAACGCGGGGCGGACCGGAGCGGGAGCCACCGGCCTCGCGCCGCGGGGTATGCTGGAGGGGCCTCCCGTCCAACCTCCCGCTCGGAAAGGACGCCCCATGTCGAACCGCATCGCGCGCTTCGCTCTGCCTGTCGCCTCGCTCGCTTCGCTCGCAACGCTCGCCTCGAGCCAAGAGGTCCACGTCGTCGACGACTCCGGCGGCCCCGGCGTGGACTTCACCACCCTGACCGACGCGGTCGCCGCCGCCCAGGACGGCGACGTCGTCCTGGTCAAGAGCGGGAGCTACGCCGAGGACGTGACCGTCGACGGCAAGTCGCTGGTCGTCACTGCCGACGCCGGCGCCAACGTGAGCTACACCGGACGCTTCGTGGTCCAGGGCCTCGCCGCGGGGCAGGCCTTCCTCTGGAGCGACTTCCAGGTCAAGCCGCCTTCGGGGACCTTCTTCGGCGCGCTCGACGTCGTGTCCTGCGACGGGCCGGTCTGGGTCGACGGCGTCGACTTCTCGGCGCCGGACCTGCAGATCGTCGGCTACATGACGCAGGTTCAGGCGAGCGGCCCGGTGATCTTCACCGACTGCACCGTCGCGGGCGGCACGACGCCGGCGCCGAGCAGCAACCCCGGGCTACGCGCGATCGACTCGGAGGTGTACCTCTACCACACCTCGTTGACCGGCGGCGCCGGGTACGGCGGCCTCGGAGGGCCGTTCGACGGCGGCGCGGGAGTCGAGCTGAACGGCGGGTCGCTGTTCGCACTCGGCGGCACGATCGCGGGCGGAACCGGCACGCCGATCGGCAGCCCGTTTGGCTGCACCGGCACGAGCGGCGGCGGCGGCGTCGGGCTCGTGCTCTCCGGCGCCGCGCCGGCCGCGGACCTCTACGGGACGGCGCTCGTCGGCGGTGCTCCGGGAGCGCTGCTGGGCTCGGGCGCCTGTGTCGAGGGGCCGGACGGAGCGCCCTTCGACGTCGAGTCGGGCACGCTCAGCGAGCAGGCCTGGTCGACGCCGATCTTCGCGGTCGACTCGCCGGTGCGCTCCGGCCAGCCGGTTGGCGTGAGCCTGTCGGGCGAGCCGAACTCGCTGGCATGGCTCGCGTTCTCGACCTCGCCCGCGGTGCTGCCGGTCGCCGGAGCGGTCGGGCCGCTCGTCGTCGGCGCGCCCGCGATCTTCGGCGTGGGGAGCCTGGGCCCGGACGGGCAGCTCGCGCTGCAGGTGCCGACCTTCGTGCCGCCTGGCTTCGAGGGCCTGCTGTACGCCTCGCAGGCGCTCTTCGTCGATCCGCTCGGCGGGGCGACCCTCAGCGCGCCGGCGCCGGTGGTCGAATTGGACGCGGCGTTCTAGGCCAGGGGGCCGCGCAGCTCGGCCTCCAGGCCGCCGTGCTCGGAGCGGCGGAGCAGGAGCTCGCCGCCGTGGCGGCGGGCCACCTCGCGCGCGATGTGGAGCCCGAGTCCCTGGCCCTCGGGATGGCGGCTGCGGGCCTCGTGGCCGCGCGCCGCGCGTTGGGTCAGCCGCCGCATCAGCTCGGGCTCGATGCCGGGCCCGTCGTCGATCACGCGCAGCGACCAGTCCGCGCTGTCCGCGGCGAGCAGCACGGCGACGTGGCCGCCCGCCACGCCGTAACGC
The DNA here is from genome assembly GCA_039029355.1 of Planctomycetota bacterium. Classification (GTDB taxonomy): domain Bacteria; phylum Planctomycetota; class UBA1135; order UBA1135; genus JBCCGI01. The sequence goes on from JBCCGI010000024.1 coordinate 68,014, forward strand.
ACCGCGTTGTGGACCAGGTTGCTGGCCGCCTGCTCGAGCAGCGTGAGGTCGCCGGCGGCGCGCAGCGCGAGCTCGGGGACGGCGTGGTTGAGCTCGATGCCCTTCTGGCGCCCGATCGGCGCGTGGCGCGCCACCACGCGCTCGACCAGCGGGTTGAGCTCGACGGGATCGCGCTCGAGCTCGTGCTCCTGCGCCTCCAGCTTGGCCGACGCCGCCAGGTTGCGGAGCAGCGAGGTCATGTACTGCACCTCGGCCATCGCGTCGTGGAGCAGCGCCGGATCCGGCGCGCCCTCGCTGTCGCGCAGCGCCGCGAGGTGCCCCTGCAGCACGGTCATCGGGATCATCACGTCGTGCGTCGTGTTGGCGACGAAGGAGCGGAGCGTCTCCTCGCGCTCCTCGACGGCGCGGAACTGGCGCCGGACCTCGGCCCCGGCTTCGTTGAACTCGCGCGCGAGCTGCGCGAGCTCGTCGTTGCCGGCCACGGTCACCGAGGTGGCGTAGCCGTCGTGCGCCGCGCGGCGCACCTCGCCCTGAAGGCGCCGAACGCGGGCCACGATCGGGCCGGCGGCGACGCACGCGACGAGCGCGAGCGCCAGCGCCTGGGCTGCGGCCGCGAGCAGCTGGTTCGGGGTGAGCCACCCCGGGCCCTCGCCGCGGCGGGTCGCGACGACGAAGACGCAGGGCCCTTCGTCCCACGCCATGCGCGCGGCCACGCGGATGCCGCGGCGGTCGCCGTCGACGAGGCGTTGGTCGGCGCGGTCGGCGCCGGCCAACAGCTCGTCCTTGAGCTCGCCCGGGAAGGGCGGTGCGGCCGGGTTCGCGGACCGGAAGTCGGGAGCGTAGGCGAAGAGGTCGATCGGCGGGCCGCCGCGCCCGGGCGAAGCCGGACCCGGGCCGCGCGGCGCGCCGTCCGTGCGCGGCCCGCGCTCTTCCCGGCCGCCGGGCTTGCGCCGATCGGGCTCGCCGCGCGTGGGAGGTCCGCCTCTTCCGCCGCTCTCGGGGCCCTCGCGTGGGCCGTCGGCGCGGCGGGGGCGGGGGGGCGCGGGGAAGGTCTCGGGCGACTCCTCGCAGGCCCACCGGCCGTCCTCCATGCGGCCGAGGATGAAGCGGTGCAGCGACTCGACCTCGGCGCGGTACTCGAGCGAGCGCCGCGCCCAGAGGAGCACGACGAGCACCGGAACCGCGACCGCGGTCACGGCGAGCAGGAGCTTGACGCGCAGGCTCAGTCCGCCGCCCCCCGATCGAAGCGATAGCCAACGCCCCACACGGTCGCGACGCAGCCCGCATACGGGCCGAGCTTCTTGCGCAGCCGCGAGATGTGAACGTCGAGGGTCCGCTCGGTGCCTTCGCGCGCGGGGTCGAGGACCGACTCGGCCAGGTCCGCCCGCGCCAGCGCCGAGCCGCTCCGCCGCGCGAGCGCGGCCAAGAGGTCGAACTCCACCCGCGTCAGCTCGGCCTCGAGACCGTCGACGGTCAGCCGGCGCGCGTCGAGCTCGAGCAGCAGCCCGCCCACCTGGATGCGCCCCTCCTGCACCGCGTTGGGGCGCCGGATCCGGGCCTGCACCCGCGCGACGAGCTCCTCGGGCCAGAAGGGCTTGGTGAGGTAGTCGTCGCCGCCGAGCTGCAGCGCCCGCACCTTCACGCGCGTGTCGTCCTGCGCGCTCAGGACCAGCACCGGTACGTCCGAGCTCGCGCGCAGGTGCTTGAGCACGTCGAGGCCGTAGGTCCCCGGGAGCATCAGGTCCAGGATCCACAGGTCGTACCGGGCGGGGTCGAGGCCCAGGGCCTCGCTCCCGTCCCGGATCCAGTCCGCCTCGTAGCCCGCATCGCGCAGGTGTCCGAGCACCTGGCTCCCCAGGCTCTCGTCGTCTTCGACCAGCAACACCCTCGACTTCGCCATCGCCTCTCGCGGATAGCATAGCCCGCGGGGGAGGGCGACACGCCTCGGGCGCCCGCTAGTCGAACTTCACCTTGCCGGGATTGGTCACGGTCTCGGGCGAGGTCAGCACCTGGGCCTGGAAGTACTGGAACGTCCCCGAGAGCGCGGGGTCGCTGTCCAGCGTGATGCGGTGCTCCGCGCTGCCGTCGGCGCTGAAGACGCCGCTCGCGATGATCGAGGCGGTCGACGGGTCGACGTAGAGCGTCTCGCCGCCCGGCAGCGTGATGTCGGCGGGATCGGGGCCGGACCACACCTCGTACGCCTCGCCGGGCGGCCCGGACAGCCCGACCAGGAGGTCGGCCCCCGGCGCCGCGCGGCCGAACAGGAACAGGCGCGGCTCGCCGCCGAAGGCGGGGCGGCTGTCGAAGGCGCTGACCCGGAAGTCGTCGATGCCGGCCTCGAACAGGCTGTACGGCCAGTCGTCGCTCGCGAGGATGCGGAACTCGACCTGGTCGTGCGGCACGATGTAGTCGGTCAGGCGGTAGGTGCGCTCGATCCACTCGCCCGCGTCGTCGGCGCCCAGCTGCTCGACGGTGGTCCACAGCCCGTCCGCGTCGACGACGTACAGCTCGAGTCCGTCGAGGGGGCCCGTCCCGTCGTACCGCAGCCAGTACCGCACGGTCAGGTAGGGCTCGTCGATCCACGACAGGTCCATCGGAGGCGTGCGCAGCGTGTGGGCGCCGTTGAGCTCATCCAGGCTCGTGGTCGCGGCGCCGTTGCCGGTCACGAAGCACACGGCCGCCGGGTCCGGCGACGCGTCGTAGGGCGGGTTGGCCCACTGGCCGGCGGAGACGGTGCCGATGGGAACCTCGCGCACCCACTCCCCCTTGGAGCCGTAGTCCCACCAGCCGAGCTCGAGCTCCCACCCGAGGTCGGTCTCGACGTCGTCGAGGATCAGCTGGATCGGCCGGCCGACGATCAGCTCCATCGGGATGACGCCGATCGCCGCGCCACCGCTCCACACCAGGTCGAACGACAGCAGCGTGCCGTGCGGGACCGACTCGTCGATCTTGAACGAGATCGGATGGTTGACGAGGTCCGATGACGAGCCATTGGGGACGCTCATCACCGTGGCCGTCGCGACCACCGGCGTCACGCCGGCGGGCAGCGGCCCGAACGACGCCGTCAGCGGTCCCTCGAACACGAACGGCCCGCCGTTCTTCACGGCCACGCCGAAGCCGATCACCTCGCCCGGGTCGTAGAAGTCGTCGGGCGTCGTCTGGCTGATCTGCACCGGTCCGTCCTGGTCGAGGAACGGGCCGGCGATCTCCGCGATGCGCTTGAAGCCGCTGGCGTACTCCTCGCAGAGCGGCACGATGCGGTTGGTGGGCGGCCAGAAGAAGTCGCCGAACTCGCCGATCTCACACAGCCATCCGAAAGCGCCGAGCTCGGCGTGGTCGTAGTCGTTGGTCACTCCGTTGCCCAGGTAGAGCCCGTCCTCGAAGGAGTCGATCCAGCCGGTGTCGACGTGCGCCTGCATCGTCTGGAAGTACTGCGTCGCGTTCTCCACCGGCGTCGACGTGTGGCCCCACGGGTGCAGCCACAGGTCGCCGTAGGAGTGCGCGCTCATGGTCGAGCGGAACTCGCGGCCCTCGAAGAAGTGGAGCATCACGCTCACCTCCGGCTCGCTGGCCGGCGCGGTGCCGCGATAGTCGTTGTGCGCGGGCGTCGGCGACGAGCCGACGTCGTCGATGCCCCACTGGTAGGGGTAGTTGCGGTTCAGGTCGACGCCGATGCTGCCGTCGGCGTTCGGCCGCCGGTTCTTGCGCCACAGCCCGCCGCCGGCCGGGTTGGACACCTCGTTGTGGCGGTAGCCGTCGGGGTTCACGACGGGGATGAACCACACCTCGCGCTCCTCGACCAGCGTGTTGACCTCGGGGTCGACGCCGTAGTCCTCGACCAGGGCGAGCAGCATGTAGAGCAGCATCTGCATGCTCATCGGCTCGCGTGCGTGATGCAGTGCGTCGTAGCGGACCTCGGGCTCGTCCTCGTCGACGTCCGGGTTGTCGGAGACCTTCAGCGCCCAGATCGGCCGGCCCTCGTACGAGTAGCCGAGCACCTGCTTGGGCGTCGTGATGGTCGGGTAGGCCGCGTGGATCTGGTCGAGCACCGCTCCGATCTCGGCCAGCGTGTAGTACCCGCCCATCGAGCCGTCCGCGAAGGGGGGCGACAGCCACGCGCCGCGTCCGGTGCTGACGGTCTTCTTGGCCTCGCGGTGGGCCGCGGTCAGCCGGCGGGCGAGGTGCCCCTCGATGTCGGGCGTCAGCAGCTCGTGGGGGAGCGACAGCGCCTCGATCCGGGCGCGGTCGGCGGGGCCGGCGATCACGTGGAAGGCGTCGCCGGCGTCGCCGTGCTCGGCGACGTCGAAGCCGAGGCGGCGCAGGTCCGATGCCGAGAGGCCGGACTCGGCGACGTCGAGGCGCAGGAGGTCGAGGCGTGCGGGCGCCGCGGTCGCCTCCTGGGGCGCTAGGGGGGGGAGGGAGAGGAGGAGAGAAGCGAGGGAGAGGTGCATGGGGCCCCTGCGGGCCCGCGCGCGCCGTTCTTGGAGCGACTTGGGAAAAACCTCAGTCGCCGGCCGCCGGGGCCCGCACGGCGCGGTTGCCGCGCACGTGGCGCGCGGTGCGCGCGAGGTCGAAGAGGCGCGCGGTCCCGTCCTCGCCGCCGGTTGCGAGGTACCTGCCGCTGGGGTCGAAGTCGAGGGCGTAGATCGCCAGGCCGTGGAGCCGGACGGTCGCGAGCTCGCTGCCGTCGGCCACGCTCCACAGCCGGACCGTCCCCGAGCGGTCGGCCGAGGCCAGCACGTCGCCGGCCGGTGGCCGGAACGCGACCGCCGTGACGCCGGACTCGTGCCCCTCCAGGACCGCCTCGGGGCGCCGCGCTCCGCACCGCCACAGCCGCACGGTGCGATCGTCCGAGCCCGTCGCGATCCGGTCGTCGGCGGGGGAGCCTGCGACGGTTCGCACGGGGCCGTCATGGCGCTCGTCGGCGTGCCGTAGTTCGCCGCTCGCCGGGCGCCACCAGGCAAGCGCGCCGTCGACCTGGCCGGCCGCGACCACCGCTCCGGTGCGCTCCCACGCCACCGAGCTGATGCGCGCCGCGTTCGGCACCCGCGCCGAGCGCGGCGGCGCCGACCAGTCGGCGGCATCCCAGGCGCGCAGCCGGCCGGCGTCGAAGCCCGCCGCCAGCCACCGGCCGTCGCGCGAGAACGACACGAAGCTCGCGCGCTCTTCGGGGTTGGGCGCGAGGAGCACCCGCTCGCGCCCGGCGGGCCCGAAGCGCACGGCGCCGTCGTGGCTGGCGGTGGCAAGGCCGCGGCCGTCGGGAGCACACGCCACCGACGACACGACGCCCGGCAGCGAGGTCGCCGTGTCGAGCGGCCGTCCCTCGGCGACGCTCCACGCCCGCAGCGACGCGACCTCGTCGTCGCCGCCGCTGATCAAGGTCTCGCCATCGGGCGAGAAGCACACCGCGTGCACCGACTTCGCCAGCGTCCCGAGCACGCGAGCGCCGGGGGCCTCGTCACCCTCACCGGGCCCCTCCCAGAGCTTGAGGAAGCCTCCCGAGTCGAGCGAGACGAGCAGCCCGCCGCGCGCCCACCACTCGACCCCGAGAACGGTGTGACGGTGGCCGCTCCAGTCCGCGGTGGGCACCGGCGCCTCATCGGTCAGTCGCCACACGATCAGGTTGTCGGTGACGCCTCCGGCGGCGACGACCCGCTCGGAGTCCCCGTGGAAGGCGGCGAAGCCGCGCGTCCCCACGGCGGTGGGCATCAGGCGCGGAGGCGCGAACCCGCGGTCGTCGAAGCTCCAGGCGACGACGTCGCGGTTGGCCCCCAGCACGCGTCCACGGGCCCAGTCGACGCGCAGCCGCTGGCTGCGCTGAGCGTCGGTGCGTGCGAGCAGGCGCTCCTCCGCCAGCGACCACAGCCGCATCTCCCCCTCGTCCGCATCCAGCGTGATCGCGCGCGCGCCGTCGGGGGCGACGCTCAGGGCAATCGCGGGCGCGGCGAGCCGGAGGCGCTCCAGCGCGCGGGGCTCGGCCTCGAGCGACCACCGCACCACGTCACCGTCCGCCAGCGCGGCGTAGAGCGAGCCGCGCGCGAACGAAACGGTGGCGACGCGCTCCTCGCCGAGCCGCCGCGCGAGCCCGCCCAGCGCTTCGCCGAGGCGCAGCTCGCCGCCCAGCACGGTCGCGAGCCAGCGCCCGTCGGGCGACAGGAACGGACGCCGCGCGTGCCCGCCCTCGCCCGGCAACCATCCGCGGCGCTCGAGCCCCGGCAAACCCAGCACCTCGACGCCCTCGGGGCGCGAGACGGCGATGAGCCCGGCCTCGCCGCTGAGCGCGAGGTGCCCGCGCCCCGGCGAGAGGCGCTCGGTGCGCACGCATGGATGGCGCGCGTACAGCTCGAAGAGGCCCCACTCCGCCGCGTCGCGGAGCGCCGGGTCGCCGCCGGGGGGCGCGAGGTAGTGGCGCCAGATCCAGTCCTCGGCGGCGACGGCGCGGTCGAAGCGCGCCAGGAGCCGGCCCTGGTCGATCTGCTCCCGCGCGAGCTCGGCGGACACGCGCGCCAGCTCGACCTCGCGCGCCCGCCACACCGCGAGCGGCACCAGGCTGAGCGCGAGCACCAGCGCGACCGCCAGCGGATGCCGTCGCACGAAGCGCCGCGCCTCGCCCCAGGCGGTGACCGGGCGCGCCTGCACCGGCTCCTTGCCGAGCGCGCGCCGCACGTCGGCCGCCAGCTCCGCGACGGTCGCGTAGCGCTCGCGCGGGTCCTTCTCCAGCGCCTGCCCGACGATCGCGTCGAGGTCGGCCGACACGCCGGGCAGGCCGCCGTGCCGGCTCGGGCGCGGCGCGCGCTGGGTGGTGATGGTGCGCACGATGTCGGCGATCGAGCCGCGCAGCTCATAGGCCGGCCGCTCGGTGAGCAGCAGGTGCAGCAGGAGCCCGAGCGCGTGCACGTCGGTGCGCGCGTCGGTGCGCCGGCCGTCGCCCTCGACCTGCTCGGGCGCGCACCAGGCCAGGCTCCCGAGGAACTCGCCCGAGCGCGTGAGGCTCGCCGACGCGCCGAGCTCGGCGCGCTGCGCGAGCCCGAAGTCCAGGATCAGCGGCTGACCGTCGCGGACGAGCAGGTTGGAGGGCTTCAGGTCGCGGTGCACCACGCCGCGCGCGTGCGCGAACTCGACCGCGTCGGCGACGGCGAGGAACAGCTCGAGGCGCTCGACCAGGCTCGGGCGCTCCTCCGCCAGCCAGGCCTGCAGGTCCGGGCCGTCGACCAGCTCGAGCACGAGATAGGGTTGGCCGCTCGCGGTGGTCCCGTTCTCGCGCAGCCGGACGATGTTCGGATGCCTGAGGCTGCGCACGATCTCGGTCTCGCGCCGGAAGCGCCGCCGTTGCGCCTCGGTCGCGTAGTCGCCGAAGAGCGGCATCTTGATCGCGACGCGCTGTCCGGTGGCGCCCTCGAGCGCCTCGTAGACCACGCCCTGCCCGCCGCGGTGCAGCTCGGCGACGATCTCGTAGCCGGCGTCCGCGAGCTGGGAGCGCTCGTCGGCCTCGGCCGCGCGCCCGAGCTCCGGGCCCAGCCGCGTCAGCTCGTCCAGCAGCGGGCGGTTGGCGCGGATCTCGTCGGCGCGCTCGGCGCACGGATCGCACAGGGCGAGGTGCTCGGCCGCGCGCCGCGTCGCCGACGTCGCGTGCACCTCGTCGCGCGGAAGCGCGGCGTAGGCCTCGAGCTCCTCCCACGAGAGGCAGCGCGAGCTCGCGTCACCGGCGGCCCTCAAGGCCTGGCCCGCAGCTCCTCGAAGTCGCGCCCGAGCTCGTCGACGATCGACTGCAGCCGCCGCACGCAGCGGTGCTTCGCCCAGTAGACGGTACTGGCGCGGCAGCCCAGGCGCCGCGCGACCTCGTCGGGGGCGACGCCCTCCAGCACGTGCAGCCGGAACGCCTCCAGGGTCTTGGGGCGCAGCTCGCCGCGGCGCTCGAGCGCCGCGAGCGCGTCGGCGAGCAGGCGTCGGCGGAGCTCGGCCTCGAACAGCGCGTCCAGCTCGTCCGGCCCGGCCACGTGGCCGAGCGCAGACTCGCCGCGCTGCGCTCCGCGCCGCGCCTGGGCCCGCCGCACGTCGCCGATGCGATGGCGCGCGATCCCGCGGACCCACTGCGAGAGCCGCCCGCGCTCGCGGTCGTACGCGCCGCGCGCGTAGTCGCGCACGACCTGCAGCATGGTCTCCTGCGCCACGTCCGCGGCGTCGGCCCGCCCGAGGCCCGCGCGCCGCGCCACGTCGAAGACCAGCGGGCGGTAGCGCGCCTCGAAGCGCGCCCACACGGTGCGGTCGTCGAAGCGGGAGAGGGCCTCCAGCACGGTCGTGCCGGTCAGCGAAGCGGAATGGGGCTCCATGGGGGACGCGCGGGGCGTAGCGCCCTGCGAATTGTACCCCACGTCCGCGGGCGGGGCTTAGGGGCCGACCACCAGCTCCAGCCCGTTCGAGAACTCCGCCACGCCGAGGAACGGGCCGCCGGCGACCACGGTCGCCGACTGCACGACGAGGAAGGCGCCGACCACGCCGGGGTCGCTCGGCACGGCCGCGTGCAGGCTGAGCGCGCCGCCCGCGTCGGTCGCCGCCGTGGCGAGCAGCAGCGGCTGGGCGAGGTAGTTGTTGCACGGCCCGATCACATCCTGCGCCGAGACCGGCGAGGTGTAGAAGACCACCGGCGCGAGCGGCGCGGAGCCTTCGAGCTCGAGCGCGACCGGCGCGCCGGTCAAAAGCTCGCCCGACAGCTTGAGCTCCGGGGCGCTCGCGACCCCGCACCCCACGCCGAACGGCTCGGCCACCCAGCCGCCGAAGTCCGTCAGGTCGAAGGCGTGCAGCTCGATGCTGTGCACGCCGTCGTTGGCGGTGAAGAAGACCTTGTTGCCCGCGCGGGTGTAGCCGCCGGGGAGCGAGTCGTCGCTGCCGGGGTACACGTCCGAGACCAGCACCGTGCCCGCGGTCGTGCCGTCGGACAGGAACGGCTCGTCGCCGGTCGCCCCGGCGCCGGAAACGAAACCCGTCCAGACGATGCGCTGCCCCGAGCCGACGGCGTGGAAGTCGCCGGTGAACGACACGCTCTTGGCGATCTCGTAGGTACCGGCGGCGGTCCCGTCGGTGCGCCACAGCTCGCTGTCCTCGAAGAACCACGGCACCTGGAACCAGGCCTCGTCGCCGAAGCTCACCAGGCTGTTCGCGTTCGAGCTCAGCGGCGGGGGCGAGAACAGGAGCTCGGTGCCCGCGGGCGTCCCGTCGCTCTTCCAGATGCTGCGCGAGAGCGAGGCGGAGCTCGCCGAGAACAGCAGCAGCCCGTCGTCGAGCGCGACCAGGTCCTGGGGATCCGAGCCGGAGCTGCCCGGGTCGATGTCCTTGAGGAGGATGGTCCCCTCCGCGGTGCCGTCGGTGCGCCAGAGCTCCTTGCCGAGCGAGGTCGTCGCGGTGAAGAAGAGGTAGTCGCCAGCAGCGGTGAAGTCGCGCGGCGAGCCGCCGATACCCTCCCAGGGCTGCTTGACGTGGACCGTACCGCCGGCCGTGCCGTCGGTCTTCCACAGCCCGTTGTGCCCCTCGCCGCCGCCGGTCTGTTGGGTGAAGTAGACCTCGTCCTGGAGCACGCCCAGGTCGATGTTGAAGTCGAGCGAGCCGAAGGTGGTCACGGGCTGGGTGCCCGCGGCGGTCCCGTCCGTGCGCCAGATCTCGTTGTCGCCGGGCGTCTCGACGAAGAAGATCGCGTAGTCGCTCGCGGCGATCATCGGCCCGGTGCTGGTCTGCGCATCCGGGCCGACGTCGGCCACGTGCTCGGTGCCGAGCTCGGTGCCGTTGGTGCTCCAGAGCTCCGCGTTGGCGTCATCGAAAGCCAGGAACAGCACGCGGTCGCGGAAGAGCGTCAGGTCGTGCGGCTGGGACGACGTCGTCGGGTGGATGTCCTTCAGGAGGAGGGTGCCCTCCTCGGTGCCATCGCTCGCCCAGATCTCCTGTCCGACGTCGTTGCGGATCGCGGCGAAGATCAGCTTCTCGCGCAGGGCCTGGAAGCGCTGCGGGTAGCTGTGGTCGCTGGCCGCGCCGTAGGGCGGGTTGATGTCTTTGACCAGCGTGTCCTGGGCGGCGGGCAGGGGCGAGAGCGACAGGGCGAACAGCAGGGCCGGGGCCGCGTGCTTCATGGGCGATACCTTTTCCGAAGGGTCTGCTCCAGGGGTCTCTCCAGGCTAGCACCGCGGCCGGCAACGCGCCGGGCCGGGTTTCCGCACCTTTCCGTTCGTCCCTCGCCGCCGGCCGGGGAGATAGTCCCGGATGGACGGCTCTCCGGTGGACTTCGACCCCGCAAACCTCGACCCCGCGCGGCTCCTCGCCGACCTGCGCTGGACCGCCGGCGTGGCGCTGGCGCTGGTGCGCGAGCCGGGGGCGGCGGACGACCTCGCGCAGGAGGCCTGGCTGATCGCGGCCCGCCGCGGCCGGGCCGACGGGCCGCCGACGCGGCGCTGGCGGGCGGCGACGGTCCGCAACCTGGCGCGCCGCCGCGTGCGGGCCGAGGGCCGGCGACGCGAGCACGAGCGCGGGGCGGAGGAGCTGCGCCCGCGCGAGGTGCCCTCGACCGAGGAGCTCGCCCAACGCACCGAGGCGCAGCGACGCGTCGCGGCGCTCGTGCTCGAGCTGGCGCCCGACCTGCGCGAGGCGCTGCTCCTCCGCTATCAGGAGGGCCTCGCGACAGCCGCGATCGCGCGGCGGCTCGGCGTCAGCCAGAGCACCGTGCAGTGGCGCCTGCGCAAGGGCCTGGGCCTGCTGCGCGCGGAGCTCGAGCGCGAGCGCGGCGACGGCTGGCAGGCCTTGGCGCTCACCGCCGTTCCATCCACGATCGCACCGACCACCGGCCTCCCCGCGGCGAAGGTGGCCGCGGGGCTCGGGTGGAGCGCATGGATGGGGCTGACGATGAGCGGAACGGCTTGGAAGTTTCTGGGCGCGGCCACGCTGGTGGCGGCGCTCGGGGTTTGGTGGGGCGGCGAGCGCGGGCCCGCGGCAGAGCCCGCGTCGCCACGGACGGCGGCTGAGACTCCCGCGGCGCACACCGTCGCGCCGGCGGCGCGCGTCGACGAGGTCGAGCCCGAGCTCGAGCGGCCGGCCGAAACGGTCGCGCCGAAGGAGCCGCGCGTCGCCAGCGCGGGCGGCGAGCCCGAGGTCGCCTGGATCCGCGGCCGGGCCGTCGACGGCGACGGCGCGCCGCTGCCGGGGGCCGAGCTGTGGCTGTCGCGCGGGGCCGGCTGGCGGACGCTGGACGTCGACTGGCGCCTCGCCGCGCGCAGCCTGAGCGACGGCGCCTTCGCGCTCGGGCTGCGCGCCGGCGACCTGGCCGCGCTCGATGCCGAGATGGCGCGCGGCCGCATGTACCTGCGGCTCGATGCCGGGCTCTTCCGCGAGGCCGAGATCTGGGAGGTCGCCGACGGTACCGAGGGGCAGGTGCTGACGCCGGCCGCCGGCACGGAGATCGACCTGGGCGAGGTCGCGCTGCGCGCGGTCGGCGTGATCCGCGGCCGCATCGACGATGCGGCGGGCGATCCCTACGACGAGGTCTTCGTCGCAGCCGAGAGCGAGCACGACCGCGGGCTCGCGCGGGTCGAGGCCGACGGCTCGTTCCTCGTGCGCGAGCTCTCGGCCGGCGTGTACCGCGTCACCGCCGCGGGGCCGACCTCGCGCCACGTTGTAGTCGGCGAGGCGGTGGAGGTGCGCGTGGGCGAGATCGCCGAGCTCCCGCCGGCCGCGCTCGTGCCGGGCTATCCGGTGCGCGGACGGGTCGCAGATCCGTCCGGCCGCCCGATCGCCGGGGCAGAGATTTCGGTGCCGTGCCACCCGCTCCTCGGCACGCTGCTCTGGTACGGGCGGCGCGCCGCGACCAGCGACGCCGAGGGCCGCTTCGAGCTGCGCGCACCGATCCAGGGTGAGGTGCCGGTCGAGGTGACGGCCGCGGGCTACGCAGGCCTTGGCTACGACGAGCCGGGCAGCGAGGTGTCGGCGGCCGAGGAGCGCGTGCTGACGCTCCAGCCGCGGCTCGACCCCGTGCTCTTTCGCGTGACCGACCGCGACACGGGGGAGCCACTCGAGGACTTCTGCCTGGTGGTGCAGCGCGAGGCCACCGGCGAGGCGCGGATCGCACCCGCCGCCGACGAGAGCCCCGAGCGCGGCCCGCACCCCGGCGGCGAGGCGCGCCGGCGGGTGCTGGCCGGCGACTCGTTCGTCGTGCGCGCCGAAGGCTACCTGGACCACGAGGGCAGCGTGTACCGCGCCTACGGGCCCGGCGAGGTCGTGAAGGTGCGGCTCGACCCCCTGCGCACCGTCGTCGGGCGGGTGCTGCGCGAGGGGCGTCCCGCGGCCGGTGTCGAGGTCGTGCTCGACGACGCGCTGCCGTGCATCTGGTCGCGCCGCCGCTTCGCGGGGGTCGAGGAGGAGCGCACCGGCAGGCACCTGGACGCCTTCCCGGGCCGGGTGCAGATGTTCGCCACCGCCGACGTCGTGGAGGGGCTCGACGCGATGCCGCCCTGGACGCGGGCCGTCGCCCAGCGCGGAAGCACACCGCTGGACGCGACGCGCACCGACGGGGAAGGCCGCTTCGCCTTTGCCGCTCCGTCGACCGGCCCGTTCCAGCTCGACGTCCGCGGCGAAGGTCCGATGACCGTGCACCTTGCGAGCGTCTGGCCGGGGCCGGGCGAGAACGACCTCGGCGACCTCGAGCTCGCCACGCCGGCTGCGGCGGGGGCGCTCCGGGGGCGCATCGACGCCCGTGGGCTCGAGCGGCTGGACTACGCCTCGCTCAAGCTGCTGCCCGGCGGCGCGAGCGTGCGCACCGCGGCCGACGGCAGCTTCGCCTTTGAGGGGCTGGCGCCCGGGGGCTACTGGCTCGGCGTCAGCGGCGCCGAGCGCGAGATCAGCGGGCTGTTCCGCGCGGCGCCGGACTTCTACCTGGAGCTCGCCGCCGGCGAGCAGCGCACGCTGCAGCTGGACCTCTCGGCGTTCCTCTGCACGCGCTTCGACCCGCTGGTGCGGCTGAACGGCGCGGAGCCAGGCGCTCAGGCGCGGCTGCGTTTAACGACGCCCGCGGGCGAGCCGCTCGACTTCGACGCGCGGCTGCGCGAGGCGGGCACGGTGCTGTATCCGTGGCTGCCCGCGCACGGCGACGTGCTGGTGCACCTGGAGATGGGACGCTCGACCGAGGACCGCGGCACGGTCTTCGAGCCGATCGGCGGGGCGGGGCTCCCGTGGCGCCTGGAGCGCCCCGGGCCGCGGGGAGAGGGGGCGACGGGGGAGCCGACGTTCGACTTCGAGGCGTCGCCGGCGGCGGTGGTCGTGGGAGCGACCCTTTCCCCGGAGGCGGAGCAGCGGAGCGCCGAGGTCCTGCTGACGAGGGAGGGAGCGACGCTGTCGCGCCAGACCGAGTTGGCAGCGACCGACGGGGTGCACCGCGGAAGCCTCGGTTGGCTTGCGCCGGGCCGCTACGAGGCGACCGTCCGGGTCGGGGCGCGGGAGTCCAGCGCGCAGCTGCTGGTCCGCGTGGGGAGTGCCGCCGAGCTGGTCGTGCCCTGACCGAGGTCCGCCCCCGCGGGGATGTCCTACACGATCGGCTGACCGCCGGGGCCGGAGCTTGCGTTCTTGCTAGCGAGCTCCCATGCAGCATGACAACGAACTCCCGGCGCCGTCGGCGACGCGCCCCGCGACTCCGGTCCCGCCATCGAGTCCAGCCCCCTCCGGAACCCACTCCGAGCGCGGCGCTCCCGACCTCCGCGCGCCGTTGGCGACCGGCGCGTTCGTCGGTCTGGTTGTCGGCCTGTCGGCGTCGCCGATTGCGGGCGTGGTCGTCGGGGGCCTGCTCCCCATGGTGGCGGCCCTCACCGCGGTCGTGGGTGGAAAGGGCGGCGCGGCACCGGTGGACGGCAGGCCGCTGGAGCCGCCGCAGCTGGTCTTCCCGGCCTTCCTGCTGCCGCTCTGTTCCGCGGCTGTGCCGGCCATGCTGCTCGGGATCCTGCTGCGCAGCCATGGCGCGCTCGAACCGGCCGATCGCATCGGGCGTGCGTTCGATGCGTGGACGTCGATCGAGGTGGAGGGACTGGAGCCCGCGCTGGCCCGCCAGATGGCGATCCACGAGGTCACGGGACTCGTTCCGCCGGAGTGGAGCGCGGCACCGGCGGAGTCGGGCGGAGCGGCTTCCGGCGCGCCGCTCCCGCGTCGGGCCGGAGTGCTCCTCGCGGCGCCGGGGCAGGTCGAAGACGCGTTCGACCCCGCGCGCTACGACACGCCCGAGGACTGCCTGCGCGCCTACGAGAACTACGGCCCGCCGTGGTCGAACACCGCCCGGTGGGTCCGGGATGTGGTCGAGCCGGACCGGTGGGAAGAGGCCCTTCGGAGGGCCTGGCAGATCTCCTCTTCACCCCAGGATTGACCCATGCTCGCAGCTGTCCTTGTCCTTGCCCTCACGGTCCCCAAAGTCGTCGCGGACCACGCGCCGAGCCTGGAGCGCGCGTCGCGCTCAGCCGCTGCGCGGCGCAGGGCAGGCCCCATCGAAAGCTCCGTGGTTCGCATCCAGGCGCGCAGCCTTCGGGAAAGCGGGTGGCGGGTCGGCACCGGCTTCCTGTGGCGCGACCGACGCACCGTGGTGACCTGCCTGCACCTGGTCTCCGGAGCTCGCATGGTCGACGTGATGGTCCGCTCCTCCAAGGGGGAGCACGCGAAGACGCCCTGCGAGGTGGTTGTTCTTCCCGAGGCCGACCTGGCGCTGCTGATCCTCGCCGAAGATGCTCCGCACGAGCCCATTCAGCGACGCCGCTTCCAGCTGGACCCAACCGAGACCCTGCTCGCACTGGGCTTCCCCCGCGCGCAGGAGCTGCTGGACTCCACACGGCTCCACACGCGCGACTTCGGCGGGGGCGAGCAACCGCTGCACATGCTCCTGAACGAGCGCGACGAGGAGCTCCTGCGCGCCTGCAGGTGGCCCGACCTGGACGGCCGGGTGTTGAACCTCGAGGGCAGCCTGCTGGCCGGGCACTCCGGGGCGCCGATCTTCGACCGTGAGAACCGCCTGGTGGGGATCGCAAACGGCGGCGTCGTGGATGGCACGGTGGCGCGCTCCTGGGCCATTCCGATGAGTCAACTCAGGCGCCTGGAGAGGCTCCGCCTGGATCCCGAATGCGTGCACGGCCTCGAGTTCCTGGCCGGGTGGCGCGAGAGCCGGTGCTCGGCACACTTCGCGTTCGACGTGCGCCGGCAGGGCGAGGAGGAAGTGGTCGTCGAGGAAAACAAGACCGTCGAGCAGATCCAGAACGGCATGAGCGAGTCGCTCACGGCGGCGTGGACGGGGCCGTTCTGGGAGCTGATTCAGGCGGGCGAGGAGCAGCTGCTGGCGGGGGAGTGCCGTGCGGCGTTGAAGTGCTTCAAGAAGGCGCGCAAGGAAGGAGCCGGCTCGGCGCTCGAAGGCGTCGCCTACGCCCGCATGGGGGACGCCGAGCGGTTGCGTAGCTACGGCGAGATCAAGGGGGCTCTCGGCGCCTATGACAACGCCATCAAGTACTACGGGAAGGCCGTCCAGATCGGGGCCGGCATCCGCGACTGGCACGGGCTGATGGTCGAGGCGTGGGCTCTCTACGAGCTGGCCAACCTCCACCTGCTCTCGGCGAAGTACTACCGCAAGTACCTCGAGCTGGGGAAGGGAAGCAGCCACCACCACAAGCAGCGCCTGCGGCACCACACCGACGAAGCCCAGCGCTACTCGGGCCTCCTGAAGCGGCGCTTCCCGCGCGAGAGGAACGTCGAGGGCGAGGTGCTGCTCGACCGTCTGGAGCGGAAGCTCGACGACTCCGGGCTCTTGCGCTAGCGGGCGTACCCGACTCGCGACCGAGGCCCCGAGCGCGGGGCTGGGGGAACGTCTAGGAGGGCCGCGCGATCGCTCCGGCGTCGCCGCGGCTACGCTGTCAGGATGAGACTTCTCGATGCGACCCTGACCGCCGCAGCGCTCGCGGGCGCAGGCACAGCGCAGGGGGCGTGCGCGGCGAACGGCGCCGTGGAGCTCTTCGGCGAGGCGACGCCCGGAGCGCTCGGCAAGCCCAGGCTCGCGATGGGCGGGGCGCCGCTGGTCGGGCATCCGTTCCACCTCGCGGTGCAGGGCGCGGTGGCCGGAACGCCGGGGGTGCTGCTCGCCGGCCTCAGCGAGGTCGCGATCGAGCTGCCGGGGCTGGGGGCGACCGCCTATCCCGGGCCGCCGCACGTGCTCGCGGGCTTCGTGGCGGGCAGGAGCACAACGTCGCCGCCGCTGCTCGAGCTGGCGCCGGTGGGGCCGCAGCTCTGTGGGGTTGCGTTCGTCGCACAGGCGGCGCTCTACGATCCGCTGGCTTCGAGCGGCGCGGCGTTCACCGGAGGCGTGCGCGCGCGCTTCGGCGCGCCGGGGGCCGGTCTCGGCTTCGCCGGCTCGAACGTCGGCGTGGGGCCGCAGCCGTTGGGCATCACGGTCGGCGATCTGAACGGGGACCAGCACGCCGACCTGGCGGTCGCAACCGCCGGGCTCGACGTGGTCGAGGTGCTCCTCGGCCGCGGCGATGGGACCTTCGGCGCGCCGGCCTCCTACGGCTCGACCCTCAACGGGCCCTGCGAGATCGCGCACGCCGACCTCGACGGAGACGCGGCTCCCGATCTGGTCGTCGTGCACACGCCGGCGCCGTACCTGTCGATCTACGCCGGTCGCGGCGACGGGACGTTCGCCGACGGCGTGCCGCTGCACGCTGGCACCTTGAAGCCCGACGAGCTGGTGCTCGGTGACTGGAACGTCGACGGGGTCGTGGACGTCGCGGTGTCGCACCTCAACGATCGCGTCACGGTGCGCGCGGGGCTCGGCGACGGCGGCTTTGCACCCGAGGCTGCGTACGACGTGGGCGACAACCCGACCGAGATCGCCTCGGCCGACCTCGACCTCGACGGCGTCGCCGACCTGGCGACGGTGCACTTCAGCTCGCACGATGCCTCGGTGCTCCGGGGCGGGCCGGGCGGCGTGTTCACGGTGCGGCCGCCGCACGCGGTGGGGTATGCGCCGACGGGGCTCGCGCTCGCGGACGTGGACGGCGACCTCGTGCCGGACCTGGTCACGAGCCACTACCTCTACACCGGCGGCGAGGTGCGGGTGTTCCGCGGCCTCGGCGCCGGCGGCTTCGCGCCCGCGGGCGTCTACGCGGTCGGCGACAACGCCAACTCGCCCGCGGTGGCCGACCTCGACGGCGACCTGGTGCCCGACATCGTGATCACCAACGCGCTCTTCAGCTCGGGCTACGCGATCTACGAGGGGAGCGCGGCGGTGCTGCGCGGACTGGGCGGCGGGAGCTTCGCCGACCCGGTCGCGTTCGAGACCGATGCGCTGTTGCCCTCGGGGCTGGGGATCGGCGACGTGAACGGTGACCTCCTGCCCGATCTTCTGGTGACGCACGATTGGTCGGGGAACGTGTCGGTGCTCCTCAACGGGCTGCTGGACTGAGCGCGCCTAGAACGTGCCGAGCGTCACGTCGAGCGCGTTCGTCAACGCGAGCGCACCGCCGGCATCGACGCTCCCGCCCTGCGCGCAAAGCGCGGTCCCCACGTTGACGCAGTCGTCGGGCAGCGGCAGCGCGAAGGCCAGACCCGGAGCCGAGGTCACCACCAGCGGCGGAGCCAGCCCGCACAGGATCGTCCCGACCGGCGAGGGCAGGTTGGAGCTGGCCGGGCCGATCGCGAGGAAGTCGAGCACCGCTCCAGGCGCGAACGCGCCGTGGTCGATCACCGGGTCCCAGGTCGCGCCCAGCACCGGGCCCGAAGTCTGCCCCGGCAGGAGCGCGGCCGGGTTCGCCGGCGTGCCGACGCGGACCGTCTCGGCGGCGGCGAGCGGCGCGCACGCGGCCGTCAGCGCCACCCGGTCGAAGTTCACCTCGAGGCCCGGCGCCGCGTTCAGGTTCACCAGCCGCACGCCCAGGCTCTGTCCCAGCTGCGCGTGGCTCGCGTCGGACGTGAAGTCGACCGTCGAGGTGAGGAAGCCACCCTCGGCGGGCAGCAGCGTGTCGTCGTCGCACGCCAGCGGCACTCCGCCGGCCAGGAGCTCGATCCGGTAGCCGGGAAAGCCGTCGAACTGGAACTGGCTGTGGGGCGGGTTCGGATCGTCGGTGATGTTGCCGACCTCGACGCGGAGCTGGTACGCGGTGTTCGGCGCGAGCGTCGCGGCGAGCGTCTGCTGCATGCCGGCCTCGATGCCCGCGAAGACGGTCTGGTCGCTCGGGTTGTCGAGCAGGAAGACGACGCCGACGTTCTGGCCGTCGGGCACGGGGCTTCCGTAGAGCGCGGTGGTGTTCGGGTTGAGCACGCCGATCGTGCGGTTGCCGAAGTCGATGCCTTGGCCGTAGACCTCCCAGCCGAAGGGCGGCGCGGTGGTCGAGAAGGTGCCGGCGGGGATGGCGGGCTGCTCGAAGCTGGGGTTGGTGATCGCGAGGGGCGCCTGGGCCGCGGCCGGCGCGGCCAAGAGGCTGAGGAGCGGGGCGAGCTGCGCGCGAAGCGCGCCGCGGGACGGTCGTTGGTGGGCTGCCATGGGATCGGAGGGACGCCGGCGGGGTGCGCCCGCGTAGTGGGGGCGCCGGCGTTGCGGCCCCAGGGGCGCAGGAGCCCGGCTGGCGGGCCCCCGTTCGGATCGTAGAGCGGCGCGGCCGGCTCGTCCGCCGAGCCGCCGCGCGACCGTTCGGTCGCGCGCGAGCCGCATCCGCGGGTACGGAAGCGGGCCTGGGTTTTGCGCTCGCCGCGTGCCGAATCTTCTCCCGGCCGGCCCCAGAGCTCTCCGCTGAGCCCGTCCGCGGGGCCCCGCGGGCGGCCCCGGCGGAGAGAGCACCGCGCTCCCCTTGCCGTCCTGGGCGCTCTCCCTAGCCTAGGAGCCTCCCGCATCGGCCGCGGGCCTACCCCCGTCGCGCAGCCCCCAACCCCAGTCCCCATGCGCTCCCTCCGGACCCTCCTCGCGCTCGGCGCCCTCCTCCTGGCCTCGACCACCTCCAACGCCCAGACCACCCACGACATCGACAACGGGCCCTTCTTCGACTTCGTGCCGGCCAACCTCACGATCGACGTCGGCGATACGGTCCGCTGGGTCTGGGTCGGTGGGCTCCACAACGTCGAGAGCGGCGTGGGCGGCATCCCCGACGGCATCTTCAGCTCCGGCGGACCGACGCCGGTGGTCGGCACCGAGTTCAGCGTGACGTTCGACCAGGCCTTCCTCGACGCCAACCCGGTGCTGGGGAACGTCTACGACTACTACTGCGTGATCCACGTGTCGCTCGGCCAGGTCGGCACGATCACGGTGAACGAGCCGGCGGTCGTCGCCCCCTACGGCTGCATCAACCCGACCGGCAGTCTGCTCTCGCTCGGCGGCGAGGCCCTCGCCGGCGGCAGCTGGACCGTGGGCGTCGAGAACCCGCTGGGCACGCAACCGGCGGGCTCGCTCGCCTTCCTTTCGGTCGCGGCCGCGCCGTCCTTCGGCTTTCCGTGCGGGCTCGCGCTGCCGGGCTTCGGCATGTCGGCGCCCGGGGCGGTCGGCGAGCTCCTGATCGACCTGGCCGCGCCGAACCCGCTCGAGACGCTGGGTCCGGTCGCGTGGGCGGGAACGGGGACCCCGGCGCCGTTCCCGGTCGCGCTGCCCGACAACCCGGTGTTGGTCGGGTTCACGCTGTACTTCCAGGGGCTGATGGTGGACGCCGGCGGGACGTCGGGGATCACGCTGGGAGCGACGGAGGGACTGCAGGTTACGGTCGGGCTGTAGCGGCGCCGCGCGCCGCATGCCCGCCGGCCGCGGGGGGCGCGGTTTCGCGGCACTGCAGGAAGGGTCGACGACCTCTTCGGCCCGGCGTGCCCTTCGCGGCACTCCCGCTCCGCGAGCCGAGCTTAGTCGCGCTCCAGCACGAGCATCACCGCGTTGACCGCCGGGACCTCCTGTTCGAAGGAGGCCTCCCCGCCGAACCACGGCAGCGAGGTCGACGTGCCGGTGGCGACGTTCGTCAGGACCAGGTCGCCGTGGTCCGCGGACGTGAAGCCGTACTCCTCGGGGTCGATCGTGAGCCGGACGTTGTAGGTGCCGGGGTCGTCCACGGCCTTCTCCGGCGCGGCGGCGTCGTCGCCGTAGGCGGTCCAGTTCACGAACAGGAGCCCGATGCGCGCGCCGGGCTCACCGGAGGCCGACACGTAGACCGCCGGCCCCAGCGCTCCGTTCGCGTCGCCGGGCGGCTCGAGGATCGGCCCGCCGCGGAAGTCGATCGGGAGCGAGCCCGCCGGCACGCCCTCCCAGCCGCTCGGGCCGAGCGTCGGGAGCGGGACGGGCGTCAGCTCCGCCTTGGGGTCGCGGAAGCGGCGGCCGAAGCGGAGCAGGTCGCCTGCTTCGGTCGTCTTGAGCACCTGGACGAAGCGGCGGATCATCTCGACGGTCTGGGCAAAGTGGGGCTTGTCGGCCATGTTCTGGACCAGCAGCTTCTGCGGCAGCTCGGTGCCCAGCGGCACCTCGCCCGACTCGTGAGCGTGCCGCGCGAAGGCGTTGCGGGCGTCGAGCATCTCGGACTTGGGCGGGTCCTCGGTCCACGCGCGGTTGACGGGGAAGTTCTTCGCGAAGCGCTGGTACTCGTTGTAGACGGCCTGGAACATCGGCACCTGGTCGTACGGCGACTCGGAGCCGTACACCGTGCTGTAGCGGGTGTTGCAGACCTCGACGTAGCGCAGGTACTTCTCCGAGGCGCTCTCGATCCAGAGGAAGGCCTCGGGATCCTTGAGCCGCAGCCGGTTCTTGATCAGCCAGGCGAAGATCTGCTTGTAGTCCACCAGGTCCGCGCCGTTCCCGACCGGGTGGCCGTGGCCGGGGTCGTAGCAGATGCGCTCGAGGTGGTGGTACTCGTCGAGGTACAGACCGTGATAGCCCATCGGCCCCGCGCCCGCATACGCCGGGGCGTCCATGCGATCGAGCACGGCCTGCGCGTACAGGTAGACGATGCTGGGCGAGGCCGGGTTCATCGGGTCCAGGAGCGCGGCGGGGCAGAGCACCTGCTGCTGCCAGTCCGTCTTGGGGTAGACGCCGCACGCCGGGTTCAGCTTGCCCATCGCGGGCAGGACGTTGGCGTGATCCGCGCCGAACTCGTCCTTGATCGTGAAGGGCGCGAGGCTTCCGCCGAAGAGCTCGGGGATGTACGAGGAGGCGTAGGAAGCGCTGTTCTCGTCCACGATCAGGGGGTGGAAGTAGGGCGCCCACGGATCGCTCGCAAGCTGGCCGTCCAGGAACTCGGCGCGGATCGGGAACCAGTCCAGGAACGACGCGTCGAACGAGTTGTGGTCCCAGAAGAAGACGCGCGAGACGATGCTGTCGACGCCGAAGTAGGCCTTGAGCCCATCCCATTCCGGCTGCCAGTCGGCGAAGCTCGGGTAGTGCTTCGGGACGTCCTGGTTCTCGTTGGGAGCGAGCGCCGGGCCGCCGTCGACGAGGTCGCAGCGAGAGAGCGTCACGACTCCGAGCGCCGGCGCGGTGCGCACCGCTTCGGAGAAGAGCGAGGCCGGGTCGCCGGGCTTCGGCGGGAGCAGGCCGGCGGCCTCGACCCAGGCCCGGTACCGCTGCGCGGCGTCGAACCAGTCGCCCTGGGTCGCCGTGAGCGTGACGTCGAACGGCAGCGTGATGCCCTCCGCGGCCTCCATGCCCGTGACGACCAGGTTGTCCTCGGGGTAGTACTGCGTCCCGAAGCCGAGGCCCGGAGCGTCGTCGTAGCTGAGGGAGTACAGGAAGAAGGGCTTGAGGTGGTTCCCCGTATCGTGCGTCGCCCAATAGAACATGTCGGCGCCGGGGTCGTCGCTCTCGTAGTAGGCGAGGAACTGCATCGCCATCACGCCGGGATGCGTGGCGACCGACTTGCCCAGCTCCGGGTCGCTCAGCCTCGCGTCCGCGCTGCAGTCCGACAGGGCGACGATCTCCGAGGACAGCGGATCGCGGAGGGCGGCGCCGAAGTACCACGGCGCTGCGAGGACCTGCGCGTCGGGCGCGTCGCCGATCTCGATGCCGGTGAGCAGCTCGACCCGGTACACCGACAGCTCGGCCCCCGGGGCATCGACGCGGACCGCGAGGTTCCCGCTGACGAAGTCGTTGTCGTCGCGGCACTCGTAGGTCACCGTGATGTGGAGCGTTCCGGCGGTGGGGAAGGCGCCCAGGTCGGGATCGACCAGCGCGTCCGAGGCGTGGAGCTCGGCGAGGTCCAAAGCCCAGGTGGCGGACAGCGCGTCGGCGGCCGGGCCGCCGTCGCACGCGACGATGCAGTCGGCGCTCGGCACGCTGCTGGGCCGGACGTGCACCAGGCCGTCGCTGGTCGGCCCGCAGGAGTAGGGCGCGGCGGGGCCGCCGAAGAGCTTGTCCCGCAGCGTCACCTTCCAGCTGTCGGTCGGGAAGAGCACGACGCCGTCGGGCACGTCGGGCGCGGGGGCGGGCGGGGTCAGCGTCAGGTTGCGCACCGACTCGTGTACGAGTCCGAACTTCGGATCCTCGCGCACTGTGAGCTCGACGATCCCGTTCGTGATCGTGTAGGAGAGCCCGAACTCGAGCAGCGAGAACGGGTTGTCCGCCTTGTCCTTGCCCGCCAGTGCGCCGGTCGAGCCGGGGAAGGTGATCGAAGACCCGCCCAGCGTGCGCACGCCGTACGTCCCGAGGCCCAAGACGTCCTGGAACGCGAGGCTCGGGAAGCTGCTGGGCACGGAGCGCTGGATGTCCAGCAGCGCCGACCCGGGCACCGGAGAGGGCGAGGAGAAGACGCCGTTGCTCAGATCGATCACGTTGGCCTGGGCGGGGATCACGACACCGCCGGGGCCCGGGCCCTCGAACTCGAAGTCGAAGGCCAGGAGCGTGCCCTCGACGCGCAGGTCGAAGCCCGCGCTCCCTCCCGCGCGCACGAGCGCGGGGAGCCCGGCGAGCCCGGTCACCGACAGCTGCCCCGTGTCGTGGATCGTGGCGGTTTGGTCCGGCAGCACGAGCTCGGCCGCCGGGCTCACCACGAGCTCGCCTCCGCCCTGGACGTTGAGCGCGCCGAGCACCTCGGTGTGCCCGCCGAAGGGCACGATCGCTTGCCCGAACACGAGCAGGTTGTTGGGGAAGACGGCGTCGAGGAGCTGGACCGATCCCGTCACGAAGGCGTTGGAGATGCCGCCGGCCCCCGTGTCGATGACGCTGCCCGAGCCCGCGAGCTCGATCCAGCCGCTGAGCCCGGTGGCGAGGCCGCCGCTCGACGTCCAGTTGCCGCCGACCGTGTGGTTCGCGTACGAGAGGTCCCAGCTCGCCTGGCTGCCGAGGACCACGTCGCCCTGAACGTCCTGGCTGAAGGGCGTGGTGAGCGAGGCTCCCGACTCGAGCTCGAGCTTGTCGGTCACCGTGGCCCCGAGGTCGAGCACGGCCGAGCCGTGGATGACGAGGTCGGCGAAGGTAGCGGAGCCGACCCCGGCGACGTGCGTGTCGAAGGCCTGCAGCGCGACCTCGCTGCCCGCGGCGGCGGTCAGCGCTCCGTCGATGTAGACGAAGCCGCCATGCACCTCGAGGTCGTACCCCGAATCCAGCGTCAGCGACGCCCCCGCATGCACGACCAGGTCCCTGCACGCGGCGTCGGTGAGGAACGTGTCGGGCTGGTTGATGCCCTGGAAGATCGCGACGTTGTCGCCCGCCGTGGGCACGACGGCGGGCGACCAATTGAGGGGCGAGTGCCAGCTGCTGCTAAAGGCGCCCGTCCACGAGATCGAGGGTTGGCCTCCCTGCGCCTGGACCGCCGCGGCAAGGGCGGGGCCTACCAGGAGGAGCGAGAGAAGAGACCTGCGGCGTGAGTGCATGTCGGCCTGCCTGTGGAAGCGGTGAGCGCGAGGGCCCGCTCCGTGCCCACTCCGGGCAGGTCGCAAGGGCCGTCGTCACCGAGAACACACGCAGTCCGCGCGCAGAGTCTGTCAGGAACCCGCCGTGCGCTACGCCTCCTTCGAACGCCCGGCGAGCCAGCTCGCCACGACGATCAGCGGCGCGTCGATCCACATCCAGGCCGGCGCCTCGAGCGCGATCTGGTTGTAGACGGCGCCGGCCAGCGTCAGCGCCCCGATGATGCCCGACAGCAGCATGGGGCGCGAGCCGCCGAGCTTCGCCGCGATCCACCCGCCGACCCCCGCCTGCCCCACGTGCGCGGCCAGGACCGTCAGGAAGGCCTGCGGGGGGAGCGTGGCGACGTACGCCTTCATCTGCTCGGGGTCCTGCATGTCCATGCCCTCGGGCATGGGAAAGAAGACCTTCGAGTTCAGCAGGATGAGCGCGATGTTCCAGATGTTGCCCGCGATCAGACCGACGATCACGGCTCCGACGTTTCTCAGCATGATGGATAGGTGCCTCCGGCCGGAAACGTTAGCGGGAGCCGTGCGCCGGTTCACGGCCTAGGACGAAGTCCTGGAGCGTGCCGAGCTGGCTGGCGACCGCGTTCGTCAGGGAGATCTTCGCCGCCGGCTCCGGGCAGGCACCCTGCGCGCAGAGCTCCAGCTCGATCGCCTCGTACGAGAACGGCTTGGGGGATGCTCATGGGAGCCCCGGGGGGCGGGAGCGCCGAGGGTCGCGAGCATCCCCGGCGGGTTCAGGACGTCGCACAGGGGGAGGTCGTTGGAGCGCCTATCGAGCACGCCGGCGAGCGACGCCGTCCCCGCGCCGCCCCCAAGGCACGCGAACCGCTGCGCTCCTATAGAGCTGATTCTTGCACTTCATTTTCGCCCTCCGTCCCGCCGCGGCGCGCGCACCCGCGGAGCGTCTAGACACCCAGCGCAGGCCGGTGTGTGATGGATTCTCTCTCCGGAGCCCGCCCGGTCGCGGACCCCGGTCCCCCCTCAGGAGTAACGCCCCCCTATGACTCGATCCGCGCTCCCGTTCCATCCAACCCTCGGCGCGGCCTGCCGCGGCGCCGTCGGAGCGCTCACCCTCGCCGCCGCCCCCCTCGCACAGGGAGAGGGCGGCCTCGACCTGGTCCCGGTGACCGTGATCCCGAACCAGGCCATCCAGACCGGCAACACGTTGCTGGTCGCGGGCCGTTCGACCTTTGTGCGCGTGCCCGTGCGTGGGCTCGGCACGATCGGCAAGGGCGTCGTCTACGACGGCGTCATGCGGGTCTACGACAACGGCCTCGAGGTCCCCGGCTCGCCCTTCTACTCGATGAATGGTCCGCTGGTGCCCGTGCCGCAGCCGGACCCGAACGAGCTCGACGGCACGCTGAACTTCGTGTTCGTGCCGCCGGAGTCGGACGCGGTCGAGATGGTCGTCGAGATCAATCCGGCCGGCGCGACCCAGGTCGCCGAGACCGACTACACGAACAACGTCGTGACCTCCGGCCCGCGCGACTTCGTGTGCAAGGCCGTGCCGCAGGTCACGTTCGTCCCGATCGACTACCAGCCCAGCGGCGGTGGGTCGAACCCGCCCGACTGGGACCTGATCAAGCCCGGCGCCGGCGACAACTTCCTCCAGGGCATCTATCCGGTGCCGGACTGGGAGTACCAGCGCACCGACGCCCCGACGAAGCTCTGGACTTCGTCGGTCTCGAGCTCCTCGGGCGGCGTGCAGCTGGCCCAGGCGCTGGCCAACGACATGCTGCTGATGAACCCGGTGCCGGACTACATCTACGGCTGGATCCCCGGCGCGCTGCCCGGCTACAACGGCGTCGCGCTGTCGGTGCCCGGCGTGGCCGCCATCGGCAACACCCAGCCGATCCGCCACCAGCGCACCTTCGCGCACGAGCTGGGACACCTGTTCGGGCTGGGGCACAACACCAGCACGATCAACGAAGTCGGCATCGACGTCGAGCACCACCTCAACATCACCGAGTCGCTGCCGCAGCTCAAGCCGACCTCCCACAAGGACATCATGTTCGCCGGCCTTCTCACCGAGGAGGCCTGGGTGCGCGAGTCGAACTACCAGTTCTTCTCCAACAACGGCAACCTCCTCTGCACCGGCGACGCCGCGGACGACGCGGGCGGCTCGCGGCTGATCGTGTCGGGGCTCTTCGATCACGACGCGCGGTCGCTCGAGCTGACCGACACGCTGGTCATCGAGGGCGGGCGTGCAAGCGCCTTCCACCCGGTGGAGAGCGCGGACGTCGTGCTCCGCGCCTACGACGGCGAGACCCTGCTCGCCGAGCTCGGCGTCTCGACCCGCAGCAGCGCGGACTCGTGCCCGGGCTGCGGAGCCGCGCCGAAGGACGAGGCCACGGCCGACGCCGCGGGCGGCGTGACGCCGCTCGGCGGCTTCGCGGCGGCGTTGCCCAGCGCGGTTGACCCCGACGCGGTGGACCGCGTCGAGCTGAGCCACGGGCCGAGCGGCACGCCGCTCGGGACGCTGCGCCGCAGCGCCTCGGCGCCCGAGATCGCGGCCTTCGCGGTGAGCGAGGGCCGCGCGAGCTGGGACGCCTCCGACGCGGACGGCGACGCGCTCTCGTTCTACCTGCGCTACAGCCCCGACGGCACGCGCCTCGTGCCGGTGCATAGCGGGCTCGCCGCCGACCAGGCGAGCTTTGATCCCGCCGCGCTCGCGCCGCCGCAGAGCGGCGCCTACTTCGAGCTCCTGGCCACCGACGGGCTCAACACCACGACCGTGCGCCACGCGCTGACCGCCGACGGCGGGGGCGGGACGCAGCCGTGGATCCAGGTGCTGTCGCCCGACCCGGGCTTCACCTTCCCGGCGGGCGCCACGGTGATCCTGCACAGCTCCGGCTGGGACGTCGAGGACCGCGCGCTGACCGGAGCGGCGATCACGTGGGCGTCGGACGTCGACGGCGACCTGGGCGACGGGCGCGTGCACTTCGCGAACGACCTGTCGGTCGGCACACACGTGATCACCGGCACCGCGACCGACTCTTCGCTCAGCAGCTCCAGCCACTCGGTGACGATCGAGATCACCCCGCGCGAGCTGCCGGGCGAGGTGTGCCAGCCGGACCTCGGCTTCGGCGGCCCGGGTGGATCGCTGCTCGAGGTCTGCGGCGGCGACCTGTCCAGCGGCACCACGGCCGCGGTCACGCTGAGCGGCGCGGCGCCGTCGGCTCCGCTGTGGCTCCTGGTCAGCTTCAGCCAGAACCCGACCTCGCTCTACGGCGGCACGGTGGTGCCCTTCCCCGCGACGCTGGTCCTGGCCGACACGACCGGCGCGGACGGCAACTGGACCGCGCCCGACCCGGTGGTCGGCGGCGGCGGGCCGCTGACGCTGTTCCTGCAGGCGGCCTACCTCGACGACGGCTTCCCCGAGGGCGTCGGCTTCTCGAACGCGGTGCAGGTCGAGGTCCTGCCTTGACCAAGGCCCTGGGCCCCCGGCGCGCGCCGGGGGCCTGCGGCTGCGCCTAGAGCGAGGCGTCGAGCAGCGTGAGCGCGCTCCCCGAGCTCACGTTGCACGCGCCCAGCGTGTCGACGAAGTTCGCCTGCACGTAGAGGTGCAGCGCCGGCTGCGGCCCGAAGACCGGAACCGGTACCGCGAGCGTCGCCAGGCCCTGCGCGTCGACCGGCGTCGTCGCGACCGTGAAGAACGCGGTGGGGTCGAAGAGCACCGACCCGCCGCAGGGCTGGTTGTAGAACGGCACGGCGCCGAACGAGACGAAGAGGAAGGCGAGGTCGCCCGGCTCGCCCTCGAAGGAGAGCGTGAGCGTCTCGCCCTCGCGCGCCGGCGAGTTGACCGTGAAGGCGCGGTGGGGCCGCAGGATCTCGGTGTTGGTCGACCCGACGCCGAACCCGAACGGGACCGCGTCCGAGCCGTCGGGGCATTGCTGAACGATGACCGGCACGCCGGTGAAGAGCTCGGTGACCTTGCCGCCGCTGCCGCCAAAACCCCCGCCGAAGATCGTGTCGCGCTGCACCAGCTGCGCGTCCCCGAACAGCACGGCGCCCGGAGCGCCGCTCCCGCCGTTGCCGCAGGAGTCGGACGAGAAGGGATCGAGAATGGTCGCGGAGTAGCCCGAGCCGCCCCCGCCTCCCACGGCGATCGCGCCGGACAGGTAGAGGAAGCCGCCGGTCGCGACCAGGCCCGTCTCTCCGCTCTGTCCGTTCTTGGCCTCCTGGACGCCGCTTCCGCCGCCGCCGCCGGAGATCGAGACGTCGTACATGTGGACGGTTGAGCCCGTCACGACCAGCCCCTCCGCGGGAACCGCGAAGGGCAGGAACAGGGTCCACTGGTTGCCCGAGCGTCCTTGGAACGTGGACCCGATGACGACGACGTCGTCCGATTGCTGGATCCTGCCCGCCGGCGCGCCGCCGGTGCTGAGGTGCTCCTCGATCCAGACGGTTCCCTCGCAGCCGTCGATGACGAGCTCGGTCGACTCGAAGCCGCGCAGGCTCACGACGCCGTCGGGGGCGAGGCCCTGGATGTCGATCGCGTCGGCGACGACCGACGCGCCGGAGTCGGCGACCAAGGCCAGGGTCTTGTTGACGACCTGGAAGTCGGCGTAGTTGCCGTCTCTCACCAGGACGGTGTCGCCGTCGGCGGCGGCGTTGATGGCGTCCTGGACCTGTTGGAAGTCGACGCCCGGGCCGCCGTCGTCGTCGACGACCCAGATGGCTCCCTGGGCGGTGGACGCGGAGGCGAGCGTGGCGGTGGCGACAAGGGGGAAGGAACGGAGAAGAGCCGGCAGCGACATGGACCTCATAGAGGATCTCCCATCGGAGGGGGTCTGTTGCGGGCGAGGTGGCCTTACCCGAGGGTAACACGGGTAAGGCCGGACGCGTTGCGGTACCGCGGCCGGGCCCCCGGGGTGAGCCGGAGGCCCCCGCCTCGAGCTAGAGCGAGGCGTCGAGCAGCGTGAGGACGCTCCCCGAGCTCACGTTGCAGTCGCCGAGCGTGTCGACGAAGTTCGCCTGCACGTAGAAGTGCAGCGCCGGCTGCGGCCCGAAGACCGGCACGGGCACGGACAGGGTCGCGAGTCCGCGCGAGTCGACCGGCGTGGTCGCGACGGTGAGGAACGACCCCGCGTCGAACAGGATCGATCCGCCGCAGGGCTGGTTGTAGAAGGGCGCGGTCCCGACCGACAGGAAGAGGAAGGCGAGGTCGCCTGGCTGGCCCTCGAAGTCGAGCGTGAGCGTCTCGCCCTCGCGCGCCGGCGAGTTGACCGCGAAGGAGCGGTGCGGACGCACGATCTCGGTGACGACGGCGCCGGAGCCTGCGGAGATCGGGCTGCCGGGAAAGCCGTCGTTGCACTGTTGGAGGATCTCCGTGGAGCCAAAGAGCAAGACCTTGCCGCCGATGCCCGCCGAGCCGCCGAGGAAGGTGCACCCGCGGTGCACGAGCTCGTCGGCGTTCCCGAGAGAGACGCCCGCGGCTCCGCTGCCCCCGCTGCCGCACATCTCGGAGCCGAACAGGCTGGTCGCCACCGGGGAGTAGCCCGGGCCGCCCGATCCGCCCCGGAAATCGCACCCCGAGGCGTAGACGAAGTCGATGCCCGTGAACCGCAGGCCCGTCCCACCGCCGCCCCCGGTCGGGCCGCCGACCCATCCCGGGGCGCCGCCGCCGCCGGAGCTCGTGACGCCGTACAGGTGCACGGTGGAGTTCGTCAAATCGATGCCCCGTCCGGGAGAGTTCGACTCGTAGGAGAAGAGGCTCGGGCTGCTCCCGGAGGCACCGCTGAAGACGCTGTCGACCACGACCACGTCGGTCGACTCCACGACGTCGCACGCCGGGCGGCCGGAGGAGCTGGTGTGACCCTCGACCCAGACGACGCCCAGGCAGTCCTCGATGGAGAGCTCGCGCGAGCGCAGTCCGTGCAGGCTCGTCACGCGCCCAGCCGCGAGGTCGAGGACGTCGATCGCGGCGGCGTAGGGGGCGGCGTCGACGTCGGCGAGGATCGCCAGGTGCTTGTCGACGACCTGGAAGTCGGCATAGAGGCCGTCCCGGACCAGGACGGTGTCTCCGTCCGCGGTGGCGTCGACCGCGTCCTGGATCTCAACGAAGTCCACGCCCGGGCCGCCGTCGTCGTCGACGACCCACACCACGCCCTGGGCGGCGGCGGGGCACGCGAGCAGCGTGGCGACGAGGAAGAGGCGAGTGGGCGAGTCCGCGGCCGGCGGCAGAGTGCGCTTCATGATCTCTCCTAGCAGATGAGCTTGGATGCGAGCGGGCCGGGGGAGGGCCAGGGGCTCGAGCCTACCACACCCCTGGCCACGCCTCGGCCGCCGGCGCCGCGACGACACACCGCGGCGCGTCGCCGCGGCTACGGCAGCTGTCCCTCGATGCCGTCGGACGCCGCGAAGCCGAAGGGCGCTCCGGCGTCGGGGACGAAGGCCTGGGCGTAGATCTTCGCGCCCGAGGCGAGCCCCGCGGGCCACGTCAGCTGCAGCTCGGCGGCGCCGTCCGCGTCGAGCGTGAGACCGTCCGCGATCACCGTGGGGAACGGCACCAGCGTCGTACCCAGGGCGGGCAGGTTCACCTGGCTCAAGCCCAGGACGAGGACGGCGTCCGTGCCCGGAGTGCCGCCCTCCACCCGCAGGGTGATCGGCTTGCCGGCGATCAGCGAGCCGATGCCGGTCAGCGAGGGAGCGTCGCCGGAGCCCGCGAGCTCGCCGAGGTCGAGCTCGCTCCACGGGCCGAGGTCGATGCGGAACAGCGAGTCCACCTGGAACTGCGTCTCGGCCATGAAGATCACGTAGCGCCCGTCGTCGCTCGTGACGGCGCCGGTCAGGTCCTCGAGCAGCTTGCCGCCGAAGGAGGTGACGTCCTCGACGACCAGCGGCTTCGTGTTGAGGAAGAGCGCCTCGCCGTGCCACGACAGCGACGAGGACGGATCCCACTTGCCCTGCCACACGAGGTCGCCGCGGTTGTTCAGGTCGGCCGCCGTGACGCGGTCGATGCCGAAGGGCGCGGTGGCGGCCAGCACGTCGCCGGGCGCCACGAAGATCTGCAGGTTGCGCACCAGCGCCGAGTTGGTGGGGAAGGTCCCCGAGAAGAGCCCCCAGTAGAACGCGGTGTCGCCGCGCTCGTTCAGGTCGAGCATCGTCGGGACGCCGCTCCAGGTGGCGCCGGGCACCGGCGACGGGTCGCCTTCGCGGGCCAGCACCACATCGTTCAGCAGCACCGTGTCGTTGATCTCGTTGATCGAGTCCAGCGCGACGCCGACGAGCACGTCGCCCATGTCGTTGAGCCGAAACTCGAGCTCGGAGATCCACGATATCGTCTCGGCGGCGCCGACCACGGTCGAGCCGCGCCTCAGCAGCAGGTTCTCCGAGAGCAGCGTTCCGTCGGGCGCCAGGTCGAAGCGGACCATCGTGTCGGTCCACTGGCTCGTAGCCGTGGGGTCGTCGACCTCGGTGGTCACCACGACCTGGTTCGACCCGTTGCGGCGCACGCGGTTCAGCTCCTCCCAGGTGCTGCCGGGCGTGGCGCCCGCGTAGCCGACGGGCAGGCTCTCCTGGGCCAGCACCGTGTCGCCGGCGAGCAGGATGTGGTCGTCGAAGGAGTCCGCCGTCCCGTTGAGCTTGAACACGGTTGCGACCGAGCCGTCGCTGCCGACGTCCCACGCGTTGCCGCTTTGGACGGTCGCGCCCGCCGGCTGGGGGACGGGGTCGTGCTCGATCCAGACCGGCGCGCCGTTCTCGAGCAGCATCCACAGCTGCTCCCCGTCGGGCGCCTCGACCGAGGCGCGTACGAACCAGTCGCCGTCGTCCGTTGCGCGGAAGTCGTAGAGGAACCGCACGAAGCCGAAACCGGGCAACGGGTCGCCTTCGCCGATCAGCCGCTCCAGCTGGACCGCCGGGTCGTCGCCCGGGAGGAGGGAAGGGAGTGCGAGGAACGCCGAGAGAGCAACACAGGTCGACATGTGAGGGGCTCCTGAATCGTCGAGCGGGAAGGTCCGCGGCGACTGTAGCACGCGTCGGACGGCCGTTTGGGGCAAAGCGCGCGCCTACGTTTTTGTCGAACTCCCAGAACTTTCGGCCCGTTTTCGACCTGGGTGCGCGCGTGCTCGAACGCGCCCGTCCGCGGGAGGTACCGCCCGCGCTACAATCGGACTCAGCCTCCCCGGTTCGCGTATCCCCCCGACGACGAGAACCCCCATGAAGCGCAGCCTGCGCTCCTTGCCCCTCGCGATTCTCTGCTCCGCACCCCTTGCCCACGGCCTTCAAGGCGAGGTCGAGGGTTGCCCCCTCGGCATCCGCATCCCCATCCCGGTGTTGGGCGTGGACTCCTACCTCGGCCAGCCCGGCGGTCTCTACCCGGACGGCTTCAACGAGCCGCCGGAAGACCACCGCCAGGCCATCCTCGACAATGCGCTTGCGATCGAGCCGCTCAATGCAGCGGGCGAGTTCTCGCCGGACGGCTGGATCGGCTTCGTCAGCATCGGCTTCTCCAACCCGACGCACGAGTTCGGCGCCTTCGTGCACCAGGAGAACGCCAACGCGGCGCGCAACGCGCGCGTGGTCCTCGCCAACCTCGGCCGCGGCGGCGTCGGCGTGGTGGACGCGACCGATCCCGACCCCGCGACCGGACAGAACCAGTACTGGAACGGCGTCCTGGAGCGCCTCGCGATCGCGGGCCTGACCCAGGAGCAGGTCCAGGTCGTGTGGCTCAAGTCGACCTACGAGGGTCCGACCGGCTGCTTCCTCGAGGCCGCCGGCGCGTTCCAGGACGCGATGGTCGAGCTGGTGCACGCGGTCCGCTTCCACTTCCCCAACATCAAGCTCTGCTACCTCTCGAGTCGCATCTACGCCGGCTATGCCGACCCCGCTCTGAACGACAGCCCCGAGCCCTACGCGTACGAGGAGGGCTTCGCGATCAAGTGGCTGATCCAGGACCAGATCGAGGGCGTCCCCGAGCTCGAGTACTCCGACCCCGGCGACCCCGCCCCGCTGCTCCTCTGGGGGCCGTACCTGTGGGCCAACGGCACCGAGTTCCCGTACGAGGACCTGGTCTGGGTCCCGGCCGACTTCGAGCAGGGCGGCGCCGATCCGCACCCGTCGCCCCAGGGCGAGCAGAAGGTCGCCGACGCGCTCTCGGATTTCCTGGCGAACGACGAGTCGGCGCTCGAATGGTGGCCCGCCGAGCCCGGGCTCGCGCTGCAGACGCTGAACCCGACCGACGACACCTATGCGCGCCAGGGCGACGTCGACACGCACGGCACCGAGCCCGTCCTGCGGGTCGACGCCCTGCGGACGAGCCTCCTGCGCTTCGAGCTGCCCGACACCGGGACCAGCATCGTGCGTGCCAACCTCGGCCTGCGCATCGCTCCCAACCTGCGCGGCGACAACGTCGACGTGTACCTCGTGCCCGACGACATGTGGTCCGAGGTCACGCTGAGCGCGTGCACGATGCCGGTGGCGTTGACGCCCCAGGCCCAGATCCCGCTGCAGTTCACCCGCAGCGGCTACGTCAGCCTCGACCTCACCAACCTGGTGCTCGCCGAGCAGCAGGGCGACGGCGTGCTCAGCCTGCGCCTGGTCGGCCTGCAGGGGACGGCGGCCGAGGTCGGCTACCAGAGCAAGGAGTCCGGCATCGGGGGCAGCTTCGAGTTCCCGCCGCAGCTGGTGCTGGCGGTCGACGCGCCCTAGTCCGAGGGGCGCATCGCCGGGAGGGGGCCGCCGGTCCGCTCCCGGCACGGCGCGCGCCTTCGGAAAGGCAGCTGCGGGGCAAGAACGCCGCCGCCGGTTCGCATAGACCGGGTTGCGGCGAGAAAGCCGGTCACGGAATCCGACCGGCGGCATCTTGCGTCCATGACGACCCCCGCTCCGCTCTTCGATACCGCGGACCTGCTCCAGCACGCCGGCTGGATGCGGGCCCTGGCCCGTACCCTGGTGCGCGACCCCGAGCGGGCCGACGATCTGGTCCAGGACGCGTGGGTCACGGCGCTGACCCGACCGCCGGCGTCGGGCCGGCGCGGGCTGGGGCCGTGGCTCGCGGCCGTGCTGCGCAACGGCGCGCGCGAGCTTGGGCGCTCCGAGGCTCGGCGCCGCGCGCGCGAGGCAAGGGTCGCGTCCGCGCGCGAGGCCGCGGCGCCGTCGGTCCAGGAGCGCGTGGAGCTCCACGGCGTGCTGCTGGAGGCGATCCGCAGCCTCGACGAGCCCCACGCCCAGGTGCTGCTGCTGCGGTACTTCGACGAGCTGCCGCCGCGCGCTAGCGCGCGGCGGCTGGAGCTCCCGCGCACAGCCGCCCTCCTCGCGGTCGAGCCGCTCGCGCAGCTGGGCCAGCGCGCGCGACAGCCGCTTGCGAACGGTCGTGCCCGGGAGCTCCAGCCGCCGCGCGATCTCGCGCGGGGGCAGCTCGTCGCAGGACCGCCGCAGCAGC
>JBCCGI010000025.1:0-94841 GCA_039029355.1 Planctomycetota bacterium
ACCGCGACCGCCGCGCCCACGAGCGGGGCGTGCGTCACCGCGTCGCGCACCTCCACGCGCTGCTCGCGCAGCGGCAGGAGCGCGACGCGCAGCGGCGCCGCGCCGGGCTCGACCGCGCGCACGTCGACGCGCGTCGCGGAGTGCGAGTCGGTCGCGAGCTCGATCCGGGCTTCGTCGCCGACCGCAAACCCGGCGAGTCGGATCGCCCCGCCGGGCCAGCTCGTAACCGTCGCGCCGCCGGCGCCCAGCAACAGCGCGCGGCGTCCGGCCGTCACGCTCACGCGGAGCTCCCGCAGCGGCTCCTGCGTCGCGGCGTCGCGCACGTCGAGCGCCAGGACGCCGCCCGCATCGAGCGCCAGGACCACGCCGTGCTCGCCGCCCCGCGCCGCGCGCGGTTGCGCGAGGTCGAGCCTGAGGCGGCGCGCCAGAGCGAGGGCGGGGACGGTCGCGTCGGAGCGCGCGGACACGCGCAACAGGACTTCGGCGTCCGCGTCGAGCCCGGCGAGCTCGAAGCGGCCGTCCGCGGCGACGAACGCGACGTGCGCGGGGCCGCCGCAGGCGCGCTCGGCGAAGACGGCAAGGTCGGCGAGAGAGGCGCCGCGCGGAGCGACCCCGGCGACGAAGCCGCAGACGGTCCCGCCACCCCCCGCGACCGCGGCGCGCCGTGGCGCGTAGGCCTGGGCGGCGGGCGGCGCGGTGCGAGGTGCGGAGAGCGGGGCGCGGGCCGCAGGGCGGCGCGGCTCGGGGGCCTCGCGTGCTTCCACGCGAGCCCGGTCGGCGCCCGCAGCGAGCGCGACCGGAGCCCCGACCCGCGCGCGCGGCGCGGCCACGGTGGGCCCGCCGACGGCTCGGTCGTCGCGCGCCCCGACCGCCGCGTGCGGAAGCGCCGCGAGCGTTGCCGCAGCGGCGATCAGCACCG
The DNA here is from genome assembly GCA_039029355.1 of Planctomycetota bacterium. Lineage (GTDB taxonomy): Bacteria > Planctomycetota > UBA1135 > UBA1135 > JBCCGI01. The sequence goes on from JBCCGI010000025.1 coordinate 920, forward strand.
CTCCGAGGATTCGCTCCGGTCGGGCAAACCGCTCCGGTCGGGCAAACCGCTCCGGTCGGGCAAACCGCTCCGGTCGGGCAAACCGCTCCGCTCGGGCGGACCGCTTCGCTTGGGCGGACCGCTTCGCTAGCGCAAACCGCTTCGCCTGGACGAGCCGCTTCGCCGGGAAGAACCGCTCCACGCGCCTGGGCACGTCCGCCTCAGTTGCAGACCTGGTGGTCGCCCGAGCCGTTTGTCACGTCCACCGTGCCCGGGGCGCCACCGATGGGCCCGCCGGTCAGGCTCCCGCCGGTGAACGACCAGGTCGCGCCCATCTCGTCCAGCTGGGTGAACGTGGTGTCGAAGTCCGTCGGCGTGATCGTGAGGTACGACTCGGTCGGCAGCCCGGTGCCGTTGTCGATGATGTTGTACGTCACGGTGAGCGGCGTGTAGGTCGCCGGGCCCGGCCCCGGAACGCCGTTGAAGAGCAGCACGAGCGAGGTCGAGGTCGCGCCCGCGTTGACGTTGGCCTGGATCTGGACGACGCTGTTCGCGAAGTCGACCGTGCACACGCCCAGCTCGTTCGGGTTGGCCGAGTCGGCGGTCTGCAGCACGCCGTCGAGCAGATAGTCCACGGCGCCGTCGCACAGGACGCCGGTGCCGGGCGGACCGCCGCCTCCGCCGTCGTCATCGTCGTCGTCGTGCCCGCAGCTTCCCAGGAAGAGCGGGGTGAGCAGGGTCAGGGGCATCAGGAGGAACGCCGTCGAGGGACGGCGCGTGGGCACAAGCTGCATGCTTTGGGTCTCGCTGGCTTGGGGTGTCGTGGGGGGAATGGGAACCGTGGGGACAAGAAGCAGAGCTCCCGGCGCGGTTCGCGCTTTCGCGTGCAAAGGCCCCAAACCCCTGCTGACCAAGGGCTTGCACGTACTCGAATCCGCTCCCGTGCGGTAGATTGGCCGCATGAAGACCGGCTCCAGCGGCCTTCCTCCGGACCCCCTGCGCGACGACTCGCCCGAGACGTGGGAGCGTCTCGTTGAGGGCCTCGCCCCCGCGACGCTCCTGGTCTGCATCGCCGAGCGGATGGCGCCGCGCCTGCGGGCGCGCTTCAGCCCCGAGGACATCTGGCAGGACACGCTGCTTCAGGTCTGGCGCGACCGCTCGAGCTGCGAGTGGCGCGGACCGGCGGCGTTCCGGCGCTGGGTGCTCGCCGTCGCCGAGAACCGGATCCGCAACGCGGCCGATCGCCTGAACGCCGCCAAGCGCGACGCGGCGGCCGAGCTGCCGCTCGAGCGCGCCGACGCCGGCGACGACCCCGGACCGCCGCCGGCGGTCTCCTCGACCACTCCAAGCCGCGTGGCGGGCTACCGCGAGGAGTCCGAAGCGATGCGCGCCGCCCTCGGCGAGCTCACCCCGGACGTGCGCGAGGTCGTGCGGCTGCGGCTCTTCGAGGAGCTGCCGGTCGAGGAGGTCGCGGAGCGGCTCTCGCTGGGCTCCTCGGCGGTGAAGCACCGCTTTCGCCGGGGCGTGCACCGCTACCAGGCCCTTCTGAGCGCGCGCCTGGCGTCGACCCGCGGGCGGGCGGACGCTCCGTGAGCGACGCGGGGAGCGGCGAAGAACGCCTGCTGGACGAGGTCTTCGAGCGCGCGGTCGCCGACCTCCAGGACGGACGCGAGCCGGACGTCGCCGAGCTCATCGCCGGGCACGAGCACCTCGCGTCGCAGGTCGCCGGGCTGGTGGAGACCGCACGCGCGGCGTGCGGGCGCGCGCGCCGCCCGGCGGACGGCGGCGGGCTCGGCTCGTACCGCCTGCTCGGCGAGCTCGGCCGCGGCGGGATGGCGGTCGTGTACCGCGCGCGGCAGGCCGGCCTCGAGCGCGACGTAGCTCTCAAGGTGTTCGGACCGCAGGGGCACGTGGGGGACGGCGAGCGCCGCCGCTTTCTGAACGAGGCGCGCGCGTTGGCCCGGCTCGCGCACCCGCACGTCGTGGCGGTCTACGACATCCACGACGATCCCCTCCGCCCGGCCTACGCGATGGAGTGGATCCGCGGCGGCACGTTGGCGCAGCTCGTCCGGCGCCGGACCGAGGCCCGGACGGCGCTCGAGCAGGGCGCCGCCGCGGCCGGCGGTGACGACCGCGCGCTCGTGCCGCGACAGGTCTGGGTGCCGTGGGTCGTCTCCGTCGGGGCTACGATCGCGCGCGCGCTTGCCACGGTGCACGAGGCGGGGCTCCTGCACCGCGACGTGAAGCCCTCGAACATTCTCCTGCGGAGCGACGGTACGCCGCTGCTCTCGGACTTCGGGCTGGTCCGCGATCCGAGCGCGTCGCTGCACACCCGGGCGGGCGCGTTCCTCGGGACGGTCGCCTTCGCTCCGCCCGAGCAGCTTCGCGGCGAGGAGCTCGACGCGCGCGCCGACGTGTACTCGCTGGGGGCGACGCTCTACCAGGCCCTGGCCCTGCGGCTGCCGCTCGAGGGTGCGGGCTCGATCCCGGCGATGTTGCGCCGCATCGAGGCCGGGCGCATCCCGCCGCTGCGTGCGCACGACGCGCGACTGCCGGTCGATCTTCAGACCGTCATCGCAAAGGCGCTCGAGCCCGAGCGCGGCGCACGGTACGCCGACGCGGAGGCGCTCGCCGACGACCTCGAGCGCGTGCTCCGGCTGCAGCCGGTCCTGGCGCGGCGCAGCGGCTGGTTGCGGCGCACCGCGCGCGCCGCGCGCCGCAACCGACGCGTCGTGGTGGCCGCGACCGCCGGCGCGCTCGCCGCGGGGCTGGTCGCGGGCCTGACCGTGCTGGCCCGTGTTGAGCGCGCGCGAAACGCCGCCAGCGCCGCCGCCGAAGTGCTAGCGGCGCACGCCGCCTTGCTCGACACGCGCCTCGAAGTGCGCGCCGCGCTGGGCCCGCGGGGCGACAACCCCGTCCTGCGCGAGCGCCTGGCCGGCGGCGCGGAGCGGGCGCTCGTGCGGTACGACGCCGCGCTCGCCGTCGGCTCCGACCTGAGCGCGGCGCGCGGCGAGCGCGAGGTCGTGGCCAAGGCGCTCACCTGGCTGCGGGCTCCCGGCGAGCGCGCGTGGCCGACGACGCCCGCAACGCTGGAAGGCCGCGGGGGCGCGGAGTTGCGCGAGCTGGGGCTGCTCGCCTACCTGACCGGCGAGCTCGACGCCGCCGTGCGGGCGTGGCAGCCGCTCGAGGCGCTGGGCGCGGCCGATCCGCTGGTGCTCGGGCTGCTCGGTCAGGTCTACCTCGCGGAGCAGCGCCCGGCCCTCGCGTACCCCCGCCTGAAGGTCGCCGCGGACGCGTTCGCGGACGTGCCGTCCCTGGCCGCTTCGACGGCCCACGCCGCGATCCTGTGCGGCGACCTGGAGAGCGGTCGCGCCTACCTCGAGCGCGCGCGCTCCGGCGAGGAGGTGCTGCCGATACTGGCCCGTGCGCGGGCCGACCTGACGTGGCTCGAGGGCGAAGCCGACGACGCGGCCGCGCAGTACAACGCCCTCGCTGATCTGTTCGGCTTTCAACGGCTGGCCGAGATGGACGAGGCGCGCGGCGCGCTCGAGGACGCGCTCGGTGGCTGGACCGTCCTGGTGTCGATGGAGCCGGACGAGCCGGGCCATCGCCGCGCGCTCCTGCGCTGCGCGCGGCGCTGGTGGAACGGCCTCGAACCCGACGGGCGACGCGCGTGGCTGCACGAGGCCTTCGAGGGCCGCACCCAGCGCTTCGGGACGGCGCTCGGTCTGCTGTACTACGTGGTCCGTGCACGCGAGGAGCTCGCCGCCGCGCCGGCTCCGCGCCTGCCGGCGTTCCACGCCGAGGCGCGCGACGGCGCGTTCGATGCGGAGGTGACGTCGGGCGCGACGGCGCCGGGGTCGATCGATGCGCTCGCCGAGCGCATGCGTGTGGCGTGCATCGACCACGGCCGCTGCGCGGACCTGCCCGAGGAGCTCCGCGCGCGGCTCGTCGAGCTCTGGCTGGATCCCGCCGGAGGCGACGAGGCCTGGGCGCTCCTGGAGCGCGCGGACGCGGTGCTGCCCGCCGGCGACTCGCCCTACGACTCGGCCGCCGAACCGATCCCCGCCCCGTTTGTCGAGCGGAGCGCGTTTGCGGACTTCGACGTCACCTTCGCGTCGCTCCTGACGGAGTACTCGGCGGACGTGGGGGATCTCGACGGCGACGGCCGGCCCGAGCTGCTGCTGGGCGCCGGAGCCGCCGCGGGCGATCCGCCGCGGGCGGGGCGCGTGCTGGCGGTGCGCGCGGAGGACGGCGTCCCGCTGTGGTCCACGCGCGGCGCTGCCCACGACGAGCTGGGCAGCGCGGTCGCCGCGGTCGGAGACGTCGACGGCGACGGGATCTGCGACTGGGCGGCGGGGGCGCTGCAGCAGGAGCTCAGCCTGCCGGGGTACGTACGGATCGGCAGCGGGGCCGACGGCGGCGAGCTGGCTCGGCTCCGGGGAGAGGTCGATGGCGAGCTCTTCGGCGTGGCCGTGCTCGGGCTCGGCGACGTCGACGCGGACGGCGTTCTGGACCTCGCGGTAGGCGCGCCGCGCGCGGGGGACGGGGCGCCGGGGCCGGGGGCGGTGCGCGTGCTGGGAGTGGACGGGCGCACGCTCTACCGCGTCACGGCCGACGCGGGCGACACGTGGTTCGGCTGCGCGCTCGCCGGGCTGGGCGACGTCGACGGCGACGGGGCGTGCGACTTCGCGGTCACCTCGCGTCCGGGCGCGGACAGCTCGGCGGCCGTGCGCGCCTGCTCGGGCCGGGATGGAAGCACGCTGTGGGCGGTCGGACCGCCCGCGATCTGGTTTGGGCCGGGCGTCAGCCTCGGTTCGGGCGCCGACGTGGACGGCGACGGGATCGCCGACCTCGCGATCGGCTACGGCTGGCTCGACCCCGGGGACGGCGAGCAGATCGGAGGCTGCCTGGTCGTGTCGGGGCGCGACGGGCGCGAGCTGCTGCGGCTGCGCGGTGCGCCCCGCGCGGACGGCTTCGGCATCGATGCGGCCCCGATCGGCGACGTCGACGGCGACGGGCTATCCGAGATCGCGGTCAGCGCTCTCGCGACGCGCGCGCCGCGCAAACCGCGCGTGCGCGTCTTTTCGAGCCGCGGCGGCGAGCTGGCCGAGCTGGCCGAGCTGGTCGGCTGGTCGCGGATGCGTTCGGTCGGCGCGGGTTGGGTCGCCCTCCGCATCGGTGCGTGGTCGCGCTACGGCGAGCGCCCGCTGGGGGGGCCGGCCCGCGCGGTGTTTCTGAAGTGAGCGGTCGGCGGGCGGGGAATATGTCCCGGACCCGCGCGCAGGCGGCGCAGTCCCCACTCCTCAGGTCCACACCGCCACAGGGGTCCCATGCCTGACTACCAAGCCACCCAACATCGCCGCGCGAGCCGCCGGGCCGTTCTCGCTGTCGCGTGCGCCCTCGCCCTGCTCCCCGGCTGCTTCTCGCTGGGCTCCCGTCCCGGCCAGCGGCTTCTCGACGACCTCGTGCTCGGCATCTCGGAAGAGGAGGCGGTCGCGGTCGTGTCGAGCGAGGCGACGATCCTGTCCGAGACGGAGTTCACGCGCGGGCCTGACGGCTCCTGGATCCCGGGGCCGGATCCGTCCTACGACACCGCGTCGACCTTCCAGGCGGCCGAGTCCTGCGCCGAGATCGAGGCCCGCTCCGGCAGGCGGGTGGAGAAGATCCTCTTCCTGGACCGCACGTGGGGCTGGATGGGGTGGGACGTCTTCATCCTGTTCTTCGACGCGGATGGAGCGCTACTAGAGCGCTCGATGATCCACCTGGACTGAGTCGCGCGCGGGCGCGCGGCTAGCCTCGCTCGCCCGCGTCCTTTGCCTCGGCGGCGGACTTTGCGCGCGCGTCGTAGCGGGCGCGCGCCTGGCCGACCTCGCCCATGTGCACCCGCCAGGCGTCGACGGCGGCGAAGATCGACACCAACGTCTCGCCCAGCTCGGTCAGGGAGTAGACGACGCGCGGCGGGATCTCGGGGTGGTGGACGCGCGATACCAGCCCGTCGCGCTCGAGCGCGCGCAGCTCCTGTGTCAGGACCTTTTGGCTGATCGGCGCGACCTCGCGCCGGAGCTCGTTGAAGCGGCGTGGCCCCTGACCGAGGCAGTAGAGGATCGTGCCGCGCCACTTGCCCCCGACGACCTCCATCACCTGGACGAAGGAGCAGGAGCCCTCGTCCGGCCGATCCGTCCTCGCTGCTTCGGGGTTGGTTTCCACCACGAACGGAGCATACACGAAGTATCCAGCGGTGACCGAGTCTCCATTTGGTAACCAGGCTTCGTTAGAAACCAAGGCTCGAATCGATCGTTGGTGCCGCTATTCTGCGACCGTTGCGCACGCGCGCTCCGCCGAACCTCGACGCAGGAATCCGACATGACCGATCGCCTAAAGGCCGACGCCGCGCAAGTTGCCACGTGGAGCGAGCTCCCGGACCGCGAGCCGCGCTACGCGCTGGTCGAGGATGTCGACCTGGTCGTGGTCCGGCGCGGGAGCGCGGTCTCGGTGCTCTACGGCCGCTGCCTGCACCGCGGCGCGCTGATGGCGGACGGGCACGTCGAGGGAGACAACCTGATCTGCGGCGTGCACGGCTGGGACTACCGCGTCGACACCGGGGTCAGCGAGTACAGCAACGCCGAGGCGCTGCACCGCTTCGATGCCTGGGTCGACGGAGATGGCGTCTTCGTCGACTGCGAGCAGGTCCGGGCGTTCGAGCGGGCCCACCCGCAGCCGTACCGCCGCGACGAGTACCTGGGGCTCTACGCCGACGCGCACGGGGTGCCCGAGGAGCCGTTCAACCGACGCATCCAGCTGCTGGCGGAGAAGGGGTACGCGGGTGTCGGACACCACGGGCCCGGATCCGCGATGGGCGTGCCGCTGACCGAGCTGCCGCGCTGGGACGACCTGCAGGTCCTCACGGCGCAGGTCGCCACCAAGCCGCTGCTCGACGACGACGCGGTCGGCACCGAGCTCGTCGTCGGCCCGCGCGCGGAGAAGCCGCTGCGCCTGGCGATTCCGCTCTTCGTCAGCGACATGAGCTTCGGCGCGCTGTCGGAGGAGGCCAAGGTCGCGCTCGCCGCCGGGGCCGAGCTCGCGGGCACGGGCATCTGCTCGGGGGAGGGCGGCATGCTGCCCGAGGAGCAGGCGGCCAACTCGCGCTACTTCTACGAGCTCGCGTCCGCGAAGTTCGGCTGGAGCATCGAGAAGGTCGCGCGCTGCCAGGCGTTCCACTTCAAGGGCGGCCAGGGGGCGAAGACCGGCACCGGCGGTCACCTGCCGGGCGAGAAGGTGGCCGGCAAGATCGCCGAGGTGCGCGGCCTCGCGCCCGGTACTCCGGCGGTCAGCCCGCCGCGCTTCGCCGAGCTCGACACCCCGGCGGACTTCCGCCGGGTTGCGGACGAGGTGCGCGCGGCCACCGGCGGCATCCCGATCGGCTTCAAGCTCTCGGCGCAGCACATCGAGGCCGACATCGACTTCGCGCTCGAGGCCTCGTGCGACTACATCATCCTCGACGGCCGCGGTGGCGGGACCGGCTCGGCGCCCGAGGTGTTCAAGGGCAACATCTCGATCCCGACCCTTCCGGCGCTGGCGCGCGCCCGGCGGCACCTCGACCGGCGCGCGCCGGACGTGACGCTGATCGTCACCGGTGGGCTCCGGCACGAGGGCGACTTCGCCAAGGCGCTCGCGCTCGGCGCGGACGGGATCGCCGTTTCGAACGCCGCGCTCCAGGCGATCGGCTGCCTCGGCATGCGCGCCTGCCACACCAACAACTGCCCGGTGGGGATCGCGACGCAGAAGCCGAACCTCCGGGCGCGGCTCGAGGTGCAGCGCTCCGCGCGCCGGCTGGCGAACTTCTTCGAGGCGAGCGTCGGGCTGATGCAGGTCCTGGCCCGGGCCTGCGGGCACGACCACCTCGGCGGGTTCGCGCTCCGCGACCTGACGACCTGGAAGCGCGAGCTGGCCGACCTCACCGGCGTCGCGTACGCGGGCGATACCCCCGAAGAGGCCCGGGCGTGAGCGCCCGGCGCCGGCCGAACGCGCACTAGGCGAGCCCGATGGACCCGACGTCCCTCGTCGCCGTCGCGCTCTGCGTGTTCGCGTTCGGATTGCTCTCGCACCGCATCGAGAGCACTCCGCTCACCGCGCCGATGCTGTTCGTCGCGGCGGGGTTCGTCGCCGGGCCCGGCGGGCTGGACGTCCTCTCGCTGGAAGGAGGCGCCGCGGAGGTCGTGATCGAGCTCACGCTCGTGCTCGTCCTGTTCTCGGACGCGTCGCGCATCCGGGTGCGTGAGCTCCGTCGCGGCTACGCCCTGCCGGCGCGCCTGCTGCTCGTTGGCCTGCCGCTGACGATCGCGCTCGGCGCCGTGCTCGGGCGCGTGCTCTTCCCGGCGCTGTCGTGGCCCGAGCTCGCCCTGCTGGCCGCCGTGCTCGCGCCGACCGACGCCGCGCTCGGGCAGGTCGTCGTCAGCAGCCCGCGCGTCCCCGTGCGCATCCGGCAGGCGCTGAACGTCGAGAGCGGGCTCAACGACGGGATCGCGGTGCCGGTTGTGACGGTGTTCCTCGCGGCGGCGGCGGCAGGAGCGACCGGAGGAGTCCACGACGGCGGTGGAGGCCTGGGCTTCGCGGCCGCGCAGATCGGGCTGGGGCCGGTCGCGGGCCTGCTGGTCGCCGGACCGGCGGGCTGGCTCGTGCAGCGCGCGGCCGCGGCGCGGAGCATCAACCGTACCTTCGAGAACCTCGCCGGGCTCTCGATCGCGCTGGGCGCCTTCGGCACCGCCGAGCTGATCGGCGGCAACGGCTTCATCGCGGCCTTCACCGCCGGCCTGGTGATCGGCAACACGACGAGCTCGGTCTGCGCGAGGCTCCAGGAGTTCGCCGAGGACGAGGGGCAGCTGCTGGCGCTGATCGCCTTCCTGGCGTTCGGTGCGACGCTCCTTCCGCAGGCGCTCGAGGCGCTCGGGTGGCGGGCCGGGCTCTACATCGCGCTGAGCCTGACCGCGGCCCGCATGGTGCCGGTCGCGCTCGCGCTGGTCGGGAGCGGGCTGCGCGCGCCGAGCGTCGCTTTCCTCGGCTGGTTCGGGCCGCGCGGGCTGGCGACGATCCTGTTCGCACTCCTGGTCGCGGAGGCCGAGGCCATTCCGAACCACGAGCTACTCGTGCAGCTCGTCACGCTCACGGTGGCGGTCAGCACACTGGCCCACGGCGTGACGGCGGCCCCGTTGGCGAGCGCGTACGGCCGGTGGGCGGAGCGCCTGCGGGCGCGCGCCCCCGAGCGGCCGGAGTGCGGCGAGGCGCCGGACCTCCCGGTCCGTGTCCGCCTGCGCGCGCAGCGGAGTGGGGGACGTCAGGTGGCGTGACCGCGCGAAGCGGCGCGTCCGGTGAAACCGAAGACGAGGATGGAATCCATGTCCGAGCAGAGCAACAAAGCCGTCTCCTGGCATCGCGTCGCCGATCTCGACGAGCTGGCCGAGGGGCGGGTGAAGACCGTGACCCTGGACGAGGGCACGCAGGAGAAGTCGATCTGCCTGACGCACCACGAGGGCCGGTACGCCGCGCTGGACAACCACTGTCCGCACCAGGGCGGACCGCTCGGCGAAGGGTCGATCGAGAAGGGCTGGCTGCGGTGCCCCTGGCACGGCTGGGAGTACTGCCCGCACACCGGCGATTCTCCTGGCGGCCACGACGACGGCGTCGAGACGTATCCGGTCGAGGTGCGCGAGGACGGCGTCTATGTCGGCCTCGCGCCCGAGGCTCCCCACGCCCGGACCGTCACCGACGTGATGGCGGAGACGCTCACCGCGTGGGGCGTGACGCACGTGTTCGGAATGGTCGGCCACTCCAACCTCGGCCTGGCCGACGCGCTCAAGCGCGAGTGCGACCGCGACCGCTTGACCTTCATCGGGATCCGGCACGAGGGCGCGGCCGCGTTTGCGGCGTCGGCGTTCGGGAAGCTGACCGGCGAGCCGGCGGCGTGCCTGACGATCGCCGGCCCCGGGGCCACGAACCTCCTGACCGGGCTGTGGGACGCCAAGGTGGACCGCTCCCCCGTGCTGGCGCTGACCGGCCAGGTGCAGCAGCAGGTCTTCGGTCCGGGCGCGTTCCAGGAGCTGCCGCTGCAGGAGGCCTTCGGCGCGGTCGCGTCCTTCAGCCACGTGGTGCTGCCGGCTTCCAACCATGCCGAGCTGATGAGCCTGGCGCTGAAGTCCGCGCACCTGAATCAGGACGTGGCGCACCTGATCTTCCCCGATGACGTGCAGACGCAGCCCGCCGCGGAGGGGGCCGCCGCCGGCTCTCCCAAGGGGCGCCTGGCCCCGGCGCGGATCGCGCCCGCGCCGGACGCGCTGGACGCGGCGGCCGAGCTCCTGCGCTCGTCCCAGCGGCCGGTGATCGTCGTGGGGCACGGCGCGCGCTTCGACATGGACGCCGTCGTCCGGCTCGCGGAGCAGCTCCACGCCCCGGTCCTGACGACCTTCAAGGGCAAGGGCATCCTCGGCGACGGGCACCCGCTGGCCGGCGGCGTGCTCGGACGCAGCGGCACGCCGGTCGCGTCGTGGCTGATGAACGAGGCCGACGTGCTGCTCGTGCTCGGCGCGTCGTTCAGCAACCACACCGGCATCACGCCCAAGAAGCCGCTGATCCAGGTCGATCGCGAGCGCACGCAGATCGCGAAGTTCCACGCCGTCGACGCGCCGGTGTGGGGCGATCTGGGAGTGACCTGCGGCTTGCTAGGCGAGGGACTGGCCGACCACCGCACCGTCGACCAGCGCCCCGACGTCGCCGAGCGCTGGGCGATCTGGCGCGAGGAGAAGCGCCGCCGCCTGGCCGACGACCGCGGCAGGGGAGTGAGCTCGATCGCGGTGTTCGAGGCCATGAACCGCCACGTGCCCGAGAACGCGATCCTCGCGGTCGACGTGGGCAACAACACGTACAGCTTCGGGCGCTACTTCGAGTCGTCGGGGAAGCAGGCGATCCTGATGTCGGGCTACCTGGGGTCGATCGGCTTCGGCTATCCCGCCGCGATGGGCGCCTGGGCGGCCACGCAGGTGCCGGACCGTTGGGAGGGGCGCTTCCACCGCCGCCCGGTCTTCGCCGTAACCGGAGACGGAGGGTTCGGCCAATACCCCTGGGAGGTCAACACCGCCGTCAAGTACGGCATGAACCTCACGCACGTGCTGCTGCACAACGACGAGCTGGGCAAGATCTCAAAGGAGCAGCGCGCGGGCGGCTGGGACGTGTGGCAGACCTCCCTGACGAACCCCAACATCGCGGAGTACGTCGCCAGCTGCGGGGGACTGGGGATCCGCGTCTCCGAGGCGGGAGAGCTCGACGAGGCGCTGGCACGCGCGCAGGCCTTTGAGGGGCCGGCGACGGTCGAGGTGATGACGGACGGTGAGCTGATCTGACGTGCCGAACGCCTTGGCGGCGGGGTAGCCCAGAGCGCGCTGCTCGACCCGCTCGCGCTCGGCGGCGTCGCGTTCACCGCGGCGCTGCGCGTCCGCTTCGGCCTGCCGGCGGAGGCGCCGCTCTACCCCGGCGCCCTGTACGCCGAGGATCTGGGGCACCGCGACCTGGCTGTGGCGGACTTCGATGGGAAGGGCATCGCGACGTCTTGCGGTCCGCTCGACGTCGCCGCCGCCGACCTCGACGGCGACTTCCTGCCCGAGCTGACCGTGCCGTAGACCCACGGGCTCGCGATCCTCGACAACGGGCTGTTCTGAGCGCGCCTACCGGCGATCGATCCAGCCCAACGGCGGCCCCGGCGGCGCCGCTGCGCGATAGGACGCGGCAAGGGCCGCGAGCTCGGCGACGACGTCCGGGTGCTGCGTGTAGACGTTGGTCGTCTGCCGCGGGTCCGCCGCGAGGTCGTACAGCTGTGCCGGCGGTGCGCCGTCCGCGAGCTGCCCGTCGACGAAGTCGCCGTTGCGCTGGCCGGTGAACGGGAGCGCCGCTCCGCCGCCGAAGCAGTGGTCGCCGACGCGCTTCTGCCCGAAGCCGCCTTCGTCCTGGGCGGGGATGTAGACCCACTTGCCACGACGCACGGTCAGGTGCGACGGGCGGTTGGGCGACACCACCAGCTCGGTGCGCAGCGGCCGCGCGGGCGCGCCGGTCAGCGCGTCAAGCTGGTCGATGCTGTCCTCGGCCTGCCCGGCGGGGACCGAGCCGCCGGCCGCCGCGGCGAAGGTGGCGAGCAGGTCGACCTGGCTGACGAGCGCGTCGCTCGTCGTGCCCGCCGGGATCACGCCCGGCCAGCGCGCGATCAGCGGCACGCGGTGCCCGCCCTCCCAGGCGCCGAACTTGAAGCCCAACAGCTCGCCGTTCAGCCGGTGCCCCGCGCGCCAGGCCTCCTGGCCGCCGAGGTTGAGCATCCCGCCGTTGTCGCTCGTGACGACCACCAGCGTCTCGTCGGCGACGCCGAGCGCTTCGAGCGACGCCAGCAGCTCGCCCACCAACCAGTCGAGCTCGTGGATGAAGTCGCCGTAGCGTCCGCAGTCGCTGGTGCCCTGAAAGCGCGGCGCGGGCGTGAAGGGATGGTGGATGTTCGTGGTGGCGAGGTAGAGGAAGAACGGGCGCGCGTCGCCGTCCTCGGAGGTCCGCTCGAGCCAACCCACCGCGCGCTCGAGGAACGTCGCCGCCACCTCCTCATCGCGGTACAGCTCGTGCGCGCGCCGTGCGCCCCCGAGCGCCTTGTACCCGCCCTTCTCCGGCCATTCCTGAGTCGCGCTGCGCACGCCCTGGACCAGCGGGTCGGCGAGGTCGAGTCCGACGACGCCGTGGTCCTCGACGTAGACGTAGGGCGGCGAGCTGTTGACCACCGGCAGGCCGAAGTAGTGGTCGAAGCCGAGCTCCAGCGGCCCCGGCGCCAGGACGCCGTTCCAGTCGGGTGCGTCGACGCCGAAGCCCAGGTGCCACTTGCCTATGCAGGCCGTGTCGTAGCCCGCGCCGCGGAGCACGCTGGCGAGCGTGGCCCGCCGCGGATCGACGCAGAGCGGCAGGTGCGTGCCGATGGGGCCCCACAGGTTGCGGCGGACGGGGTAGCGGCCGGTCATCAGTCCGTAGCGCGACGGCGAGCACACGGCCGAGGCCGAGTGGACGTCGGTGAACCGGCGGCCCTCCCGCGCCAGCGCGTCGAGGTTCGGCGTGCGGACGTGGGTCGCGCCATAGCATCCGAGGTCGCCGTAGCCGAGGTCGTCGGCGTAGACGAGGACGATGTTCGGTCGCGCCCGTTGCGAGCCCGCGTCGGGCGCAGACGAGCGGCATGCCGTGAACCCGAGGAGCAGCATCGCCGCTCCGCAGACGAACCGTGAGCTCCCTAGCGCCATCCCCCGAGGGTACCGGCGGCGGACGTCGGGAACGAGCCGTGGAGTCGCGAACCGCGTCGCTCTGCGGGTGCTCTACGCGACCTGCGCCAGCACCGCCCGGTTCATCACCATGCGCCGCGCCGGTCGATCCGCGGACGCGACCCGCGGCGCCTCGGCGCCGTGCAGCAGCGCCGAGAGGCGGCCGGTCACCCGGTCGAACACGTCGTTCAGGAAGAACGTCGTCGCCCGCGCGGGGTCGGGAATCGTCAGCGTGAACGGCCGCGCCAGCTCGCGGTACTCCGGCCGCAGCCCGAGCACCACGTCGGTGCGGTAGCGGTGCCCGTTCATCACGCCCTGCTTGCGCACCGGCGCGAGCAGATCGAGGACGGTCCGCGGCAGGCCGGGCGAGCGACGCTGCAGGTGCGCCAGGAGGGCGCGCACGTCGGTCAGCTGCGAGCGCCCGCCGCGCACGTTGTCCTGGTCGATGTGCAGGATGCTCACCGTCGTCCCCGCGTCGGAGTGGGGGACCTTGATCGAGTCCTGTGTCTCGTCGACGATCGGCGCCACGCCGGCGAGATAGGCGGCCTTGTCGACGCCCGCCGCGTCGCAGGCGGCGGACAGGTCGCGCTGGAACAGCTGCCCCTGGTAGCGCAGCCCGCGGCGCAGGTCGCGGAGCTCGTCCACGCGCCGTCCGCGCGGGATGAACGAGCGGATGTAGTCGAGCGACCCGGCCAGCCCGCCGAGCGGCCGGTCGGCGGTCGACAGCCGCGGTCGGGCGCCGTGCTCGGCCGCGTGCAGCTCCACGGCGGCCACGGCCCAGCGGTCGAGGAACGCGCCGAGGTCCGCCTTGCTGAGCCCGGCGGCGCGGAAGCGCTGCGCGAGGCCGTAGACCACCAGGTGCCGGCCCGTGGCGCCGCGGCGCTCCCAGAGCTGGTCGGCGAGGAGCTCGACCGCGTGGTCCGACGGTGTCCCGGGCTCCGGACCGAACAGGCGCTCGTCGGCCTCGATGGCGAAGAGGCGCGGCCGTCCCAGCGCCAGGGCGCGGCGCAGCGGCGCTTCGGGGTTGCCGGCTGCGTGGGGCTCGGCACCGTGCTGCGCCAGCCTGCCGTCGATCGTGATGTTCATCGGTCTCTTCCCTCGGTCGTGGCGCGTTGCTGCGCGGTGGCTCGGTCTCGGGACTCAGGCGAAGGGCACGGAGGAGGGAGAGCCGGTTGCCGGGGAAAAGCGGGCTCAAGCGCTGCGCCGCGGCCAGTAGGAGCCCGCTCCCGGGGCCCCCTCCGGGGCGACCAGCCCGTCGGTGAGCCTCTAGTTCGGACTTTTTGGGATCCGTGGGGGGGCGGCGGACACCTACGGGCGCCGGCCCAGGATCCACCCAGGAGAAACGTGCTGCGCTCACCGCTTTCGCCCCTTACCGCCCTCGCCCTCCTCGTCGCCACCGCGGGCCCCGCCGCGCCGCAGGCGACGGCGGAGCTCGCCCCCGGCCTCGTCGCGACGGTCCCCGCCGCGGTCGCCGACACGGTCGAGCTCGACCCCGATCCCGCCGCCTACGTGCTGGCGCCGCTGGCGGTGCGGGCGCCGGGGTTCCGGGTGCTCGTGCAGGGACCGGATGGGGAGCTGAGCGAGGTCCAGCCCCCTCCGGCGCGCACGGTGCAGGGTCATCGGCGCGGCGCGCCGGCGATGCGCGTGGTGGGCGGCCTGCACCCGCGGAAGGGCTTCCAGGGGAGCCTCGCGCCGGTTGCACTCGGGGCGAGCGGCGGTACGGCCGCCGCGGGTTCCGGCTCGGTCCGCGTCGTGGAGCTCGCCGTCGACGCCGACTTCGAGCACTTCGTCGCCCTCGGCTCGTCGGTCGCCGACACGGTCGCCGACGTCGAGAGCATCGTCGCCGGCGCCAACGCGGTCTTCGAGGCCTCCACCGGGGTGCGCTTCCTGCTGACCGGCGTGGTCGTGCGCGCGGCCGAGCCCGATCCCTACCCGAGCTCCGACCTGCAGGAGCTGCTCGACGACGTGCTGGCGACCTGGCAGGCCGAGACGATCCCGTTCGACGTCGTCCAGCTCTTCACCGGCAAGTCGCTGGGGGGCATCGTGAGCCTCGCCTTCACCGGCGTGAACGTCTGCAGCGCCACGCAGTTCCACACCATCGTCGCCTCGACCAGCTCTAGCCTGAGCACCTTGACCCAGCGGACCAAGGTCCACGCCGGAGCCCTGGCGGTCCAGTTCGGCAACTCGTTCTGCACCGCCGGGACGCCCGGGTGCTTCGGGGTCACGTGCAGCCCGCTGAGCTCGCTGTGCGACCCGCTGCTGGCGATGACGCCCGCGGTCGCGGCCCAGGTCGACGCGGTCGCCGCCACGGCGCCGTGCCTGGACGACGCGCCCGCGACGCCGCCCTCGTTCGCGGCCTTCGGGTGCGGCCTGAACCCGCCCGGCAGCCTGGTCGTGCAGGCCGGGTCGCCGGTCGTCGGCGCGACGATGACCTTCGCGCTGAACAACCCCTTCGCGACCCAGGCGGCCGGCGCGCTGCCGTTCCTGTCGGTCTCGGTCGCGGCGGATCCCGCCTTCCCGTGCGGGACGCCGGTGCCGGGGCTCGGGATGAGCACTCCGGGCGCGACGGGCGAGCTGCTCATCGGCGTCGGTGCCGGGCAGCTGGTGCTCGCCGGGTTGGGCGGGTCGCCGTGGAGCCCCGGTGTGCCCGGCGAGGTGGTCGTGCCGATCCCGCCGCTGCTTGCGCTGGTGGGCTTCGACGTGTTCGCGCAGGGCGTACTCGTGGACCTCGCGCCGGGCGCGGGTGTGCCGCTCGGTTTGACGAGCGGGCTGCGGGTTACGTTGGGGCTGTAGGCGGCGTCCGCGCCCTCCTGTTGCGCTACGACTGCGTGATCACCGCCGCGTCGCGGTTCGTCAGCCGCAGCCCCGCTCCGACGACCGCCTGCCAGAAGAGCGGCGTGCCCACCAGCGCCGGGTTGGCCGGCACGGCGAAGGGCACGACACCGTCTCCCTCGGCGTCGAGCAGGCCCGCCTCGATGCCGACCAAAGCGCCGAGGTCGAGCTGGAGCAGCCCGAACGGCGCGAAGGGGACCGACGCCGGAGCGGTGGCGAGCGCCAGGGCCCACGGCTCTCCCGCGGGGCCGGACACGGCGACGTCGAGCGGCCCGCCGGTGGACGCGATCTGCAGCTGAACGGCGTGCCGCGTGCGGTTGGTCCACAGCCGCCCGATACCGAAGCCGCTCCGCAGGGTGACGACGTCGATGTCTTCGTCGCCGTCGGCGTCGAAGCCCAGCAGCGTGTGGATGAGCGCGGGGTACTCCAGCGCTCCGGGCACCGGGGCGAAGTTCCCCGCGCCGTCGTTGGCGTACACCGTCATGAGGGTGTCGAGGCCCGAGACCACCAGGTCGCGGTCGCCGTCCTCGTCGAAGTCCTCGAAGACGACCCCGATCCCGCGCGGCGCGCCGGGGAGCAGCTCCTTGGTGAAGCCGCTTCCTTCGAAGCGCCAGAGGGCGTCGTTGCTCTCGCCGATGAACTGACTGTCGACCGCCACGACGTCGAGGTCCAGGTCGCCGTCCGCGTCGCCGACGGCGAGGTCGCCGCCGGAAAGGCCCGGAAAGAAGGGGCCGTGCGCGGCGGCGAGAGACAGCACGCCGGTGCCGTCGTTCTCGTAGAAGCCCTCGGTGGCAAAGACCTCGGGGGCTCCGTCGAGGTCGAAGTCGGCAAACGCCAGCGGCCCGGCGTAGGACGGGTTGGGCACCCAGCCCGCCGGCGCCGCGGTGAAGCCCGCGTTGCCGTCGTTGAGCCAGTACCGGATGGTCGGCAGGGCGAGGAGCGCGTCGAGGTCTCCGTCGAGGTCCGCATCCGCCAGGGCGCCGCCGCGGTACGACGCGAGGGCCTGGGGTAGGACGTCACCCGGGTTCACGAAGGTCGCGTCGCCCTGGTTCAGCTGCAGGCCGATCGGGCTGGAGCTCTCGTCCGACGCCGCGATCAGGTCGGGGAACTGGTCGCCGTCGAGGTCGCCGGCGAGCACCGCGAAGTCGGCGTCGACGGGCTCGGGGACCGCGCCCGTAAGCTCGGCGAAGTCGCCGGTGCCGTCGTTGAGCAGCACGCGTTGGGTCGAGGTGACCACGTCGACGTCGCCGTCGAGCTCGAGGTCCGCCGCCGCGGCGCCGCGGGACCCGACGGGCAGGTTGCCCTTGCGCGCCCGGGTCCGGAAGCCGAGGGCGCCGTCGCCGAGGAAGGCCTTGGCCTGCGCGGTCTCGTCGCCGAAGAGCAGATCGGGGTCGCCGTCGGCGTCGAAGTCCGCCGTCGCCACCGCGTTGACGCCGCCTTCGAAGCCGTCGAGGGCGCCGGGCGCCGGGGTGAAGAGGCCCGTGCCGTCGCCGGCTCCGACGTACTCCGGCTCGCCCGCGATCGTCCCGAGGAAGGCGTCGAGGTCGCCGTCGAGGTCCAGGTCCGCGAGGAGCGCCGCGCGTGCATCGCTCAGCGTCTGGCCGAGCGCGCCCGGCGCCGCGGTGAGGATCCCGGTTCCGTCGTTGAGGAGCAGGCCGGTCTCGAGGTCCTTCGCCAGCAGCAGGTCGAGGTCGCCGTCCGCGTCCACATCGCCGAACGAGGCGTCGTGGGTGCGCTCGAACGGATCGCCGTCCGCCGGGACCGCGCCCGGTAGGGCGCTCAGGGTTCCCCCGTCGTTGCGCAGCAGCTGGTTGTCTTCGGAGAAGATCAGCGTGCCGAGGAAGAGGTCGGGGTCGCCGTCGCCGTCGACGTCGGCGAAGCGCGCGCGGGTGCCGCGGCTGGTC
Organism: Planctomycetota bacterium; assembly: GCA_039029355.1. GTDB lineage: Bacteria > Planctomycetota > UBA1135 > UBA1135 > JBCCGI01. The sequence continues at coordinate 18,963 of JBCCGI010000025.1, forward strand.
GGGCCGGTCGGGGCGGCGGCGAAGGCCGCGCCGTCCCAAAGGTGCAGCTGCTCGTCCGTCACGTCGCGCGGCAGGAAGACGTCGAAGTCGCCGTCCCCGTCCACGTCGGCGGCCGCCGCGTCCTGCGTGATGGGGTCGCCGAAGAAGCCGACGGTGGCCGGCAGCCCGGATGCCGCGGAGAGCGTGAAGCCGCCCGCGCCGTCGCCCAGGTGGAGCGAGGCGCCGGAGAAGCCCTCGGCGAGCACTAGGTCGAGGCGGCCGTCGCCGTCGGCGTCGAACAGCGCGCCCCCGAAGGCGTCCGGAAGCGCGGGCCCGACGCGGCCGAACCTGCCGTCGCCGGCGCCGAGCTGAACCGGCGCGCCTCCGCCGGCCAGGACCAGGTCGACGTTGCCGTCGCCGTCCAGGTCGTCGAGCAGCACCGTCTGGGTCGCCGCGTCGTCCAGGTCCACCAGCGCCCGGTCCTCGCCAAAGCGAATCTCCTGGGCGGATACGGGGAGCAGGGCGAGCGCGGAGAACGCGGGGAGCAGGCCGAGCGTGGAGATCTTCATCACCCCGGCATCCACTCCAACGGCCCCTTTGGGTGCGACAATCTCGCCCTTTTTTTCTCCGGCGCCGGCGTGCCCGCGGCCTAGTCGCCGAAGACGAACTCCACCGTGTTGCTGAAGCCGACTCCGGGGACTCCGGGAATCGGCGCGTCCTCGATGCCGCTCAAGACGTACTGCACGCGCCACGTGACGCCGCTCGCGCCCGGCTCGCAGCCCAGCGGTACCGGAAAGAACGAGTCGGGCACGCTCACCTGCGTGCCGATCGCGATGGTGGGGTCGATCAGCGTGCAGCCGCCCAGCGGGTAGGTCACGTCGGAGGAGGTCAGCAAAAGGAAGGCCAGGCCGGAGTAGAAGGGCGCGCCCTCGAGCTTCAGCCCGAAGTCCGCGTTGCCCGGGACGGGCGCGCCGGCCAGCGAGAGCGTGCCCGCGCCGCACGGGGCTCCCAGGTCGGTCACCGCGCCGCCGCCCCAGGCCTCGACGATCGTGGCGCGGACCTCGCGCGGCGTCGAGTCGCGCTGCCACACGACCAGCACGTCGTCCTCCGCTCCGGTACCGAAGTCCGCCGTGTAGCGCGAGGCCGACTCGATGGGGGGCGGGAAGCCTCCGACGTAGTCGGCGTTGGTCGAGGCGACGACCGACGCACCGCAGGGCTCGCAGTCGGGGAGGCCCAGGCGGCGCGTCAGGATCTCGCGGTCGCTGGTGAACCAGCTGGCGAGGAACGCTCCGTCGACGAGGGCGATGTCCATGGTCGCCGCGACCGGCGGGGCGGCGTGCACCGTCTTGGGCGCGCCCGGGGTCAGCGTGCAGCCGGTGCGGCTGGCGCACACGGCCTCGGCGATCGTCGAGCCGCCGACCTCGTGCCCGCCGAGCACCGCGAACGTGTCCCCGTCTCCCGCGACCGTCGACGCGCGTTCGTCCTCACCGACGACCCCGAGCAGCGTCGTGCTCGTACCGCAGGCCGCGCCGGTGTAGTCGACCAGGAGCCCGAGCACGTCGTAGTCCCCCGGGGGTGGGAAGTCGTAGAAGAAGCTCCACACCACGAGCCAGTGCCCCGACGGCCCGTTGGAATCCGTCACCACCGGGATGCCGTGGCTGCCGAGCGTCACGAGCCCGCCGGCCGGCGTCGGAATGCCGGTCGCGGGGCAGGTGACGAGCTGGCCGACGATCTGCTGCTGCTCGGTTTGCCAGACGACGAGCCCCTCGTCGAAGGGCGGGACCGGGTCGCCGCCGACGTCGGGGTACAGGGCCCCGCTGGTCGTGCTCTGGTAGAGGACGACGGCGTCCGAGACCTCGCCGTCGTCCGCGTCCACGGCGCGTGCCTCGAGCAGGAACTGACCGGCGACGAAGCGCCCGTACACCACGAGGAAGCGGTCCGACGCGTTGATCGACGCCACTCGCGGGCGCGTCGTCTCCGAGCCGGGTGCGATCGGGAAGGTCGGGCCGAGGGCGTTCCCCGCCGCGTCGAAGCGCCGCCCCGCGATACCGCCGCCGAGCACCCCGTGATCGAACACCACCAGGTAGACGCCGTGGGTCGCGTCGAAGGCGGCGTCGGGGGCGGTGGCGGTTTCCTCGACGAGGACCTCGGGCTGGATGAGCGGGTCGACCAGCAGCGGCAGCGTCGCGCGGTCGACGAAGACGGACGGCACGCGGAGCTCGAGCGCCTCTCCGTCCCACGCCAGGCGCCCCTCCGCGCGGCGCCCGTCCGCGTCGATCGCGGTGACGCCGCCGACGACGAGGTGCGTCGTCGCGCCATCGCCGAAGGCGAGGCCCGCGGCGCCGTAGCTGCCGGGCTCGGCGCGCAGCGCGGTGGCGGTACGGACGCGCAGCACCAGCTCGCCATCGCCCGCGGGGAGCGTGTGGAGGAGGAAGCTCAGCTCGACCCCGTCCGGGCGCGCGGCGTAGCGCTCCTCGACCGCGCCGTGGCGGAAGACCGCGCGGCCTTCGGCGCCGTGCTCGGGCGCGAGCACGGTCGACGGCGGGCGCCAGGGCTCGGCGCCGCGCCCGGCGAGCTCGAGCGCCAGGTGGAGCTCGCTTCCGCCCGCCAGCTCGCGCAGCCGGAAGCCGTCCGGCCCGAGGCCGGCCGTGTAGCCCGGTCCGGCGGCGAACAGGCCGTCGCCGTTCGCCGCGAAGGCCGGGGCTGAGGGCCCGGACGGGGCCGGAAGAGCGGGAAGCGCCGCCGCCGCCGCCATACGGTCCTGTGCCGCAGGCGGTGAGGTAAGGACGAGGCCGAGCAAGAGCGCGGTCAGCGGGCGGCGGAGGGAGCGGGTCATGGCGGGCCTCGGCTGGGGGAAAGAGGGGCGGCGTGCCTCCCCGACCTCCCCACGGACGCAAACCCCGCCGGCGGGCCGACAGCTGCGGCCGCCGTTTTTTCCGCGAGAGGTCCACGAACGTCGTGCGCTCGAGCTGGCCTCAGGGTCGCCGGAGCGCCGCTCAGGTCCTGCCAAGAAGAGCGACAGGCCCACCAGCGCGGGCTCGTCCGCGACCGGGAGCTCGATCGCGTCTCGAAGCGGTTGCCGACGACCGCGTCCGCATCTCCGTCGAGGTCGAGACCGCGGGCCGTCGTCGTGTTCCAGGGATCGGCGGCGGCCGGCAGCCGCGTGTCGCTCTCGATGAAGACGCCGGTGCCGTCTTTGGCCAGGAACAGGTTCCGAAGCGCCGCATTCCCAGCGATGCGCGCCGGGAAGAGGTCGACGTCGCCGTCCCCGTCGTAGCCCGCCGGTGCGGAGTCGCCCGCGTTGCGCGGGGGCGTCGATACGGTGCCGCCGGAGACGTCGACCCGCGCACCGGCACCGTCGTTGAGCTCGACTGGCACCTGCCCGGCGGCGCTTCGAGGGTGGGTGCGTCCGCGGAGGGAGTTTCAACTCCCCGCCGTTTTCCGGGCGTGGCGCGCCACCAGCCCCGCGGCGCGGCTTGAAACCCGCCCGCCTCGGGGCGAAAAAGAAGCCGTGACCGATCCGCGCGAAGGCTGGTGGCAACGGCTGCTCCGCATCTGGAGGATGGAGCGTCCGCTGCCGACGATCGACTTCGACGATCACCTCATCCGCGTGACGGACGGCGGCAGCGTACATCGTTTCGCGTGGAGCGACGTGGAGCGCATCGGCTACCGCACGATCGCGACCTGGGGCGACGACCACCTGCTCGAGTTCCAGCTCCGCGACGGGAGCGTCTACCGCCTGGCGACCCACTGGCCCGGCTCCGACGAGCTCTCGGAGCGGGTCCACGCGCTCCCCGGCACGCGCATCGGCGAACAGGGGGTGCTCGCCAATCGCCTCGACAACGCCTCGGTCGTCGTGTGGCCGGCGCACGAGGCCGGGCGCGCGCTCGACGGCGGTTGAGCCGCGCTACGCGACACGCCGGTGCCGGTGCGGGGCGGCGTTGCATTCGCACGGCGAGGCGCCCCGTGCCCGGGCGTCTCCCCCTAGACTGGAGGCGTCGGGCGAGCTCGCCCGCAACGCCCGTCCGCCTTCGCCTCTCCAGCTTCCGGAGGTCCACGTGCTGCACCCCCTGATCGCCCTCGCCGGCTCGTTCGCCCTTTCCGCCCCCGCGCTCGCCGCCCAGGCCGCCTGCGACGCGGACTGGCTCGCCGCCTTTGGGGCGCAGCCCGGCGCCGACGTCAACGTCGCCGCGCTCGAGGTCTTCGACGACGGCGGCGGGCCGGCGCTGTACGCGGCCGGCTTCTTCACCAGCGCGGGCGGAGCGGCCGCCGACCGCCTGGCGCGGTGGGACGGGACGGGCTGGACGCCCGTGGGTGGCGGGCTCGACGGGACGGTGCACGCCCTGACCGTGTTCGACGCCGGCAGCGGCCCGGCCCTCGTGGTCGGCGGTCACTTCACGTCCGCCGGCGGGGAAGAGGCGAGCCACGTCGCGCTGTGGGACGGCGACGGGTGGTCGACCCTGGGCGGGGGCGTCAACGGCGACGTCGCCGCCCTGACGGTCTGGGACGATGGCGGCGGGCCGGCGCTCTACGCGGGCGGCGAGTTCACCGCCGCCGGCGGCGTGCCGGCGAGCAAGGTCGCGCGCTGGGACGGGAGCTCGTGGTCGGCGCTCGGCAGCGGGATGGACGGCTACTACCTCAGCGTGCGCTCCTTCGCGGCCTTCGACGACGGCGACGGGCCCGCGCTCTTCGCCGGCGGCCGCTTCACGAGCGCCGGAGGCGTGCCCGCGAACAACGTCGCGCGGTGGGACGGCAGCGCCTGGTCGGCCGTCGGCGCGGGGACGAACCACGTGGTTCACGGGCTGGCGGTGTTCGACTCCGGCGACGGCGCGGGGCTCATCGCCGGCGGCAACTTCACCGAGGCCGGCGGCGGCATCGCGCGGTCGGTCGCGCGCTGGGACGGGAGCGGCTGGTCGTCGCTCGGCAACGGGCTGAACTCGATCGTCTACGGCCTCACCGTGTTCGACGACGGCGGTGGCGACCGGCTGTACGCGGGGGGCTACTTCACCAGCGCGAGCGGCGTCCCCGCCAACCGCGTCGCCAGCTGGGACGGCGCGGCTTGGGCGCCCCTGGGCGATGGGATCGAGGGGGTCGGGCTGACCAGCCACGACGCCTATGCGATCGCTTTGAAGGAGTTCGACGACGGCGGCGGACCGGCGCTCTACGTGGGCGGCGAGTTCACGACCGCGGGCGGCGACGCGCCGCTCAACATCCTGCGCTGGAAGGAGGGCGGTTGGTCGGCCCTGGGCGGCGGGCTGAGCTCGACCGTCCGCGCGCTTGCGGCGCACGACGACGGAGCGGGCCAGGCGCTCTACGCCGGCGGCCGCTTCACCGTGGCCGGAGGGGCCGCGACCAGCGCCGTCGCGCGCTGGGACGGCGCGGGCTGGTCCGGGCTCGGCGACGGGCTCGACGACGAGGTCCGCGCGCTTGCGACCTTCGACGACGGCGGGGGAGCCGCGCTGATCGCGGCCGGGAGCTTCACGGGCGCGGGCGCGGTCGACGCGAACCGCATCGCGCGCTGGGACGGAGGCGCCTGGTCGGCGCTCGGCGGCGGCCTGAGCGGCCCGGCGCATGCCCTGGCGCAGTTCGACGACGGCGCGGGCCCGCGGCTCTTCGTCGGCGGTGGGTTCTCGAGCGCCGGAGGCGTGGCCGCCAGCACCATCGCCGCTTGGGACGGCGCGACCTGGGCCGCGCTAGGGAGCGGCACCAACGCCTCGGTCCGCGCGCTCGCGGTCTTCGACGACGGGACCGGACCGGCGCTCTACGCCGGCGGCGACTTCACCCAGGCCGGCGGCGCGCCCGCAAACCGCGTCGCGCGCTGGGATGGCGCGGGCTGGTCGCCGCTGGGCGACGGCGTGAACGCGGCCGTGCACGCGCTCGCGGTCTACGACGACGGCAACGGCCCGGCGCTCTACGCGGGCGGCTTCTTCACCACCGCCGGGGGCGCCGGAGCGCGCTACGTCGCGCGCTGGGACGGCGGCGCGTGGGCGCCGCTCGGGAGCGGAACCGGCTACGCGGTCGTCGCCCTCATGGCGTTCGAGGACGCCGGCGGCGCGGCGCTGATCGCCGGCGGCCACTTCGACACGGCCGGCGGCGTCGACGCGAGCCGGATCGCGCGCTGGGACGGCGCCGCGTGGTCGCCCCTCGGGGCCGGCGTCACCGGGGGCCACGCGCCCGAGGAGCCCACCGTGCTCGCGCTGACCGTCTTCGACGCGGGCGGCGGCCCGACGCTGTGCGCGGGCGGCCACTTCACGATCAGCCCCGCGGGCGACAGCTTCCTGGCGGCCTGGGGCTGCGCGCCGGCGATCAGCGCCGTGCCCGGGTGCGCGGGCAACCCGGCGCAGCTGACCGCCGGCGCGACCAGCGCCCCGCTGGGCGCGCCGCTGCCGCTCGAGCTCACCGGCGACGCCGCGACCTCGGGCGTTGCCGCGGTGCTGTTCGGATCCGCGGGCGTGAACGCGTCGGGCTGCGGCCTGCTGCTACCGGGCTTCGGCGAGCTGCTGCTGAGCCCCGTGCCGATCCCGACGACGGTCGCGACCGAGGCCCTGACGGCAGGTGTGAGCCAGCTGGCGCCGCTTGTCCCGGCGGCGCCGACGCTGGCCGGTACGACCGCCCACCTGCAGGGGGTGGCGCTCCACCTGGTGCCGCCGACGACGCTCGAGCTGACCAACGGCTTGACGGTCACCCTGGGGCCGTAGGGACTCGGCGTCTGCTCCCCGTGGGAGCGCGCCGCTAGCCCTGGGGGACGCCCGCGAGGTCGTTCTCGGTCACGGTGAGCAGCACGTGGCGCAGGTGCCGGAAGCCGTGGGGCACCAGCAGGCCCGCGGGTACCGGCTCGCCGCCCAGCGCGCGCTGGCGCAGCTCGCCCTGCGTTTGGCGCAGCGCGAAGTCGACCAGTCGGCTGGCCTGGCCGGCGTCGATCCCGAGGGCCTCGAGCTCGGGGCGGAGGAGGCTCCGCGCGCCGAAGGAGCTCGGGAGCCCGTCACCGCCCTGCAGGCCGTGGACGCACTCGCGGAGCCACGACTCGAGTCGGAAGCGCTCGCGCTGCAACGCCGCGCCGAGCCGAAACACGCGCGCGACGTCGTCCGGCCACAACGGCAGCACGCGCCAGCCCTGGCAACGCGCCTCGAAGCGTTGCAGCGGCGGGTCCAGCACCGCCAGGAGCGCCGACTCGACCAGGAAGTCCCGGTAGCCGGACTCCGGCTTGCCGAGCGCGAGGAACGCGTCGGCCAACCGCGCCCGCGCGCGCGCCTGGATCTCCGGCACGATCCAGGCGGCGTCGTCGCGCAGCGGCGCTACGTTCGCGAGGATCTCGCCGAGCGTCCCCGTCGTCCTCCAGCCGCGGTACGGCGTGATCCCGCTGCGAAGCAGGAAGAGGTCGTCGGCGACGTCGCTCCGCAGGCTGTCGCGGAGCTGCAGCAACCGGTCGCGGAGCAGGATCAGAAGGTCGAGTCGATTCGTGCGAGCCATCCCAGTTCTCGGGCCTCGATTCCGCCCTCGATCTTCGCACTAGACCGGCGGACCGCGTGATCGCCAACTCGAAAACGCGTTTGCGACCGATTCGCCGGCGCTGGCCGCATCACCGCGGACTCCGCGCGTCGCGCGGCAGCGTCGCTGCGCTATCTTGGCGTCGGGCCTCCCCGACCGGGGAAAGGAGGTTCCCATGGCGCACCCGAAGAGCGTCCAGCTGCATCGCTTTCTGACCGAGCCGTATCCGTGCTCGTACCTCCCCGCGCAGACGGCGCGGCTGGACTACCGGATCGTGGCAGGGCTTCGGGCCGAGGACTACGGCGCCCTGCTGCGGCGCGGTTGGCGGCGGTTCGGGAACCAGCTCTTCCGGCCGGCGTGCCCGCGGTGCAGTGAGTGCCGCAGCCTGCGCATTCCCGTCGCCGACTTCCGCCCCTCGCGCGGCCAGCGGCGGAACCCGCGTGGCAACGCCGGCGTCCGCGTGGTGGTGCGCCGGCCGACGCTGACGCCCGATCACCTGCGCCTCTACGACGCGTACCACCGCGATATGCATCGGCGTCGCGGGTGGCCGCTGAACCGCATCACCGCGGAGGAGTACGAGCAGACGTTCCTGCGCGGTGGAGGGGAGGGGAGCCGCGAGTTCGTCTACCTCCGCGGAGCGCAGATGATCGGCGTCGGCCTTGCGGACGTGGTCGAGGACGCGCTCTCGAGCGTGTACTTCTTCCACGCGCCGGAGTGGCGGCCGGCCGGGCCCGGCGTCTTCTCGATCCTCGAGCAGCTCCGCTTCTGCCGCGAGCAGGGCCTGCGGTACCAGTACCTCGGCTACTGGATCCCCGGCTGTCCGTCGATGAGCTACAAGAGCCGCTTCCGGCCGCACGAGGTGCTCGTCGGCTCTCCGGACGACCACGAAGCCCCGCGCTGGATCCCGGGCGCGCCGCGCTCCCGCGGCTGCGACGACCCCGCGTAGAGTGGGCGCGCCTGACGCATGCCCTCGACGTGGTCGTGGGCAGCTTCTGGCGCGCGTGGCGCCCGCCGGGGGCGGGTCGGCAGAAAAATCGGAACTGCTAGAATCGGAGTGGCGGGTCTGTGTCGCCCCCTCTCTATGTCCCTCTATTACGCCATCGCCGGCGACATCACGCGCAACTGCAACCTGCGCTGTCCCTTCTGCCTGGCGGACTTTCAGGAGTACCGCGAGAAGGGGCTGATCGAGGAGGAGACGTTCGACCGGCTGATGACGCTATTGCCGCTCGTCGCGGGAGAGGGGAAGGTGCTGCTCTCGTGCCTGTTTGAGCCCTCGATCCACCCGCGCTGGCTCGACCTCTACGAACGCGTGCCGCACGGGCTGCGCTCGAAGTGCTTCTTCACGACGAACCTGGCCCGCGTCGAAGCCGGCTCGTTCGAGCGCCTCGGCGGGCTCGGCTTCCACCACATCAACGTGTCGGTCGATTCGCTCCGCCCGGACGTCTACGAAGACCTGCGGCGCGGCGCCCGCTTCGACGCGTTCCGGACGAACCTCGGCGCCCTCGCCCGACACCTGAGGGAGAGCGAGAGCCCGCTGCCGCTGCACGGCGTCACGACGGTCACGCGCCGCAACGCGGACGAGGTGCCGGCGCTGGTGGAGCGCTGCGCCGAGGAGTTCGGCTTCCGCCACCACGAGGTGCGCTACGTCTACGAGACCGCGCACATCGAGGAGGAGTGGAAGCGCGCGAACCTGCTCCCGCAGGACGCCTGGGAGGGCCTGCAGGCCTTCGCCGAGGAGACCGAGCACGATGTCGCGCTCGAGGCTCCCCCGGAGCACTACTACGCGGACGACGGGGAACCCTACAGCCGGACCGGGCCGCCCGCTCCCAAGGCCGGCGAGGGGTGGCGGCGGATTCCGCTGGCGCTGCGCTTTCGCTCGGACGGGACGGTGAAGGTGTACGCGAAGGACCTCTACTTCGACGTGCACGCGATCGACGACCCGCACGCGTTCTTCCGCGACGCGGCACCGTTCTTCCTGGCCGACCGCGACCTGATTCCGCCGGAGGACTTCGGGCCGCAGTCGGAGTAGTTCCTAGGGACCGAGCCATGGACGCGCGAGGACCCAGCCGGCGAGGGTGTCCCCGGCTTCGGCGCGCGTCTCCAGCTCGGAGAAGAGCGCGGCCCGAAGGCGCGCGTGCTCGGCCCGCGCGACGCGTTCGAGCTCGCGGTCGCCGACGAGCCGCAGGCCGGTGAGCGCGGTGCCCGCGCGCCCGAGCCAGGCGAGCTCGTCGCGCGGCACGCGGCCGGTGGGGAGTCGCATCAACGCTCCGCCGGCGTCGACGCCGACGAGCTGCGCACCGGCGAGGCGCGCGGAGGCCGCCTGCATCGGCAGGTCCGCCACCACCGCGCGCCCGGTCGAGGCGTCGTAGAGCGCGGCCCCTCCGCCGACCCGCGAGGCGGTGAACCAGCGCCCGTCGTCGCTGATCCGGTACGGCGTCCGCGGTCCGCCGGCGGCGTCGAGGGAGCGAAGCAGCGTGCGCCCGTCGTCCGGGGCGAAGAAGCGCAGCGGGCCGGTCGCAGCGGTCCACCGTGCGCCCGCGCCTAGCTCGAACGTCACCTGATCCGGCGTCGCTGCGAGCGAGCGCGAGCTGCTCCCGGCCGTGAGCAGCAGCCGGGCCAGGGTCGGGTCGTCGAAGCGGAAGCTCGGTCCGAGCGGAGCCCCGGAGGACGTGCTGCGAAGCTGCACGCGGCGCGTGCTGTGGACGTACTGCCCGTCCTGGCTGACGGCGAACGCGGAGCCCGAACCGTCGAAGCCCAGCCATGCGTGGCGGCGGTCGTCGAACCTCGCCACGGTCTCCGGCTGGCCGAGGCCGTGCTCGTCGACCTGCCAGGAGAGCACCTGCCACTCGCCCTGGTTCAACGAGGTCGCGGTCGCGGCGGCGAGGCGCCCGCCGTCCGGCGTCAGCGCCCAGTCCTGGATGGAGACGCCCAGGGGAACCGGCGCGTCCCAGAGCGGTTCGCCGTCCGCGGCGCGCCAGGCCTGCAGGTGGACGCCCGAGGAAGCGCGCCGGGTGCGTGCGAGTACCCAGCGGCCGGTCGGGTCGAAGGCGGCGTGACCGGCGGTGACGGGGAAGCCTTCGTCCCACAGCGGCGAGCCCGTCTCGGCGTCCGAGAGCCAGAGCCGCGTCGTGCGGTCGCGCCCATCGTCGGACACGAGCTCCTGGGCGAGGATGCGGGTGCCGTCGGGCGAGAGCTCGACCGCCTCAAAGGGCTCGGCACGGGCCGGGATCGCCTGCGTCGCCGTCGCCGTCGGGATGTCCTGCAGCGGGAACACCTCGAGCACGCCGGCCCGCCGCACGGTGAGGAGGCTGCGACCGTCGGGCGACAGGCGCGCGGCCACGCGGTCCTCCGCCAGGTGGAACGGCTTGAGGGAGCGCCAGTTCAGGCCGTTCTCGTGCACGAGCACGGTCCCGCGCGCGTTCGCGCGGATCACGCGGTTGGAGTCGCCGACGATCCAGGCCTCGGTCGCCGAGGACCTCACCCCCTCGAAGCGGACCGGCTGTCCGGCGTCGGCCGCGGTCCAGAGCCGGACGGCGCCATCGCGGCTGGCGACGACGACGTGTGTCGCGTCGCGCCCGACCGCCAGCACCTGCGCCTCGAAGGTGTCGACGTAGGACCGCCACAGCAGCTGGCCCGTCGCGGCCTCCCAGACGGCGAGCGATGAGTCCTGCGCGTTGTGTCCCGGCGAGCCGCGGCTCATCGTGACGACGCGTTCGCCGTCCGCGCTGAAGTCGGCAAACAGCAGGGCGCCCGGCAGCACGAGTGGCGCGGCGCCGGGCGGCGGCCGGCCGGTGTGCAGGTCGAGGACCCGCGCCTCATAGCGTTCGGCGTCCGGCCAGGACTCGACCACGTACTCGGTGGTTCGCGCGGTGGAGACGATCGCCCAGTCGCGGCCGGCCGCGGGGTTCAGGCGGAAGGCGACGCCGTCGTTCGTTCCAAGGACGCGCTCCGGGCTCAGCGCCCGGCCGTCGGCGACGTTCCAGGCGAAGAGGACGAAGCGATGGCCGGGGCGGTCGCCGGGCTGCTCCATCGTGACGCAGACCGTCGCTCCGTCGCCGCTGAAGTCCACCCGCGCGGGCCGCAGCAGGTGGAAGGCGTCGAAACCCGGAGAGAGGTCGACGGAGGCCCGCATCAACACCTCACCGTCGCCGGCGCGCCACACCACGACCTCGGCCGGCCGGCCGGTCTCGTCCCACTCGAACGGCTGGTGGACGGCGGCGAGCCGCGTGGAGTCGCGGCTTGCGACCGGCGCGACGTGCGAGGTCAGCGGAGCGCCGTCGTTGCCGGTCGGGACGGCGAGTGGCTCGCCCGAAGGGAGGCTCCAGGCCGCGACGGTGCGGTCGCGGAGGGTTGCAAGCACCAGGTCGCTGCGCGGCGAGAAGCGCGTGTGCTGGGGCTCGGCTTCGAGGTGGACCACCAGCTCGGGCAGCCTCCGGATCAGGTCCAGGGCGCGGGTCGCGTAGACCTCCGCCCGGGCGCTGCTCGCGGGCTCGACCTCGAAGGCGCGGCACGCGAGGACGAGGGCGCGGTCGTGCCGCGCGTCCTCCTCGGCGGCGGCGTGCGCGCGCGCGTCGAGGTACTCCGCGAGGTTCGAGGCGATGGCGTCGGCACGATCGACGGCGAGCGACCGCTGCCAGGTCGCGTACGCGGCGAGGAGCGCGAGCACCGCGACGACCGCCGTCGCCAGCGCGAGCCTGCGGCGGGCGGCGCGCCGACGCTGGCGCGCCCAGAGGGGGTAGATGCGCCCCGCCGTCTCGCCGAGGAGGTGCGCGGCGAGCTGGGTCCGGGCTTCGTCGAAGTCGCGCACCTTGTGCCAGCGCAGCGCGCGCATCCAGCGGCGCCCGCGCAGGTCGTACCACGGCTTCTCGTGGAGGCCTGCGGCGAGCATGCGCGGGGAGAACACCTGCTCCGGCTTGAGCGCGGGCCTGTCTCCCCAGGTCACGGCGACCAGGATGCGGTTGGCCCCGCGGTTGGCGAGGAACCACCCGACCTCGGAGTCGACGTGGCGCGAGCTGGCCGACGACGGCGAGGCCAGCACGACCAGGTACTCCGAGCGCTCCAGCTGGGCGACGATCTGCCCGGCGACGGAGTCGGCTCGGGTCGGCGTGCCCGACGGGCGGAAGTCGCTTCCGTCACGGCAGATGGCGAGCTCGGACAGGTTGAGCTCGCCTTCGGAGTCGAGCTGGTGGAACGACTCCAGGAACGCCTCGAGCTCACGCGCGAGGCCGTAGTCGGGCTTGTTGGCGTAGCTGAGAAAGGCCTGGAAGCGGGGCTCATCTGCCATGACGCGCCCCGGTGGTAGCGCGGGCAGCGCCGCGACTCAAGGGCCGGGCGGGGGAGGCCGCCTGCGCAGGCAAGTGGGGGCGGCGACCTGGCCGCGTGCGGCGGTGCGGTCTTTTTTTGCAAAGCGCTCCGCGAATTTCGCACGCCGCTGGATGGGGTTCCGGACGGAGCGAACACCGAGGCGATCGGTGGGCCGTCCGAACGACCCAGACCCCAAGACCCGATCCCTCCCATGTCCCACACCAGCATCCACGTCCACACCCTCGCCGGCCTCGTCTTCGTCGGAGGCGCCCTGGCACTCACCGGGCTCGCCCAGTCGCCGACCCAGGCGGGCTCGCGCCCCACGACCGAGGTCGTGGGCTTCGGGCTCTCGCCCGAGGAGAAGGAGATCCTGAGCCACATGAGCATCGTCTTCCTCGACGACGGGCTCGGCGGCACCGTCAAGACGATCCGCATCGAGGGTACGAACCTGCAGCTCGTCAACGGCCTCGGCTCGACCGGCAGCACCAACGCGAGCGGCAACCTGATCGTCGGCTACAACGAGCTCGACGGCGGCGCCAACGAGCGCACCGGGTCCCACAACCTGATCGTCGGGCGTCAGCACGACTACACCTCGGTCGGCGGCTTCGTCGGCGGCGACAACAACACCATCAGCGGCCCCTGGTCCGCGTGCCTCGCCGGAACCGGCAACACGGTCAGCGCGAGCTCTGCCGCCGTCGTGGCGGGCGACGGGAACACGGCCGCCGGCAACTTCAGCGCGGTCGTCGCGGGGTCGTCCAACTCCACCGAAGCCGGCTCCCAGTCGGTCGTCAGCGTCGGCGGCTTCAACAACACCGCGGGCGGCCTGCGCGCGGTCGTCGCCGGCGGCGAGCAGAACGACGCCGACGGCCCCGCCGCGGCGATCCTCGGCGGCTTCAACAACAGCGCCACCGGCGCCCACGCGACGGTCGGCGGCGGCAACGGCAACATCGCGTCGGGCCCGCAATCGAGCGTGACCGCCGGGCTCTCGAACGTGGCGTCGGGCGAGGGCGCGGTCGTCCTGGGCGGCGTGCTGAACGTTGCCTCGGGCGGCCAGAGCACCGTCACCGCGGGCGGCAACAACACCGCCAGCGGGCCGATCTCGGGCGTCCACGGCGGCGAGTTCAACGAAGCGTCGGCGCAGAGCTCGACCCTGGGAGGCGGCGCCTTCCGCACCGCGCTCGGGCCCTTTGACTGGGTCGCCGGTGTGCTGTTCCAGGACTCCTGAGCCCCGTCCGCGCGCCCCGGCCGAGCACAGGTTCGGCCGGGGCGCCTTCGTTTCGACGGCGGGCCGCCGGGCGGCCCGGGCAGGAACCCCGCGCGGGCCCGACTTCCCCGTGAGCTGCTACGCTGAGTGGGGCGCCTTCGCGCCGCGCTCGCAGCCGTCGGGCTCGGAGGGCGGAGGCCGCCGCCGCATGACAAGGACTTCGACCGAGCCGCCCCGGCGGCCAACGCGACGCTGGCTTCAGCTGGGGCTGGTGCTCGCGGCCCTCGCGCCGCTGGCGGTCCTTCTGTGGTTCGGCCTGCGGAGCATCGCTTCGCTCGAGCGGCGTGCCCTCGAGCTGCGGCGGCAGGAGCGCATCGCGCGCTTCGGCGACGACCTCGGCCACGCGCTGCGGGACGGAGAGCTCGAGCTGGTCGCGACCGGCGTCGAGGAGGCGCGACTCGCGGTCGAGCAACACCTCGGCGAACAGGGCATCCCGCCGCCGGCCGTCGTCGCGCTCGACGGCGTCTTCTTCCTCGCGCCGGAGGAGGGCGACATCGCGCGCGTCGAAGGCCTCGCCGCCTGGTTGGAGGCCTGGACCGAGGGGCAGGAGCTGCCGCACGTCCCCTCGGCGGGGGCCGCGCAGACGGCCGACGTCCTGGATCGCCCCCGGCCATCGACCTGGCAGGGGCCGCGGGCCTTTCGGCTCCCGTCCGAGCCGGGCGCCGCGACCGGCGCTCCGCCGTACCTCTTCGAGGGCTGGCGGCCGCGCGTGGTGCTCGGCGTCGGCGTCGGCCTCGACCTCGTGCTGGTGCTCCTGCTCTGGCGTGCGCTGGCGGCGCAGCAGCGCCGCCGGGATGAGTTCCTGGAGGCGCGCGGCGAGCTGATCGCGCAGGTCGCACACGAGCTGCGGACGCCGCTGACGGTGCTGCGGCTCTATGCCGACACCCTGCTGGACGAGCGCGTGCCCGACGGCACGCGCCGGGAGTACCTGACGACGATGCGCGACGAGGCTCGGCGCATCGGCGGGCTCGTCGACGGAGTCGCTGCGGCGGCGCGCGAGAGCGAGCGCGTCGACGAGGCGGCGACCCCGGCTGCGCTGCGGCCGGTGCTCGAGCGCGTGCTGCGCGCGTACCGTCCGCTGATCGAGCTCGACGGGGGACAGCTCGCCGCCGACCTGCCGGACGCGGGGGAGGCGCGGGTCACGTGCGGAGGGGAGGACCTGCGGCGGGTGTTCGAAATCCTGCTCGACAACGCACGGTCGTACGGCGCGTCGCCGCCGCGGATCCAGGTCGACGTGAGCGCCGCACCCAGCGCGGTCGACGTCTGCGTGCAGGACGCCGGGCCCGGCATCCCGGCCGACGAGCGCGAGGCGGTGTTTCGCAAGTGGGAGCGGGGCAGCTCCGGACGCGGCTCGTCGAAGCGCGGGGCCGGCATGGGCCTCTGGATCGCGCGCCGGATCGCGGAGCGTGCCGGGGGGGCGCTGACGCTCGAGTTCCCGGCGGCCGGGGGCACACGGGCGCGCGTTCGGCTCCCGCGATCGGGGAGCGTGGGGGAGGCCGGATGAGCCGCGTGCTCGTGATCGAGGACGACCCGGCGGTGGCCAAGGGCCTGGAGGACAACCTGCGCTTCGAGAGCCTCGCGGTCGTCGTCGCCGGCAGCGCCGAGGAGGGCCTCGCCCTGCTGCGCTCCCGCGCCTTTGACCTGCTGCTGCTGGACCTGATGCTCCCGGGCGCCAACGGCTTCGAGGTGCTGCGCGAGCTGCGCGTCCGGCCCGACGCGCCGCGCGTCATCGTCCTGAGCGCGCGCGACGGCGAGGCCGACATCGTCCGCGCGCTCGACCTGGGCGCGCACGACTACGTGCGCAAGCCCTTCGGCCTGCCCGAGGTGCTCGCCCGCGTGCGGCGCCAGCTGCGCGACACCGCCGCGCCGCGCGCGGACACTTCGTTCGCCGACGTGCGCGTCAGCCTGCGTCGCTATCGGCTTTGGAAGGGAAGCGTAGAGCACGCCCTATCGCACACCGAGGCGGGCATGCTGCGCCTGTTCCTGCGGCGGCCGGACGAGCCGCTGCGCCGGGCGGAGATCATCGAAGAGGTCTGGGGCGCGGACGCGTATCCCACCGAGCGCACGGTCGACAACTTCGTGCTGAAGCTGCGGCGGATGATCGAAGACGACCCGTCGCGTCCGCGGCTGCTGCGAACCGTGCACGGCGTGGGCTACTGCTTCACTCCCGCCGCGCGGTGACAAGAGTCGCGCTTGGGATGACATCGATATGACACCGGTTTTCGGGGCCCGCCTAGGTTCGGTCTTGTTCGCGCCCACGGGCGCTCTCCGCAACGAAGGACAAGATCATCCATGCCGACCTGCTTGCACCTCGCCACTATCGCGACCGCCGCGACCATCGCGCTGCCCGCGCTCGGCGCCGCGCAGTCCGACGCCGTAACCACCCACTGGGACGCCCTGCTCGAGGACGTCGTGGTCGGAGCCATCGACCAGACTCCGCTGGCCGAGGGCCAGGAGCTGAAGGGCTTCCACGACCCCGACGAGCCGCACAACGCCGGCGACTGCTACTACATCTACCCGCGCAACCTGGCCCAGGACTCGTTCGTGCTGCCGAACACCGACGCGTACGTCGGGATGCAGTTCTCGACCAAGAGCGTGTCCAACGCCACGCGCGACGCCTTCCTGGACGAGATCTTCGACCGCACCGGCGTCCACGGGCGCGTGCTGGCACAGCCCGAAGGACTCGTCGGGGGAGGAGCTTCGCCCGATCTGCAGATCCTGGTGAACCAGATCGTGAAGCTCCCCGGAGACCCGGCGGATCCGGGGTGCCTGGCGTCGCTCATCCTGCCGCCGGGCTGGGATCCCTCCGGGGACTACCCGATCGTCGTGTCGATGGAGTACGACGTGAACTCATCGCTCTTCGAGGGGCCCTTTCGGTACGCGGCCGACGGAGGCCAGTTCGCGACGATGGTCGCGCTTAGCGCGCCCCTCGGGGGCGCTATCGCGGTGATGTGGAACGGCGGGGGCACGCTGGGCAGCTACTCGTTCAACCCGAAGGCGTTCTATCAGTTCCACGCCGTGCTCCAACTGGCGCAGCAGTACGGCGGCAACAAGCAGAAGGTGCTGACGATCGGCAACTCGCGCGGCGGCAGCGGCGCGCTGAGCGTGGTCGCCAATCCGTTCGAGCTGCCGTACCGCATCGTCTCCAGCGCGGCGAGCTCGGCCTCGGTGAAGTTCTCGACCTGGGAGGAAGGCGTGGGGCCGTATCCCTCGGTGACCTTCCCCAAGGCGCTGCACAACATCAGCCGGACCGTCGGGTTCTGGGACTCGTGGCGCCCGGGCTGGGCCTACCCGGCCTCGGACGGCGTCAGCCGCGCGCCGTTGGAGGATCCGGAGCAGGGCCTGAATCAGAACCTGATCGCCGAGTCCGCCGCGCGAGCCGCCTACGCCATCACGACCGGCCGCCCCCCGGAGACCATCGGCGACGACGGCTGGTTCCTGTTCTCCGACGACTTCCTGAACCGGATCGCCGGCTCCGACGCGCGCATTCTGCTCGAGATCTCGACGCACGACTCGATCCCGCCGATGGAGCAGCTCGAGCTCGCGAACGAGCTGGAGGCGCGGATGGAGCTCGAGGGCAAGGCTGCGAACCTGCACGTCGACCTCCTGGTCCGCAGCGGCCACCGCCCGCGCGAGATCACCGGCGCGACCTTCAACTTCGCGCTGACCGAATACACCTGGATCAACCTGCAGCGCGTGCTCGGGGGCCTGCCTCCGGTGAGCGTGCCGGGCCCGCGCGGGTACTACCGCGTCGACCGCGACGGGGTGTTCGACCCGGACGAGGGTTGGATCTACACCTGGGAGCCGTTCCAGCCGGCGGAGCATCCCTTCACCGCCGAGTTCCCCTCCTTCTGCACCCGCGAGCCCGGGCTCAACCGCTTCCCGGTCGTGTTCGTCGGCGAGCCGGGCACGAGCTTCGAGCTGCGCGTGACGCCGCTGGAGGGTCAGGACATCGAGGACATCGTGATCGCCGGCACCATCCCCGTGACGCTGGCACAGGCGTACGTGCACGACGTGGAGATCGCGTCGGACATGCCGCTGGGGCTCTACGGCTACACGCTGGCGGTCGTCCGGCCGGGCGGCGAGCCGCTGGACATCGACCCCGACCAGACCATCACGGGGGAGCCGGCGCGCCTCATCGTGCTCGACCGCCTCGCGTTCCCGGAGGGCGAGCCGATCGAGAACCCGTCGGTCGACGATGTGCTGGAGGTGTATCGCGCCTACACCCCGGGACTCCCCGGGCTGGAGAAGACGAGCTACGGGTTGTCCGAGTTCTGAGTCGGAGGCGGCGCGGCCGGGGGAGAGCGGCGCGCGGGGGCTGGGTCGGAGGGGGAGCTCGCCGTCCCAAGGCGCGCCTCCCGCGCGTCGGCAGGTCGCCAGCGCTCGCCTCTCCGCCGGTTCTGGGCCCGGTGCCGGACTCCGTCCGGTTCCGGGCGGTGGGGCGGAGGGGCTCGCGCGCTGCTTTTCCGGAAGCCGCACTTGCACTCCGCGGTTCGTTGGGTATGGTACCGACCAGTTGGTATGCCTTCCCACCGAAGCAAGCTGCTCGACGCCGCCCTGGAGCTGATGCTCTCCAAGGGCTACAGCGCCACGACCGTGGACGAGGTCTGCGCCGAGGCCGGCGTCACGAAGGGGAGCTTCTACCACCACTTCGGCTCGAAAGAGGAGCTGGCCGACGTGCTGGTCGACCACTACTTCGAGATCGTGGTCGACGCCTTCAGCGAGCCCGAGCCGCCCCGGTCGACCCGGGCAGGCGCGACCCCCGACGGCGCCCGGCAGCGCCTGTTCCGGTACCTCGACCAGGGCATCCAGGTGGCGAAGGGCCCGCTGTTCCGGCGCGGCTGTCTCCTCGGCAGCTTCGCGCTGAACCTGGCGGAGACCCACCCGGAGATGCGCGCGAAGCTCGAGCAGCGCTTCTCGGACCTGGCGAAGGGCATCGAGCCGCTGCTGCGCGCCGCGCTGCGCGAGGGGCCGGGTACGCCGGCCGTCTCGGCGCCGGCCCTGGCGCGGCAGTTCGTGGCCGTCCTGCAGGGCGGCATCGTGCTGGCCAAGGCGGCCGACGACCACGGCAAGATCGCCGAGGCCCTGCGCTGCTATCGCGAGACGCTGCGGGCGCTCCTCGGAGACTAGGCTGCCGTGCTTCAACCTCTCCAAGGGTCAGCGCTTGCCTCTCGGGCATACCAACTAGTTGGTCCGTTCGTTCTGGGGCGTGGCCGGGACGCGGCCCGCGCCCGGCTCCCCCTGCCACCCGTCCTTTTCAATCCCCGTGTCTTCCAACCAAGGAATCAAGCCATGAAGAACCTCCAAGACTGGACCCGCTCCGCTCTCCTCCTCGTCGACCCGCAGATCGACCTGCTTTCTCCGCAGGGGGGCGCCTGGGACCTCTTCGGCGGCCAGGTCGAAAAGCGCGGCACGGTCGACAAGATGCGTCGCCTGCGGGACGCGGCCGAGGCGGCCGGCGTGCCGGTGTTCTACTCGCGCGTCGAGCTCTCAGGCGACGAGCTCGCCGCGCTGGAGCCGCGCAACGGCCTGCAGGAGCTGATCCTGTCGCGCCGACTCTTCGAGCAGGGCGCCGGGGCCGCATTCCTCGAAGAGCTGGCCCCGACTCCGACGAGCGTGCTGCTGCAGCCGCGGAAGGGCCCCTCGTCCGTGCACAGCGACATCGCCGAGCAGCTGCGCGCGCGCGGGATCGACACGCTGGTCGTGACCGGCATGGTGGCCAACCTGTGCGTCGAGTCGCAGGTTCGGGACGCCGTCGACGACGGCTTCCGCGCGATCGTCGTGGGGGACGCGGTGGCGACGATGAGCGACGAGGCTCACGAGTCGGCTCTCAGCAACTTCGGGCTGCTGGCGACCGACGTCGTCTCGACCGACGAGGTGCTGACGTCCCTGGGCGCCTGATGGGCGGCGGAGCCCGGCGGCCGGCGTGGCACGCCGACCGCGGGCTCCGGCCGGCCGCTCCGCAGCGGCCGAGGATCCCGCGCGCCGTGGGCTGCTAGGATGCGGGGCGTGCCCGCACCCAAGAGCTGCCGTCGCGCGCTGGCGGGAGTCGCGCTCCTCGCGCTCGAGCGCACCGGGGGCGCGCCCCCGACGCCGGTGCAGGTGGTCGACCTCGCGCTCCGCAGGCAGGAGGGCGCTTGGATCGCCACCGCGCTGGGCCGCGCCGGACTCGAAGTCGAGTCTCCCTGGGATCTCATCTACGTGGACGGCGGAGAATACGCCGAGGCGGTGCCCGTCCTCCTGCACCTGCTGGTACGCGTCCGCGAGTGGGACTCGCTCTCGGTCCTGAGTCGCCTGCTCCGGATCAAGGAGGCGCGGCGTGGCGTGCCACCGGTGCTCTACGAGAAGCTCGCCGTCAGCGACACCGACGTGCGTGGCAGGAACTCCATGGGGGCCGAGCTGGCGGCGACGATGGCCTACCTGGCGACGCCGCGCGACTTCGATGGCCAGTGGTCGATCGTCCGCGACGAGGGCTACTCGCGGTACGTCCGCGGGCCGATCATCGAGGGGATTGTCCGTCTTGCCCGCAAGGAGGAGCGTCGCTCGGAGATCGAGCGCTTCCTGTTGAGGCAGCTTGGCACGGCGGAGGAAATGCGCGGGTGGGCGGGGTGCGTCGCCCACGCGCTCGGTGTGCTCAAGTCGCGTCGTGCGCTGCCCGGACTGCGCAGGATGCGCAAGGACGGAGAGAGCGACTTCGAACGCCGCCGGGCGAAGCAGGCGATCGCCAAGATCGAGAAGGGCCTCGCAGGCAAGTAGGGTCCCCGCCAAGCCGCGCACGGAGTCGTTCCCTGCCGGGGCAGGGTTCCCCCTAGGGCACAGCCGGTCCACGCGGGCACTTCTCCGCGAGTAGGCGGAGGACATCGTCTGGCCTCCTCGTTTAGGCGAGGGAGACCGAAACCCTTCCGGCGCGCGCGATGCGCAGGCTCTCCCGCGCAAGGAGTCGGGCGGGCGGGCGCGTTGCGCGCCGCCGCCCAAAATCCGACCAGGTTCCAGGAGGAGGCTTCCTTGCTCACCAGCCGTGTTTCGAAACCGTTCCGCCGCAGCGTGATCGCCGCGGCCCTTGCCGCCGGGTTGTCCGGCACCTTCCTTGCCGCGAACGGAGCGCCCAACGAGTCCCTCGAGGGCGGGCGCGTGTTCGTGGCCGACCGCGCATCGGGCACCGTCTCGGTGATCGATGCGCGCACCAATCAGTTGGAGACGACGCTCTCGCTGCCGCCGGCGCCGAACGCCGCCGAGCCGATGTACGTCTTCTTCTCGCCGCTCCGCCGGCGTGTCTTCGTGGGCGACCGCGGCAACGACCGGGTGGTGGCCTTCAACGCGCGCACGTTGGCGGTCGAAGGCACCGCGAAGGCCGGTGCCGGGGTCTTCCACATGTGGGGCAACACCGACACGAAGCAGCTCTGGGTCAACAACGACGTCGACCTGACCGTCAGCGTGGTCGACATCGTGACGCTCGCAACGATCGCGACCGTCCCGATCCCGGCCGATCTGGTCGCGCTGGGCGGCAAGCCGCACGATGTGATCGTGGATCCGGACGGGGACCACGCCTACGTGAGCGTGACGAGCGTCAAGGGTCCCACCGACTACGTCGTGCGCTACGACGCGGCCACGTTTCAGGAGGTCGACCGGGTCGAGGTCGGCGACGACCCACACGTGTCGCTCAGCCAGAGCGACGAGCTGCTCTTCGTTCCCTGCCAGGACGCGGATGCCGTCTACGTGTTTGACCGCACCGACATGTCGAAGGTCAAGATCGTCGACGTGCCGGGCGCCCATGGAGCCGGCATGGTCCAGAGCGGGGCCACCTTCTACACGACCAACCTGCCCGGCGGCGGTCCGGACGCGCTCTACGCCATCGACACCGCGAGCCTGAACGTGGTCGGCACCCCGACCGACGCGCCGTACGACACGCCACACAACATCGCGCTCTCGCGCAACGGAAAGAACCTGTACCTGACGCACTCGGGCTCGAAGGCCGACAAGGTCACCGTGTACTCGGTCCAACTGCCCGACCCAACGCCGGTGCTCGTGGCCGAAGTGACGGTGGGTCTGAACCCGTTCGGGCTGGCCTACGTGCCCTGATTCGGAGGAGCGTCGCGCGGCCGCCGCGTGCGGCCGGGCGGCGCCTTCGCGCGTGCGAACAACCCGCCGGCGGGAACGCCGGCGGGTTGTGCAGCGCGCCGGCGGGCCGGCGCGGGACGCGGGTAGGTCTAGCAGTCCCCGAGGTCCGTGGCGCTGGTCACCTTCAGCACGCAGTCGTCGCAGTCGGCGTCGGTGACGAAGAAGCCGGTGAGCAACGCGACGTCGCCCGGACCGACGGCGACCGACGTCAGGTTGACGTAGATCGTCCGGCCGTTGATGGTGTCGACGAAGGTGCAGCCATCGAACTCATCGATGCAGCCCTCCACCGTCACCGTGCCCGGCGGGCAGGGCGTCGGCGCGGCCGCTTCGACCGAGGCGGTGGGAGGCTCCGCCACAGCGGTGTCCAACGGACCGTCGGAGGCCGCGGCCGCGAGGTAGGTAGCCGAGGCGAACAGCGCGAGTCCGCAGGCGATCAGGCTCTTGCGTTTCATAGATTGTTGCGAGCTTTCTTAGTAAGCGTCCTCTGCGGGAAGTGCATGCGAGGACTGGC
Source organism: Planctomycetota bacterium (assembly GCA_039029355.1). Taxonomy (GTDB): domain Bacteria; phylum Planctomycetota; class UBA1135; order UBA1135; genus JBCCGI01. The sequence continues at coordinate 41,627 of JBCCGI010000025.1, forward strand.
AAGAGCACCTAGAACGACGCCGCGAGACTTCTAGCGAACAGGCTTCCACGCGCATCTCGAAGGAGCGCAACTGGGGGCGCGGAATCGCCTTGTGGCGGGTAAGCCTGCGGTAGTTGGCGAACGCCCGCCAGAGGCCCGAAAGATCGCGTTCTCGGTGCCCCCTACGGGTTTTGTAGCGCGGCTCGCAATGCCTATCGAGAAACACGCGAATGGGCAGGCACTAGCCACCGCGTTTGCAAACGCGACAAGGCCGCCCGCCCGCTCGGGTGCGGCCTAGTTCTGCCAGAGCCCGTGCTGAATGCCGCCCAGGATGTAGATCGCGAACGTGCCGACCCCGGGGATCTCGAACGGCGGGTGCGCGATCTCCGCTCCGCTCGCCTCAGCCGTGGCGACGGCCGCCTTGATGTCAGCGACCAACACGTAGGGGCGCACGACGGGCGTCTCGTCCGCCCGCATCGGCGCGCGCACGCCGATCTCGCCGCCGCCCTTCAGGGTCGCAATGCGCGCGTTCCCGAAGAGCGCGTTCGGCTCGCTGAAGGTGACGCCGTGCAGCTTCGCCAGGGCCTTGCAGGTCTCTTCGGTGTCGGGCGTGACGATCTCCAGATACCGAACGGCGACGGCCGGCTCCTCCCGGGGCGCCGGTGCGGCCTGGGTCCCTTGTTCCTGGCGGGTCCACGCGGGGACGGTGACGGCGCAGAGGATGAGGGCGCCCAAGAGCGGCGCGAGCGCGAGGCGGAAGGTGGTTTGCATCGGGGTAGCTCCTAGCAGATCGAGCCGTGCTCGTCGGTGAGCGGCGCTCGGGGTGGGCCGAACGATAGCGCGCGCGCGGGAGCGCTTGCAAAGCGCTGCGGGGCGGAATCGCCGTTTTTGGGCGGCCCGTCCGGCCGGGAGCTTCCTTGGCGGCTACCGCGGCGCCGCGATCGTGACCTCGTGGACCACGTTCCCATCGACGTCGTGGTGGCGCACGACCGCGGCCGACGCCGCGACCTCGACCGACGCGAAGCCTCCGGCGATGCGGAGGAACGGCTGCCATGGCTCCTGGCGGTCGCGCCGAAAGCCGCCCGCGTGGGCGTCGGACGAGGCTCCGCAGCCGAACTCCTGGAGGCCCGTCTCCGGGTCGATCGAGTGGTACTGCCAGTGGCGGTCGCCGTTGACGACGAAGCAGCCGGGGGTGGCCTCGAGCAGCGCGCGCAGGCGCTCGCCCTCGGAGGCGAACCCCGCGTTCGCGTGGTTGTCGTTCTTCGACGGGCGGTCGGGTCCGACGACCGGAGTGGCCGACACGTAGATCTTGAAGGCCGCGTCCGAGGCGGACAGCGAGCGCTCGAGCCACGCCCACTGCTCGGCGCCGAGGATGCTCTTGCCGGCGCCGTCGGGCTCGCGGTTGGGCGTGCGGAACTCGCGCCCTTCGGGAAGCCAGATCTGGAGGTGCTCGCCCCAGCGGAAGGTGCGGAAGGGCCGCTCGGACTGCGGCACCTGCTCGCGCCAGATCCGGATCCCGGTCTCGAAGGTCAGCTCGCCGTAGCTCTGCCCCGGCCAGCAGTCGTCGCGCAGCACGTCGTGGTCGTCGTGCATCCAATAGCTCGGAACCTCGGCGTGGAACGTCACGAGGCGCGGGAGCGCGTACATGCGGTTCCACTTGTAGCGGGCCGTCGCGACGTCCTTGGCGAAGGGGGCGGGCTTGTCGTAGTAGATCGTGTCGCCGGTCTGGACGAAAAAGGCCGGGTCCAGCGCCAACATCGAGCGGTAGATGCGATGCCCGTCGTCCGGGTCGTCGCGGCGCGGGAAGTCCTGGCAAGACGACACGACGAACCGGACCGCCTCGTCAGCGCCGGGGGCCGGAGCGGTGGTGAAGGAACCGGCGAAGGAGCAGCTCGGCCCTGCCTCACCCGCGCGCCCCTGGGCCTCGAGCGCGTAGGCGGTCGCCGGGCTCAGGCCCTCAACCCGCACCTGGGCGCAGAAATCGGTCGAGGCCGTCGCGTCGATCCAGTCGGTGGTGCTCACCGCATCGGGCGCATCCACCTTCCAGTAGGCGAAGCGCACCTCGCCCTCCGCGCCCGGCACGCGCCAGTGCGGCCGCAGCGGATCCCATGCGTCGATGCGGGCCAGCGCCTGGTCGTGGCGCGTCAGCCGTGTCCAAAGGACGGCGCTCGTGTCGGTCACCTCGCCGATCTTGATGCCGTTCGCGTGGCCGACCGTCGGCTTCCAGACGCCGCCGCCGAAGTACGGGAAGGCGTCGAGCTCGCTCCAGTCGCCCGAGCTGCGCGGGTCGCCCGTGGCGGCGAGCTCAGCGTCGAGCCGCGCCGCGAGGCGCGCCTTGTCCTCGGCGTACCCGGGATCCGCGGCCACGTTGCGGAGCTGATCGGGATCGGCGAGCACGTCGTAGAGCTCCTCGGCCGGCCGCTTGCCGAAGCTCCACTCGAAGAAGCGCCGCTCCTCGTCGGAGTGCTCCAGGGCGAGGATCGCGCCCTTCGTCAGCCCCTGGCCGCGTCCGCCTGCGGGGTCGCAGTCGGCGAAGATCGGCGGGTCGCCCGCGGGCCAGCGCTCCGGCGCCCCGTTGCGCAGATAGGCCCAGCGGGCGGTCCGGATGCCCCGCGCGGGATAGCCGGCGGCGCCGGGGCGGCCGGCGGTGTGGCGCTCGCGCCCGAAGACCACGTAGGACCGGTCCACCTGCGGACGACCCGCCTCGGGGAAGAGCAGCGGCAAGAGCGAACGCCCGGTCAGCGCGTCGGGGAGCGCCACGTCGGCCGCCTCCAGGAACGTCGGCGCGAGGTCCACCAACGATACGAAGGCCGAGACGGATCCGGCCGCCGCCCGCCCGGCGCCGGTCGGCCGGACCTCGGCTCCCCAGCGAAGCGCGAGCGGCACGCGGACACCGTGGTCGTAGAGGTTGGTCTTGCACCGCGGGAACGGCATGCCGTGGTCGCCGGTCACGACGACGATCGTGCGCTCTAGCTCGCCGAGCTCCTCCAACCGCGCGAGCGCGCGCCCGACGTCGCGGTCGAAACGCTGCACCTCGAAGTAGTAGTCGGCGACGTCCGAGCGGACCTCCTCGACGTCGGGGAAGAAGCCCGGAAGCGCGATCGCGTCGAGGTCCATGCCGCTCGCGCGCCCCGATCCGCGCTCATAGCCGCGGTGGGGGTCGGACGCCCCCAGCCAGAAGCAGAACGGCGCGCCGTCGGGCCGCGCGGCCAGGAACTCGTCGAAGCCGCCGCGGTACTCGGTGCCGGCGGGGTGGCTCCCGTCGTAGCCGCCGAGGGCGATGCGCCCCGGGCCCCAGCTCTTGCGCCAACGCCCGACGTGGTAGCCGGCCTGCTCGAGCAGCAGCGGGTAGGTCGGATGCTCGACGTCGAGCCAGCTCCACAGGTTCGCGCCGGCCCCGAGCCGCCAGAAGTGTTGCCCGGTCAGGATCGCGTTGCGGCTCGGCGTGCAGGACGGGCTGGAGACGTAGGCGTGCTCGAAGAGGACCCCCTCCGCGGCGACGCGGTCGAAGGTCGGGGTCTGGACGACCGGGTCGCCGTACGCGCCGGCGTGCGGCCAGCCCCAGTCGTCGGCGATGCAGAAGAGGATGTTGGGCTCTCCGGCGACCGCGGTCGAGGCGAGGACGAGGCAGGCGACGAGCGTGGTGAGGTGGCGGTCCATCGCGCGCATTGTGCCAGGCGGACCCGGGGCGAGCGACACGGCGGCGCGCGGCGCCGGCGACGGCTCCCGGGAACCGCAGTCCGGTGTCCCGGGAGGTCGCATGCGCGCCCTAGAACGTGCCGATCGTCACGTCCAGCGCGTTCGTGAACTGCAGCGTCGTCGGCAGCGGCGCGACGCGCAGGTAGCCGCCCTGGGCGCAGAACGAGAAGCCGACGAGGTTGCAGTCCTCGGGAATCGGTACCTGCAGCGGCAGCCCGGTCGGTTGCGACAGGAGCTGAAAGAAGAGCGCGGTGGGGTCGCACAGCAGCGTGCCGCTGGGCGGCGGCAGGATGCCGGGCAGGTCGGTCGGGTTCAGTGAGGCCAAGAGGCCCGGAGCGCTCTCGACGTCGCCGGCGACCGGCACGACCAGCGGATCCCAGACGCGGCCCACCACGGGCCCGCAGGTTACGCCCGGCAAGAGCTGCGCGGGGTTCGGCGCCACGACGCTGTTGCGGGCGAGCTCCACGGCCGCGAGCGGCAGGGGGCAGACCGTTACCGGCTCGGGGTCGTCGTACGCGAGGCAGTCGACGTACATCGGGACGCCGCCGAGCACGGGCTCGGCCTCGATGAGCGCGATGCGGTTGCAGCCGCTCGGGTCGGAAACGGTCAGCGCCTCGACCACGCCGCCCACGGACGTCGCGGTCGCGTCGACCACGTTGCCGTACACGTCGTACGCAACGACCACGGCCTGGACCGCCGAGCAGAAGTCGGCGCGGAAGGAGTTGACCCCCGCCGGCCCGCCGTCGCGCCGGAACGCGCACCACCAGCCGTCATCCGTGCACGGGCCTCCACAGGGCTGCGCGATGGAGGCGCAGGGGGCGAGTCCGATCGAGCAGCCCGGGTCGAGCTCGACGACGACGTCCGAGGCGGTGGCACCGAGCGCATCGACCGCGCTCCCGAAGACGATGTTCTGGCTCTGCAGATACTGGTCGGTGACCGTCGTTGTGCCCGGGCAGGGCGTGGGGGAGCCGCCGTCCTCCGGCGTGAGCCCGAAGTCGAGCCGGCAGACCGGGTCGCAGAAGACGTCGAGGTTGAAGCTGCCCTGCTCTCCGAAGGCGCTGCCGACCTGGAGGTAGTACTCCTTGCCCGCCTCCACCGGGAACGACACCAGCGGCGCGTCGCCGCAGAACAGGCTGTCGCACTCGAGCAGGGTCAGGTCGCCGCAGGTCCCGTCGTACGCCCCGAGGGTCGCGTAGAAGCTGGCGCCGAAGCTGCAGATGCTGGCCGTGGCGACTCCGCTGCAGCTGGGCGTGTAGCGATACCAAACGTCGAAGGCGGCGCAGCCGGGGCCGTCGGTCGTGGCGTTGACCGTGGAGCCCGACACAAATCCCTCGCCGATGGGGGTCGCCTGCGAGCAGAAGTCGTTGGGCTGGAACACGCCGTTGCAGTCCACCACCATGGTGAAGCTGCCCTGCTCGCCGAAGGCGCTGCCGACCTGGATGTAGTAGGTCTCGTCGAACGTGACCGGGAAGCTGATCTCCGGCGCGTCGCCGCAGGCGAAGGAGTTGCAGTCGAGCAGCGTGAGGCTCCCGCAGTCGCCGGAGAACCCTCCCAGGGTGACGGAGAAGTCCGCGCTGCCCGGGGGCGCGCACAGCGTAGCGGTCGCCGTGCCCGTGCACGGCGCGGTGTACTCGTACCAGACGTCGATCAGCGCGCAGCCGACGCCGCTGGTCGTCGCGCCAAGCGTCGAGCCGGAAACGAAGGCCGGAATGCCCGGCGGCACGGGGGTGGCGTTCGCGCACTCGTCCTGGGAGTGCGCGGCTACTGTCAGAGTGGTCAGGAGGCCGGCGGCAAGCGGGAGTGAGACGCGGTTCAAGGAAACTTCTCCTTCGGAACGATCGGCAGGGTTGAGGGGAGCCGGCGCAGCGCGGCTGCACCGACCGTTTGCGAACGTTGTGACCTGCGCGAATCTGATCCGCGCTGCGCGCGAAGCACAAGGAGAACAGGAGTGTGGAAAGCACGTGTAGGGCCGCGCCCCGCGGTCCCGTACCATGCGGAGTCAGCACCGGTTCCAAGAGCATGCCTCCCCGCCTCGACCGCGCATCGACCCACCACCGGCCGTGGCCGCTGCCCGAGCGTCCCTGGGCGCTGCGCATGCGCTGGCACGACCTGGCTTTCCTGCACTGGCCCGTCCCGGCGGAGGCGCTGCGGAGCCACGTGCCCGACGGACTCGAGCTCGATACGTTCGACGGCAGCGCGTGGCTCGGCGTCGTTCCCTTCCGGATGAGTGGCGTCTGCCCGCGCTTCACGCCGGCGCTGCCGGGGCTCTCGGCCTTCCCCGAGCTCAACCTGCGCACCTACGTCCGGGCCGAGGGCAAGCCGGGCGTGTGGTTCTTCAGCCTCGACGTGCCGAACCCGCTGGCCGTCTGGGTCGCACGGGCGGGCTTTCACCTGCCGTACAACCGCGCGCGCATGCGCTTCCGGCGAGCGGGAGCCGCGATCGACTACACCAGCGCGCGCCGCGAAGGCGGACGCGAGGTCGGCTTCGAGGGCTCCTACGAGCCCGCCGGCGACGTCGAGCGGTCGCGCCCAGGGTCGATCGACGCCTGGCTGACCGAGCGCTACTGCCTGTACTCCGCCGATCGCCGCGGGCGGCTCTGCCGCGGCGATATCCACCACGAGCCCTGGCCGCTGCGGCCGGCGCGGGTCGAGCTGCGCTCGAACACGCTGGCCGCGCCGCTCGGCGTCCGGCTGCCCGACACGGAGCCGCTCGCGCACTTCGCCGGCGAGCTCGACGTCGTGGCCTGGCTCCTGGAGCGCGTGGGCTGATCTCGCGTCGACCTGCCCGCGAGGCGTAACACCGGCGCACGGCGTGGAGGTAGAATCCCGGCGTGCCCGGCCTGCTCCTCACCCTGATCGTCGCCGCGCAAGCTCCCGTGGAGGTCGACTTCGCCCGCGACGTGCGGCCGATCCTCGCCGAGCACTGCTTCCACTGCCACGGGCCCGACGCCGCCACGCGCGAAGGCGACCTGCGCCTCGACGTCGCGTCGGACCTCTTCGACGACCGGGGCGGGTATCGGGTGGTCGACCGTGAGCGTCCGGGCGAGAGCGAGCTGCTCTACCGCCTGACCGCGGACCCGGGCGAGCGCATGCCGCCGCCGGACGACGGCGAGCTCACCGGCGACGAGCGGGCGCTGGTCGCGGCTTGGATCGAGGCGGGCGGGGAGTGGGAGCCGCACTGGGCCTTCGTCCCGCCGGTGCGACCCGAGGTGCCACCGGCCGCCGACGACCCCGCGGCCGCCGACGACCCCGCGGCCGCCGATGACTCGGAACGCGCGTGGGTCCGCAATCCCATCGACGCGTTCGTGCTGGCGCGCCTCCGCGCCGAAGGGCTGACGCCGGCTCCGGAGGCCGACCGCCGCACGCTGATCCGGCGCCTGTCGCTGGACCTGCTCGGGCTGCCGCCGGCTCCCGCGGAGGTCGAGGCCTTCGTCGCGGACGAGCGCGCCGACGCCTACGAGCGGCTCGTCGACCGCCTGCTGGCCTCGCCGCACCACGGCGAGCGGCTCGCGCTGGCCTGGCTCGACCTCGCGCGCTACGCGGACACGAACGGCTACTCGATCGACGGCGGCAGGCACATGTGGGCCTGGCGCGACCGGGTGATCGAGGCCTTCGGCGAGAACCTGCCCTTCGACCGCTTCACGGTCGAGCAGCTGGCCGGCGACCTGCTCGCAGACGCCACCACCGCGCAGCGCGTGGCCTCGGGCTTCAACCGCAACCACATGATCACGCACGAGGGCGGGACGATCGAGGACGAGTACCTCGTGGCGTACGCCGCCGACCGCGTGCGGACCACGGCCCAGACGTGGATGGGGCTCACGATGCAGTGCGCCCAGTGCCACGACCACAAGTACGACCCGGTGTCGCAGCGGGAGTACTACCGCTTCTTCGCCTTCTTCGACTCCATCACCGAGAGGGGCCTCGACGGCAACGGCGGGAAGAACTCGGTGCCGTTCCTTTCGCTGCTGTCGGACGAACAGCGCGCCGAGGTCGAGCAGCTGCGGGCGCGCGAGGCGCGGCTCAAGGCCGAGCTGATGGCGGACTCGCCTGAGCTCGACGCGGCGCAGCGCGAGTGGGAGCGCGAGGAGCGGCGCCTGCGCACCGAGTGGGCCGCGCCCGAGCTCGGCGCCTGGCAGGTGGCCGGCCCCTTCGCAGCGCCGAGCGGCGACGAGGCCTGGGAGCGCAGCTTCGTCCCCGAGACGCCCGAGGACGGCGCGGGCGACGTCGCCTGGCGCGACGCGCCCGAGCTCGTCGACGGCGAGAGCCACGCGCTGCCCGGCGAGAGCTCCGCCACCTACCTGCGGCGCACGATCACGGTGACGCACGCGACCCGGCTGGGTCTGTCGCTCGGAAGCGATGACTCGATCCGGCTGTGGATCAACGGCGAGCGGGTGCTCAACAACAACGCCAAGCGCGGCGTTGCGCCCGACCAGGAGCGGCTCAACGTCGCCCTCGTGGCCGGGCCGAACGAGGTGCTGCTGAAGATCGTGAACTACGGCGGCCCCGGCGGGTTCTACTTCGCGGCGGCACAACCGAAGCTCCCCGCGGGCCTCGCCGGCATTCTCGACGCAGCGCCCGGGGAGCGCAGCGACGCCGCGGCGCACCGCCTGCGGCGCTACTTCCGCTCGCAGGCGGCCGAGCTGAAGCCCGTCCGCCGCGCCCTGATCACGCTGACGGCGCGGATCGACGAGATCGAGGCCGCGGCGATGACCACCACGATGGTGATGGAGGAGCGCGCCGTGCGGCGCGACACGCACGTGCTCGACCGCGGCCGCTACGACAAGCCTATCGAGGCGGTCGAGCGCGGCACGCCCGCGTGCCTGCCGCCGTTCCCGAGCGACGCGCCGGTCGACCGGCTGGGGCTGGCGCGGTGGTTGGTCGACCCGGCCCATCCGCTGACCGCGCGCGTCACCGTGAACGCGTGGTGGCAGCTGCTCTTTGGCCGCGGCCTGGTCGCGACGCCCGAGGACTTCGGCACGCGCGGCGCGCCGCCGAGCCATCCGGAGCTGCTGGACTGGCTCGCCGTCGAGCTCGTGGAGAGCGGCTGGGACCTGCGCGCGCTCCTGCGCACCATCGTGTGCTCGTCGACGTACCGGCAGAGCTCCGACGCGACCCGCGCCCAGCTCGCGCGCGATCCGGACAACGTGCTGCTCGCCCGCGGGGCGCGCTTCCGCCTGCAGGCCGAGCTGGTGCGCGACCTCTTCCTCGCGTCGTCCGGGCTGCTGGTGCCGACCGTCGGCGGGCCGAGCGTGCGGCCGTACCAGCCCGACGGCCTGTGGCGTGAGGTCAGCCACCTCGGCTCGACCCCGGCCACCGAGCAGGAGTACGTGCAGGACCACGGCGACAAGCTGTGGCGGCGCAGCCTCTACACGATCTGGAAGCGCACGGTGCCGCCGCCGACGATGGCGGCCTTCGACGCTCCGAGCCGCGAGACGTGCGTGTCGCGCCGGGGCCGGACGCAGACGCCGCTGCAGGCGCTGGCGCTGCTCAACGAGACCGGCTTCGTCGAGGCGGCGCGCGGGCTGGCGGAGCGCATGCTCGCCGAGACCGCCGCCGACGGCTCGGACGCCGCCTGCGTCGAGCGCGGCTTCGCGCTGGTGCTCGGACGTCCGCCGTCGCCCGCGGAGGCCCAGGTGTTGCTCGCCGCCGTCGCGCGTGAGCGCGCGGCCTTCGCGCGTGAGCCCGAGGCCGCCGAGGCGCTGCTCGCGGTCGGGGAGGCTCCGCGGCGGGCCGGGCTCGACCCGGTCGAGGGCGCTGCGTGGACGCTGGTCGCGAGCACGTTGCTGAACCTCGAGGAGGCGATCACGCGCCGCTGACCATGGCCTCGATCTTCCCGCACGATCTGAGCCGGCGCGCGCTCCTCGGCGGCGGCCTGGGCGCCGCGGCGCTCGCGCTGCTCGAGCGCCGCGCGGCGGCCCGCCGACCGGCGCGGTCCGACGGGGAGCGCGCGCCCGACTTCGCGCCGCGCGCCAAGCGCGTCATCTACCTGTGCCAGTCCGGCGGCCCGTCGCAGGTCGACCTCTTCGACCATCATCCCGAGCTGCGCGCGCTGCACGGCGACGAGCTTCCGGATTCGGTCCGCGGCGAGCAGCGCGTCACGGGCATGACCGCGGGCCAGGCGAGCTTCCCGGTCGTGGCGTCGCCGTGGGAGTTCCGCCAGCACGGCGAGAGCGGCGCGTGGGTCAGCGCGCTCCTGCCCTACACCGCGCAGGTGGTCGATCGCCTCGCGTTCCTCAAGGCCGTGCACACCGAGGCGATCAACCACGACCCCGCGATCACGTGGCTCTGCACCGGCAACCAGATCCCGGGCAAGGCGAGCCTCGGGTCGTGGCTGTCCTACGGCCTCGGCAGCGAGAACCAGGACCTGCCGGCGTACCTCGTGCTGATCTCGCAGGGGACGGGGAAGGCGCCCGGCCAGCCGATCTTCTCGCGCCTTTGGGGCTCGGGCTACCTGCCCGCCGAGCACCAGGGCGTCCGCCTGCGCAGCGGAGCGTCGCCGGTGCTCTTCCTCAACAACCCGCCCGGCATCGACGTCGAAAGGCGCCGGCGCCAGCTCGACGATCTCGCGCGGCTCGAGGCCCTGGGGCGCGGCGACGATCCGGGCCTGGCGTCGCGGATCGCGCAGTACGAGCTCGCGTTCCGCATGCAGCGCGCGGTCCCCGACCTGGTGGACCTGTCCGACGAGCCGGACGAGGTGTTCGAGCTCTACGGCCCGGATGCGCGTACGCCCGGGACCTACGCCGCGAACTGCCTCCTGGCGCGCCGCCTCGCGGAACGCGGCGTGCGCTGCGTGCAGCTCTTCCATCGCGGGTGGGACCAACACCTGAACCTCGAGCGCGAGCTCGGCGCCCAATGCCGCGACACCGACCAGCCGTCGGCGGCGCTGGTGCTCGACCTCGAGCGGCGCGGCTTGCTCGAGGACACGCTCGTGGTGTGGGGCGGCGAGTTTGGCCGCACGGTGTACAGCCAGGGCACGCTCGGCGATCCTGGCAGCGGTCGCGACCACCACGGACGCTGCTTCACCATGTGGCTCGCCGGCGGCGGCGTCGCGGCCGGCGTGGAGCACGGCCGCACCGACACGTTCAGCTGGAACGTGGTCGAGGGCGGCGTCCACGTACGCGACCTGAACGCGACGATCCTGCACCTCTTGGGGCTCGACCACGAGCGCCTGGCGTTTCCGTTCCAGGGGCTCCAGGAGCGGCTGACCGGCGTCGAACCGGCACGCGTCGTACGCGAAGTTCTTGCCTGAGGCGGGCGCCTCCCGCGCTGGCGCCGTGCTAGCTGCTGGGAGCAGCCCCGCATGAGCTTCCCGTCACAAAGCGAATCGGTTTCGCGTGCTATGCTTCGCTGTCTATGAAGCATCTAGCGCAGTTGGTGATCGCCGCCTGTCTGACCGGAGCGCAGGTGCCGGCCGACGTCCTCACGCTCGGCGCGGACCGCGACAACACGCTCTACGAGAGCGAGACGGGCGACAAGTCGAACGGCGCGGGCCGCTACCTCTTCGCCGGCGTCACCGAGATGGCCGCGACCCGCCGGGGGGTGATCCGCTTCAACGTCGCCGGCGCGCTGCCCGCGGGCTCGACGGTCACGTCGGTCGAGCTGCGCCTTCATCTGTCGAAGAGCTCCGGCGCGGGCGCCAAGGTCGTGCGGCTGCATCGCGCGCTCGCCGCCTGGGGCGAAGGGGCTTCCGACGCCTGGGCCGAGGAGGGCGCGGGCGCCGACTCGGAGCCGGGAGACGCAACCTGGATCCACCGCTTCTACCCGGATGACCTCTGGGCGAGCGCGGGCGGCGACTTTCAGGCCACGACCAGCGCCGTGCTGTCGGTGGGGGGGCTGGGCCCGAAGGTGTGGGGGCCGACCGGCGCGATGGTCGCCGACGTCCAGGCCTGGCTCGACAACCCCGGCGACAACCACGGCTGGGTGCTGGTCGGGGACGAGACCGGCGGCGCCTCGGCGCGGCGCTTCAACACGCGCGAGAACAAGGAGGCGGCGACGCGGCCCGAGCTGACGATCGTGTTCGACCCGGCGCCGTGTCCGCCGCAGGTGGGCGCCGCGGAGGTCGTGCGCCTGGGCGCGCCGGCGAACCCCGACGCCTTCCGGCCGGGGCTGACCAGCGGACCCGTCGTCGGCGCGGTGTGGGATCCCTACCTCGACCACGCCGCATTCCAGCCCGCGGCGGTGCTGGACTTCGTCGGCTTCGGCGCGCTCGCGACCGACGTGCCGTCGCCCTTCGGCACGCTCCTTTGCGGGGCGAGTCCGACGGTCGTGCTGACCGCGCCTGCGGGCGCGGCGTTCGCGGTGCCGATCGAGAACAGCTGCTACCTGGTCGGCGTCTCGCTTTGCGCGCAGGGGGGCAGCGTGGACGCGCTGGGGAACATCGCCCTGGCCAACGCGCTCGACCTGACGCTCGGCGCGTTCTAGGCGCTCCTCCGGGCCGAGAAACGGCGCTTTGGGAGAACTCTGCGCCGGTGCGCGCAGAGCACGGGGAGTCGAGCGCGCTGCCGCGCGCCGCCTGCCTTACCAGGAGCTGCCTTCATGCGTCTTGCGCTGTTTCTTACCGTCTCCCTCGTCGTCGGGCCGGTCGCGCCCGCGATCCACGCGAACCTCGCCTCTGCGCGTACCGCCGGTCCGGTCGCGCCGCTAGCAACCGGGGAGGACGCCGCGCGCGGTCCATCGTTCCCGGTGGAGAGCGCGTCCGACGCGCTGCTCGCCGAGCTCGATCGCGAGCTGCTCGCGCCGGCGGGCGCGGTGCAGGTCGAGCGGCGCGCGGGGCAGCTGGTCAGCGTGTCGGTGCTCGCCGCCCCGCTCGTCAGCGCTCCGGGAACGGCGGCGATCGCCCAGGTCGGCCACGTCTACGCCCCGTCCGCGGGGGAGTGGGTGCGGATGGCCGGCGTCTCCCTCGACGTCGACTTCGAGGCGAGCGCCACGCACGCGACGCTGCGGCTCGAGATCGAGCGCGACGGCGCGCACCCGCTGAGCCCGTGGGGCGGCTGGGTGCTCGAGGAGCAGGCCACCGCGCGCTTCGCGACCAGCCTGTGGCACCTGGGCACGCTGGTGTCGGGCGCGAACGGGCCGGCGCTGCTCGAGGCTTCGCTCGAGACCTTCTCCCGCACGCTGCGCGTCACCGACGCCGAGGGACGCACCAAGGCGCTGTCCGGAGCGGACGTCACCTGGGGCCAGCTGCTCGACGCGCCGAGCGGCGACGCTCCTCCGAGTCCGCCGAGCGGAGGCGGCGGGAGCGACCCGGGCGGCTTCAATTTCTGCATGGCCGTCTGTCTCGCGGCGCTCGGCCTGTCGGTGGAGCCGCAGGCGCTGCTGTGCCTGACGCTGGGGATCATCGCCTGCTCGATCGGGGGCGCGGAGGACTTTGAAGGGTGCCTGGCGGCGGTCTTCCTCGGCTGTGGAATCCTGATCGCGATCACCGACCTCGAGAACGTGCTGGCCTGCCTGTTGCTCTGCCTCGGGCAGTAGAGGGGCTAGGAAGGGGCGCCTCGGACGCGGGGTCCGGGGCGCCCGACGGTTTGGGGGAAGTTCTCGCCGCGCGCGTCGTAGTGCTCGCCGACGCGATTCACTATCAACGCCAGCGCGCACCCGAACGGGGCTCGATCGTCCTGCGGCCCCTGGGTTCGTCCGCGCGGACGCCCCCGAGACGAGCATGCTCCCGATCCCTGCCCGAGCTTCGTTCCTTCTGACGATCGCCGCGTACTGCGTCCTCTTGGCCGTCCCCACGGCCGCGCAGCAGCCGGCGGTGAGCGCCGCGCCGGCGGCCGAGGTGCCGGGTGGAGAGGCGACGGACTGGCTTCGGGGCTCCGGCGACGGGTTGGAGCTGCGCATCGCCGGCCGCGTCGTCGACCCCGACGGGCGCCCGGCGCAGGGCTACGAGCTGGCCGTGTCGCTCAAGACGGGGGACGGCGAGCTCGCGCTCGCAACCCGCGCCGACGGCGCCGAGTTCGACACCTGGGTCCCGGTGCACGGCCAGTCCTGGATCCACGTTGTCCTCGAGGCGCGCGACGAGGAGGCCGGTCTGGTCGGCCGGCGCGCGGTCCGGGTCAGCGAGCTGCGCCGGGTCGCCATGGAGGGCATCGAGGTGCGCCTCGAACCCCGCGAGCGCGCCGTGACGGTCGACGTCCGGTCGGCCGACGGGCCGGCCGCGGGCGCCTACGTCCGCGCCGAGCTCGGAGGAGGCGGAAGCTACCGCGCCGTCGCCGACGAAGCGGGCCGCGCCACCCTGCTGCTGACGGAGAAGGAGCAGCTGATGCAGCTCACCGCCTGGACGGACGACCTCCAGCTGGGCGGGTTCGCCTTCTATCGCAGCCCATCCATCGATCCGCGGGGGGCGAGCTTCGGCGTCACGCTCGAGCCGTGCCGGCCGCGCGAGATGCAGCTGGTCGATACCGCCAGCGGCGAGCCGGTCAGCGGCGTGACCGTGCACCTGTCCCTCGGCACCGGCTCGCCGGAGTGGCAGTTCTATGGCGACAGCCCGGACGCCCTGCTGACGAGCGACGAGAACGGCCGCGCGACCTGCAGGTGGTTCCCGGAGCTGGCGACCGTCTCGACCACCGCCGACAGCCGCACCGCGGGCTGGCAGGTCGCGGGGGACGTCGAGAAGGAGGGCGAGCTCCTGCGCATCCCGCTGCAGCGCTCGACGCCGCGCCAGCTCGTCGCCGGCCAGATCGAGGCCCAGATCGAGGCGCCGGGCGAGGCGCCGGGCGCGGTCGCGGGGCTCTGCGTCATCGCCGCGACCTTCCAGTCCGACCGGGAGGGCCGCTACGACCGCCGCATCGGCTTCGCGGACGCCGACGGGGTCTTCGCGATCGAGTACCTGCCGGACGCGACGTACAGCATGCAGGTCAACGACCCGCGCATGGTCAGCGCGCCGGTCGCCGTGATCCCGTACGACGCGGCCACGTCCAGCGCGGATCCGCCGCGCCTGGAGGCGCGCCACGGGGTGCCGCTCAGCGTCGTCGTGACCTTCGGCGAGACCGCCGAGCCCGTCGCCGCGCAGTCGGTGTCGCTCTCGACCTCGCACGACTTCTCGTGGTTGGAGGACGGCGAGGAGCGCTGGGGAGACTTCGGTCGCCGCTGGAGCGCGACGACCGATGCGGAGGGCCGCGCCACGTCCTACGCCGGCGTGGGCGAGGAGGTCAGCGTTTCGATCTACACCCCCGACTGGAGGGGGACCGAGACCGTGACGGTCGACGGGGAGGGGCCGAACGTCGTCGCGCTTCACCGGGACGAGGCGCGGACGATCACGGGGCGGGTCCGCTGCGCCGTGCCGGAGGTCGCCGTCGCCGGCACCGTGATCGAGATCGGATCCCTCGACCGCGAGTCGGCGGAGACGCATACGATCACCGTCGATTCCGGCGGCGCCTTCTCGCTCGAGGTCTCGGCCGCTCGACTCGGGCTCTACGCGAGCAGTCCCTGCGGGCGCGCCGCGCGCGTGCTGGTGGCGGACGAGCTGTCGGAGCCCATCGAGCTCGAGCTGACGCCGACCGTCGACTTCCATGGCCGGCTGGTCGATGGCGCGGAGCAGGGCGTTTCCTCCGCGCTGGTTCAGGCCGCGCTCCGGATGCGGAGCGAAGACGAGACCGACCCGCCGTTCCTGGCGGCGAGCTTCGAGGCCGCGACGGACGCCGCCGGGGCCTACACCCTGGCGGGCCTGCCGACGGGCGCGGAGCTTCGGCTGGAGGCGGCCGGCGACGGGATCGACGCGTGGCTGGGCTCGATCTCGGTGCTCGCGGACGAGCAGCGTCCGGCGCTCGTGTCGCACGTCGGGCCGGCCGTGGCCAGCGACGCGCGCCGCTCGTTCGCCGCGATCTTCGACGCCCAGCTGCGCGACGGACGCCTGGGGCACTACCGCGTGATGATGATCCTGCACGACGGCGGCGACGAGGCCACCGACTTCACCGCAAGGCGGCTGTTGAGCCCGTCCTGGCGCGACGAGGTCGCGTCGTTCCTCCAGGTCGTCCGGGTCCCGGGCAAGGCGGGGATCGAGGACGACTTCGAAGCGACGCGGCAGCGGTACGGCTGGCCGCTGCCCGAGCGGGGCAGCCTGTTCGTCGCCGTGTACGACGAGGCCGGCGAGGAAGTCGACCGCCTCCGGCTCGATCCCTCCGCGACGGACGCGGAGGCCCGCGCCGCCGAGTTCCTGCGCGCGGCGGCGCCGCCCACGCTGGACGCGCGCGAGAAGTGGACCGCCGCGCTCGAGCTGGCCCGACAAACGGACCGCAGGGTCTGGGTCCGCGTCAGTCAGCGCTACTGCGGGCCGTGCTTCCTGCTGACCAGCTGGATCGACGACCACCGCGAGCTGCTCTCCACCGACTACGTGCTGCTCAAGATCGACGACGTGCAGGACGAGAACGGCCCGGAGGTCGCCGCGCTGCTCGAAGCTCGGCCGGGCGACGGCGTGCCCTTCCACGCGATCTTCGACGCGGAGGGCGAGCTGCTGATCTCGAGCCGCTGCCCGATCATGGGCAACATCGGCTTCCCCGGGAGCTTCGAGGGGCAACGGCACCTCCGCGCGATGCTGACGCAAACCGCGACGCGCCTTACCGCCGAGGAGCTCGAGCGCGTCGTCGACACGCTGGTCCCGTAGGACCAGGGCGCGCGCCGGGCGCCGGCTCACCGTCGGCGGCGGCTACTCGTGGTTCAAGCGCGCCGGCCAGGCGGCCCAGAACCTCGGCGGCGGCGTGCCCGGCAGCGGCGCGCTCGAGCCGGGGCTTCTGCTGCAGGGCTGCGGTGCTTATGGCGCCGACGTGCAGGTGCGCGTGGTCGCGGGCCTCGGCGGCGCCGCGGGCGCGCTGGCGATCGGACCCCCTTCGGGCGGCATGCCGTTCGTGACGGGGCTGCTCCATCCGTTCCCGCTGTTCGCCCTGGAGGCGCACGTCCTGCAGGGCGCTCCCGGCGTGGCGGGCGCGGGCACGATCGCGATCCCGCTCTCGATTCCCGCCGCGGTTCTCGCCGGCGCTTCGTTTGCGCTGCAGGTCGCCTACCTGGACGGCGGCGGCGCCGCGGGCGGTCAGCGATGGGCTGTTGCTGACGTCGCCGTAGCGACGCGCGGCGAGAGCTCGCAATTGCTGGGTTACCTGGTAACCCAAAGCCGCTGTGGAGAGCGTTTCGGGAAGCTCCCGAATTCCAACGCGTCGTCGCGGAGTTTCCCGCTTTCGGCTCGCGTGAAGGTCTCGCGGGAAGACCCACACACGTCGCTGTTCCTCGCTAGCCTGAAGTGAAGCGCGCGGACCAGACCGCGCGCCCCTTGCCACATCACCGCAGTCTTCGGAGGAGACTATGCGTAATCGACTCGCGTCGACGCTCGCTCGCGCGGGCTTGGGGTCTGCCCTTGTCGCGTCCCTGGCCGTCACGGCTTCTGCGCAGCGCATGCACGTCGCCGGCCTCGTCGGCGAACCGCCCGACGTTTCCAACTGGCCCCACCCAGCCGCGCCCGACGGCAACCCGTTCGTGCGCAGCACGGCCCCGGCTTCCGCTCTGGCCGACCGCCAGGTCCGTTCGGAGCTGGGCAAGGCGGTCTTCTGGGACGAGCAGCTCTCGGCCGACAACACCATGTCCTGCGGGACGTGCCACATCCCGTCCGCAGGGGGCACGGACAACCGCAAGCCGTTCCTGGATCCCAGCGGCAACCTCGGAGCCGTCGGCGTGCTTCCCCAGCACCTGAACGGCGGCACGAACCTGGTCGACTACGGCTTCATCAACCCGCTGTCGACCAGCATCGACCGCACCGGCACCGGGTTGCATACGCCGACGATGATCGGCGCCTACGTCTTTGAGCGCCAGTTCTGGGACATGCGGGCCGGGCCCGACTTCGTCGATGCCGGTGGCGTGACGATCCCGAACTTCACCGACTGGGCCGGTCTCGAGGACCAGGTCGCTGGCCCGCCGATCTCGCCGATCGAGATGGGGCACGAGGACATCAACTGGGTGACGAACAACATCCAGACGAAGCTCGGCGCCGCGACGCCCCTGGCGCTCGTCGACCCCGCCACCGTTCCGCCCGACATCAAGTGGATCGCGACTTCCGGCGCGACCTACGACGAGCTCTTCGACAAGATCTTCCACGCCGATCCGCAGTTCGGCGGCATTGTCGGGGTGACGCGCGAGCGCATCTCGCTCGCCATGGCGCACTACATGCGCACGCTGATCCCGGACCAGGCCCCGATCGACCTGGGCACGATGACCCCCGAGATGATCCACGGGTTCAAGATCCTGGATACCTCGGGCTGCTTCATCTGCCACTCTGCGTCCGGCGCGCCGTCGCTGACGGCGGCCGGTACGCTCGCCGACCCGTTCGACAACCCGCTGTCCGACGGGCGCTTCCATAACATCGGCTTCGGTGCGGTGAAGACGCCGACGCTGCGGAACGTCGGCCTGCGGGCGCGCTTCTTCAGCACCGGCCAGGGTGCGGGAGGCTCGAACTCGCTCGACGCCATCATCAAGTTCTACGATCAGGTGCAGGGCGGGATCCTCGGGCTGGACGGCTCGGGCCCGGGCGGCACGCTGACCTCGGTCGAGTTCAAGGCGGTGAGCGCCTTCCTCGGCGAGGCGCTGACCGACCCGCGGGTTAAGGCCGAGAAGTTCCCGTTCGACCGCCCCGAGCTCGCGAGCGAGCGCCCCGAGTTCGTCTTCGAGGCCAACGAGTTCGGCGTCGGAACCCCGGGGCCGAGCGGCAACCTGCCCGAGATCATCGCCAACTCGCCGCCGCTGGTGCCCAAGGCCGGCCCGCCGCACTTCAAGATCGGCGTCGGGCACGCGCTCGGCAGCACGCCGGCGTCGCTCCTGGTCAGCACGGTGCCGGGACCGGGCCCGGTGATCTGGGTCGGCCCCTCGCTCGGCCTGCCTCCGATGACGGTCACCAACCCGATGGGGATCGGCACGCTGCACGCGCCGTTCGCCCTCAGTCCGGGGATCATCGGCGTGACGTTCTACACGCAGTGGGTCGTCCATGAGTTCTTCGGGCCGGCGCACTCGAACGCGGCGAAGTTCACGCCGTTCCAGTTCTAGTCCGTCCGCAAGCCGGACCGGAGGGCCATCGCGCGCCCTCCGGTCCCGTGTCCGCGCGCTAGGAGCGTGCGCCGTAGATGACGACCCAGGTGGCTATCGGGGCGCACGCTCCTAGGCGGCGCCGAGGCACGCGAGCAGGCAGATCAGCAGGTTCTCGGCCTCGGTGGCCGCCAGCACCAGTCCGCACAGCGCGAAGGCCTTCGTGACGCAGACCTCGTACTCCTCGGGCTCCGCGCCCGCGCACGCCACGATGGCGACGGCGAGACAGAGCAGCGTCGCGGGACCGACCGGCAGCGCCAGCAGCCCGAGGCAAAGGAGCAGGCAGTCGACGAAGTCGTTCGAGCCGGGCGTTCCGCCGCCGTCACTCGGAGGCGAAGCGGCTCCGCCGTAGGACGTCAACAGCTGGCTCCAGGTCGCCTCCGCGCCGCTCAGAACCGTGGCGCGCCCCGCGGCGTCGGTCAGCGTCAACGTGCGCTCGAAGCCCTGCATCGCGGCCGCCAGCAGCTGGGGCCCGCCGGGTCCCGCCACCAGCGGGGCGAGCTGACGCCAGGGCGACGCGAAGGACGCGGTCGCCTCCTCCTTCAGGGTCCATCCCGCGAGAGCGTCCAGCGGATGCCCGGCGGCGCCCGCTTGCTGCACCTCAAGACGCACGGCCGCTCCGATGCTCTGGGCGCCAAAGCGGGCCTCGGTGGACAGGTCGGCCACGCGCGCCCAGCCGCCATCCGACGGCGCGTAGACGTGGTGGACGTGCAGCACCGCCGCCGTGCCCGGCGCGGCGAGCAGCGGAGTCGCGTGGACCGAGACGCGCGCCAACCCCGCCGGAGCGCGCTCGACGTGGACGGCGCCCGAAGGCGCGAGCAGCTTGTGGTCGAGGTCGTCGAGCAGCGCCTGCGTGGCGCGCTCGACCGGAAAGGACGGCGTGGTGGGCGCGGGCGCGGTCGGCCGCGTCGGCCTTACGTGTTCGGCGCGCGCGGAGGCGACGTTGGCGTGGATCGCAGGTGCGACCGGGCCGAGGGCGATCGAGACCGAGAGAAAGAGCGCAAGGCGCATGGGCGAGCTCCTTGGGAGTAGCAGGGGCAACACGCGTCGAGGCCGGTCGACGGTGCGTGCGGAGCTGGTGCTCTGCCGCTGCACGCGCCGAGTTCTCCGAAAGCCGACTTTCCTCGCAGCGCCGACGCCGCGCCCTAGTCCGGTCGGGACCCGCGAGCGGCCGGCTGTCCTTGCGCCGCGTCGAGGGAGCGGAAGAAGAGTTCGCCGGAGGTAAGGATGGGGAGCAGCCCGAGGCGCGTCATGCGCCGCGAGATCACGGAGTCCGCCGCGGGCATGACGTAGTAGCCGCGGATCTGCTCAGCCGCCCGGAACATCTCGTGCATGCCGCGGTCGACCAAAGAGCTGCCGACCACGACGACCGTCTTGCTGGACAGCCAGTCGACCACGTAGTTGAACCGCGGCGCCCAGCCGGAGCGCAGGTCGTCTTCCTGCGACGCGGTCAGGACGAGCGTCTCGGGCCGGGCCGCGGAGCCGCGGACCTTGACCAGGACCGGCGGTTCGGGCGGCTCGGGAAGCGGACCGGTCACCACCTCGCGCGGGCGGCCCTCGGCCTCGCAGGCCTCCTCGAAGAGCGTGCTGTAGTTGGTCGTCACGATCCGCGGGAACAGCTTCACCGCGAGCACGTGGGATGGAGCGGGCGCCACGATCTCGGCCGGGAACATGTAGTCCCGCACCGCTTTCACCAGCTCCTCGCGCCCGCCGATCTCCTCGAGGTCTTCGGCGATGTGCGGGAAGGCGTTCTGAGCCGGGCTGGGAGCGTAGTCGGGATCGAAGCGCCGGATCGCCTGGAGCAGGGCCTGTTCGTGCACGAACACCCCGGGGTAGCCGGCCTCGCGCGACAGGCCCGCTCCGGACACCAGCACCGTGTCGCCGCTCCGCACCGCCTCGACGAGCGCGGCGGGGAGGTCGGGGAGCCGTCCCGGCTCCGCGGGAGGGCGAAGCGCCCGGGCGCGATCGGATACGCCGGGAGCGCGGGCCTGCACCCGCGCGCGGCAGAACTCGTCGGTCAGGAGCGACACGATCGCGTCCAGCACGCCGGTGGCGAGGTCGGACGCCAGCTCGAAGCTGCGCGCGACCTGGCCGCCATCCCACCTCCCGATCTCCGCGTGGAACGCGTCGCGGCGCTCGTCGACGCAGGCGTCGCGATCGAGCCGCTTCAGGAAGGGGAGCACGGGTAGCCCCAGGCGCCGCGCCTCGTCGTATTCCAGGTGGGTGACCGACTTGCCGTGCTCGGCCGCGGGGCCTTCGTCGGGAACGAAGCCATAGGTCTCGCCGCAGAGCAGGAGGAAGAGGTCACAGGTGTCGAGCTCGGCCCGGATCCGGTCCCAGGGGTGTCCGGGGGGCTGGAAGTTCTCGGCGTGGACCGGCTCGAAGTTGGACTTGGAGAGCAGCGTGACCACGGCGTCGCGCTCGTTCGCCAGGTCCTTCATCGTGCTCGCAACGAAGATGCGGAGCTTCCGTCCCATGGCGCGGAATGATAGGGCGCGTGCGCTCCATCCACGAGCCCGCGCTGGGTGCAGCCGGGTGCGACCGAGCGCCGGGCATGAAAAAGGGGCGCGCCGCCTACGCGACGCGCCCCAGGTTCCGCAGAGAGTATCGAGGGAAAGCAGTCCCTGCTTCGCGGGGGGGGCTACGGAGCGGGGACCTCGGACACCGCGGTAATCACGTCGGTGATGTGGTGCAGCTCACCGTACGGGCCCCAGCTGACCGCCACCATCGACAGCGGCAGGCCGGCGGGAAGCAAGACCGGCCCGAACGGCTCGGTCGAAGCACCGCGCGCCGCCGGATCGTTGATCGCCGTGAAGAGGGCGAAGTTGGAGATCGAGAAGTTGGTGAGGAAGGGGTCGAACAGCAGGCCGGTGTTGCGGCCGTCCATCAGCGGGAGGCCGGGGCCGCCCGCGTAGCCCGCGCCGAGCAGCACGAAGGCGAAGACGTCCTCGAAGGGCAGGTGCCCGATGTCGAAGGAGATGCTCGTCGAGACGCCGGCGACCCAGCCGTCTACGTCGACGTCGTGCGGGCGATAGCCGCCGATGTGGACGCTCGGGACGCCCGGCGCGCCGGGGGTGTCCTGAAGCCACGCCATCGGGAAGTTGTAGTAGCGGTCGTTGTAGGCGATGCGCGGCTCGAAGACGACCAGCGCGCCGGCTTCCTCGGCCTCGGAGACGAACGGGAACTCGTCGTGCCACTCGCCGCCCGCGTCTTGGTCGCCGAAGGCGGTGATGACCTCGGTGCCGCCGTCCTCGTCGATCTCGGTCCAGAGCATGACCGAACCGGCGGGCAGGCCGACCGAGCGCGAGATCTGCGGGCTCGACGCGTCGTGGTCCTCCGCGCCGCCCTCGCCGGAGACCTGGCTGTTGGTGAAGCCGGTGCCGGTCTTGCTCTCGCCGCGACGGATTTCGTGCTTGCCGTTCACCTTCTCCTGTTCCCAGGCGACGATGAAGGTCTCGCCGGAGAGCTCCAGGTCGATGGCGAACACGTCGAGCACGCCGCCGGAGACGTTCTCGGGCGCCCCGAAGTTGAAGCCGGAGTTGGCCGAGGCGACCACCTCGGCCTGGGGGCTGGCGCCGCCGTCGACCTGGATGTAGCCGACGCCGACCTTCTGGCCGTTGACGGTCACGATGGGCGTGCCCTGGACGTCGCCCGCGCCGGCGCTGATGACGCGCTCGTCCTCGAACCAGATCAGGTTGCCCACGAAGTCGGCCAGGCCGCCGCGGTAGAAGACCTCATCGGTCCCGGCTGCGGCGCGATCCTCGGTCCAGGAGACGTGGACCTCGGCCTGCTGGGAGTCGAGGGCCAGCCCCTCGACCGAAGCAGCGGCGCCGCCCGTGGCGACGGGCACCGCGGCGCTGAAGAAGGCGCCGTTGATCGACGACACCGAGAGGAACGGACGGCTCGGGCCGCCGCCGACCGAGAGGCCGGCCAGGACGTAGGCGTACAGGTTGCCGTTGATGCCGGGCTTCAGGAGAGCGGCCCAGCTGTCGACGGTCGCGCCGGCCGGATAGCCGAGCTCGATCGTGAGGGGGCCGTCCGCGCCGGGATCCCAGGCGCCGGCGCCATAGGTCTCGACCACGACGCGGTCAAGGCCCGGGCCGGCGGCGTCGCGCTCGAGCCAGAAGGCCGCGGCCTGCTCGCCGACGACCTGGATCGAGTCGCGTTGAACGTCTTTGAGGAGAGCACTGGTGCTCAGCGTGGTGGGCACGCTCCACTCGATGGCGCGGCCGTCCGAGGTGACCGCCGCGATGCTGTCGCTGGCGCCCTCGACCTTGAACAGGGCGACGCTGAGCTCCTCGTCGGACTCGAGCGCGAGCTGGGTCACCGGGTCGCCGAACGACTCGACGACCTCGGGCTCCCGGAAGTAGTGCTCGCCGTCGCCGCCGTCGGCCGCGAGGGGAGCTGCAAGGAGCGGGAACAGGAGAATCGGGTGTTGTCTCATTGGGGATCGTTGGGGAGTGAGGATTGGCCGGATGCACCCAGGCGATGCCGCTCGCCATGCTCGAGTTCCGTACTTCTTCCGACGTGTCGCGCGTTCTTCTCGAGGCGGCCGGCGCATCGACGCGCCGAGCCGTCATCCCCGGTCTTTCGTGGAACTTGTCGGGTGCGGCGGCATATATTTATTGGTGCCCGACAACGCGGCCTCGCATACGAAGACGCAATTCGATCCACACGCGAACTAGCTTTGCCTCAACCGATCCGTCCTCCCTTCACGACCGCCTCCGTGAAGATTCCGCAGAAGCGCTCGGGCGCCGACCTCGGCAACGGGGGGGACGCGTCATGATCGAGCTCAGGGACGTCGTCATGGACTACGGCGACCACCGTGCGCTGGACGGGCTCCAACTGTCCGTCCGGGAGGGCTGCGTCTATGGCCTCCTCGGCCCGAACGGGGCCGGGAAGTCGACCACGATCCACCTGATCACCGGGCTGCTCCGGCCCACCTCGGGCCGGATCACGGTGGGCGGGGTCGATGCGGTGGCCGATCCGTCGGGAGCGCGCGCACTGCTGGCCTACGTGCCCGAGTCCGTCGCTCTCTACCCGCACCTGAGCGGCGTCGAGAACCTCGAGCTCTTCACGCGCCTCGCCGGACGGCGCCTGGACGCGGACGAGAGCGTTGCCTGCCTCGGGCGGGCGGGCCTGCAGGCGGATGCCCACCACCGGCGGGTCGCAACCTATTCCAAGGGCATGCGGCAGAAGGTCGGCCTCGCGATCGCGCTCGCCAAGGAGGCGCGCGCCCTGGTGCTCGACGAGCCCTCGTCGGGCCTGGACCCGAGCGCCAGCCACGACCTGGCTCAGCGCGTGCGCGAGCTGGCGGCGAGCGGCGTCGCGGTGCTGATGGCGACGCACGACCTCTTCCGTGCCCGCGAGACCTGCGACTCCGTCGGGCTGCTCGTGCGCGGCTCGCTGCGGGCGGAGTGGGATGCGGACCAGGTGCGCGAGCGCGACCTCGAAGCCGCCTACCTCGAAGTCGTCACCGCCGGCGAGGACCCGCTCGTCGCGACGGCCCCGTGAGGACCCCGGTGATCCGCGCGCTCTTCATCAACGAGTGGCTCGGGCTCCTGCGCGACGGGCGGGCCCTGCTCCTCCTGGCGCTCGGAGCGCTCCTGGCCGTGGTCTCGGCCTGGACGGCCGGCTCGACCGACGCGCGCGAGCGGGCCGGTCAGGCGGCAGCCGCCGAGCGCGCCCGCGCCGCGTGGGTCGAGCGGGAAGCGGACAACCCGCACTCGCGGGCCCACTACGGCGACTACGTCTTCCGCCCGAGCGGCCCGCTGGCGGGGCTCGACTCCGGGCTGCAGATGGTCACCGGCCGCGCGGTCTTCACCGAGGCGCACCGGCAGAACGCCGCCGTCCACCGGCCGCAGGGCGAGGCCGCGACGCTGCTCCGGTTCGACCGCCTGGAGCCGTCGAACGTGCTCCAGCTGCTGGTGCCGCTGGTGCTCGTGCTGGCCGGCTTCGGATCGGTCGCTTCGGACCGCGAGAGCGGCCGGTTGCGGCTGCTGGCGATCCAGGGCGTGCGCCCGCTGCCGCTGCTGCTGGCGAAGGCGCTGACGCTGTGGTCGCTCGGCGCTGTCCTGTGCTTCCTGGTGGTCGGCACGCACCTCGCCAGCGCGGGCGCGGTGGCGCCGCTGCGGACGCTCGCGTACCTCGGGCTCCACCTGGCGACGCTGTGGATCGTCGCGCTGGTGGTGACCTGCGCCTCCGCCTGGCTGCGCCGCCCCGGCACGGCGGCCGCGGTCCTGCTGCTCCTTTGGGGCGGGGCGGCGATCGTGCTGCCGCGGCTGGCCGCGATGACGGCGAACGCGCTCGATCCGCTGCCGGGCCGGGACGCCTTCGAGGCTGCGATGCGCGAGGACCGCGAGCAGGGCCTCGACGGCCACAACCCGCGCGACGAGCGGCGGCTGGCCCTCGAGCAGCAGGTGCTCGACGAATACGGCGTCGGGTCGAAGGACGAGCTCCCGATCAACCTCGACGGGCTGATGATGCAGGCCGACGAGGACTACGGCAACAGCGTCTGGGACAAGCACTTCGGCAGCCTCGAGGAGCACCTCCTGCGGCAGTCCGCCGTCACCGGGGCGTTCACGCTGGCCAACCCGCTGCACGCGACCGATCGGCTGTCGATGGCGATCGCGGGGACGGGCCTCTCCGGCCACCTCGCGTTCCTGCGCCAGACCGAGTCGTACCGCCGCGCGCTGGTGAAGTCGCTCAACGACGAGCACGCCCACGGCGGGTCGCGCACCGGCGAGTGGTCGTGGAAGGCCGACGCGGACTTCTACGCCGCTTTCGATTCGTTCCAGTACGAGCCGCCGGCACTGGGAGCGCTGCTCGGCAGATGCTCACTGGAGCTCGTGGGGCTGGCGGGGTGGTTCGTCGGCCTGACCGGGCTGCTGGTCGCGAGCGCGCGCCGGCTCGAACGCGGAGGCAGCCTGTGATCCGCACCGCGCTGGGACTCGAGCTGCGGAGCGTTCTGCGCTCTCCGCTGCGCCTCGTGGCGGTCGTCTTCGTCGTCGCCGCGGGCGTCTTCGCCATCCTCCAGGGCCAGCGCGACGTCGGGCGCTGGCAGGAGGCGGTCGACGCCGGCCGTGCGGAGCAGGAGGAGTCGCTGGCCGAGACCCGCGCGCACTTCGCCGCCGGCCGCTCGGGTCCCGAGGAGCGCCCCTGGGTGGACCTGTCGAAGCCCAGGTGGCAGGACTGGTACGCCGCGACCCGGCTGGCGCGCGAGCCCGCGCCGCTGGCCGGCATCGCGTTCGCGTCGGCGGAGGCCGGCGCCGTGGCCGTGCGGATCAACCGCTACGCGGACCCGCTGCTGGCCCAGGGCAGCAAGATCGACAATCCGGAGCTGGCCGCGGCCGGGGGGCTCGACCTCGTCGCAGTGCTCGCGCTGCTGCTCCCGCTGCTCATCCTCGCGCTGGGCGTCGAGATCGGCGGGCACGAGCGCGCCTCGGGCATCCTGCCGCTCGTGCGCGTGCAGTCCGGAAGGGACGGCGCCTGGATCGCCGCGCGCTGCCTGGCGGTCGGGCTCTTCGGCGCCGGCGCCGGGCTGCTGCTGACCGCCGTGGCCTGGGTGGTCGGGGCGGCCGACGCGGGCAGCGCGCTCGCGCTGGCCGGCGTCGTGACGGCCTACGCGGCGGTTTGGACGGCCGTGCTCGCGGCGGTGGCCCACGTGGCACGCCATCCCTCCCAAAGCGCGGTCGCGCTCGGGTCGATCTGGATCGTCCTGTGCGTGCTCGTCCCCGCGGTGGGGGTCGAGCGCTCCGCGGCCCTGGCGGCGGACGACTTCGCGCTCGACCTGACCGTCGATGCGCGCGATGCGAGCCGCGGGCTCGACGAGCTCGAGGACGACGCCCTGTTCGCCGCCCTGCTGCAGCGCTTCCCGGAGCTCGAACAAGTGGTCCCCGAGGACCGTGCCGCCGCCGCCGACACCGCGCGCGCCGGGCTCCGCATCGTCGGCCTCGAGGAGCGCATGGCGCGACGCGAGGAGCGCGGGCAGGCCCAGACCCGCCTGGTGCGGTGGATGAGCGCCGCTTCGCCCGCCGTGGCGTTCACCCACGCCCTCGAGCGCCTCGCCGGGCGTCACCCCGACGCCGCGCGCGACCATCGGCGCGCCGTTGTCGCCGCGGCCGCGAGCCGGATGGAGACCTACATCGCGGCGGCCTGGACCGGCATTCCCCTGGACGCCGCGGACTTCGAGGCGCTCCACGCGTCGACGCCCGAGCGGCTGGAGGGTGCGGCGGACGCCGCCTGGTCCGAGGCGGCCGTCCTGGTCGCCTGGGCGCTCGTGTTCCTGGGCGTCGCCTTCCTCTCCGCGCGCGGGGACCGCCGTGGTGGAGCTCCCCACACGGCTCGCGCTGGAGCCCCCCCGGCGTCGCAAGCGGCGCCGGCGACCAGGACACTACGATGAGCAACAACGCGGCACTCGAAGTCACCCCGCGGTTCTGGGATCGCCTGGGCGTTTGGGCCTCGGTGGCCTGCGCCGTGCATTGCCTGGCCGCGCCGCTCATCTTCCTGGCGCTGCCAGCGGTGGCGGGGATCTGGGCGCATCCGGGTTCGCATGCCTTGATGGCGCTGCTCGTGGTTCCGCTCGCGATCGCCGCGCTTGGCAGCGGCTTCCGGGTCCATCGCAAGGCGTGGGTCCTGGCGATCGCCGCCGCCGGGATCGGCTGCATTCTGGTCAGCTGCGCGCTGCCGTTCGTGGCCGCGCAGGAGGAGGCCGCCGTCGAGGCCGGAGCCGAGGGCGAGGCCGAGGCCGCCTGCGCCAGCTGCTGCCCGCAGATCGTGCCCGACGAGACGGGGGAGGTCGGCGTGCGCTGGCCGCCCGCATCGATCGCGGCGATGGTCGGCAGCGGGCTGCTCGTCGCCGGGCACCTGGGTAACCTGGCCTGTCGACGCTGCTGCCGCCCGGGCGACGGTTGCTCGGGCGCGGGCTAGCAACCGCCCGTCGAGCTCATCCCTGGCGGGACGGGCTCCCGTGGCGGACGCGCACCAGCGCCGACGGCTCGGCGGGGCGGAAGACGACGCGCCACAGGCGGGCCGCCGCGACGCGGCCGAGCGCGATCGCGATCGCCGCAAACAGCACTACCAGCAGCCACGAGAGAGGCGTGGGCTGGCGCGACTCGCCGGACCAGGTCACGGCCGCACCGACGAGCGCAAGGCCGCCCGCCACGAAGGCGCCGAAGGCGAGGAGCTCGGCCAGGAGGAGCTGTGCGAGGCGTGACTTCATGGAACCGGTATCGGCCGCAGCGGGGGATCGCTCGAGCCACGCTTCCCAGGCCCGGGGGAGATCGCCGGAAAAAGGGAGGCATACGGGAACCAAGTTGCATCCAGGAGCATTCCCCACCTGTACCCCCAGACTTTTCACCCATCAGAAGAAGCGAGTCTCCATGAAGACCCCCGTCCAGCTCCTCCGCTGCAAGAAGGGCGCTGCCCTGCTCGAGTACTCCCTCCTCGCCGCCGGCGTGTCGCTCATCGCCGCCGCCGGCGTCGCCATGTTCGGGCACAAGACCACCGATATGATCGCGTCGGTCGCCGCGATCATGCCCGGCGTGCATGCGGACGACAACGGCCCGATCGCGAGCGGCAAGCTGATCGAGACCACCCCCGGTGGCTCGGGCCAGGTCGCGCTCGACGTCGACGCCATCATCGCCAACACCGACACGCCGCGCCTCGGCAACAACATCGGCGTCTCGAACCTCGATCTTCTGATCCTCGAGCAGTAGAGCGTGCCGGGCGAGGCCTTCGAGGCGCGACCACGCTCGGCGGGTGCCGGGCGTGAAATCCCATCGGGGGCCGCGCCGCCGAACGTGGCAGCCGCGCCGGTCGGCGAGCAGCAGTGCTCGTCGACCCGCCGGTCGCCCGTTGGGCGGGACGAGCCGGTGCTGCTGGACTGGCTCCTGATCGGCGGCGGAATCCACGGCGTTCACGTGGCCGTGCGGCTGCTTGCCGAGGCCGGTGTGCCGCGCGAACGGCTGCGGCTGGTGGACCCCTCTCCGCGCTTGCTCGCGCGTTGGCGGACGAGCACGGAGGCGACCGGGATGGCGTACCTGCGCTCGCCCTCGGTGCACCATCTCGACGTCGCTCCCTACTCGCTCGACCGGTTCGCCGGGAAGCGCAAGGACCGCGACCCAGCGCTCTTCACGGCGCCCTACGACCGGCCCGCTCTCGCGCTGTTCAACGCGCACTGCGATCACGTGATCGACTCGCTGCAGCTCGAGGAGCTGCACGTCCGCGACCGCGCCTCCCGCTGTGTCGTGTCCGAGGATCGCGCGGTGGTGCGGCTCGAGGGCGGCGACGAGCTTGTTGCGCGCAACGTCGTTCTGGCCCTCGGCCAAAGCGAGCAGCCCTGCTGGCCCAGCTGGGCGCCGCGGGAGCATCCGCTCATCCGTCACCTCTTCCACCCGAGCGGCGCGGTGGAGCCAAGCGTGGAGGGTTCGACGGTCGCGGTCGTCGGCGGCGGGATCTCGGCCGCGCAGATCGCGGTGCGCCTCGGCGCGCACGGGCACCACGTCCTGCTGGTGTCGCGGCACAAGCTCCGCAAGCACCAGTTCGACGCCGACCCCGGCTGGCTGGGACCCAAGCACATGGCGGACTTCCTGCGCGTCCGTAGCCTGAAGGAGCGGCGCGCGATCATCGAGCGGGAGCGGCACCGGGGCTCTCTCCCGCCCGACACGCGCGGGGCGCTTCGGCGCTCGATCGAGAAGGGCCGCGTCACCTGGCACGAGGCCGAGGTCGAGGCGCTCGCCGACGCCGAAGGAAGGCTGCGGCTGGACCTGTCCACCGGCGAGACGATCGATGCGGACCGCCTGCTGCTCGCCACCGGCTTCGCTTCGGAGCGGCCGGGAGGAGCGATGGTGGACGAGCTCGTCGAGGCCGCAGCGCTCCCCTGCGCCGACTGCGGCTATCCCGTCGTCGACGCCGCACTGCGCTGGCATCCGAGGGTCCGCGTCACCGGTCCGCTGGCGGAGCTCGAGCTTGGACCCGTCGCGCGCACGATCGCCGGTGCGCGCCGGGCCGCTGACCGCATCGTCGACACCGTGCTCGACGACGCGTCGCCGGCGAGCTGCTCGGACGGTTGCCCGTGGGACGAGCTGGCCCGGGAAGTCACCGACGTCCCGGGCTCTGCGTCGCGCTAAGGCCTGAGCACGAACACGTCGTTGTTCCAGATCTGACCGGGTCCGACGCCGCCCGGGCACTCGAAGTCAAAGCCCGCGAAGATGTAGAAGCCCCCGTCGACCGTCACGCCGACGTTGCGCTTCAGCTGCGGGACCGGATCACCGCTGGGGAACACCTCGCGCCAGCGGTGTTTCTTGAGGTGGAACTCCCAGATCGCGTCGGTGTCGTTCTGCGGGAACGGCGCCCCGCAGCCGCTGTCGCCGCCGGGGACGTCGCCGCCCTGCACGTAGAGCCGGTTGCCCAGCACCGTGCTGGCGCCCAGGTTGCCGTGCACGTCGATGTCGTCCTCGGGGTCGGGAGTGACCTCGGTCCAGGTCAGCGTGTCGAGGTCGAGCTGCCAGACATCCTCGAGCGTCACGAACTCGAAGGTCCCCGGATCCAGCGACTCGCCGCCGTAGATCGTGAGCTTGCCCTTCTTGGGCTTCTGTCCGGCGTAGGCCTCGTCACGACCGGGAGGCGAGCCGGGCGCGAAGAGCGGAATCAGCTCGGTCCAGGCGTTGGTCTGGAAGTCGTACTCCCACAGGTCGTTGGTGAACAGGAAGTAGGGAGTCAGCCCGCCGAAGAGATAGAGCTTGCTGCCCTTGGTCCAGAGCGTTGCGCCGTTGCGCGGACCCGGACCCTGGTTGACGGCCTGGACCTCGCGCCAGGTGTTGTCCTTCGCCGAGTAGACCCACAGGTCGTCGAAGACCTGGAAGACCTTGAACGTGACGTCGAAGACCGAGCCGCCGTAGAAGACGACCTCCTTCTGCTTTTTGCGGGCGGCCGATGCGGTGAAGGCTCGGGCCGGGGGCGTGGGGCCCGCGGGCGTCAGGAGCTTCCACTTGTTCTTGTCGGTGTCGAAGCGGTGCAGATCGTTGAAGAACGTGTTGGTGACGGCCGCGAAGTCGTCCTCGAGTCCGCCGAAGAGGTAGACGTCGTCGCCGAGGGCCGCGGCGCCGGGCTTGGAGCGGTTGAGCGGACCCTGGCCGGTGGTCTTGAGTCGGGTCCAGGTCGGACCGTCGTCGTCATCGTCGTCGCCCCCGTAGTAGCTGGGGGTCGCGACCGACGGCGCGGTCAGGGCGGCGAAGGAGAGCAGGGCAAGTGAGGCCCAGAGGGCGGGTTTCGGTCGAGTCACGGGATGTCTCCTGGATGGGAGGGAGCAGCCGGCCGGCACGGCCCGGCGGTGGCTGCGGGCAAGGGTGTCTCGCGCAGCGACGAGACTACCGTCGCCCGCGCCCGGGATGCAGCGCCGTGCGCCTCTGCCGGCGTCCGCGCAGGGAGGGGCTTCCCGTAGTTGCGACGCGAGGCCCGGCGGTGGGGCGTACGCGCCGTTGCGGGCCGGTTACCGCGCCTGGGCGGCGCCGTGCCCGCCCGCCGCTACGATGGCCGCGCCGAGCTCCGTCGCCTCCACCGACCGGGGCTCTTCGCCCGCCCTTCGAACCGAATCGACCGCGCCGCGCGAGCGGGCGCCCCGACGCCATGCAGCTCTGCCTTCTCCTGCTTGCGACACTCCTGCCTCAGGACGCGTTGGTCGAGACGCGCCGCATGCTGCCCCCGCTCGACAAGGGGCCGGACAACTTCCGCGCGGCAGCGGCGGCGGACGTGACCGGCGACGGGTGGACCGATGTGCTTATCGGTACGGAGGGCAGCGACTTCCTCCTCGTCAACGCCGGCGGCGGCCGCTTCGAGGACGGGTCGGACACGCTGCCGCTCCTGTCGGACGACACCTACGCGGTCGAGCTCGCCGACTTCGACGGCGACGGGGATCCGGACGCGTTCCTCGGCAACCGCAACGATCCCTCGAGGCTGTATCGGAACGCGGCGGGGACGCTCGTCCTGGCGCAGGACGTGTCTGGCGCAGCGGCTCTCGTGTCCGCCTCGGTCGTCGGCGACATCGACCTCGACGGGGATCTCGACCTGGTGCTCGCCGCCGACGGCGGGGTGGATCAGGTGTTCCGCAACGGCGGCTCGGGGTTGGCGCTCGCGCTGGACCCGGCGGCGCTCCCGCCGGCGGTGGACTTCTCGCGCGACCTGAGCCTGGGCGACATCGATTCCGACGGCGACCCCGACCTGGCGGTCGTCGCGTACGACTTCGGGCTCGCCGCCTCGCCCAACCGGCTCTTCCGCAACGACGGTAGCGGCGTCTTCCTGCAGCTGCCCGGCTCCGACCTGGGCGTCGACGGCCGCGGGGTGTCGCTCGCCGACCTCGACGGGGACGGGGACGTCGACGCGTACGTCTCGAGCGACCCCGACTTCTTCGCGTTCGGCGACGGCACGGGCTCCTTCTTCGCGGCGAGCTCGCCCGCGACCCTGGCCACCGGGGGCTCGGTGGTGCTCGACCTGGCCGGCGATGGTCCGGTCGACGTGCTTCCCTTTGCGCTCTACCTGAGCGCGGGGGTCCACGTGCTGACCGGCCTCGGCGGAGGCGGCTTCGCCGAGACGACGTCGAGCGCGCTCCCCGGACAGGGCGCCGCCTCCGACCTGGTGGCCGCGGACTTCGACGGCGACCTGGATGCGGACCTCCTGGTCCTCGGGCTGAACCAGCAGCCGCGGCTGTGGTTGAACGACGGCGGCGTGCTCGGAGAGTTCCAGGCCACGGTTCCCTACGACCTGAACAACATCACGTCCGTCGCGGTGGGCGACGTCGACGGCGACGGATCGAAGGACGCGCTCCTGGGCGTCAGCCCCGGCGCGAACCGGCTCCTGCTGAACGACGGCTCGGGGCAGTGGAGCGAGGCGACCGAACAGCTCGATCCGACCGACCTCCAGACCCTGGCCGTGGCGCTCGCGGACCTGGACGCCGACGGTGACCTCGACGCGCTCGCCGGCGGGTCCGACGGGCCCGCCGAGCTGCTGCTGAACGACGGCGCCGGTGTCTTTACCGAGCTCGTCGGCGCGTTCCCCGGCACCGCGGACAACGCCAGCGGGTTCGCGATCGGCGACGTGGACGGCGACGGCGATCCCGACGTTGCCAACGCCCGGCTCAAGGTGCTGCTGGCCAGCGCCAGCGTCTTCGTGAACGACGGCGCCGGCTTCTTCAGCCTGTCGGCGACCCTGCAGGGCCTGCCGTCGTCCAACTTCGTCCGGACGCCGCGCTTCTTGGATGCGGACGGCGACGGCGATCTGGATGTCCTGGCCGCGGGCTACGAGGAGATCCTGTACCGCCTCGGAGACGGCGCCGGAGGCTTCACCGCGGCGCCGGCCGCGTACGTGCCCTTCCTGGCGGCGCGCGAGCTGGACGTCGGCGACGTCGACCTCGACGGCGACACGGACACGGTGGTCGCGATGGACGGCGTCGACCAGCTCCTGTTGAACGACGGCACCGGTGTGCTCACGAGCGGCGCGGGCTACCCCGCACTCGACGTGCCGACCTACGACCTCGCGCTCGTCGACTTCGACGGGGACGGCGACCTCGACCTGATGACCGCAGGCGAGGAGAACGGCCTGCACGCGAACGACGGCGCGGGAGCCTTCAACCTCGTCAGCACCTTCGGCGGGTATGGGAGCGGCGCCGCGTTTGGCCCCGTCTTCGCCGACCTCGACGCGGACGGCGACCTCGACCTCCTGTGCGTCGACAACGTCCAGGCGACCCAGTACACGCAGGTCGTGGGGGGGCAGACGGCGTGGGGCTCGGTGCCGCGCGCGGGCAAGGCCTTGCGCATGGAGGTCTTCGGCGGCCCCGGGGCGCCCTGGACCCTGGTCGCGTCGCCTGGAACGGCGAGCCTCGCGCTGCCGCCGCTTGGGACCCTGCTGGTGGACCCGGGCGTGCTCTGGCTCATCGCGAGCGGAGCGATGCCGGCCGAGGGCGTGGCGGCGGTCGACGTGCCGGTCGCTCAGGACGCGGCCCTGGTGGGGCAGACCGTGTACTGGCAGTCGCTGGTCGGTGCGTCGCCGACGCTGACCAACCGCGAGGCGACGGCCGTCACCGGCTACTGAGAGCGGCGCGGCGCCGCGCCGTTCCGTGCGCAGGAGGGGCAGATGCCGTGGGACATCCGCTGGGCCTCCGCGAGGCGCATGCAGTCCGCGACGACCGTCCAGCGGCCCGCGCGGTCGCGCACCTGTCCGCACCACGCGCAGCACACGACCACCCCGCTCCCCACCAGCTGGTCGTAGGCCGGCAGGCCCGGCCGCCAGCGCGCGGCGAGCTGCGCGTGCAGGCTGCGCGAGGCGTTCAGCAGGCAGCGCTGGTACTCGACCAAGAGCTCCCACTCCTCTTCGTCCGCGAGCGACAGGATGACCCCCGAGGCGGGGTCGAGCTGGCTGGCCCCGAGCCGCTCCAGGACGAAGTCGGCCGCCTGCCCCTTGAGCCGGCGGCACAGCGGCGCGCTGGGGGGCGCCAGCTGGAGCAGCGAGAGCATGTGCTCCACGGCGCGGGCGGTGGGCAGCGCTCCGTCGAGCAGGTCCGCGACGCGCGCCGCGGCGCGCTCGATCGCGTCGGACGGGCCGGACCGCGACGCGGCGACCCAGTGCAGGAGCGCGAGCTCCATGCGCTCGACCTGCTCCCAGTCCCCCTTTGTCTCCGAGCGCTCGACGAGCGCCTCCAGCTCGGCGAGCACCGCCGGGCGCTCGGCTTCGTACATGTAGAAGCGCGTGCGCAGGAGCTTGATGCGCGTGGTGTCACGCACGGCCGAGGGCGTGTGGTCGTCGTAGCGGTCCAACAGCTGGGCGCAGGCTGAGAGTGCCTCGTCGTAGGCGCCGTAGGCGAGCCGCAGGTCGATCTCGGCCGACAGCACGATGCTCTCGGCTGCCGGCGCCAGCTCGCGCGTGCGCGGCGATCGGGCCTCGGCCTTGGCTCGCTCCAGGAGCTGCAGGGCGTCCCCGGGCCGTCCGAGCTCGAGCAGCGCCCGCGCGCGGAACGCGCGCGCGAAGGCCAACAGGAAGGGATGGTCGATGCGCGGCGCGCGCAGCAGCAGCCCGGTGGCGACGAGGGCCTCGAAGTGCCTGCCGCCGGTCGAATAGACCAGGCTCATGTTGTTCAGCGCGTTGCCCCACAGGGCGTCGGCGTGGTCGGCGCCCTCGAGCACGGCGGCGGTCCAATAGCCCTCCGCCTCCTCCCGCCGCCCCTCGTACCAGGCGGTCGCGCCGAGCTTGTGCAGCGCGAGGCGGCGCGTCGGGCCGTCGAGCGCGGCCTCGAACGGGCCGCGCCAGGGAGCTGGGATCACCGGCACCGAGCGCGCGGCGAGCCACGCCATCAGCTCGCCGTCGTGGGGGTCGATCTGTTCGGGGTGCGCTTCGAGGCGCGCCTGCGCGGCCCGCTCGTCGGCGCGGATCAGGGTGTGGATCGAAGCGGAGATCATGGCGCACGGAGGGGGAAGCGGGCGCCTTGCCCGTAGATGCGGAGGGGGCGGAGGTGAGGAGCGCGCGGCCACGGCCACGCTCCGGCTCAGCCTAGTCGTCGGCGCCGCCGCGCCCGACTGCCATCCGGCGATTCCGCACCCGCGGGGGGATCCTCAGCCGCGGACGGCTTGCGCCGCGCACGCTTTGGTAGCCTGCTGCTCGGACGCTCCTTCTCCCGTGTCCCCTCCAAGCACGATGCGCACCCTTCTTCTGCCCCTCGCTCTGCTCGCGGCTCCCGGAGCCGTTCATGCCCAGGTCACGCCCTCAAAGGGCGGCTCGCCCGAGGCCCTGCGACCGCTCGCGCCGTGCGTGCGCGGCGAGTGGGAGCCGGCCTTCCAGCACGACATCTCGACCTTCACCAACCCGCCGCCGCCCGAGGCGTTCGGGCTGTTCAACGCGATCCACCTGGCGCTGATCCCGGTCGGCCCCGAGCGCGGCAAGGTGCTGACGATGGACCGCGCGTTGGTCGAGGAGTACCCCGCCCAGCGCCAGCGCGCAGCGGTGCTCGACCTGAGCGCGACGCTCGCGCCGGCCTTCCAGAACTTCGAGATCCCGATGCCGGCCGCCGGCGAGGACGGCTTCGAGCTGTTCTGCTCGGGCCACGTCTGGTTGCCGAGCGGCGAGCTGCTCCTCGCGGGCGGCACGCTGTCGCACTCGGAGGCCGGGCCCGGCGACGACGCCGGCGCGCTCGGCGTCTCGCTGACCTACACCTGGGACGCGACCACCGGCACCGACGCGACCACCGGCGTGGTGGGTACGTGGACGCGCCAGCCCGACCTGCTCGAGGCGCGCTACTACCCGACGACCGTCCTGACCGGGACCGACGACGTCGTCGTGCTCGGCGGCACCGGGGGGCCTGACGGGCACTCGCTCAACAACTACGAGGTCTGGCGCACCGACGCCGGCGCCTGGCAGCCGACGGGCACGGGCCTGCCCTTCGACGGCCCGAGCGTCAGCCTGCACGGCTACCCGCGCATGACGCTGCTCTCGAGCGGTGAGCTTTTGCTGTCCGGGATGGAGACCTGCGCCCAGCTGCTCGACCACGGGCTCGCGCCGGGCGTGTGGACGGCGGCCGACTGCTCGCCCGGTCCGACGTTCCACTTCTACAACTCGAGCGTGCTGTTCCCGGGCCTCACCGACGTCGTCTGGAAGGTCGGCGGGCTCGTGATCAACGAGCAGAACGACGTGTCGATGAACCCGGTGTTCGAGCTGGACCTCTCCGCTGGGACGACGTCGGGGGCGGCCTGGGAGCTCGTGCCGCAGCCGGCCGTCGCGCGCTCGCACGCCAACGTGGTGATCCTGCCCAACGGCGACCTGTTCCTGACCGGCGGCTACGCCGGGACGGGCGAGGTCGACGACGACGGCATCCTGACCGGCGCCGACGTGGTGCTTCCGCTGCGGCCGGAGCTGTACTCCCAGCTCCACGGGCAGTGGTTCCAGCTCGCACCCGCGGTCTCGCCGCGCGACTACCACTCCAGCGCGCTGCTGCTCCCGGACGGGCGCGTGTTGACCGCCGGGGGCGACATCCGGCTGGTCGACTACCAGGTCTACCGCCCGTGGTACCTGACCTGCGGCGAGCCGCGGCCGGTGCTGCTCGACGCGCCCGCGAACATGAAGTATCAGAACGAGACGGGCCAGACCTACGACATCGAGCACGAGGTGATGCCCGGCGAAGACGTCGTCGAGAAGGCCGTGCTGGTCGCGCCCGGGTCGGTGACGCATCACTCCGACTTCCAGCAGCGCTACGTCGAGCTGCCGATCGTCCAGCAGAGCGAGGACGAGCTGCGGGTGCGCGGACCGGACAGCTCGAACCACGCTCCCCGCGGGACGTACATGCTGTTCCTGATCAGCGCGAAGGGCATTCCGTCCGAGGCGGGCTGGGTGCGGCTGAAGTAGGCCCGGCCGTGTCGAGGCCCGCGGGCTGCTCCAGCGGCCGCCCCGCGGTGACCCTCGACGGCAACGACGCGAGCCCCGGCGTCGCGCGGACGCCGAGGCTCGTATCGCGGGTCGGCTGGCCAGCCTAGGGTTCGACCAGCACCGTGCTCGAGCGGTTCGTGAGCTCGATCACCGGCGGCAGCAGCGAGTAGAGCATCGCGGACTGGAAGTGCAGCGTGGCTCCGACCAACGCCGGGTTGGCGGGGATGTCCACCTCGGTCACGACGTGCTCCTCGGTGTCGAAGGCGGTCCAGTCCAGCAGCGTCGCGATGCCCGCCGGGCCGATCAGCAGCGTGCCGTAGGGCGGCAGCGGCAGCTCGGTCGTCGTCGTGGCGAAGGCCGTCGTGAAGCTCAGCGGCTCGATGCCGAAGTTCTCGACGGTCAGCGCCTCGCCGACCGCGACGGCCGGCGAGACGCGCACCGCCGGCGTGTAGACGAACCCGCCGGCGAGCGCGTCCGAGCCGGTCACCGCCTCGACCGTGACGTCCGCCGGGCCGCGCGTGCCGGCCGGCGTGGTCACGTCGACGAAGGTCGCCGACGCGCCGCCAAGCGACAGCGCGGGGACGCCTCCGAAGAGCACCGAGGTGCTCGGGTGCCCGAGGTGCAGGCCGTGGACCCGCGCTCCCGTGCCGCCGTCGTGGTGGCCGAAGGAAGGCTCGACCGCCACGACAACCGGTGGCCCCGGGGCGAGCGGATCGCCCGACGGCAGCACGCCGATCCAGGCCTGGAGGTCCTCCGTCGCCATCCATCCCAGCTCGCCGCCGACGGCGAGCGCCGCGGTGAAGTCGTGGGATACCAGCACGCCGCTGCCGCCGTTCAGGGTGAGGCCCTGCAGCGTGTGCTGCGGGCTGGAGGCAAGCTGCCCCGAGGCTGCCGAAGCAGCGAGGGCCAGCGCCAGGGGAGGGAGTGCGTGCTTCACAGGCCCGCCTCCTCGAACACGCGGCGCTCCTTCTCGGGGGCGTCGCGGAGCTCCCAGCCGAGCGCGGCCGCCGTGGCCGGGTCCGGGCGCAGGTCGGGCGTCAGGATGCCGCTGTCGATCAGCAGCTGGCGCACGCCCGGGCGGAACTGCGTGCCGAAGGGCACGTCGCCGTAGGTCGGGACGAAGACGCGGTTCGGGCGGATCGTCTCGAAGTCGTCGTACCCGCGGCGCACGCCGTTGACGGTGTAGTGCACCTCGACGTCGCCGAGGCCGGCGATGCGGACCTCGTTCAGGTCGTAGCTCGCGAGCCACACCTGGGTCGGGCCGACGGCGGTGAGCTGCACGGTGAGGCCCTCCTCCTCGCTGGCGAGGCGGAAGTCCTCGGGCACCTCGATCCGCGCCTGTCCGCCCACGAGCGTCGTCTTGCCGCGGAAGTAGGTGCCCGACTCGTTGCCCTCGAGGCTCGCGAAGTGGAGCTCGCGGGTCGGGTCGGTCGGGTGCGGCTGCACGAAGTTCTTCTCGCCGGCGACCCCCAGGTCGCCCATCGCGAAGACCGCCCAGTCGTCGGTGTCGGTCGTCCAGCCGAGCACGCCGTAGCTGAGCTCGGTCTCGTCGAAGGTGGTGCTGCGGCCGTGCACGCCGGTGCCGTTCACGCCGAAGGCGAAGCCCTGGAGGCTGGTGCCTTCGATGCTGTCGGTGCTGGCGTAGACGCCGGTCGCCGTGCCGGCCCCCGTGCCGCTCGACTCGGCGAAGATGACCGTGCCGTCCGGCTGGCTCGAGCTCGCGTGGATCGCGTTCGGGAACGGGGCCGCGTCGTTGACGGCGCGGATTGCCGCCCCGGTGCCGCTCTGGGTCTCGGCATAGAGCGCCCAGGCCTCGCCGGTGTCGGCCTCGTTGATGGCGTGGACGCCGGCGCCGTCCGGGGATTCGGCCGTCCCGCTCACGCCGTAGACGACGCCGCTGTTGCTGAACGCCACGCCCGTGACGCCGACGCCCTCGTCGGAGCTCGCCTGCCCGCGCACGCCCTGGGTCGTGCCCGTGAGCGCGGTCGCGCGGCCGAACACGCCGATCGAGTCGGTGCCGGTGGCCAGGCCGTGGACGCCGCGACCGACCTCGCCAGGCGCCTCGCCGTAGACGCCGTTGCTGTTGAAGCCGGGCGCGAAGCCTTCGACACCGTTGCCCCCGGCGCCGAGGCCCTCGCCGCGCACGCCGATCCCGAAGTCGCTGATGCTCTGCCCGAAGACGCCATAGGTCAGGCCGGTCTCCGAGGTGGCGTACCCGCCGGTGCCGATGCCGCCGGGCGACAGCGAGACGCCGTGCACGCCGTGGGTTGAGCCGTCGGGCGAGTTGGCCTGGCCGTACACACCCGAGCCGTCGGCCGACTCCGAGAAGCCATACACGCCGCGCGCCAGGCCGCTGGGCGAGAGGTTCGCGCCGTAGACGCCGACGCCGGTGCCGGTCTGGCTCTCACCCCAGACGCCGGTGCCGTTGTTGGCGGTACCGCGCAGGCCGGTGCCGACGCCGATGTGCTGCGCGTCGAGCACGGGCTCGCCGCCCGCGATGTGGATGAGCGGGCGCTGGAAGTCGCCCTGGCGCAGCTCGCCGTCGCGGATGTGGATGCTCTCGACCGAGTTGGGGCCGAGCTGAGCGGCGCCGACCGAGTCGGGCGCGAGGTGCGCGCCGTTGACGGCCCCCGCCTGCAGCTCGAGCGAGCCGACGCTGTCGGTGGCGAGGTCCTGCTCCATGATGCTGTCGTTGGCGATGTGGCTGCTGTTGACGCCTTCGAAAACGATCTGGTCGCTCGACACGATGCCCGCGGGCAGGGTGCCGTTGCTCGCGACGGTCTGGGCGACCGCCGCCTTGCGGGCGTAGGGGAGCGAGCTGAGCCGCACCCGCGGCACCATCGGCGCGTCGCCGTCGATCGCGATCGTCAGCCAGCGGTCGGGGGACTCGAAGAGGTCCGCCGGGAGCGGGTCGAGGGCGCCGGCGGTGACGTGCGTCAGCCCGCCGACGACGTCGACCATCTGGATTTCGGACCACAGCTCGGCGCCGCCGGCCGCGGCGTCGAAGAGCAGGAGCTCGATCTCGTGCTGACCGACGAGCGATTGGCCGGCGGCGTCGGCCAAGCGCATCTGCAGGCCGACCAGGTTGGGCGGGGCCTCCTGCGCGTACGCACCGGGCGCGAGCAGGGGCAGCAAGGACAGGATCAGTTTCGCGGTTCGCATTGGGTTCCCCTCAAAGAGTCGGGAGGCGGTGGGAGGCGCCCCGCTCCATGCGGAGGCGCTCGACACCTCTTCCGGGCGATCCGCGCGCGGGGGCCGACACGAAAGCGGCAAAAAGAGCCGCCCGATCGGGTGGCTGTTAACGCGACGAGGGAGGGGCAAGCCCTCCCTCGTTCGACCTCGGCCGGCGGCGGCCGCCGATCCGCAGCTGCGGACGCTAGCTCGCCCTGCGCTTGGGCACCCGGCTCGCCAGCAGCCTGCGCGCGACGTGCAGGCCGGTGGTGAAGGCCGACTCGTGCACGAAGGGGCTCTTCAGGTAGGCGCCGGCGAACCAGGTGCGGCGCCGGCCCTGCAGAGGATCGAGCCGCGCCGCGGCGCGCTCGTTCGCGACGCAGCCGACCGGGTGCACGAAGGTCCGGCTGGCGAGGACCCGCTCCGCCCGCGGCTCGACGTGCGGGTTCATGCTGACGAAGGTGTCGGGCACCTCCGCCGGAAGGGAGGCCAGCCGGTTCGGATAGAAGGTGATCGTGGGGCGCACGCGCGGCAGCGGACCGCGCGGGACGACGTAGTTGTAAGCGCCCCAGAGCTCGCGCTCGCTCCCCATCAGCGCCTCGTCCTGGTGGACGACCACGCGGGCGCGTTGCGCGACGAAGGCCGTGAGCGCGCGCCGCTCGTAGGGCACGGCGTCGGTGAGCTGGGGCAGTGCCTGGGTCGGGTGCGCGGCGAGCACCACCTGATCGAAGCGGCGCCAGCGGGAGCCGCGCTCGCCGCGGAGGAAGAGCGCTACGCCGTTCTCAGCGCGGCGGGTGCCCACGAGCCGCGTGCGGCAGAGGAGCTCCCCGCCGGCGCCCTCGAACCACCGCTGGAAGGCGGCGACGTAGCGGTGCATGCCGCCCACGACGCAGCGGCGGTCCCCGGGCTCCTCGGCCACGATGCCGTGCACGTTCCAGAAGCGGACCAGGCTGCGGGCGTGGTGCTCCTTGGGCGCCCCGTCGGGCATCGGGAAGCTGCCCATGGCCCGCGGGTAGAGGTAGGCCTCGCGGAACTCGCGCGACGCTCCCAGGTGATCGAGGTAGGCGCCGATCGTGCAGGTCGCGAAGCGCTCGTCATGGAGCACCTCGAGCGCGCGGGTGCGGAAGGCCTCCACCTCGGCCAGCAGGCCCGCCGGGTCGGTGACGGGGGCCCGGAAGGTCCAGCGTCCGTCGCGGCAGGCCCACAGCGTGTCGCCCGCCGGCGACGCGAAGTGGGCGTCGCCCTGGATGGGACGGGTCGGGAGGCCGAGCTCGTCGATCAGCGCCCCGACCTCGCGGAAGGTGACGCGGTTGAAGTCGGACACGCCGACGTCGATCGCGTACTCGCGGCCGTCGGTGCCCCGCACCGGAAGCCCGACGCAGTTTCCGCCCAGGCGCGGCGCGCTCTCGATGAGCGTGACCTCGCATCCGGCGCGCAACAGCTCGCGCGCCGCCCCGAGGCCGGCGGCCCCTCCTCCAATCACGGCAATGGCAGTCATCTCGATGGTCTCCGTTCTTTCCCTGGTCCCCTGGGAACGGAAACACCCGTGCCGTCTCCCGGGTCGGGCCGACACGGAATCGAGAAAACGGCGCGCCGCGCCGCGCCGGGCTAGCCGGCTGCGTCGTGCTCGAGCGCGTCGCGCAGCCAGGCCCGCGACGCGCGCCAGCCGCGCTCGACGGTGCGGGACGAGACGCCGATCGTGCGGGCGGCCTCCTCGTTGGTGAGGCCGGCGAAGAAGCGCAGCTCGACGATGCGCGCGTTGTCGGGGTCGATCGCCGCGAAGCGGTCCAGCGCTTCCTCGAGCGCGACCAGGTCCTCGGGCCGCTCCTCGAACACGCTGGCCGCCTCGAACAGCGTGACGCGTCCGCGCTCGCCGCCGCGCTTCTGCGCCAAGCGGTCGCGCGCGTGCTGCACCAGCACCCGCCGCATCGCCTTGGAGGCGATCGCCAGGAAGTGGCCGCGGCTCTCCCAGTTGCGGCTGCGCTGGTCGATGAGCTTGAGGTAGGCCTCGTTCACCAGCGCGGTCGGCTGCAGCGTGTGGTCGGGGCGCTCGGCCGCCAGGTGCTTGCCCGCGAGGCGCCGCAGCTCCTGCTGCAGGGCCGCGAGCAGGTCGGGGAAGGCCTCGTCGCGGCCCGCGCGCAGGTCGTCGAGCAGGCGCGTCACGTCCTTGGGGTCGCTCATGCGCCCACAGGATAGCCCGCGGAGGACCGGGCCCCGCGTGCTTCCTAGTCGGCCAGCAGCTCGCGCGCGATGGACGGGTCCGCCAGCTCGGGCGACGGGAGGCCCGCGAAGAGCTCCAGCGCGCGCTCCAGCTCGGGGCGCGCGGCGGCTGGATCGCCGCCTTCATGAAGGAGCCGACCCAGCCGCAGCCGCGCGCCGCCCTCGTGCTCGTCCCGCAGCGGGCCAGCCCAGCCCAGGCCGTCGTCGAGCACGCGCGCGAGCGCCGCGCGCGCGTCGTCCGCGTCTCCCGCCTCGTCGGCCACGCAGGCAAGCCAGTAGCGGTTCCGCCGGACGACCGCGTGCCGCTCGCCCGCGAGGCGCACACGGATCGCGAGCGCCTGCTCGAGGCTTTCGCGCGCAGGATCGAGCTCACCGCGCGCGAGGTGCACGCGCCCGAGGAACGCCAGGCTCGCCGCGACCTTGGCCTCCAGCTCCAGCTCGCGGTGCGTCTCGAGCGCGCGGGTGTGCTGCTCCTCGGACTCGTCGTAGCGCCCGAGCCGGTAGAGCGACTCGCCGAGGTTCTCGCGCACCTGCGCGATCGACGGATGGCCCTCGCCGTAGTGCCAGCCCAGGATCTCGCGCGCCTCACGGAGCTTCTCGATCGCGTCGTCGTGACGGCCGACGTCGGCCAGCGCGAGCCCCCACAGGTTGAGGGCTCGTCCCAGCCCCTCGTCGCGCGGGTCGCCGCTCGCGCGCGCCTCGGTGGCCGCGACGCCCAGGCCTTCCAGGGCGAGCTCGTTCTCGCCGCGGTTGCGGCGTTGATCGGAGAGCCCGAGCAGCGCGTCGACGGTCAGCTCGTGCCCGGGAGCGAGCTCGGCGCGGCACCAGGCGAGGGCCTCGTGGACGGCCTCCCAGGCCTCGTCGGCCGCGCCGCTGGCCGACAGGGCGTAGGCGCGGGCGGTGAGGAGGCTGGCCCGCAGCTCGGCCGCGCGCGGATCGGCGTCGGGCAGGACCTCGCGCGCGGCGGCGTTCCAGTCGAGCGACTCGGAGAAGTTCCGCCGCCAGTTGTCGAGCACCCCGAGCTGGCCCATGACGAGCGCGCTGAGGTAGCCCTCCTCGGGCATCTCCCGCACCGAGTCGAGCGCGCGTAGGAGCTCCTGCTCCGCCCGGTCGAGCTTGCCCTGGTCGCGGAAGACGCGCGCCGACTCCACCTGCGTCTCGATCGCGGCGATCAGCTCGCCGCGGCGCCCGCTGCTGCGGTCGCGCTCGCGCCAGGCGGCGCCGCCGGCGAGGAGCGCTACGACCACCGCGGCGAGGCCGACCATCCGCCAGGGTTGACGGCGCGCATAGCGCCACGCGCGCACCGCGGTGCCGGTGCGGCGCGCGCGGATCGGGTAGCCCGCCAGGTGGCGCTCGAGGTCCTCGGCCAGATGCGCGACGCTCGCGTAGCGCTCGGCGGGTCGCTTGGCCAGGCACTTGAGCGTGATGGTGTCCAGGTCGCCCGCGAGCCGCCGGCGCGCGGTGCCCGTGCCACGGCGGCTGGGCGGGACGGGGTCGCGCTCCAGGATGTCGCGCTCGAGCTCGTGGAGCGCGCCGCCGGCGCCCCAGGGGCCCGCGTCGGCGAGCAGGCGGTAGAGCAGGACGCCGAGCGCGAACACGTCCGTGGCCTCGGTGACCTCGTCGCCGCGCACCTGTTC
Organism: Planctomycetota bacterium; assembly: GCA_039029355.1. Taxonomy (GTDB): domain Bacteria; phylum Planctomycetota; class UBA1135; order UBA1135; genus JBCCGI01. Next base: position 85,789 of record JBCCGI010000025.1, read on the forward strand.
GGGGCTCGCGTACTCCGGGGTGAAGAGCCGGTGTCCGGTGCGGGTCAGGGGCCCGCCGGGCGTGGCGTCATCGTCGCGCGGCCGGGCGATGCCGAAGTCCAGCAGACGCGGCGTTCCGTCGGCCCGCACCAGGATGTTGTTCGGCTTCAGGTCGCGGTGGATCACACCGCGCTCGTGGGCGTGCTGCACCGCGGCGCAGACCCGCAGGAAGAGCCGCACGCGCTCCGCGACGTCGAGGTTGCGGCCGCGGCAGAAGGCGTCGAGGGGCTCGCCCTCGACGTACTCCATCACCAGGTACGGCCGCCCGTCGGGCGTGGTGCCGCCGTCGAGCAGCCGCGCGATGTACTCGTGGTCGAGCCCGGCGAGCGTCTGCCGCTCGCGCAGGAAGCGCTGCACCAGATCCTCGCCGCCGGCAAAGGCCTTGAGCAGCTTGATCGCCACCACGCGCTCGAACTCCCCGTCGACGCGGCGCGCCAGGACGACGTCGCCCATGCCGCCGCTCGCGATGGGGCGCAGCTCCTCGTAGGGGCCGTAGACGCGCGGGCCGTCCGGAACGCCGCCGTCGTCCTGGGCGAGCAGACGTCCGACCCAGGCCGCGAGCTCGGGGTCGCGCGCGGCGAGTGATTCCAGCTGGGCGCGCCGCTGCTGCGGCTCGAGCTCGGCCAGCTCGAGAAAGATCGCGCGGGCTTCCGCCCAGCGCTCGGCGTCGTCTCCCTTCGTCTCCATCGTGGCGCCGGCGCGGCCCGGCGGGGAGCTGCATGGTAGCGCGAGCGCGGTCCGCCGGCGGAGCCGGTCTCACAACGCCTTGTCGTGCCCGCGAGCAACGGCTACCGTCGCCTCCCATGAGGCCGCAACCGATGATCGCTGTCGGCGACGTCGCCGCCAGCTCGCTCTGGTTCCAGCAGGTCCTGGGCCTGCGCTCCGCGCACGGAGGGGACGAGTACGAGATGCTGATGAACGGCGACCGGCTGGTGCTTCAGCTGCACCACTGGGACGCGCACGAGCATCCACACCTCGGCGACGAGTCGGTCCCGTCGCGCGGGAACGGCGTGCTGCTGTGGTTTGCGACCGACGACCTGGATGCGCTGGTGCAGCGCGTCGCGGTGGCTGGGGCGAAGATCCTGGACGGGCCGCTGTACAACCCGAACGCGAGGCAGCACGAGATCTGGCTCGAGGGCCCGGACGGATACCGCGTCGTCGTCGCGGGGCCGCGGGCAGCGTCCTAGGCCTTTCGCGGGGCGGGGGCGACCGGGCATCGTCTCCGGATCGGTGTGCGCGCGGCGGAGCCGCTCTCGATCGGCGCGGGGGGCGTATGCGGGGGTAAGGGGATTCCTAGTCGGTTTCGTACGAGCGCAAAGGCGGGAGGCTGCGTTCGGCTAGAGCATCGTCCTCGCCCCGTCCCGGTGTCCCGCTCGACCTCTGCCATGCCGAGAGCCGCCCCGCTCGCCCTTCTCGCAGTCTTGGTCGCCCCGGTCCGTGCCCAGCTTGGGGGTGCGCCGGTGCCCGCGGGGAACCCGATCACGCCCAAGAAGACGCTGCTCGGCAAGGCGCTGTTCTGGGACGAGCAGCTGTCGTCCACGCGCACGCGCGCCTGTGGGAGCTGCCACATGCCGCGCTACGGTGGATCGGACGGCTTCACGGCGCTGCCGTGGCTCGCGACCCATCCCGGGCTCGACGGGCTGTGGGACACGGCGGACGACCGCCTCGGCTCGCCCGGCGTCGTGCGCAGCCTTGCGGACGGGACCTATACCCCGTCGGCGATCTTCGGGCTGCGCCAACAGGTGACCGGGCGCACCGCCCCCTCGGTGGTCAACGCCGCCTTCTTCGACGAGCTGCTCTGGGACGGCGCCTCCGGGGCGAGCTTCCAGGACCCACTTACGGGCGCGGTGCTGCTCGCGCAGGGGGCCGCGCTCGAACAGCAGGCGCTGCTGCCGCCGGTGGACGACGTGGAGATGGGGCACGTCGGCAGCGACTGGAACGACGTCGCGGCGCGGGTCGAGGAGAGCATCCCGCTCCTGCTAGCCCGCGACGTGCCTCAGGAGCTGTCGGCCTTCGTCGCCGGCAAGAGCTACCCCGAGCTCTTCGGGCAGGCCTTCGGCAGCCCCGAGGTTACGCCCGCGCGGATCGCGATGGCGATCGCGACCTACGAGCGGACGCTGGTCTCCGATCAGGCGCCGATCGACGTCGGACCGCTGAGCGAGACCGCGGAGCTTGGCCGGCAGGTGTTCGAGGGCAAGGGCGGGTGCGCGCAGTGCCATGCGTCGCCGGCGGGGGCCGGCGAGCTCTTCTCCGACGGCGGCTACCACAACACGGGCGTACGGCCGGTGCCCGAGGACCTCGGGCGCCAGCTCGTCACCGGCGACCCCGCCGACGCCGGCAAGTTCCGTACGCCCAGTCTCCGCAACGTCTCGCTGCGGCGGCGCTTCCTGCATACCGGGCAGTACGAGTCGCTCGAGCAGGTGGTCGACTTCTACGACCGCGGTGGCGACTACCACGACAACCTGGATCCGGCGATCCAGCCGCTCGGCCTAACGCCCGACGAGAAGGCGGCGCTCGTCGCCTTCCTGGAGTCCCTGACGGACCCGCGCGTCGAGCAGGAACTCGCACCCTTCGATCGACCCGAGCTGTACCGCAACTCGGAACACGAGCCGGTGGTCTTCGGCGTCGCCGCGGTCGGCTCCGGGGGGACCACGCCCGAGGCCGTCGCGGTTGAACCGCCCTACATCACGAACCCGAACCTCACCTTCGGAGTCGCGGGCACCGTCGGCGGTGCGCCGGCGTTCCTCAGCATGAGCCTGGGCGCCTTCGCGTTCGGAGTCGAGGTGCTTGGGGTGGAGCTGTACGTCGACCCGTTTCAGGAGGTGGCGTTCCTGCACGTCCCGCTGCACGGCGAGCCCGGGGTGGCGGGGGCGGGGTACGGGTCGGTCGTGCTCGGGCTCGATCTGCCGCCGTCCTTGGTCGGGCTGGAGCTGATCCACCAGTGGGCGATCCTCGACCCGGGCGGCCCGCAGGGACTCGTGACGACGCCGGGCGTGCGCCTGACGCTGTTCTGAGGCCACGCCGGCCGTCCGGGCGCTCTGAGAGGGGGGGGCGGATCCCTCGGATTCTCCGCGAGGACCTGATCCGCGACCTTCGGTTAACTTGGAGAGCGTCCCTTTCCCGCCACCCTGAGTCGACCCGGCCATGCTCAGAGCCTTCCTGCTCCCTGTCCTCGCAGTCCTCGTCGCTCCGGCCTCCGCCCAGCTGGAGGCTCCACCGGTCCCCGACGGCAACCCCGTCACCGCGGAGAAGGCGCTGCTCGGCAAGGCGCTCTTCTGGGACGAGCAGCTGTCGTCGACCCGCACGCGGGCCTGCGGAAGCTGCCACATGCCGCGCTACGGCGGGTCGGACGGCTTCGCCGCGCTCACCTGGCTCTCGGCCCACCCTGGGCTCGACGGCCTTTGGGCGACCGAGGACGACCGCTTCGGCTCGCCCGGGGTGATCCGCAGCCTGGCCGACGGGACCTACACGCCGTCGACGATGTTCGGCCTGCGCCAGCAGGTGACCGAGCGCATCGCGCCGTCGGCGATCAACGCGGCGTACTACGACGAGCTGTTCTGGGACGGCTCCTCCGGCGCGAGCCTGGAGGACCCGCTGACCGGCGCGGTGCTGCTGGCGGCGGGGGCGGCGCTCGAGAGCCAGGCGTTGAGCCCGCCCGTCGACGACGTCGAAATGGGGCACGTGGGCATCGAGTGGGCCGACGTGGCCGCGCGCGTGGTCGCGAGCGCGCCGCTCTTCCTCGCCACCGATCTGCCGGCGGAGCTCGACGCCTTCGTGGCCGGCAAGAGCTACCCCGAGCTGTTCGAGCAGGCCTTCGGCAGTGCCGACGTCACGCCCGCGCGCATCGCGATGGCCATCGCGACCTACGAGCGCACGCTGATCTCCGACCAGGCGCCGGTCGACGTCGGCTCGCTGAACGAGTCGCAGAGCCTCGGCAAGCAGGTCTTCGAGGGCAAGGGCGGCTGTGTGCAGTGCCACTCCGCACCCGCCGGAGTCGGGCAGTTGTTCTCCGACCGCGACTACCACAACACCGGCGTGCGCCCGGTGGCCGAAGACCTCGGCCGCCAGCTCGTCACCGGCGACCCGGCCGACGCCGGCAAGTTCCGGACCCCAAGCCTCCGCAACGTCTCGCTGCGGCCGCGCTTCTTCCACAACGGCCAGTACGAGTCGCTGACCCAGGTGGTCGAGTTCTACGACCGCGGCGGGGACTTCGCCGAGAACCTGGACCCGGCGATGCAGCCGCTGGAGCTCACCCCCGAGGAGAAGGACGCGCTGATCGCCTACCTCGAGTCGTTCACCGACCCGCGCGTCGAGAACGAGCTCGCGCCCTTCGACCGCCCCGAGCTCTACCGCGGCTCCGAACGCGAGCCGCTGATCTTCGGCGTTTGCGCCATCGGCTCGGGCGGCACCACCCCCGAGGCGATCGCCGTCGAGCCGCCCTACGTCAAGAACCCGAACCTCACCTTCGGCGTCACCGACACCGTCGGCGGGGCGCCGGCGTTCCTCAGCATCAGCCTGGGCGCCTTCACCTTCGGGGCCGAGGTGCTGGGCGTGGAGCTGTACGTCGATCCGCTGCAGGAGGTGGTGCTCGAGTACGTCCAGCTGCAGGGGGCGCCCGGGGTGGCCGGCGCGGGATACGGCTCGATCGTGTTCCCGCTGGATCTGCCCCCGTCGTTCATCGGGGTCGACCTGTACCAGCAGTGGATGATCATCGAACCGGGCGGACCGCAGGGCCTGGTGACGACGCCCGGCGTGAGCCTGACGTTGTTCTGAGCTGTCCCGTCGCGGGGGCGCCGGCGCGTCCCCGCGAGCGTCACGCCCGCGCGCCGTGCAGCACCACGGCCGGCACCGCGCCGACCTGCGGCACGACGTTGAACATGCGCAGCAGGAAGGCCTCGGGATCGCGCCAGTCGAGCTCGAGCACCCAACCCCACTCGGGCTGATCCGGGCCCGCGTCGTAGGTCCCGTAGGCGCGAAGCACGCCGTCCGCCAGGCGGCCGTGCAGCGTCATCTCGGACGCCGCGTGGAAGGTGTCCTGGAACGCGACCCGCAGCGCCGCCGGCTGCCCGTGCAGGCGGAGGGTGCCGCGGTGCTCCGCGCCGTCGTGGGCCCAGGTGTACGCGATGCCGTCGGCAGCGCACTCCAGGGCGCCGTCGGAGCGAAACGGACGGTCCGGGTCCGTCATCCAGAGGCGGTTGGGGCCGGTCCAGGAGCCATGGTGGGTGCTCGGGATCATGGCCTAGCCTACGCGATCAGGCCGCACGGGCGCAGATCGGACCGGGGGGGGGGCGGGCGCGACTACTGCAACACGCTGCTCCCCGCCCAGGTCACCAGCCGCACGCTCTTCGTCGTCGTGATCGGCTCCGCATAGGTCTCCGCCCGGATCGCGATCGCCGATCCCGCCGGCGCCGCGGCGATGGCGGCCGCGACCGTCAGGTAGGGGTACTCGAAGCTGCCGTCCTGGAAGCCCCAGGGCGACTGGGCCGTGCGGTCGACGTACAGGACCGGGTCGCCGGGGATGTCGCGCGACCACAGGCCGCGGCCGTTGGTGGCGGCGATCAGGCGGTGGGTGGCGCCCTGCGCGTCGTTCGGCACGAACACCAGCTCGCTGACCGGCGCGACCGGGAAGTCCTCGATGAAGGGGTGCCAGCTCTGGCCGCCGTCGAGCGAGCGGAAGACGCCGATGTCGGTGCCGGCGTACAGCGTCATCGGATCGAAGGGCGTGTTGGCGAAGGACAGCACCCGGTTGCACGCCGACAGCTCGTTGGTGAGGTCGGTCCACGTCGCGCCGTAGTCGGTGGTGTGGAACAGCTGTGCGTGTCCCGAGGAGGCGTCGATCTGCACGCCGCCGCCCACCCAACACTCGCCCGGCCATTCGGTCGAAGGCGCGACGAACTCGACCCGCTCGCCGCCGGGGAAGAGCGCCTCGTAGTGGTGGGCCTGCCAGACCGAGCCGCCCGGTGGCAGCTCGAAGATCGTCACGTCGGCGTCGTTGCCGGCCCAGTAGTTGACGAAGAGCGAGCGGCCGTTCGCCCGGCTTCCCCAGATGCGGCGCAGGTTCCAGCCGGGATCCTGGCTCCAGCCGGTGGTCACGAGCTGGGTCCACGAGTCCGGCGGGGCGGACTGGGCCTGCACGTACAGCCGGTCGTTCCCGCCTTGGTACACGAGGTCCTCGAAGGGGTCGTGGAAGATCGGCGTCTGGTACTCGGGTTCGTTCTCCATGTCGACCGCCGAGCCGCCGTACTCGTGGCGGAAGACGCGCCAGGCGACCGGGGCGCCGAAGACGCCGAGCGAGTACCAGACGTGGTTGAGCACCGACTGGACCACCTTCACGTCCGCGCCGTCGCCGCCGCCGAGCAGCGTCCAGCTCGCGCCGGCGTCGACCGAGCGCACGACGCCGTTGTCCTGCAGCCCGATGATGCGGACCTCGCGGTCGGCGTCCATGAAGTCGATCTCGCTGATCGCCAGGCCGTCGACGCCGCCGAGCTGATCCTCGGTCGTGTCGCCGCTCATGCTGTAGCGGTAGAGCCCGCCGTCGTTGCAGAACCAGAGCGAGTCGGAGCCCGTCATCGGGTCGAAGTGCAGCTTGGCGAAGTCCGCGTGGCCGATGTCGATGCCGTGCTCGTCCGTGCCGTCCATCCAGGTCGCGCCGCCGTCGTCGGTGACGGCCAGGCCGCGGCCGGCGGCAAAGATGCGGTCGGGGTCGTCGGGGTGGATCGCGAGGGCGTGCGTGTGGAACAGCTGATCGCCGCCGAAGGCCCAGAAGCTCGGGGTGGGGCCGGTGATATCGGTCCAGGTCGTGCCGCTGTCGGCGGTGCGGTAGATGCCCGCTACGTTGAGGGCGCCGTCGGACACGAACACCGCCATGTTCTCCGGCTGGTTGCGGCAGATCGCGAGCGTGCCCCGGGCCCAGCTCGCCGCGGGCGCGAAGACGGGATCGGTCAGCGTGACCGACCAGTTCAGACCGCCGTCCGTGCTGCGCAGGATGCCGCCCGTCCCGCGCTTGAGCGCGTAGAACGTGGTCGGGTTGGTCGGGTGGGCGATCAGGTCGGTGAAGAGGCCGGTCTGCACGCTGTTCCAGGTGAAGCCGTCGTCGGTCGAGCGCAGGAGCGCGTCGTCCGAGGCGGCGAGCCACACCGAGCTGCCGGCCTCCACGACGCGCCAGAAGTAGACCGGGTCGAGCCCGCCGCCGATCGCGCCCTGCACCCAGGTCGCGCCGCCGTCGCCCGAGCGGTAGATGCCGGCGCCCTTGTAGCGCCCGTCCTCGCCCGTGCCGACTACGATCACGTCGGGGTTGCCGGACTTCACGGCGAAGGAGCGCGCCGCCGGGTTCGGCAGCGAATCGGCGACCGGGGTCCAGGTGTCGAGATCGGAGAGACTGGCGCGCCAGATGCCTCCCTGGCACGCGCCGACGTAGACCAAGACGTCGAAGAAGAACGGGACGAGCTGAACGTTCGAGACGCGCCCGTTCCGTCCGGAGAAGCCGCCGACCGGCCCGGCCACCGTCCAGCCTGAGCCGAGTACGTCGATGGCCTCTCCGTCGTCGCCCTCGCGCACACGGCGGCGTTCGACGTTGCGCTCGATCGCGCCCAGCATCCCGGTGGCCTCGAGCGCGGCGCGGTAGCGCGCGGGGGACATCTGCGCGGCGGTCTTGCGGTGCAGGCGGGTCGGGTCCTCGTTCCAGGACTCCTGGTCGACCTGGGCGAAGGTCGTGGCTCCGGCGACCAGGAGTCCGGCCGTGAGAGAGAGCGCGCGGTGCAGCATGGTGCGGTCCTCCGTGGCTACTGCAGGTTGACCAGGACCAGGACGAGCCCGGTGCCCTCGTCGAGTGACGTCATCGCCTTGCCCAACACCGCACCGTTCGAGCGCGTGGCGTCGGTGGCGCGCATCGCGTGCCCGGGGAGGTCGGCCGTCGTGAGGAGGTCACCGGGCCGGATCGGCCCGCCCTCGACCGAGCAGCGCACGTACACGCGCCCCGTCATCGCGACCAGCGTGTCGCCCTCGAGCACGCCGACCTGCGTCAGCTTCACGCCGTGCCGCACACCTCCCGCGCCCGACACCGCGCCGGCCACCTTGGGGTCGTACGCGCCGCAGGAGGGCCGCAGCCGCCCCGGAGCGTCGGGGTCGATGACGACCACCGTGCCGGGCGGGCAGTCCGCCGTCGCGTCGAAGGCCTCGACCAGGTCGCCGCCCCCGGTGATCTCCAGGGCGGTCGTGACGACGCGCCCGCTGTTGCGCACCTCGAAGGCCGGACCCGCGCCGCCGTTGAAGCCGCGCAGGATGCTGCCCGATCCCTGCTGGGTGATCACGACGGTACCGTCGCTGCTGTCGGTGATGGCGTGGAGCGCGATCCCGCCCGACGAGTCGTTCTCGAGGCGCGCGGTGACGCCGCCCAGGCCGGCGGCGGAGTTGCGCACGTCGAGGCGCGCCCCGGGCAGGCGCCCGATGCCGACGTTGCCCGACGCGTCGACGCGCAGGCGCTCGGACGCGGAGGTGACGACCACCACGGTCTCCGAGGAGGGGGAGGAGAGCCCGGCCTGCTCGGAACCGGTGCCGAAGCGGTAGGAGGGGGAGGCGCTGGTGCCGAACCCGCTCAACACGTCGTCGCTGAAGAGCCCGCTGCCCGTGACGTGCAGCCGCTGCAACGGGAAGCTCGTGCCGAGGCCGACGTTCGACGTCGTCCACACCGTGCCGGAGGCGTCGGCCCAGCTGCTGGTCCCGGGAGGGCCGGCGGGCCCCTGCGGGCCGATGGGGCCCTGGGGGCCACCGGGTCCCGTGGGCCCCTGCGCACCCGGTGCGCCGGGGAAGCCCGGCTGGCCCTGGGGGCCCTGGGGCCCGGTCGGGCCCTGAGCGCCGGGTGCGCCGGGGGCGCCGGGAAAACCGGGCTGCCCCTGCGGCCCCTGCGGCCCAGTCGGCCCTGGGGGCCCTGGGGGCCCTGGGGGCCCTGGGGGCCCTGGGGGCCCTGGGGGCCCTGGGGGCCCTGGGGGCCCTGGGGGCCCTGGGGGCCCTGGGGG
>JBCCGI010000026.1:0-93585 GCA_039029355.1 Planctomycetota bacterium
CGCCGGCCCGCCCGGCGCCGGCTGCGGCTCCCGCGGCTGCGGCTCCCGCGGCTGCGGCTCCCAAGCCGGCGGCTTCCAAGCCGGCCGCTCCCGCCCCGGCGCCCGAGCCGCGCTCCGAGCCCGAGCCGGACCCCTCCGAGGTGCACGCCGAGCCCGCCCCGGCGCCGAAGCCCGCCCGGAAGCCGAAGTCCGCTGCCCGGACCCCGGGTCAGATCTGGGGCGCCGTGACCGAGGCGCTCGACCGAACCCACGGAGCCCTCGCCACGCTGCTGCGCGACCGCGGCCGCCCGCACCTGGAGGGCGACGCCTTTGAGATCGCCCTGCCGGCGCTCTCCCAGGCCGACCGCGACATGATTTCCGACCGTCGCAACCGCGCCGCCATCCGCCGCCAGCTGGCCGAGGCCGCCGGCCGCCCGCTGGAGCTTACAATTCGAGAGGAGGGCAGCGCCGACGGAGGCGCCGCTCCACCCCCCAAGCGCAAGACCGCGGATCCGGGGGATGACTTCACCAAGCAGGTCGCCGACCTCTTCGGCGGCGTGATCGAGGACCTTTCATGAGCGGATCGCTCGGAGACATGGGGAACCTCCTGCGCCAGGCGCAGGAGATGCAGCGCGAGCTCGACCGCGTCCGGGAAGAACTCCGCAACCAGACGGTCGAGGGCACGGCCGGCGGCGGGGTCGTGCGGATCCAGCTGACGGCCGACCGCCAGGAGATCGTCAAGGTCGAGATCTCGCCCGACGTGCTGAAGCACGGCGACGCCGGCATGGTCGAGGACCTGGTGCTGACCGCGATGCGCGACGGCCTGCGCAAGGCCGAGGTGCTCTCCAGCGAGACGATGGGGAAGGTCACCGGCGGGATGAACCTGCCGGGCTTCTTCTGATGGCCTACCCCGCGCCGCTCGAGCGGCTGATCGCCGCGTTCGAGCGGTTCCCGGGGATCGGGCGCCGCACCGCCGAGCGCCTCGCCTTCCACATCCTCCGCGACCCGTCCTCGCGCGACCTGGCGCGGGCGATCGACGAGGCCTCGGCACGCACCCAGCGCTGCCGCTCTTGCTTCAACGTGGCGGACGACGACCCGTGCGCGATCTGCTCGGACCCCGAGCGCGACGGCGAGCGCGTGCTGGTGGTCGAGGAGCCGCGCGACGTCGAGGCGGTCGAGCGCGCCGGCGTCTGGCGCGGCCGCTATCACGTGCTGTTGGGCGCGCTCAATCCCGCCGATGGCACCGAGGCGCGCCACCTGACCGTGCACGGGCTGCTCGAGCGCATCACCGCCGAGGGCCTGCGCGAGATCGTGGTCGGCACCGACCCGGACGCCGAGGGCGAGGCGACGGCGCTGCTCGTGCTGGAAGCCCTCGACTCGGCCGGGATCCGGGTGCGCGTGACGCGCCTGGCGCGCGGCGTTCCCGCTGGGAGCGCGATCGAGTACCTCCACAAGGGGGTGCTCGAGGATGCGCTCGAGGGCCGGGTCGCGCTGCGCGAGGGTTAGAAGCTCCGTCCGAATCTTCGCGGTCCGCGACAGCGATCCGCGAGCCCGGCTGCCCGTCGCCTCGAGGCCTCAGGGGCATCCAACCGTGGGGGCTCGAAGCTCCTCGATCCGAGCTCGATGCTCAGGGCCACCCGAACCGCGAAGACCCGGACCGGCTCCTAGCTCGCCCGGCGCGGACCGCGCGCGGGCTTCCGATTCAGGACGCGGACGAGAAAGCGTTTCCCGCGGGCTCTCGACCCTCAACCCGTCCCGCCTTCGGGCCGATGAGGGCGGCACCATGTCCCCGGGATTCCAGCAGGGCCTGCACGCCGGCCAGCGGCAGGAGATGCGCCTCTTGCCGCGCATGCTTCAGGCGGTGGAGGTGCTCCAGCTGCCCTCGGCCGAGCTCTCCGGCTACCTGCTGTCGGCCTTTGAGGAGAACGAGGCGCTGGACCTCGACGAGGCCGCCTGGAAGGAGCGCGCGCGCGCCGAGGCGCCGGCGCCTCCCGCGGGGCTGGCCGGCGCCGCCCGGGGGGATGCCTCCGACCGCCACGAGGAGTGGCTGCGGAGCCAGCCCGCCCGCGACGCCGGCCTGAACGAGCGCGTCGAGGAGCAGCTGGCCCTGCGTGAGGTCGACCCCGTGCTCCTGCCCTGGGTGCGCCTGGTGGTCTCCGCCCTCGACGCCAGCGGCTACCTGTCCGCGACCGACGACATGCTGCTCGCGATGGCCGCCGAGCGCGAGCTGGCCGGCGGCGAGGCCGAGCTGGGCCGCGCCATCGGCCTGGTCCAGAGCCTCGAGCCGCGCGGCATCGGCGGGCGCAACGCGATCGAAGCGCTGCTTCTGCAGCTCGACCCGGAGGAGCCCGACTACGCGCTGCTCTGCCTGCTGCTCGAGGACTTTCTCGAGGACGTGTCGCGCAACAAGCTCCCCGCGGTGGCGCGCGCGATGGGGCTCGACCTGGACGAGCTGGAGGGGCTGATCGCGCGCCTGCGCGAGCTCGAGCTGCGCCCGGCCGCCGAGCTCGTGCAGGAGTCGACCCCCGCCATCCACCCCGACGTCCTGGTCGAGGCCGACGGCGCGGGCTTCGTGGTGCGCATCGACGACTCCGGCCTGCCGCCGATGCGGATCGACCCCGAGGTGCGGCGGCTGACGCGCGACCGCTCGCTGGGCACCGACGTGCGCCGCCACCTGCGCGGCCGGATCGATCAGGCGCGCTGGCTGCTCCAGGCGCTGGAGCAGCGCAAGGAGACGCTGCAGCGCGTTGCGACCGCGCTCTTCGCGCACCAGGAGGCGTTCCTGCGCAACGGTCCCGACCGCCTGCGCCCGCTCAAGATGGGCGACGTTGCCGACTGGCTCGGCGTCCACACCAGCACGGTCAGCCGCGCCGTCGCCGGCAAGTACGCGCAGACCCCGCTCGGGATCTTCCCGCTGCGCTGGTTCTTCCAGAGCGGCAGCGCGGACGACGCCGGCACCGCGCGGCACTGCGTGCGCGACCTGGTGGGGGAGATCGTGGCCGCCGAGGACGCGAAGAGCCCCCTGTCCGACGACCAGATCGTGGGCGCGCTGGCCGACCGCGGGCACAAGATCGCGCGGCGGACGGTCGCGAAGTACCGCACCGAGCTGGGCATCCCGAGCTCCTACCGCCGCCGCGACCACGGTCGCTAGCCGGCTTCGCATCGGCGCCGGGGCGGGCTATCCTCCCGCGTGCGCAACGTCCGCGTCCAGCTCGCCTACGACGGCTCCAGGTTCTTCGGCTGGCAGCGCCAGGACGGCTTCGAGTCGGTCCAGGCCGCGATCGAGGAGGGGCTGCAGTCGCTGCTGGGACAGACCATCACGGTGCACGGCGCCGGGCGGACCGATACCGGGGTCCACGCCCTGGGGCAGGTGGCGAGCTTCCACGTCGATACGCGGCTCGACGACGACCGCCTGATGCACGCGCTCAACGCGCACCTCGCGCCCGGGGTGGTCGTGCGGCGGCTGGAGACCTGCGCCGACGACTTCCACGCGCGCTTCTCGGCGCGCGGCAAGCGCTACCTGTACCGCGTCGTGACGGCGCGCTTTCGGCCGCCCTTCGCGCCGGAGCTCTACCACTGGGTGCGCGACCCGCTCGACCTGGCCGCGATGCGGCGCGCGGCGGCTCACCTGCGCGGGCGGCGCGACTTCTCGGCGCTGGCCAACGCGGGCTCGCCACGTGCGTCGAACGTGCGCAACCTGACCGCCGTCCACATCTTCGCCCGGCGGGCGGGCTTCGGGATCGTGTGCCGCGCGGACGGCTTCCTATACAACATGGTTCGGACGATTGCCGGCACGCTGATCGACGTCGGCCGCGGCAAGCTCGGCGCGGACGAGCTGCCCGCGATCCTGTCGTCGGGAGATCGCAAGCAGGCGGGGCCGACAGCGCCGGCATCGGGGCTCGTGCTCGTCTCGGTGCAGTACGACGACCCCGCGTTTCGCGGACGGCACGGCGGCCCCTCGGGCTACCCGGGATTGTTCCAGTACGGGCCCGAAGGAGCGGGCCCACGCGCGTAAAGAACGCGGCTGGGGTTTTTCCGTGCTGTGCTCCGGATGCGCGTCTGCGCGATCCGAAGAAAGGCCTGCGTGCGAGGCGGGGAGTCGCGCACGAGGGAACGAAACACGTGTGGGAGCGTGGTTCCAGGGGGCTGCCGAATCGGACCTTGACCAATTCAGAGGCTAGGTCCAAGGTAGATACACCCCCCATGGGCTGCGTCGCTTGGTTCCATACCCCCCCCTGTTTCGGGAACTTCGGCGGCGGGCGCAGCATCGACCGTGATGCTGAACCCGCGCGTTGCGACGCCCTCGACCTCGGCCGCGATGGAGCACCTACGGCCTCTCGTGAGTCGAGGTTTCAAACTCCAGTGCCCGATCACTCCGGACCCGTTCCGACTTGGAGGACCCCATGAAAACGGAAGTGGCCATCCTGCACCATGAGTATCCGAACGTCATCCGAGAGCACGTTGCCACGAAGCTCCAGAACCTCGTCCGCTTCTACGACGGCACCGTTTCGGTGCGCGCGGTGCTCGAGCGCCAAGGCGACGACCACCGCGCTGAGCTCATCGCCGCCGTCCGGCGGGGTGTGACGCTCGTCGTCGACGCGCGCGCCGCGTCGATCAAACAGGCCCTCGACACCGCGGTTGACCGCATGGGGCGCGTCCTGTCGCGCCACAAGAACAAGCTCAAGGAGGAGGGCCGCCGGCGCGCTCCTCACCATCGCCACTAGGCGCCTTCCCCTGGGCTGACCGCTCCGCGGCGGCCGGCCCGGCCGGGAAGGCTCGACGACGGGCCCGGATGCTTCCGCTGGATGCCTCCGGGCCCGTCGGCATTTGTGCTACCCTGCTGGCTCCCAGCCGGGTTCTCCCAAGAGGCCCTTTCCCATCCCGCCCCTCCGAATGACGAAGATCGAGACGACGGAGTACTGGAAGCTCTTCCGCCCGTCCGCGTGCAGCCTGGCCCTCAAGGGCCACGACCAGGAGTCGATCTTCGACGAGATCCTGGATGTGCTGGTGAAGGCCAAGTCCCTCGACGAGGCCCTGCGCGACGCCGCCCGCGGCGCGTTGCTCCAGCGCGAGCGCATGGCCTCGACCGGAGTCGGCCGCAACGTCGCGATCCCGCACGTGCAGCTCGAAGGGCTGGAGACGGCCGTGGTGGGCCTCTCCATCCACCGCGACGGGGTGGAGTGGAACGCCCTGGACGGCGAGCCGGCGCACCTGTTCTTCACCGTCCTGCGCCCGACGCAGGCGGGCGAGAGCCACAGCCCGGAGCGCCACCTGCAGATGATGCGCTGGATCTCCGGGCTCAGCCGCGACGACGACTTCCGTCGCTTCGCCATGGGGGTCAAGAACCGCACCGAGCTGGTCGACCTCCTCAAGGAGAAGTCGTCCGGCTAGGCCGGCGCCCGAGCGGGAGTCGGGTTTGGAGCTTCGCCGCAAGGTGCGGATCGTGAACCGCGAAGGGCTCCACGCCAGGCCCTGCCACGCCTTCGTCTCGACTGCGCTCGGGTTCCGCAGCGCGCTCGAGGTCGAGCACCGCGGCCGCCGCGTCAACGGCAAGTCGATCCTCGAGCTGATGACGCTGAGCGCGGGCAAGGGCGAGGAGCTGGAGCTCACCGCCCGCGGCGAGGATGCGCAGGGGCTGGTGGACGCGCTCGTGGCCCTGGTCGGGCGCGGCTTCGGCGAGTCCTAGTACCTAGTCTCCTGAGTCAGAAGTTCGGCGTCACATTCCGCTCCCTGTCAGCCCCTGGCGGCGTTGCTCCTCCTCGGCGTAGCGCCCTGGATACGCAGTCGTCGTCGCGCCTTGCCAGCAACCGCCTGGCACCGTATTGTGACGACGAACTTCTGACTCAGGACCCTAGCGCGAAGTCCTCACAAGCTCGCGGCCAGAATCGCCCGGGTCGCTTCGTGGCCGCACTCTGCGGCCATCGCCGCCCTCGACGACCCGTTCAGGGTCGCCTGCGGGGCCTGCACTCGCAGAGCTCGGGCTACGAAGCAACCCGGGCGATTCTGACTCTCGAGCTTGTGAGGACTTCGCGCTAGCTCCGAAGGGGAACCCGCCGACGGACGCGCCTCGTTCCGTGCGCCGCGGCCAGGCGGACGGGATTTGTGGGTCGTTCCGGGGGCTACGAGTCCTCCGATCCGCGTTCCGGCTGTCCCAAGCGGGGCTCCGGACCTGATTTGGCGAACTCTTTTCGCTCCACCCAATCCCGCAATCCAGCCGATGGAGCGGGAGCTGAGCTTTGTTCCGGCCGAGGTCCCCGTTGCCGGGCCCGGTGCGGTTTCTCCACAAGCACTAGCCACGGGAAGAGCGCGGTGTTCCGCAAAGAGAAGAGTGTCGTTGGCCTGGACCTTGGGAGCCAGGTCGTCAAAGCCGTCGAGATCACTCTCGAGGGCCCCGAGCCGGTCATCACCGGCTTTGCGCGCGCCGAGATACCTCCCGGCGGCGAGATGCACGAGGCCATCGCCGAGGTGTTCCAGCGCGGCTCGTTCCGCAGCCGGAACGTCGTCACGGCGGTCTCGGGTCAGTCGGTGGTGGTCCGCTACATCACCATGGTCGAGATGTCCGACACCGAGCTGCGGCAGGCGATCCGCTTCGAGTCGGACAAATACCTGCCCTTCGACGCCGAGGACGTCGTCCTGGACTGCCAGCGGCTCGGCCGCAAGCCGGCCGGGGCGACCGAGACCGAAGGCGGCGGCTCCGACCAGATGAGCGTGGTCCTCGCGGCCTGCCGCTCGTCGGTGGTCGAGGACCAGATCAAGGCGATCTCGGTCCAGGGGCTCTCGCCGCTCGCGGTCGACGTCGACGTCTTCGCCCTCGCCAACGCGTGGGAGCTGTGCGGCCTCGAGGACGCGCCGCTTGACGACGAGGAGGAGGAGCACACCGTTGCGCTCGTCGACGTCGGCGCCAGCCGCACGTCGATCAACGTCATCTGCGACAACGAGACCTGCTTCAGCCGCGAGATCGGCATCGGCGGCGGCGACATGACCCAGGCGGCGGCGCGCCGGCTCGGGGTCGAGGCGGTCGAGGCCGAGGCCATCAAGCGGGAAGCCGCGGGGCGCGAGGCTGAGGTCAGCCGCGCGATCTCGCCGGTGCTCGAGGACCTGGTCAGCGAGATCTCGCTCTCCCTCGACTACGTGGAGAACCGCGAGGGGCTCCGCGTCGACGAGGTGCTTCTCTCCGGCGGCGGGATCCTCGCGCCCGGAGCCGTTTCTTTCATCGAACAGTCGCTCGGCCGTCCGGTGCGCACGTGGAACCCGCTCGAAGGGCTGCGCGTGATGCCGGAGCGCGTCGACGTTGAGGAGCTGGAGGCGAGCGCCTCTTCGCTCGCCGTCGCGATCGGCCTTGCTTCGAGGGTGCGCGCAGCATGATTCTCATCAACCTACTCCCCGAGGAGTACCGCCAGAAGCGGCGCACTCCGGTCAAGATGCTCATCGCGGTGGCCACGACCGCGACGGTCAACACCACGCTCCTGGCGTACTGGGCCTGGACCGCGTTCGGCGTCGCCGCCGAGGTGTCGTCCGAGCTCTCGGTGCTCGAGGACACGATGGGGGGGCTCAACCCCCAGATCGCGTACCACGACGAGCTCGAGAAGGAGTCGAAGCTGTTCCACTCGCGCGAGAAGACGCTGTCCGACGTTACGGGCAAGCGGATCTCCTGGACCGAGAAGCTCGACCAGCTCATCGACGTCGTCCACAAGGGCGGCGACGGCGAGAAGTACCTGGTGTGGTTCGACGGCGCCTCGGTCGACACCGACGTCAACGAGCGGAGCAAGACCTTCGGCAGCCTCGAGGCCAACGGCAACTCCGGCTCGCCCAAGTTCGCCTACGTCGCCAACTTCCTCGACGACGTCCAGGCCTCCGACTTCCAGCGCGACTTCAACCCGCCGGCCGACCCCGAGGGCTCCCAGACCCTGGTCGACACCGAGCTGGATCCGCCGGAGGTGTGGAGCTTCCCGTTCGAGCTGACCCTCAAGTCCCCCGAGGACCGCCGCGAAGCGGCTGCCGAAGAGCGCGCCCGCCTCCTTGAAGAGGAGAGCGCCGACTCCGGCAAGGGCGGCGACGACGCCGCCAAGAAGTCGCAGCCCAAGGCGTCCGGCGCCGCGAAGGAGGGCAAGTGATGACCGAGAAGGCCAAGTGGATCACGCTGATCGTCGGCAGCTTCATCGTTGCCGCCGGCCTGATCACCCTCATCTACTTCCAGAACACCGTGCTGGAGGAGAACCGCGTCGAGGTCGAGCGCCTGAAGGGCGAGATCGACGTGGGGCGCAAGCTGGTCATGACGACGCCCGACCTCGAGCGTGAGGTCATCGTCCAACGCGAGACCGACGAGGTCATCAAGGAGACGCTCTCCGACGACGAGGAGATCACCAACTTCGTCCGGACGATCAACGACTTCGAGCTCGCCTCCGGCATCTCGATCACGTCGCTGAAGAAGCAGAAGGTGGACACCCGCCACAAGTCCAAGAGCAAAGAGGACTTCGACCGGGTCGGCTACACCATCACCTTCGACGCCGACGCGTTCCAGTTCCTGTCGTTCCTCGACGCGCTGGAGTCGCACGCGCGGTTCATCAGCGTGACCGCCTTCAAGCTGACCGGCGCCAAGCGCTCACAGATCGATCGCGGGGGCGAGGCCGTTCACGCCGTCTCGCTCAACCTCGAGACCTACGTCTACACCCCCAAGGCGGGCTCGGACGAGGTCGAGATCGACAACTACGAGCGCAAGCGCGACCTGCTGCTGGCCGACATCCAGAAGCGCTCCAGCGAGCTGCGCGTCCCGACCTACGACTACCGCGGCCCGCGCGGCCGTCGCGACCCGTGGATCGACCCGCGGATCGCGGTCGACCCGTCGAAGGACACGCTGACGATCCAGGAGCAGAGCGAGATCGTCGAGGGCCTCGAGGCCCAGGCCGAGGAGGTCGAGTCCTTCTGGGGAGAGGTCCGCGAGGCGAAGAACCTCATCGAGGAGATGAAGGCCCGCGCCAAGCTGGACGAGGCGATGGTGAAGCTCGACGAGGAGCTCCGCCGCCTCGAGACCGACGAGCTGATCTCCTTCTCGCCGGCCCAGCGCCGCCTCAAGAACAACGTCATCTCGGTCCAGGAAGACATCCGCGTCAAGCTCTTCGAAGGGCGGGGTTCCGGCCCCACCGTCAAGGAGCTGGAGGAAGTCGCCGCGGCCGTTCGCCGTCACCTCGACTTCGAGGAGTACGACGAAGCGATCCAGGCCTACCAGACCATGGCGCCGCGCCTTGCCGACGCCGAGCGCGACGTTGCCAAGCGGCCTCTCGTCGAGGAGCTCCAGCTCCTCGCCAGCCGCGCCCAGACCGTCCTCGACTTCGAGGGCATCAACATGCAGATCGGCGGCGTCGCCGTGATGGAAGGCGTCCGCCCGGTCGCCCTCATCAACGGCGAGACCGTCGTCGCGGGAGAGTATCTCGACCTCACCGGAGAGCTCTTCGTCAGCGACATCCGAAGTCACGAAATCGAGTTCGTCTACCAGGGTGTGACCCTGATCCGGCGGCTCGAGGACCAAGGTCCTAACCGTTAGACAGCGCACCCCACCCGCTCCGGATCAGGTAGTCCCCCCCTGGGAAGAAAACACGGCTAAGCAATGCTGAACAGAATCACACGTTGGATCGTCGCAGGCCTTGCGGCGTGCCTACTGGGCGCAATCCCCGGCGCCCAACAGCCAGACGCTCGCGTCGACCTGCGCGTCGATGGGCGCACCCTGGACGAGGTCGTGCAGTACCTGCGCGAGCAGTCCGGTGCGAACATCGTCGTGCTCGGCGGCGGCGAGAAGGAGATCTCCCTTGAGCTGACCGACGTCGCCTGGCGCGAGGCGCTAGAGCTCGCCGCCGAGCTGGCCGCGTGCGTCGTCGTCGAGGGCACCGGCGGTGTGCTCACGGTCGAAGAGCCGCAGCGCGTGACGTTCCGGTTCGAGGACCAGGACATCCGCGAGGTGATCAGCACGATCGCCGCGCTCGCCGACGCGAACATCGTGATCGCGCCCGACGTCGCTGGCACGATCACCCTCAACCTGACGGACGTGCCGTGGCGCGACGCGCTCAGCGTCGCCGTGAAGACGCTCGGCTACACCGTGGTGGAAGAGGATCGCGGCATCCTGCGGGTCGTCGACCCGCTGAGCCTGCAGGCTCAGATGGAGACGCGCTTCTACCAGTTCCGCTTCATCCGCCCGCGCGGCAGCTTCGCGCCGGTGATCGAGTCGGAGTTCGTCGACGGTCGCCTGATCCCCGCGTCCGGTGAGCTCGAGAAGGACTTCCCGGTCATCCCGGCGCTGCGCAAGGCGCTGTCCCAGGGCGGCGACCTTGACTATGTGCCCTCGCACAACGGCGTCATCGTGCGGGATACCGCCCAGGTGCACTCCGCCGTGCAGGACATCGTCACCAGCCTCGACATCGAGCCCTCGCAGGTGTTCATCGACGTCAAGTTCGTGACCACGACGAACGAGGACGTGCTCAACATCGGCGTCGACTACGGCGACGGCGGCCCGCAGGTGGGCATCAACGGCGGGCAGATCCCGATCAGCCTTCCGTTCGACCTCGGCAGCGGCGGCTGGGACGACCTGATCATCGCCTCGCCGAGCGGCGACGGCCCGTTCGTCGGCGCCGCCGGCAACGGCGGCGGCACCTTCGTGCCGGACACCATCTTCGGCGCGCTGTCCTTCACCGGCGTGAGCGCGACCATCCGCATGCTGCAGCGCGACTCGCGCACCGAGATCGTGCAGGCGCCCAAGCTGCTGGCCCTCGACGGTGACCCGGCGACGATCTTCGTCGGCGAGACCATCCGCTACGCCGAGGCCAAGACCGAGCAGGGCCAGGCCGGCGGTCTGGAGCTGTCGGTGCAAGAGGCCGACAACTCGCCGGTCGAGGTCGGCTTCCAGCTCATGGTCGTCCCGCACATCATCCCGGGCACCAACAAGCTGACGATGGAGGTCATCCCCAAGGAGACCAGCCTCTCCGGTATCGGCGACACGTCGATCGCGCCCCCGGGCTTCGACGTCTTCACGATCGGCGCCTCGGGCCTCGAGGGCACCATCGCGCTGCCGCGCCGGCGCTCCTCGACCATCGTCACCAGCATGATCCTCGAGAGCGGCCAGCCGGTCATGGTCGGCGGGCTCAGCACCGAGCAGGAGCAGGAGAGCTTCTCCGAGGTTCCGTACCTGGCCGACATCCCGTGGCTGGGCGAGCTGTTCCAGCACGAGGACCGCACCACGACCCGGCGCAGCCTGATGGTCTTCATCACGCCGACGATCATCCGCTCGTCGAGCGACACCCAGCGCATGCTCGAGACCGAGCTGCAGATGCGCCGCGAGGAGTTCGGCGACCGCCTGCGGACGATCCTCTACGGGCCCGACTCCACCGCGATGGCGCCGGCCTCCTACGATTCCGAGCCGGTGGCGATCAGCCAGCCGCCGACCACCTTCGTGGCGCCGCCGCCGCCGCTCGAGGAGGTCGTGTTCGAGGCCGAGCCCGCGATGGAGACCCCGGCCGGGCCCGCTGACTCCTACGAGGGCGAGCTGCCGGCCGAGTACGCCGAGCTGTACGACCCGGCCGCCGCGCCGATCGAGCCGGCCGCCGATGAGGTCGCCGCGGTCGACGAGAGCCTCGATCCGATGATCGAGGAGACCGAGGCGTCCGAGAGCACCGAGGACGAGGTCGGGGAAGAGTAGGTCTCACCCGCCCGATCGACCGTTGCAGCGCCCGTCCTCGCCCTTGGGAGAGGGCGGGCGCTTTGGTTTTTGCTCATTTTCTCCATGGTGTTCGACATAGGCCGCCTGAAAGCGGACCATGACTGACAGCTCCCCGGGGCCTTCCGGACTTTGGAGGCCTTGGCCGGGGAGGATGAATCACGCGGATGCCGGAATTCCCGCATCCGTGCCCCCGAAACCATCCAGCCGGGAGCCCTGGCGACGCCGCCCCATCCGGGCGCGCACGGTGCTCCCCGCAGCCCGGAAGGACGCTGCAAGCCGTTGCGCAGCGCGTCCTCGGGTCCTTTTCCAACACGAAAGTTCGATGACGCAGAACACCACCCCAGGCCGCGACGCGGAAGGCTCCGCCTTCGGTGCCGGCCTGACGGTCCCCGAGGGGACCTCCGAGGGCCGTTCCTCGGCCCGCACGAAGGCCAAGTCCAAGCCCCGCAAGAAGGCCAAGAAGCGCACCACGCGCTCCAAGGGCGACGACGACGCCAGCCCGAAGGCCGCCCGACCGGAAGCCGAGGTCAAGGACGCTCCCAAAGACCGCGGCTCCGATGAGGCGCCGGCCAAGCCGCGCCGCGCCTCGCGCTCGAAGTCGGCCAAGAAGAAGACCACCAAGCGCGCGCCTGCGGCCGCCGAAGCCGAGGCGGACGCCGAGGCGCCGGCCGAGAAGCCCAAGCGCAAGCGCGCTCCGCGCAAGCGCAGCTCCTCCAAGGCGCGCTCGGACGAGGCTGAAGCGCCCGAGCCGGTCGCCGAGAAGAAGCCGCGCCGCCGGTCCGCGGACGCTCCGGACGACGCGCCCGACCGCGACGACCGCGACGAGCAGGCCGAGGACACCAAGCCGCGGACCCGCAAGGCCCGGCGCTCCCGCAAGAAGGCCAGCGGCTCCAGAGCGGCCGAGGAGGCCCCGGTGTCCGAGGTCGATGAGCCGGCCGGCGACGGCGACGAGGCTTCCGGCGACGGCGCCAAGCGCAAGCGGCGCCGCGGCAAGCGCGGCGGCCGCCGGCACCGCGGCAAGAAGACCAGCGAGGCGGTCGAGATCGAGGTCATCCCGGGCGAGGAGGACGAGCTCCCCGAGCTGCTCGACCTGCCCGACGACGCCGAGCTCGTGCAGTCGGGAGAGGAGTCGGGCGGCAAGCGCAAGCGCAAGTCGCGCGGCAAGTCGTCCAAGCGCGACTCCGCCGATGAGCCCGAGGGCGACGGCAAGCGCAAGCGCTCGCGCCGCAAGTCCAGCAAGAAGTCCGAGGACAAGCCGGCCAAGGAGGCCCCGCGCACCGGCGTGATCCTGGTCAACGCGCGGTACACCGACGAGACCCGCGTCGCGGTGGTCGAGGACGGCCGCATCGTCGACCTGCAGATGACCGTGAAGCGGTACTCGTCGTACGTGAACGACATCTACCGCGGGCGCGTGGTCAACCTCGAGTCCGCCATCGGCGCGGCCTTCGTGGACTTCGGGCAGGGCCGCAACGGCTTCCTGCACGCCAGCGACGTGCTGGCCGCCTACGGCGAGAAGGACTGGAGCCTCGACAAGCTCCTCACGACCCAGATCGACGCCGAGGACTGGGAGGGCGACGACGCCCCCGACGACGAGGACGGCGACGCCGAGGAGGATGGCGACGACGCCGACGAGCCGGCCAAGGGCAAGAAGGGCAAGAAGGGCCGCGGCCGCTCGAAGAAGGCCGGCAAGAAAGCGCCGAAGAAGGCCTCGAAGCGGGCCGCGGGCCGCGGCCGCAAGGGCCGCCCGCGCCGCCCGCGGCTGCCGATCGAGAAGCTGCTCCAGAAGGGGCAGATGTCCGTGGTGCAGATCACCAAGGACGCGATCGGCGACAAGGGCCCGACGCTGACCACCTACATCTCGATCCCCGGCCGCTACCTGGTGCTGATGCCGTCGCTGGCCCGCACCGGCGTCAGCCGCAAGATCGAGGACGACAAGGAGCGCCGCCGTCTCAAGCGCATCCTCCAGGCGCTCGACATCCCCGCCGGCATGGGCGTGATCGTGCGCACCGCCGGCGTCGGCAAGACCAAGGCCGACATCAAGCGCGATCTCGAGTACCTGCTGCTCGCCTGGGAGGACTTCTCGCGCCGCCTGGTCAGCGGGCGCAACCCCGCGCCGCTCTACCAGGAGTCCGACGTGTCGGTGCGCACCATGCGCGACCTCTTCAGCAACACGACCGACAAGGTCGTCGTCGATGATGAAGAGGTCTACCGCCGCATGGTCGACTTCACCGAGAAGCTGATGCCCGAGAACGTGGACCGCATCGTGCTCCACGACGGGCCGCGGCCGATCTTCCACGCCTACGGCGTCGAGCAGGACTTCGAGAAGATCTTCCAGCGCCGGGTCGAGCTGCCCTCGGGCGGTTCGATCGTGATGGACCAGACCGAGGCGCTGGTGGCGATCGACGTGAACTCGGGCCGCACCCGCGACGAGGGGGCGGACTTCGAGGACATCGCGCTCAAGACCAACCTCGAGGCCGCGCCCGAGATCGCGCGCCAAATCCGGCTGCGCGACATGGGCGGCATCATCGTCGTCGACTTCATCGACATGATGCGCATGGCCAACCGGCGGGCGGTCGAGCGCGCCTTCCGCGACGCCTTGGCCCTCGACCGCGCGCGCAGCAAGGTCGGGCGGATCTCGCAGTTCGGCCTCCTGGAGCTGACCCGCCAGCGGCTCGGCCCGGGCCTGTCGAAGCTGATCTACGACAACTGCTCGGTCTGCCGCGGCACCGGGCGCCGGCGCTCGGCGGCCTCGCGGGCCCAGGCGATCCTGCGCCGGCTGGGCACGGCCCTCACGATGAAGGGCTTCAGCCGGGTCGAGGTCCGGGCCCACCCGGACGCCATCCAGCTCCTGCGCCGCGACAACGCCGGCGACGTCGAGCGCCTGCGGGAGTCCAGCGGGCGCGAGGTCGTGCTGAGCGAGGTGCCGGACCAGGTCGAGGACTCGGTCCTGCGCTACCTGCGGGCCGACGGGCGGGAGGTCCGCCCCGGCGGCCGCAAGAAGCGGTAGGGGAGGGGGCTCCCAGGCTCCCCCGGAAACCTCGGAGGCCCCCCGCGGGCCTCCGGGCCGATGCTTGCCCCGCCCGATCCGCGCCGCTAGACTCTTCCGCCCTTCGCGCCCCGCAGCCGCTGCGGGGGCCCCATCTTCCCCCGAGAAGCCACCCGAAGAACCGTGTACGCCGTCATCTCAGACCGAAGCCGTCAAATCGGTGTCCGCGTGGGCGACGTCGTCGTCTGCGACGCGAGCCCTGATGCCCAGGGCGAGGACTGCAAGGACCTGCTGTTCGACCGCGTCCTGCTCGTCTCGAACGAGGGCGAGGTCCGGGTCGGGACCCCCACGGTCGAGGGCGCCTCGGTCAAGGGCGAGGTCCTCGGCGCCTTCCGCGGGAAGAAGTGCGTGGTGTTCCGCTTCAAGAAGCGGAAGAACGTCCGCGTGAAGCGCGGCCACCGCCAGGACTACGTGCGCGTCCGCATCACCGAGATCAACGCCTAGCCCAAGCCAGATAAGAGCGACTCATGGCACATAAGAAGGGACAAGGCTCCAGCCGCAACGGGCGTGACTCCAACCCGCAGTTCCGCGGCGTGAAGCGCTTCGGCGGCCAGAAGGTCGGCCCCGGCACGATCATCGTCCGCCAGTGCGGCACGCGCTTCCACCCCGGCCAGAACGTCGGGATGGGGAACGACTACACGCTCTACGCCCGCGTCGAGGGCACCGTGCGGTTCCAATCGAACCGCCGCGTGCACATCGACCCCGCCGTCTAGGCCAGGGCGTCACCGCGGCGGGAGGCCGCGGGCATGTTTCGCGACGAGTGTGAGATCGAGGTCTTCGCCGGCAAGGGGGGGGACGGAGCGATCTCTTTCCACCGCGAGAAGTACGTGCCGAAGGGAGGGCCCGACGGCGGCGATGGCGGCAAGGGCGGCGACGTGGTGCTCGTCGCGACCTCGCGCATCAACTCGCTGCTCGCGCTCGGGCGCCGTCCGCGCTACGCCGCGAAGAACGGCCAACCGGGCGGGCCGCGCAACCGCTTCGGCCACGGCGGAGCGGACCTCGTGGTCGAGGTCCCGATCGGCACCCAGGTCTTCGACGCCGAGCGCGGACATCTGCTCTCCGACCTCGACGTCGACGAGCGCCGGCTGATCCTGGCCGCCGGCGGGCGCGGAGGGCGCGGCAACGCCAGCTTCAAGTCGTCCGTGCGCCAGACCCCGCGCCGCTTTGAGCACGGCCGGCCCGGCGAGTCGCGGCGCGTGCGGCTGGAGCTCAAGCTCTTCGCCGAGGTCGGTCTGGTCGGGCTTCCCAACGCCGGCAAGTCGACCTTCCTGTCGGTGGTGAGCCGCGCGCGGCCCAAGATCGCCGACTACCCCTTCACCACGCTGGTTCCGCAGGTCGGCATCGCCGAGGTGGGGGACTACGACACGCTGGTCTTCGCCGATCTGCCCGGGCTCATCGAGGGCGCGGCGGACGGGGCCGGGCTGGGGCACCGCTTCCTGAAGCACGTCGAGCGCTGCCGCGTGCTGCTGCACCTGGTCGACGTGTCGGCCGAGGCCAACACCGATCCCACCGAGGCGCTGGCGGTGCTGGAACGGGAGCTCGAGCGCTACTCGCCCGAGCTGTACCAGCGCCCGCGGCTCTTGGCCGCGACCAAGGTCGAGGACGAGGCGGCCGAGCAGCGCGCCGCCGAGCTGGAGCAGGCGGCGGGGAGAAAGCTCTTCCGCCTCTCGTCGCTGCTCGGAGAGGGCCTCGCGCC
Source organism: Planctomycetota bacterium (assembly GCA_039029355.1). Classification (GTDB taxonomy): domain Bacteria; phylum Planctomycetota; class UBA1135; order UBA1135; genus JBCCGI01. Next base: position 16,426 of record JBCCGI010000026.1, read on the forward strand.
GCTCCTGGAGCAGCTGCGGCGCACCGTCCGCGACGCTCCCGACGCGGGGTAGGGCCCAGCTGCGGTGGCCGCCGTGCGGATGGCCGGATCCGCTCAAGCCGGGGCTCCCGGGCCGCCGAATGGGCTCACGGGACTGACTTGGTCTGACCGCACACATAAGGGAGCCCCGTGCAAGACAACGCCCGACCTCTGGACCCCAACGCGTTTCCGAAGCGCCTGAAGCTCGACTCGGCCGACGAGGGCGCGCCGCCCTCCGAGCCGCAGGACGACGGTCCGGTGTACGTGCGCTACGACGATGAGGACGAGTCGGCCCCGCGCTCGGCGGCCTCGTACCCCGAGCCGCAGACGATCCCCCTCGACGTCGAGGAGTCGTCCGCGCCGCCGCAGCCCGAGCCGGCGGCCTACGCCGAGCCCGAGCCGGCGGAGGCTTACGGGGAGGCCGAGGCCTACCAGGAGCCCGAGGCCGCGCTGCCCGAGTCCGAGGCACCGACCGACGCAGAGCCCTACGAGCCTCAGTCCTACGGCGTGGATCACGCCGACGACGAGGACTCCGACCTGCTCTACGGCGCGGCCGTTGAGGACGACGACCTGCTCGCCGAGTTCCAGGAGCAGACGCCGGCGCCGGACCTGTCCGCCGGCGCGAGTCCCGCCCTCAGCAACACCCAGCTCTCGCCGCGCCACAAGCTGGAGGCCTGGCTGGCCGAGATGGTGCGGCTCCAGGCGAGCGACCTGATCCTGCGCGCGGGCGGCAAGCCCTCCTGCCGGGTCGACGGGCGCATCCACTTCCTGCCGGGCCGTGTGCCCGCCACCGGGCCGCTGCTCGAAGTGCTCGAAGGCGTGATGGGGCCCGACCGCATGGAGACCTGGAAGCAGCACGGCTCGGTCGACACCGCGCTTCAGCTGGACGGTCTGGGCCGCTTCCGCGTCAACGCCTACAAGCAGATGGGCGAGCCCGCGCTGGTCCTGCGCCGCATCCAGGACGATCCGCCGCTCCTGTCGACGCTCTGCCTGCCGACGGTGCACCTCGAGCAGCTCGCCATGCGCAAGCGCGGGATCGTGCTCGTGACCGGCGTTGCCGGCTCGGGCAAGTCGACCACGCTGTCGGCGATGATCCAGTACATGAACAGCCACGCCGAGCGGCACGTGATCACGCTCGAGGACCCGGTGGAGATGATCTTCACCGAGGACCGTTGCGTGATCAGCCAGCGCGAGACCGGCACCGACTGCCAGGACTTCCAGGACGGCCTGCGGCACGCCCTGCGCCAGAGCCCGGACGTCATCCTGATCGGCGAGATGCGCGACGCCGAGACCGTCAGCGCCGCCCTCGACGCGACCGAGACCGGGCACCTGGTGTTCTCGACCCTCCACACGGTCAACGCGCCGCAGACGGTCGACCGGATCCTGTCGTTCTTCAAGTCCGAGCAGCACACCCAGGTGCGCCAGCGCCTGGCGGACAACCTGGCGGCGGTGCTGTCCCAGCGCCTGGTGCCGCGCAGGAGCGGCACGGGGATGGTGCCGGCGATCGAGCTGATGCTCTCGACGCCGCGCGTCCGGGAGCTGCTTTACGAGGGCCGGACCAAGGAGCTGGCGCGGGTGATCGACAGCGGCGAGGAGGAGCTGATCTCCTTCAACCAGTCGCTCCGGACGCTGGTCCACCACGACCTGGTCGACCTCGACGTGGCCCTGGCGGCCTCCGACCGGCCCGAGGAGCTCCTGCTGGCCCTGCGGGGCTTCAGCCAGGGCTCCCAGGCCCAGCGGCGAGGTCCGCTGCGGATGGCCGGACGACCCGGGGAATAACGGTCTCGGACGGTCGTCCCAGCGCCGTCCGCGAGCTGCACCCGGGTTTGGCCCCGGGTGCCGGCCCGCGCTAGCATGGACGGCCGGTCATGAACATCTCACACCTGAAAGCCCTCACCTGGCTCGGCGCCCTCGGGCTGGGCGGGTACCTGTCGTACTACGTTTACGACTTCCTCCAGCGGCGGGACCAGCTCGAGCAGCCGGTCTCGCAGGAGACCCAAAGGAGCGTGCTGACGTCGATCCCCGCGGTGGAACCGCCGCGGGAGGACGTCGTGGCCTACGGCAAGGTCCGCGCCACCTGGCACGAGATGGACTGGACCGGCAAGCCGCCGCCGCCGCCTCCGCCGCCGAAGGATGCCGATGAGGAGCGGTCGAAGCCGCCGGTGAAGCCGGTGTCCGAGCTGCTGACGGTCCTCCTGGTGCATGTCGACGGTGGGGATGCGGCCAAGAGCATGGCCCAGGTCAAGTTCAAGGACCCGGCCCTGGTCGCCTCGGCGACCAGCCTGGACGACTCCCTTCTGGCGGAGGGGGATGAGCTCGGGACCCCGTACGAGTCGGTCGTGGTGAGCTCGATCCGCCCCGACGGAGTTCTCTTCTCGTTCAGCGACGACGAGGAGCGCGAGGAGGAGATGGTGCCCACGTCGGAGTTCCAGGCCTCCAGCCAGATCGTGCAGGTCGACTCCGACGGCGTGCTGACGCCGGTGCGTCCCGAGATCCCGACCGCCTACAACGACCGGCCGTTCCAGATCCCGAACGAGACGCTGCTCATCGGCAAGAACCACTTCCTGGTCGGCGTGGACGACCGCCAGGAGATGGCGAACAACTACACGAAGATCCTCGCGGAGATCCGCTACGAGAAGCACCGCAACCCGAAGACCGGCAAGGTCGACGGGATCGAGATCAAAGAGGTCCCGAAGGGCTCCTTCGCCGCCAAGTACGGCGCCAAGGCGGGCCAGGTGATCAAGAGCATCAACGGCCACCCCGTGACGAGCGTCAACGAGGGGATCAGCTACGCCAAGCAGAACCAGGACAAGTACGACACCTGGACGATCGTGTACGAAGAGCAGGGCAAGGAGTACACGAAGGTCATCGACACGTCCGAGTAGCACGGGCCGCCTGTGCGCCTGCTGACCGCGGACCTGGGCAACTCCAGGCTGAAGCTGCGCGCCTTCCGCGCGCGCGAGGATGGACCGGCGGAGGTCGTTGGCGCGGCCGACCTCCGGCGTGACCCGGGCTGGCTGGACGAGGCGCGGGCCTGGCTCGAGGCGGCCGTGCGTCCCGCCGGGCCCTCCGGCGCCGCCGGACGTGGGGCGACCGGCCGCATCGACCGCGCCGCGCTCTCGTCGGTCGCCAGCGCTCCCGACGCGGTCGAGCTCGCCGACGTGCTGGCGGGCTTCGCGGACGAGCTGCTGCGGGCCCCCGACGCGGGGCTAGAGAACCGATGCCGCGAGCCCAACGCGGTCGGGCGCGACCGGCTCTACGCGGCGCGCGGCGCCCTCGCCGCCCTGCCCGGGCGCGAGGTGGTGGTGCTCGACTGCGGCACCGCGTTGACGGTCGACGCGGCCTCGCCGCCGGGCGTCTTCCACGGCGGGGCGATCGCACCCGGACCCGACCTGCTCGCGGCGGCCCTCGGCCGTGGCGCCGCCCAGCTGTTCGAGATCGACCCGGCCCCCGGCGCCCCGGCGCTGGGGCGCGATACGCGCGCGGCGCTCACCGCCGGCGTGGTGCAGGGGCTGCGCGGCGCCGCGGCCCACCTCGCCCGCGAGGTCGCCCGCGAGGCCGGCTTCGAGCGGCCGGCCTGGGTCGTCACCGGCGGAGCGGCACCGCTCCTGATGCAGCCGGCGCCGGTCCTCGCGGACCCGCTGGAGCTGCCCGATCTGGTCCACCACGGGCTGCTCGTGGCGCTGGGCGTGCGGCCTCCCGCCGCGGAGCCGGCGTGAGCGGCGCGGGCTTCGAGGTCCGCGAGCTGACGCCCCGCGGCCGCGGCGGCGTCTCGGTCCTGCGCCTGCGGGGACCCGGCGCGTCCGCCGCGCTCGAGCGGCTCGCCGGAGGCGCGCCGGCGCCGGGCGCGCCCCGGCGGGTGCGGGGCCGGACCGCGGCGGGCGATGCGCTCGACGTGGGCCTCGCGCTGGCCCGCGCTCCCCACGAGGCCGAGCTGCACGTCCACGGCAGCCCGCCGCTGGTCGCCGAGCTCGTGGCCGAGCTCGTCCGGCTGGGCGGGCGTCCTCCCGCCGAACGGGCGCCGTCGGTCGAGGCCGAGGCCCGCGACCTCCTGGCGGCGGCGGCGAGCGAGGCCGCTGCCCGCATGCTGCTGGACCAGGCCGAGGGCGCCCTCCGGCGCGCCCTCGAGCGCCTGGCGCAGGACGCGCCCGCGGCCTGGCGCGCGGGCCTGGACGAGCTCGCCGCCCGCGGCGCGGTGGCGCGGCGGCTGGTCGAGCCGCCGTGCGTCGTGCTCGCCGGGCCGGTCAACGCCGGCAAGTCGACGCTCTTCAACGCCCTGGTGGGTCGCCAGCGGGTGGTCACCAGCCCCGAGGAGGGCACCACCCGCGACGCGATCCGGGAGCGCGTCCTGCTCGGGGCCTACGCCGTCGAGCTGGTCGACGTGGCCGGCGAGCGCGACCTCGCCGGCCTGTCCGGCCTCGCGGCGGTCGAGCGCGCCGGGCAGGAGCTCGGGCGCCGGGCGCGGGCGCAGGCCGACCTCGTGCTGTGGCTGCGGCCCCCCGATTCGCCGGCACCGGCGCCGTCTCAGACCCCGCCGGGCGGTGTGGCCGAGCGCGTGGTCGTGCTGCCCGCGCGCGGCGACCTGCCCGGGGCGGCGCCGGGGGCGCTCCTGCCCGGCGAGGATCCGCTGGGCGCGCGGCGCGAGGTGGAGCGGGTCTTTCACGCTGCGCTCGCCCTGCCCGAGGCTCCCTGGGAGCCCGGCGCGCCCGCGGCCTTCCATCGGCGGTGGGTGGAGGGCCTGCGCGCCCTCGCCCCGCTCGACGGGCCGGAGGCGCGCCGCGCAGCGATCGGCGAGCTTCTTGGCCCGCCGCCGGTTGAGCCGCGGGGCTGAGGAGATAGACTCCGAAGGAGTCGCACACGCGCGGCTCTATTCGGAGATGCGCCACCTGGTCTCGGTCGACGATCTCTCGCTGGACGAGATCCGCGAGATCTTCGAGCGGGCGAAGTCCTACTCGGAGGACCTCAAGGCGTGGGCCAACCTGTGCCCCGGTCTGATCTCGGCCAGCCTGTTCTACGAGCCCTCCACCCGCACGCGGCTCTCGTTCGAGTCCGCGATGCTGCGCCTCGGGGGCGGCGTGATCACCGCCGCCGAGATGGGGATGTCCAGCGCGGCCAAGGGCGAGTCCCTGGCCGACACGGTGCGGGTCGTCAGCGGCTACGCCGACTGCATCGTGCTGCGGCACCAGAGCGAGGGCGCCGCGCGGCTCGCGGCCCAGTACGCCTCGGTGCCCGTCATCAACGCCGGCGACGGCAGCCACGAGCACCCGACCCAGACGCTCTGCGACCTCTACACGCTGTGGATCGAGCGCGGCCGTATCGAGGGCATCGACGTCGTGCTGGCCGGCGACCTGCGCTACAGCCGTACGGTGCATTCGTTCGTCTACGCGCTCGCGCGCTTCGGGGCGAACATCATCTGCGTGCCGCACAAGGGGCTAGAGCTCCCGAACTACGTCGTGCAGCGCCTGCGCGAGGAGTACGGCGCCGAGCCGCTGCGCGCCGACGCCTCGCGCCTCGGCAACCTGGCGACGCGTAGCGACGTGGTCTACCTCACTCCCCAGAAGCCGCACCAGCTGTCGCTCTTCACCGACGCGCGCGGGATGCCGGTCGAGCACATCGACGCGGTCTACATGACGCGCCCCCAGACCGAGCGCCACGGCGACGGGGCGGACGTGGACGAGTACCTGCGGCTGGGCGCCGGCGCGCTGTCGGCGGAGCCGCTGCGCGACGCGGTGGTCATGCACCCGCTGCCGCGGCGCGACGAGATCAGCTCGGAGCTCGACGAGGATCCGCGCAGCATCTACTTCGAGCAGGCTGCGCGCGGCGTGCCGCTGCGGATGGCCATCCTGGCCGCGTTGCTAGAGCGCGAGCCGCTCACCGCGCGCCCGATCGACCGCGCGACGAGCCTGTTCCCGGTGCGCCTGGGCGAGAACCCCTGCCCGAACCCGACGTGCATCTCGCGCACCGAGGTGCGCCACGTCGACCCCGCCTTCCGCCTGACCGATCGCTACCCGCTGCGTGCGGTGTGCGGCTACTGCTCGCAGGAGCTGGAGATCCGCCTGGTCGGCTGCTCGACCACGCGCCACTTCCACAGCCGCGAGTCGGCGACCGCACGCAAGATCCGGCCCGACCACCTGGTGTTCTTCCGCGACGAGGAGCAGGCCGTCGCGATGGGCTTCTCGGCCGCGACGCGCTAGCCGGAGCCCGCGTGGCGCCGGCTGCAGCGGCGTTCGTTTCTGCACCATGCGTGCGCCCAGCGACCGGCGCGTCGCCGCACGCCGTTCGCCTCCGCACGAAGCGCGAGCAGGAGCGAACCGGGTCGCGTCTCGCGTGATACCGCCGCGCTCGGCGCGCTAGCGATCCGTGACAGCCCGGCGATCCGGTCCGCGCCGCCCGGCTTGGGCGCGCGGACGCACGGGATCGCAGGCCGGCACGGGGCCGGCGGGGCTGCCGCGACGCGGGGGGCCGCGGCGCGGCTGGATCTCTTTCAAAACAGGAGAACCCGAGATGGGGCACAAGACGGCAGGCGTTACCGCCCTTGTGGCTTGCGCGTGGCTCGCGGCCTGTAGCGGCGGCGGTTCGGACAGACCGGAGATGATCGGCGACCCGGGAGAGGAACTGGAGAAGCCCGGCGGCGGGACGTTCTTCAACGAGCAGCACGAGGGAGGCGAGGCGTCCGCTCTGCACCTGCTCGAAGCGGTCTGGGGCCGGCTGGTCGACGTGCACGACGTCGACGCGGCCGGCCAGCCCAGCGCCGCGCCGGTGTTCCGCGACCTCGTGATCGAGGAGGGGGTGCAGTCGGACGGACAGGCGTACACCCTGGAGACCAACCCCGCCTCGCTCCGCACGCGGCTGGTGATCCACCGCACGCAGGGCGCACCCGACGACGGGGCCGGCACGTTCGCCGACCTGCTCGCGCAGGCCCGCGACGACCTCAGCCCGATCCTCCCCAAGGGGGACTCTCCGGGCATCCTGCCGCCCTTCTCGTTCGTGGCGCGCAACGCGGCGCTCTCGCTGCGCTTCAGCGACCTCCTGCGCGACGACGCGGGCGAGGCCGAGCTGCTCGCCCAGCACGTGCGGCTGAAGACGAACTACCCGCCGACCGTGCCTTACACGTCGTACCGGGCGCTCTTCGACCCGAACCACGGCGGGCTGGTCGCGACCGGTGGGGGGGAGGAGTTCCACTCCACGCGCGTGATCCTCGACCTGACCGTGTCCGAGGCCGAGGCCGTCGGCGGGGCGACGGGTGCGGTGAACACGCTCGGGCTGCCGCCGAGCCTGACCACCACCGACCAGGCCAACGTCTCGCTGCGCCTGGCGTCCGAGGCCGCGCCCTCGGCGGGCGTGTTCTCGGTGCTCTCCAACCTGTCGGGCAGCTCGCTGACGACCGACGGCGCGGGGCCGGTCGATCTCGACTCGCCGACCGTCGACCTGGTGCGGGCGATGCGGTCGGGCAACCCCGAAGACGTGAACAACGGCTTCCTCCTGGACCTGGACCGGCCGGTGCTGCTGGGGGGCTGGGCGGCGACGCTGGACGCGGTGCTGGACGATCCGGCCGGCGAGGCCGGCTTCGAGTTCGTCGCGCAGCTCACCTTCCAGACGCCCTGTCGCGCGCAGCCGGCGGTGGGGGACGTGCTCGAGCTGCCGGGGGCCTTCCTCGAGGTCACGCTTCCCGGCGCGCCGCCGGATGCGGGGGGCACCGTGCTCGACCTGCACCTGCGCTCGCTCGCCGAGGCGCCGCTCGGCGCCTCGGCGCTGGTCGGGGCGGGGCTCTACCAGCGGCCCTACGAGTCGGGGCTGCTGGCCGACGATCTCGCGGGGTGCTGGCTCTCGCTCGATCCTCCGCCGGGGCAGGCTCCGGCGAGCGAAGTCGCGCCCGGGTCGCGCGTGACGCTGCGCTTCAGCGAGCCGATGGACCCGGCCTCGGTGCTGCCCTTCGACACCTTCCTGCTCTCGCGCACCGACGTCGAGCCGGAGCCCGACGACCTCGTGGTCGGCGAGGTCCGCCACTCACCCGACGCGCGCGTGTTCGACTTCCTCCCGCTGCTGCCCCTGGCGCACACCTTCGGCAACGCCGAGCGCTACTACGCGCAGCTCGCCGGAGACGGAGTGCGCGACCTGGCGGGCAACACGCCGCCCGCGCTGCCGGAGCTCATCGGCATCGAGCTCGACCCGAGCGCCGCGAGCGAGCTCAACGGCGGTGTCGTGCTGCGCTTCCGCTCGCTCGACGAGCTGGTCGCGCCCGACGCGGCCGCGGGCAAGAACGACTTCGCGGGCCAGTACCTGTTCGACGCCGAGCGCGAGCTGATCCGCCCGCGGCCCGTCGTGCGCAGCTCGATGTCGGCCGATTCCTCGAACGCGGTCCCGGCGGCGATGTTCGCGTTCCCGTTCGGCGTGCAGACGCCGCTCTCGCCGCTCGGCAGCCGGATGATGACCGTGTGGCGTCACTTCGACCTGGGCATGTCGGCGACCGACCCGGCGGGCTACAACCTCGACGTCGAGGGGCTGTCGTGGTCGCCGCTCTCCACCGGCGTTGCGGCGGACTACTACGAGGACTTCGAGATCCGTTTGGGCCACAGCCACTACCTCCCCGACGAGGCGCCGGGCGCCCTCGCGAAGCCGTCTTCGGGCCTGACCGAGTCAACCTTCGACGCGAACTACCATCCCGACGCCGCAGCCGCGCGCATCGTGCATCCGCGGCAGAAGGGCTACACGGTCAACCCCTCGGACCTCTATGTGGGAGCGTCGGGCACGTTCCTGATGCCGTTCCCGCTGAACCGCGACCCCGACCCGGCCGAGCACGTGTACTTCACCTGGCGCGACACGGGCATCCGCGAGCGCGGCGCGCCGCTCTCGAACGGCATCGACACGGGGGTCGAGGAGGTGGTCGGCCTGGTGCCGGCCGGCGCCACCGGCGGGCTCGCGCCGCCGCTGCAGGTGCCGACGGTTGGGCTCCCGCTTTTGATGGAGTTCCGCTGCTATCCGAGCGAGGACGGCATCGGGCAGAACGCGTTCAACATCTCGCTCGCGGTGATCGGGTCGAACAAGCCCAACTTCCGCGTGTTCTCGACCGGAGGCCTCGACCAGACCGGGATCCTGGTGCAGAAGGATCCCGACCTCGAGGACACGCCGTCGGGCGGCTTCAACCCGATGGCCGGCGGCGTCGAGACGCCCGCCGGGGACAACTCGTTCTACGTCGGCCAGCTCGACGTGATCACGCGGGTGAGCCGCGTGCACTCGGTGTGGATCGACACCGGCTTCAGCGGCACCGCGTTCCTCGAGCCCGTGCTCGAGCCGCTCGGGGAGCTGCAGCCCCAGGGGACCGAGCTGCTTGTGGCCTGGCGCGGGGCCTCGGCGATCGGGGGCGACGGCGCGGCGGACTTCGCCTTCGACGCCGCGCACCTGGATCCGTACGGGGATCTGCGCATGGATGCCGGGATGCCGGCGGCGCCGGTTTTCCTGGGCTCCAACGGCGACGTGACGTTCGTGCCGCCGGGCGACGAGAGCTGGAAGGACTCGCTCGCGGAGGTCGATGGGGCGCGCTTCCTCCAGGCGCGCCTGACCTTCGTGAGCAACGCGGTCACGCTGCTGACTCCGGAGCTCAGCTCCCTTGGCGTGGCTTTTACGTTCGACTGAACCGTTAGGTGCGCTCCCGCGCGCCCCCCATGGGGGGTGTGCGGAAGCGCACTGCTCGGGGCTCCGGGGTCGTGATGGGGCCCGGGCTCGCCGAGGCGCCGGGCCGGGTATAAGCACCTATGGCCAGAGGATTTGAGGCCCCTTCGGCGCCCTCCCAGGGCCCTGTGAGAGTTTGCGGATTCGTCCCTTTTCCGCTCGGCACGGGAGTTGAACCGCCCCAGCCGTCCAAACCCGGGTGGTCGTTCCCCCGGGGTTCCTGCCAACGCCGCCGGCTCGGGCCGGCGGACGGCCTTGACCGTGGACCTAAAGGGATGAAAGAATCGCGGAAACCAGGGGCCGGACGGCCTGCTAGGGAGATCAGCGAACCCATTCCCCCGCTCCGGGCGGTGGGACGGGGAAGCCGTCTCGCAGCGTCACCGCGGACCCGCGCTTCCGAATCCCCCGATCCAGGCGCCCCCCGGCGCCGCGACCCCGTCCACCCCACCCGCATCCTCTGAAAGTCAGGCTCTGGCGCCTCGCGCAGGCACCTGAGGAATCCACCATGGCATCGTCGACCCAAAACGCTCCTTTCTTCCGCTCCGGCGGTCGCCGCCTAGCGGCTCAACTGGTCCCCCTCGCGGCGCTCGCGTTCGCGGCTGGCTGTAACTCCGGTGGCGGAGGAGACGGCGAGATGTTCGGAGCCGTCGGCGACGAGCTGGTCAAGCCGGACGGCAGCGGCACGTTCTTCAACGAGAACAACGAAGGGGGCAACGCGTCTTCGCTGAAGATCCTCGACATGTCGTGGGGACGCATCGTCGACATCCACGACATCGACGAGGCCACCGGTGACGTCGACCCGACGCCGGTGTTCCGCGACTTCGTGATCAACGAGACCATCCAGTCGGATGGCCAGGCCTACCTGCTGGAGACCAACCCGGTCACGCAGAAGACGCGGCTGGTCGTCCTGCGGGAGAAGAAGGACGACGAGACCGACGAGTTCGTCCCGCTGCTGAAGCTGGCGTCGGACGACCTGTCGCCGGTGCAGGAGAAGGACGACGACCCCGCGGCGCTGGGGCCGTTCTCGTTCGTGGCGCGCAACGCGGCGCTCGTGGTTCGCTTCAACGACCTGCTCGACGACGATGAGGATGCCGTCCTGAGCCTTGCGGACCACGTCAAGGTGCTGACGAACTACCCGCCCACGCAGCCGTACGTGAACAAGCGGATGTTCTTCGACCCGAACTTCGGTGGGGTGACCGGCGGCGGCGGCTCGTTCCACTCGACGCGCCTCCTGGTCGACCTCACCGTCTCCGAGGCCGAGGCCACCGCGATGGCGGTGCCGACGGGGCTCAACTCGCTCGGCCTGCCGGCCAGCCTCGTCACCAGCGACAAGGCCAACGTGTCGGTTCGCATCCCGTCGCAGACGTTCCCGTCGGGCGGCCAGTTCACGATCCTGACCAACCTCTCGGGCCAAGGCGTCGCCACGTCGGACAACGGCCCGGTGGACTTCGGCTCCGACACGCTCGACGTGGTGCGCGCCATGCGCTCCGGCAACGCGGTCGATGAGAACAACGGCTTCCTGGTCGACCTGAACCCGCCGGAGCTGCTCTCGGGCTGGCCGATCACCGTCGTGGACGTCACCGACGACCCGAACGGAACGCTCGGCATCGACTACCTGGTCGACGTCCAGTTCAACTCGCCCTGCCAGTCGCAGCCGGAGCCCGGCAACATCATCGAGCTGCCCGGCATCTTCGCCGAGGTCGCGAACCTCGGTCTGCCGCCGGACTTCTCGGGCCTCGTCAACGACGTCGAGGTGCGCGCCCTGGTCGAGTCGCCGCTCGCGAGCGGCGCCGAGCTGCTGGGCGGTGGCCTCTTCAAGCGCACGTATGACCCCGGCCTCTTCCCCGCCTCACTGCAGGGCTGCTGGGTGAGCTTCGCGCCGGTTCCCGGCGTGTTCCCGGCGACCGAGATCGACCCGAGCTCGCAGGTCGTGCTGCGCTTCAGCGAGCCGATGGACCCGGCCACCGTGCGCCCGTTCGACACCTTCCTCGTCCAGCGCATCGACGTGAACCCGTCGCCGCTCGACATCGTCGTCGGCGAGGTCGTGCCCTCGGGCGACATCAAGGAGTTCACCTACACCCCGATCGTCCCGTTCGATCACTCGAGCGGCACGCCGGACCAGTACTACATCACGCTGTTGGGTGAGAACGGCATCACCGACCTGGCCGGCAACGCGCCGGTCGCGGTTCCGGGCCAGATCCCGTTCACGATCGATCCGGTCGCTCCGACCGAGCGCAACGGCGGCATCGTCATGCGCTTCAACAGCCTCGACGAGGTGACGCACCCGGACGTGAACCCCGACGGCGCCGAAGACGTGCGCGGTCAGTTCCTGTTCGACGCCGACCGCGGCGTCCTCAAGCCGCGCCCGGTCATCCGCTCGACGGCCATCGCCGACCGCACCCAGGCCGTGCCCGGGATCATGATCCCGTTCACGCTCGGCGTGCAGACGCCGCTGTCGCCGCTCGGCAGCAAGATGATGACGGTCTGGCGCTACTGCGACGTCGGCTTCTCGTCCCAGGACGAGTCGAACTACAACCTCGACATCGAGGGCCTCAACTGGTCGCCGATCGGCGCGCAGGTGGTCTCCGACTTCTATCCGGAGTTCGAGATCCGGCTGTCGCACAGCCACTACCTGCCCGACGAGCACCTGGACATGACCTCGCTGCTGCCGACCAAGCCGTCCTCCGGTCTGGCGGACAACTCCTACGCGGCCAACGTGCTGGAGGATCCGCTTAGCCCGCAGAGGATCGTGCACCCGCGCGGCCTCGGCTACGTCGTCAACCCGGTCGAGCTGTTCCTCTCGCCGACGGGCACCTTCATGATGCCCTTCCCGCTGAACCGCGCCTTCGCGGATCCGGCGGACCACGAGTACTACACCTGGCGCGACACCGCGATCCTGGCCGAGGCCGGTCCCAGCAACAACGGCATCGACCTCGCGATCATGGAGGACGTCGGCCTGATCCCGGCGGACAGCACCGGCGACATCGCCCAGACGAACCAGGTCCCGTCGATGGGCCTGCCGCTCCTGATGGAGTTCCGCTGCTACCCGGCGGAAGAGGGCGTTGGCCTCAACTCGTTCGACATCTCGCTGGCGCTCAACACCTCGCGCCTGCCGGCCTTCCGCGTCTTCTCGACCGGCGGCCTCAACGAGTCCGGCATCCTGGTCAGCAAGGACCCCGACCTCGAAGACACCCCGAGCGGCGGGTTCAACCCGAACTCGACGCCTCCGGGCAAGAAGACGCCCTCCGACGACCCGTCGTGGTACGTGGGGCAGATGGACGTGATCTCGCGCATCAGCCGCATCCACACCATCTGGCTGGACACCGAGCAGTCGGGCAACGTCACCGACTTCCTGGATCCGGTCGTCGAGCCCACCTCGGCCGAGCAGCCGAGCGGCACCGAGCTGGTCTTCGCCTTCCGCGGCGCGACCACGATCAGCGGCGAGTCCGCGACCGCGGGCAAGGGCTACGCCTTCAACGCGGCCAACATCGATCCCTACGGCGACGTCCGTGACTTCGACCTGGGCCTCGGGGCCAACGAGTTCCTCGGCTCGCTCAGCTCGAGCGACATCACCTATCTCGGTGACAACACCTGGACCGACGACATGGACAATCTGGACACGGCCCGCTACTTCCAGATTCGCGTGACGTTCGTCGGCAACACGACGACGCTCCTCAACCCGGAGCTGTCGGCGATCGGCGTCGCTTGGCTCATCAACTAGAGACCCGAGACCTTTCGATTCCCCCCATGTTTGTTCGACCTCGAAAGCAATCCTTCGGGCTCCTCACGGCCCTAGCGCTCTTCGGCGGGCTGACCGCCTCGTGCTCTGGTGGTGGAGGCAGCTCCCCCGGCCAGGGCGGGTTCCAGCTGGTCAACATCTCGGTCGCCCAGGGACAGATCTGGCCGATCAACAAGCGCATCGAGCTGGAGTTCAACGCGGACGTCGACCTGGACTCCGTCATCGCCGGCAGCACGCTGAACCTGAAGTCGGTCGACGGATCCGGGTCCGCCGCCTTCTATGAAGTCGACTACAGGTTCGACGCGGCGGCGGGCACGGTGGACCGGACCACGCTGGTGATCCAGCCCTTCTGCCCGGTCCAGGGCGACCTCTCCGACGCGGGGCTGGTTCCCGGCGGCGTGGAGTACGAGCTGTTCGTGCCCGGGCAGACGAGCCTGACGCCGAACACGATCACCTCGGTGAACGGGGTGTCGCTGAAGCTGTCGCAGACGCGGGTGTTCTTCACCCCCGACTCGACCGACCCGGCCGCGGTGTTCGACGACACCGAGATCGGGCCGCCCTCCTTCGTCCCGGACGGCACGTACGTGCGCCTGGGCGACGGCAGCGAGCTTCCGTTCGTGTTCACCGGCAGCAGCTACGAGCTGCCGGACATCCTGCCGCTGAACCTCTACAGCGATGCGGAGAGCACGGTCTCGTTCCTCGTCCAGCTCAACCAATCGGTCGACCCGTCGGACAGCAACCTGAACGACAGCCGGGTGCGGATCGAGTTCCTGGACGGCTCCGGCACCTGGCAGCCGTTCCAGACTCTGGTCGAGCTGGAGACCAACTGCCCGCTGGACGCGCCCGGCGCGATCCTGCGCCTGACGCCCAACGGCATCCTGCCGCAGGACACGAGCCTGCGCGTGACGCTGGCGTCCGGCTTCACGGACCTGGTCGGCGAGACCAACCTCTCCGACCAGACCGACTTCTTCGCGCCGACGCAGATCATCGACTTCACGAGCCTCGCGCCCGCCGACGGCGGCGCGGACGAGGTCTTCGAGGACTTCATGCTGTCCGGTGACCAGGTCGGTTCGTTCGAGGACATCGACGCGAACTTCGACACGCCCCCCGCGGACTGGGAGGAGGGCACGCTGACGGCGGCCTTCGACTTCCAGGGCACGGGCGGCCCCGGCGGCAACTTCGACTGGCACACGCCGCCGATCACGATCAACTTCTCGACCGACTTCACCGAGATCACCGGCGGCCCGGACGGCAGCCCGTCGCTCACCATTCCCGTGGTTGGCGGCGTGCTCGACGTCGAGGACCTGTTGATTTCGGCGGGCACGTTCCTGCGCGTCGCGCCGGGCACGAACCCGCTGACGATCATCGCCACCGGCGACGTGACCATCGAGGGCACGATCGACGTCAGCGGCTTCGACGCCAAGCAGATCGGCACGCTGTTCACCGCGTGGCTGCCCGAGCCGGGTGCTTCCGGTCCGGCCGGCGGCGCATCGGGCGGCACCAGCAGCTTCCTGACGAGCTCGTCCACGTCCCGCGGCGGCTTCGGCGACGGTCCCTTCGGGATCCAGAACGCCGGCGGCAACGGCGGTGAGACCGGCTACGACGGCACCACCGACAAGCAGCGGCGCCGCGGCGCCGGCGGCGGCGGCGGCCGCTTTGCTCCCGACTTCTCGGCGGAGGAAGGCATGACCGCCGAGATGGGCGGCACCGGCCACCCGCAGGGCAAGGGCGCTGAGTCCGGCGGCGAGCTTCCCGCGCAGGGCGGTCCCCCCGGCCTGGGCGCGTTCCTCGACGGCGACACGGAGAACGACTTCTGGGGCAAGCGCGGCATCTACGATGGCGACGGCAACCTGCAGGAGATCCTCACCGGCGAGCTCGCGAGCCCGTGGGCCGGCTACGGCGGCGGTGCGGGCGGCGACGCCCTCAACAAGGACGCCTTCCCGACCATCCCCTTCGGTCCGCCGAACACGACGGACAAGAAGGGCTGCGGCGGCGGCGGCGGCGGCGGCCAGCTGCGCATCATCGCGCTCGGCCGGATCATCTTCAAAGACGGCGGTCGCATCCTGATCGGCGGCGGCGACGGGGCCACGGGCGAGAACGTCCTCGGCTTCGACCACATCGCTGGTTCGTCGGGCGGCGGCTCCGGCGGCCACGTGATCCTCGAGTCGGCGACGCAGATCGACTTCACCGACGGCGGCGCCAACCAGGTTCCGCAGGAGTACGTCCAAGCCCGCGGCGGCGAGGGCGGCATCCCGAAGATCCCCGAGCCCTGGAGCGGTGGCGGCAACGGCGGCCCCGGCGTCGTGCAGCTGCACGTCCCGAACTCCAACCCGGCGACCGCGATCGGAACGTCCGAGACGGACGACATCCGCATCCCGTTCTTCTCGTCGCTCGACGAGCTCACCAAGCCGACCGGTCAGGTCCTGATCCCGTCGTTCGGCGCGCGCTCGAAGGGGCGTTCGCGCTGGATCCCGATGGGCGAGGCGGCCCAGGTTCCCGGCGGCGGCGTCGACCCCATCTTCTTCTCCTTCGATGGTATCGACTCCGATCCGATGAGCCCGACCGCGGGCCAGGTGCTGGTGACCGGCGACGACGTCGATCCGCTCGCGCCGATCCTCGGGCCCGAGACGCTCGGGAGCGCGGCGCCCGCGGCCTTCGTCGATGCGGACGGCTTCACGCTGGTGCTGTCGTCGGCTTCGATCGACCCGCTGATGACCGACCCGGGCACGCCCTCGGCGGACATCTACCTCCGCAACCCGTCGCTGCTGAAGAACTTCCTGCTGCGGCTCGTGGGTCCCTCGTCGTCGGCGGAGTTCGACGTGGCGAGCGCGACCTACGCCGACGCCGGTGAGGTCCTGCGACTGACGGTGGACACCGCGGGGTCGAGCCTCGAGGCGTTCATCACCGCGGCCGGCGGGCCGGCCAGCGTCGACTTCGAGCTGGTGCCGCGCTTCTTCCGGACGCAGACCGGGCTCTTCCGCGACACGATCCCGTCGACGGCCTTCGTGAAGGTCCTCTTCCAGGCGACCGGCACCGGCCCCGACGGCCTGCCCGACACCGAGAACCCCGTGGTGGACTGGACGCCGGACATCGGCGAGTTCAACACGGTTCCGGCCGGCGGCCTCGACTTCTACCGCTTCGAGGTTGAGTTCAACCTGGACGCGACCGGAGCCGGCCTGACGGTGGACACCGTGCCGGTGTCGCTCAACTTCCTGCGCACGCCCTTCAGCTTCTAGGCGCGAGCGCTTCCGCACGAAGCGGCCGTCCGAACCGAGCGGGTTCGGGCGGCCGCTTTGCTTTTGGTGACGCTCTCCGCGTGCGTCCCTAGCCGCCTCCGGTGGGGTTTTGAGCAATGGCCCTCTTGGAGACGGTGCCCATGAGAGACCTGATTTTTCGACGCGGTTGGTTCCTGGCGGCTCCCTTAGGAGTCCTGGCAGGTTGTTCCGGAGGCGGCGGGAGCTCCCCGCCGCAGGGCGGGTTTCAGCTCCTCTCGATCTCGGTTAGCGAGGGCGAGGTGGTGCCGATCAACACGCCGATCGAGCTGAACTTCAACGGCGAGGTGGACCTCGACTCGGTCCTGCTCGGCAGCACGATTCAGCTCGTCGCGACGTCCGGAGGCGCGAGCGCCTTCTACTCGGTCGGCTACGACTCGGATCCGCTGAGCGGAACGGTCGACCGCACGACGCTTATCGTGCAGCCCTTCTGCCCGGTGCAGGGAGACCTCTCGGACGCGGGCCTGCAGCCCGGCGGACTCTCCTATGAGCTGCGCGTTCCCGGTACCAGCAGCGGCGCGCTGCAGACGTTGACCTCGGACCTCGGTGCGCCGCTCGAGCTCACGCAGACGCGCGGCTTCCTGACGCCGACCTCGGTGGCGCCCGCGGATGTGTTCTCCGATCCGGTGCTCGGGCCGGCGGACTTCCTGCCCGAGCTGAGCTTCGTGCGCCTCGGCAGCGGCGACGAGCTGTCCTTCGTCGACGCCGGCACGTCCTTCGAGCTGGCCGGCGAGTTGCCGCTGAACCTCTACAGCGACGCGTCGACCGCGGTCGCGTTCCTCGTGCAGCTCAACCAGCCGGTGGATCCGTCCGAGTCCAACCTCGACGACGCCTTCGTGCGGTTGGAGGCCGAGCTCGCGCCCGGCGGCTGGGAGCCGGTGCCGACGCGCGTCGAGCTCGAGACCAACTGCCCGCTCGACCTGCCGGGAGCGTTGCTGCGCTTGTCCCCCGAAGGCCTGCTGCCCCAGGGCGTGCGGGTGCGCGTGGTGCTCGCGCCCGGGTTCCGCGACCTGGCGGGCGAGGTCACGGCCTCGGCACAGATCGACCTGCTCGCGCGCACCGGCACGGTGCTGGTGCCGGGCCTGGAGCCCGAGGAGCTCGCCGCCGACGAGGTCTACGAGGACTTCCTCGGGACCGAGCTGTTCGACGCCGAGGCCGAGTTCGACACCGCCCTCGCCGAGTGGCAGGGCGGCGCGCTGACCGCCGGCTTCGACTTCGAAGGCACCGGCGGGCCCGGGGGCGACTTCGACTGGCACGTCTCGACCGTGCTGAACTTCTCGACCGAGACCGACTCGATCACCGGTGGGCCCGACGGCGTGCCGGCCCAGACGATTCCCGTGGTGGGGGGCGTCATCGACGTCGACGACCTCTGGATCCAGCCCGGCGCCACGCTGCGCGTGCAGGGCTCGGAGGCGCTCACGATCCTGACCCGCGGCGAGCTGCGCATCGATGGCACGCTCGACCTGTCGGGCTTCAACGCGAAGAACGTCGGGACGCTCTTCACGCCTAACCAGATCGAGGTCGGCGCCGCGGGCGCGGCCGGCGGCGGCAAGGGCGGCGACGGCAGCCCGAGCGTGAGCTCCTCTTCGCCCAAGGGCGGCGACGCCGAGGCCGCCTTCGGGCAGCTCGGCGCCGGCGGCCGCGGGGGTGAGACCGGCTTCGATGCGGACGCCGTCACCGCGCGCGGCGCCGGCGGGGGCGGGGGGCGCTTCGGGCCCGACGCGCCCGAGGGCTTCGCCCTGATCGCCGAGGCCGGCGCCGACGGCAACACCGCCGGCAAGAGCGGCGTGACCGGCGAGCCGTTCCCGATGGGCGGCCAGCCCGGCGCGGGTCCGTTCCTCGACAGCGATCCCGGCAACGACTTCTTCGGCCGCCGCGGCGTCTACGACGACGACGGGCAGCTGCTGGAGCTCGTCCCCGGTGAGCTCGCCAACCCCTCGGCGGGCGCCGGCGGCGGCGCGGGCGGCGACTCGGTCGCCTCGGACACGTTCCCGACCATCCCGTTCGGCCCTCCCTTCATCGACAAGAAGGGCGCCGGCGGCGGCGGGGGCGGCGGTCAGCTGCGCGTGCGCTCGCTGGGCCGCATCGTGTTCGGGCAGAACGGGCGCATCCTGGCCGAGGGCGGCGAGGGCCGCCAGGGCGAGAGTCTGACCCTGACCACCGTGGTGGGGGGCAGCTCGGGCGGCGGCTCCGGAGGCCACGTGATCCTCGAGTCGGCGACCGGCATCGACTTCAGCGACGGCGGCGTCAACCTCGCGGCCGAGTTCATCTCGACCCGTGGCGGCGTCGGCGGGCCGGGCGATGGCGGCGAGCTCCTCAGCGCCGGCGGCCACGGCGGGCCGGGGATCGTCCAGCTGCACGTGCCCCAGCCCAACCCGCTGGTGGCGCTGGGCACCGACGAGAACGCGTTGATCCGCCTGCCCTCGGACGCCGTCGGGCTGGGCGACGTGACCGCGCCCGCGGCCAACGTGCTGGTGCCGACCTTCGGCGCGCGCTCCCAGGCGCGCTCGGTGTGGATTCCGCTCGGCGGAGCCTCATACGAGCCCGACGGAGGCTCCGGCGCGGTCAAGTTCCGCTTCGGAGGCACCGTGGCGGACGACGGCGACCCGGACGCGGGCGAGGTGCTGAGCTCGGGCGGCGTGGTCTCCGAGCTGGACCCGCTGCTCGGGCCCGAAGCCCTCGGCGCCGCCCCGGCTCCGACGATCGCGAGCGACGGGCGCACGCTCGTGCTAGCGGCGCCCTCGCTGGCGCCGCTCATCGAGGACGAGCCGGGCGGAGTCCTGACCTCCGACGACCTGTACCTGCGCAACCCGGCGCTCCTGAAGGGCTTCCTGCTGCGCCTGGAGGGCGGTGGCAGCCAGCAGCGCTTCGACGTCGCGGGCGCGAGCTACGACCCGACGCTCCAGGAGCTGCGCATCACGGTGGACGCGGCCGGGCCCTCGCTGGAGAGCTTCGTCGCCATCCACCCCGGGGCGTCCTACACGCTCGTCCCGCGCTTCTTCCGCCTGCGGACCGACGGCATCACCGACTCGGTCTCCGAGGGCGCGCTGGTGCGCGTGCTGTTCCAGGCCGCCGGGGTCGACGCCGACGGGGCCCCGGGCGACCCGGTGGTGGACTGGACCGCGGATCCGAGCGTGTTCGGGAGCGTGCCCGCCGAGGATCTGGCGTTCGTGCGCTTCCTGGTCGAGTTCGACCTCGCGCCGGCGGGGTCGGGCGTGGAGCTCTCGGACGGGGCGCAGGCGGTGTCGATGGAGTTCCTCCGCCTCCCCTTCACCTTCTGAAGTGGCTGGGTTCGGTGTTGGACCTTCGATTGCGCACTTCTAGGAAGCCGCGTGGCGGGCCCGGGTTGGGTGGGCTCCTCGGCACCCCCGCCTTCCGGGGGGCCTGCCACGCGGCCCTGGGCGCGCAAGTCATGATGCAGAGGCTGGTTGGGGCCGGCGAACGGGCCGGATTCCACACCTAACCCAGCCGGCTTCCTCCGAAGCCCCGGCGGTGCGGGAGAGTCGCGTCCTCCCGCGTCCCCGGCCAGGCACCGCGGCCGCGGGACTCCGGCACCCAGGGAGGGCGCCCCCGCCGCCGGGGACTTCGGACCTCGCGGCCCCCGGGCTGGGCCGCGGGGGGCCGGGATGCTCCAATGCCGCGATGGGGGTGGCGATGGCGCGCGAGCTGCGGTGGGGCGGGATGGTGCTCGCCCTCGGCCTGTTCGGCTGTGGGCCGCAGCCCCTGACTCCCGAGGTGATGGCGGGGGAGTTCCGCCAGGCCGGCGAGGAGGGCGTCTACCTCAACGAGACGCTCCAGTTCACCTTCTCGGACGAGCTGGACCGCGCGTCGGTCACGCGCCAGAGCCTGCGCATCCTGGATCCGCGCGGCCGGCCCGTGCGGGGGGCGACCCGGGTCGAGGGCGACCGGGTCTACTTCGAGCCGGCCCTGCCGCGGTCGCCGGACCTCTCCGACGGGGGCTTCGTGCCGGGCGCCATGTACACGGTCGAGCTGGTCGGCTTTCCCTTTCCCGACGGGCTGCGCTCGCGCCGCGGCGCGCCGTTGGAGCGCAGTCGCCGCTCGACCTTCGTCGCCGTGGCGGGGGCCGAGGACCCCGGCGTGCAGATGTTCGACCTGCCGCTCGCCGACGAGGTGGCGTTGCTCGAGCTCGCGACCCAGCAGATCGGCCCGCTCGACCCGATCCTGCTCGAGTGTCCGACGCCGCTCGACCCGCGGACGGTGCGGGCGGAGGCCTTTCAGCTCTCCGAGGGTTTCGAGCTGCAGGTGCGCCTGGTGCGGAACGACGCGGGCGGGGCGGAGATCGAGCTGCGGCCGCGCGGCGAGTCGCGCGGCACGTTTGCGGCGCTCGAGCCCGGGAGCTGGTACGCGCTCGTGCTCGTGCGCGACCACGCGCCGCGCACGCTGAGCGGCCTGCCGGTGCAGGCGCGCTGGGAGGAGGCCACGGCCGGCAGCGCCCGCGTCGAGGTGCGGCGCCCCATGGCGCTGGACCGCCTGCGGGTCGACTTCGACGAGCAGTCCGAGGACCGGGATCCCCAGGCGGGGCGGGCGCTTCCGCAGGCCGACCTGCGTTCGAACGAGGCGGTGCCGGGCTTCGACGGCACCGCGGACTGGTCGCGCGGGCGCGTGACCATCCGCTATCCGCGGGCCGCGGGGAGCGGTGCCGAAGGGCGGGTGGAGCTCGCGGGCGAGGTGGAGCAACGCGACCTGCACGCCGCGCGGCTTACGCTGCCAGCCGGCGCGTCGGCTTCGCTGCCGGCCGAGGGGCTGGTCGTGCTCCGTAGCCAGGCAGCGCTCGTGATCGACGGCGAGCTGGCGCGGCCGGCTCCCGCGGGCGAGCCGCCGCCGATGGACTTCGCGCCCGGCGACACGCTGAGCGCGTGGCTCGACTACGCGCGGGCCCAGGACCCGGCCTGGACCGTGCTCGTGGCCGGCGGCGACCTTTGGATCTCGGGCGACCTGCGGGTGAGCGGGCCGCTGCTGCTCGTCACGGGCGGGCGGCTGCGGATCTCGGGCTCGGTGCGCGCATCGAAGATCTGGAAGCTGGGGCCGGGCAGCGGCACCTTCGCCGAGCCGATGATCGAGTGGGTGCCTACGGCCGATCGCTGGTCGCTTCCTCCCGAGCGCCGCTTCGTGGTCGACGAGCCCGAGGAGAACCCGTTGGTCGAGCCCCTGCGCTACGCCGTGCTGAGCGGCAACTTCCGCCCCGCGGACGGCGTCGCGGCCTGGCGTCCGGGGCTCTTCGGCGGCAGCCCGGGGGCCGGCAAGCTGCGCCTGCGCTGGCTCGGTCAGCGGACGACCGAGGCCGGCATCGTCGAGTTCGGCCCGGTCGACGACGCGATCCTGCTGCCCGGCGCGGACAGCTTGCGCTTTCGGATCGAGCTGGAGATGCCGGCCGGAGGTGGAGTTTGGGATCCTCCGACGGTGGACTACGTGGAGTTCCGCTGGGACGCCGCGCCGCCCGGCAACTCCGACTCACGCTAATGCCGCCCGTCCTTCCGCCCGCCCTCTGGACCTTCTGGGTCGCCGCCTTCGGCCTCATCGTGGGGTCCTTCCTGAACGCCGCGATCTATCGGCTTCCGCGCGAAGGGATGACGCTGCGGCACCCCAAGCGCTCGCACTGTCCCAACTGCGGGCACGAGATCCGGGCGCGCGAGAACATCCCGCTGTTCTCGTGGCTGATCCAGCTCGGCCGCTGCACCGCGTGCGGCTGGCGGATTCCGTGGCGCTATCCGTTCATCGAGCTCCTGACGGCGGTGCTGTTCGTCGTCGCCCTGCACCAGGCGCCCGTGGGGGCCTGGGGCCTGCTGGCGATCTGGTGCATCGTGCTCGCCGGGCTGGTCGTGGCGACCTTTGTCGACTTCGACTTCTTCGAGATCCCCGACGAGGTGAGCCTGGGCGGAGTGGTGCTGGCGCCGCTGGCCTCGCTGCTCGTCCCGCGCCTGCACGAGGCGACCTGGGTGGCCCAGCGCCTCTCGGGAGGGGAGGAGGTGACCCGCCTCGGAGCACTGGGAGGCTCGTTGGTGGGCATTCTCGTGGGCGGAGGCGTGCTCTACGCCATCGGGGTGGCCGGCAGCAAGGCCTTCGGCCGCGACGCGATGGGGTTCGGCGACGTCAAGCTGCTCGCCGCGGGAGGGGGCTTCATCGGCCCCGGAGGCGCGCTCGCCGCCCTGTTGATCGGCACCTTCGTCGCGTCGTTCTTCGGGCTCGCGAACATGGTCCGCTTCACGTGCCTGTCGCGGCGGCGATCCCGCTCGCGGGGCGGGGTGAAGAGCTTCGGCCGTTCGCTGCAATGCGGCCGGATCGCGGCCCGCTACCTGCCGTTCGGACCTTATCTCGGGATGGGCGTTGGAATCGTGTTACTCGATTGGTCTGATGTGGCTCGGTTGCTGCGCGTCTTCATCCAAGTGTGAATTCGTGCGGTAACGACGGGCTTTTTGCCCTTCGGAACCGAAAGACAGAAGCAAGGAATCCGGAGATGAGACACCTCGGCGGTCGCAACATGATGCTCCTCGGTCTGGCCCTCCTGCCCCTCTCCGCCGGCTGCGCGACGAAGCAGCAGGTCCAGGAGTACCAGGACGAGATCACGGCGCTGCGCGAGGAGCGCACCCGGCTCAAGAAGGAGAACCGCGAGCTGGAGATGCAGCTCGACGATTACGCGGTGGCCCTGGCGGAGGCCAACTCCCGGACCCCCGAGCCGGTCGCCGCGGCCCCGTCCACCGCGCTCAGCTATCCCGGGCTCGACAGCGTCGGCGTCGAGTACGGCCAGCGCGACGGCAACCTCGTGCTGTCCATCCCGAGCGAGATCACCTTTGCTTCGGGCAAGGCGGACCTCACCAGCTCGGGCAAGAACGCGCTGCGCGCCGTGGCTAAGACGCTGCTCTCGAACCACCCCGACGGCACCTTCTGGTTCGAGGGGCACACCGACTCCGACCCGATCAAGAAGTCCAAGTGGGCCTCGAACCGCGAGCTGTCCGTCGCGCGCGCGATGGCCGTGCTGCACTACCTGGTCGAGGAGTGCGGCGTGACGGACGACCAGTGCGTCGTCGCCGGCCACGGCCAGTACGCGCCGCGGGACTCGAACAGCTCGCAGTCGTCGAAGGCGCGCAACCGGCGCGTCGAGATCGTCGTCCACGGCTCCCGGAGCTAGGGCCGAGCCCCGCCGCCGAGATCGTCCGGGCGACGGACGGTCTCGGTCGCAGGCGCGGTGGTGTCCGCCCAGCGCTGCGGGGGATCGCCAAGGCCGGGAGGGGCGGAACGCGCTCTCGGCCCCCGCTCCGCGCCCCAATGCGCCTTCGGCGGCCGCAGGCGGGCCCTGGGGGCGCTCCGGGCCGGGTCGTGCTTCTAGGCCCGGGTCTTTGCGGAGGCTTCGCTTCGGCGTAGGATGCGCGCCCTTTGTCGTGCCGCATCCCCGGCATGGCTCCTGTCCGCGCCAACCCGAATCCCGAGCTAGACGTCGATGAGCACCGCCGCCGACCTCCGCAACCTCGCCTTCGTCGGTCACCCCTCCAGCGGCAAGACGAGCCTGGTGGACGCCTTCGCCCACCTGCTCGGCGCTTCGGACCGGAAGGGCTCGGTGGCCGACGGCACCTCGATCTGCGACGTCGAGCCCGAGGAGCAGCAGCGGCACCATACGCTGCTCCTGGCGGCAGTCCACGCCGAGCAGGACGGCACGCGCTGGAACCTGCTGGACACCCCCGGCTACCCCGAGTTCGTCGGCGACGCGCTGTCGGCGATGTTCGCCAGCGACCTCACCGTCGGCGTGGTGAGCTGCGCCAGCGGCGTCAGCTTCAACCTCGCCCAGAAGATGAAGGCCGCGGTCGATATGAACCGCGGCCGCGCGATCCTCGTCACGCACATCGACGGCGAGAACGCTGACTTCGACGAGACCATCGAGGAGCTGCGCACGAAGATCGGCGAGATCTGCATCCCCGTGCGCCTGCCGAACGCCAGCGGCTCGGGCTTCTCCTCGGTGTCCGACGGCCTCGGCGACTGGCGCAAGCGCTTCTGCGACCGCGTCATGGACGCCTGCGAGGACGAGGAGCTCCTGATGGAGTACCTCGAGACCGAGGAGCTCACCGACGAGCAGCTCGAGGCCCAAGTGCCGGCCGCGATCGCCAAGGGCGCGCTGGTGCCGGTGTTCCCGTGCAACCCCGTCAGCGAGGTCGGCCTGCCCGAGGCGCTCAACTGGCTCAAGCTGTTCGCGCCGAGCCCCGAGATGAACGAGGGCCTCACGATCGGCGGCGAGCGCCCCGAGCTGGACGACTCGAAGCCGCTCGCGGGCGTGATCTTCAACATCAAGAGCGACCCGCACGTCGGCAAGGTGTGCCTCGCGCGCGTCCTCAGCGGCAAGCTGAGCGCCGGCGACCTGGTGGGCGAGGGCAAGGGCGAGAAGCTCGGCGGGCTCTTCCACGCCGTGGGCGGTTCGGAGCGCACCACGGTCGACGAGGTCGGCCCCGGCGAGATCTGCGCCTTCACCAAGGTCGAGGGACTCGGCTGGGGCGCGGGCTTCAGCACCGCAGGGATCGACGCCCCCGCGGTCGACGTGCCCGCGCTGCCCGCGCCGACGGTCTCGCTGGCCATCACGCCGAAGAGCCGCAGCGACGAGCAGAAGATCGGCGCCGCGCTCTCGAAGCTGGTCTCCGAAGACCCGTGCTTCGTGACGCAGCAGGTCGAGCTGACGCACGAGCTCGTGATCCACGGCATGAGCGACCTGCACCTGAAGGTCGTCGAGGAGCGCATGAAGCGGCGCTATGGCGTCGAGATCGAATCGTCGCTGCCGCGCATCGCCTACCGCGAGACCGTGACCAAGCCCGCCGACGGCCACCACCGGCACAAGAAGCAGTCCGGCGGTCGCGGCCAGTTCGGCGAGTGCTACATCCGCATGCGGCCCGGCGCGGCCGACACCGGCTTCAACTTCCTCGACAAGGTCGTCGGCGGCGCGATCCCGAAGAACCTGATCCCGGCCATCGAGAAGGGCATGCGCGAGCTCTGCAACGAGGGCGTGCTGACCACTTCGAAGGTCGTCGACGTCGAGGTCGAGGTCTACGACGGCAAGTTCCACGCGGTCGACTCGGACGAGGCCAGCTTCAAGAAGGCCGGCGCCTGGGCCTTCCGCGATGCCTTCCAGAAGGCCGGCCCGGTGCTGCTCGAGCCGATCATGAACATGGAGATCCGCGTCCCGGCCGACTCGGCCGGCTCGATCTTCTCGGACATCACCAGCCAGCGCCGCGGGCAGGTCGTCGACCAGCAGAGCGAGGCCGACGGCGCGATCACCGTCATCCAGGCGCACGTGCCGCTCGCGACGGTGCAGACCTACCACCGCGACCTGAAGTCGATCACCGCAGGCGAGGGCAGCTACGCGATGACCGAGGACCACTACGCGGCGGTCCCGGCCAACGAGCAGCAGAAGATCATCGCCGAGTTCGGCAAGAAGCACGAAGAGGAGTAGGCCCCCGGCTCCTCGCCCGCCGGGCGGCCCGTCCGGCCCGGCACCGACGACGCCTCGGATCCGCTACGCGGGTCGGAGGCGTCGCTCGTTTGGGGGCGTTCCGCCCGCGCGGGGCGGTCTCGGGAGCTCCGTCGGATCCCTAAGCCGATCCGGGCCGAGGGGCCGACAAGAGGTGATCTGAGCCCCCTGCGCGCCCCCGGCTCCGCCAGGGCGGGCGCCGCCCCGCGCCTGCCCTGGCGGATCCGGGGGAGTTCCGCACGGAGGACTCCAGCCGGGCCAGGGCCGCAGCCGATGGGGGGGCTGGCCTTATCCCCAAAACCCCAAAGGGCTGTTCCATGATCACGATGGAAGACCTCCTTGCGCTGCTGGTGCGCAAGGGCGGCTCGGACCTCCACCTTTCGCTCCACACTCCCCCGCGGATCCGCATCGACGGCGTGCTCGTGCCGGTCGAGACGGAGAACCTGACGGCGGAGGACACCCGGCGCCTGGCTACGAGCGTTCTGACCTCGGATCAGATCGCGAAGCTGGACCGCAACCTGGAGTTGGACTGCTCGTTCGAGCTCGAGGGCCAGGGCCGCTTCCGGGCCAACGTGTTCTTCCAGCGCGGGGCGGTGGCCATGGTGCTGCGCCTCGTGCCGCACGAGATCGCCACCTTCGACGAGCTCGGCGTCAAGCGCGACGTGGCCGAGCGCGTGTGCAATCTGCGCTCGGGTCTGGTGCTCGTCACCGGCGCGACGGGCTCGGGCAAGTCGACCACGCTCGCGGCGATGATCGACTACCTCAACCGCTCCCGCCAGGGGCACATCGTCACGATCGAGGACCCGGTCGAATTCGCGCACGAGAACCACGGCTGCCTCGTCACGCAGCGCGAGATCGGCACCGACTCGCACGAGTTCAAGAACGCCCTCCGGAGCGTCCTTCGCCAGGACCCCGACATCGTGCTCGTCGGCGAGCTTCGCGACCTCGAGACGATCGAGGCGGCGTTGACCCTGGCCGAGACCGGTCACCTGACCTTCGGCACGCTCCACACCTCGGACGCGGTGCAGACGATCAACCGCATCATCGACGTGTTCCCGTCGCACCAGCAGCAGCAGGTGCGCACGCAGCTCTCGTTCACCCTAGAGGCCGTGTTCTGCCAGCAGTTGCTCCCGAGCTCCGCCGGGCGCGGGCGGCACCTCGGGGCGGAGATCATGATCGCCACCAACGCCATCCGCGCCCTGGTGCGCGAGGGCAAGGGGCACCAGATCTACTCGCAGATCCAGACCGGCGGCCGGCTTGGTATGTGCACGATGGCCACCTCGCTCGCCGAGCTCGTCCGTATCGGGCGCGTCCGTGTCGAGGACGCCGAGCGCACGCTGACCGACGTCGCCGAGTTCCAGAGCCGTCTGCGGGCCGCCTGATGGTCCGCGCTTCCGGCACGATCCGCCGCATCCTGATGGATGCCGGCTTGATCACGGCGGACGACTGGTCCGGCGCGCGCGACACCGGCGCGCCCGTGCTCGACGTCCTGGTCGAGCGGGGCGTCGTCGACGAGCCGCAGATCCTGTCCGCGCTGGCGGCGTCGGCGCGCGTCGCGCCGATCGACCTGACGCGCGTACAGCCGGACCCGTCGGCCGTGCAGTGCCTCCCCCAGGAGGTGTGCCTCGAGCACTGCGTGCTGCCGGTGGCGAAGAACGGCGACATCGTGACGGTCGTCGTGTCGGACCCGTTCGACGTGCTCCTGCTCGACGACCTGAACATCCTCGCCGACGCGAAGATCCGTCCGATGCTCGCGCTCCCGGGCGCGATCAAGCTGTCGCTCGAGAACGTCTTCGACCGCGACCGCAAGCAGGTGGACGAGCTCCTGGGCGAGGTCCAGGGCGACGACATCGAGGTCAAGACCGAGGACGACGGCGCCGAGGACATCTCCTTCGCCTCGAACGACGGCGAGGACGTCCCCGCGGTCAAGCTGGTCAACCTGCTCCTGATGCGGGCGCTGCGCGACAAGGCGAGCGACATCCACATCGAGCCGACCGACCACCACCTGCGGGTGCGCTTCCGTATCGACGGCCGGCTGGTCGAGATCATGAAGCCGCCGAAGGGGCTCGGCCCCTCGGTGATGTCGCGCCTCAAGATCCTCTCGAACCTCGACATCGCGATCCGGATGGAGCCGCAGGACGGCAAGTTCCAGATCCGCTTCGAGGGACGCACGATCGACTTCCGCCTGTCGACGCTACCGGTCGTGGGCGGGGAGAAGGCCGTGATGCGGATCCTCGACCAGTCCGGCGTCGCGACCAAGCTAGAGACGCTGGGCTTCGAGAAGAAGTGCCTCGACGACATGCTCCACGGCGTCGCCGCGGCCTACGGCATGGTGCTGGTGACGGGCCCGACCGGTTCGGGCAAGTCGACCACGCTGTACGCCTCCGTGCGCGAGGTCGCCACGCCCGAGATCAACGTCGTGACGGTCGAGGATCCGGTCGAGTACCGGATGGACGGCGTCAACCAGGTGCCGGTCAACCCCAAGCGGGGGCTGACCTTCGCCGGCGCGCTCCGCTCGATCCTACGTCAGGACCCCGACGTCGTGCTGGTCGGCGAGATCCGGGACACCGAGACGGCCGAGATCGCGGTGAAGGCCGCGCTCACGGGCCACCTGGTGCTCTCGACCCTCCACACCAACGACGCCGTCGGCGCGGTAACCAGACTTCTCGACATGGGCATCGACCCCTTCATGGTGTCGAGCTCGGTCGTCTGCGTCGCCGCCCAGCGTCTCGTGCGGCAGCTTTGCACGCACTGCAAGCGCCAGGTCGAGGTGCCGGAGAAGGAGCTGCTCTCCGTCGGCATGCGCGAAAAAGAGCTCGAGGATCTTGTGGTCCACGGGCCGAACCCAGGCGGTTGTCCCCGCTGCCAGAACGGCTATCGCGGCCGCTTCGCTCTGCTCGAGACGCTGCTCGTAGACGGCGACCTCAAGCGGATGGTGGTGGAAGGACGATCCGTACAAGAGCTCAAGGCCCAGGCCCTGAAGCAGGGGATGGTCACCCTGCGCCGGGCGGGGCTCTGCAACGTCATCCGAGGCCGCACGTCCCTGGAGGAAGTCCTCCGCGTGACCATGGCCGACTGAACCCCAGCTCGAGGAACTCAAGGGTGGTAGTCTTCCGTTACGCAGCCAAGGACCCCACGGGCCGCACCGTGGAGGGCACGGTTCAGGCGTCCGATCGCAACGAGGCCGTGGCCGAGCTGCGCAAGCAGAACCTCGTCGTCATGCGCGTCGACGAGGGCGGCGGAGGCGGCAAGCGCGCCAAGGCCGCCGCCGGCGAGAAGAAGGGCGAGGTCAAAGGCGGGCTCTTCGGGCCGAAGGCGCGGTGCAAGAAGGCCGAGCTGGTCATCTTCACCCGCCAGCTGTCAACCATGATCAGCTCGGGCCTCTCGTTGCTCGAGTCGCTCGAGGTCCTGGCGGACCAGGCCGAGACGCCCGGCATGAAGGTCACCTGCAACCGACTGGTGGCCGAGCTGCGCGGCGGCTCGGACCTGTCGGCCGCGATGGCGACCTGCCCGAAGGTGTTCAATCCGCTGTACCTCAGCATGGTGACCGCGGGCGAGGCCTCCGGTCAGATGGACGTGATCCTCGAGCGTCTGGCTGAGTACGTGGAGGCGACCGAGCACCTGAAGCGCGAGATCAAGTCGGCGATGACCTATCCGGTCGTCTCCCTCGTGCTCGTCACCGGTATCACCGCCTTCCTGATGATCGGCGTCGTGCCCGGCTTCCGCGAGGTGTTCGACGGCCTGGGCGCCGAGCTCAACCCGCTGACCGAGAACGTCCTCCAGATCTCGGACTTCCTGCGGGCCAAGTGGTACATCGTGGTGTTCGCGGGCTTCCTCATGTTCCTTGCAACGTGGGGCTTCAAGCAGACGAAGACGGGCGCGCTCTTCTTCGATCATGTCGCGCTCAAGGTGCCGGTCTTCGGCCCGCTCGCCCGCAAGGTGGCGCTGGCGCGCTTCTCGCGCACGTTCGCGACGCTCGTGCGTTCCGGTGTGCCGATCATGGGCACGCTCGATATCGTCGCCGACACCGCGGGCAACCAGGTCGTGTCCACCGTGGTGCGCGACTCGCGCGAGAGCGTCCGCAACGGCAACCTGCTCTCCGAGCCTCTGAGCGAGAGCAAGGTCTTCCCGCCGATGGTGACGCGCATGATCGCGATCGGTGAGCGCTCCGGTGCGCTCGAGCAGCTGCTCGAGAAGATCGCCGAGTTCTACGACGCCCAGGTGAAGGCGCAGATCAAGGCCCTGACGAGCCTGATCGAGCCGATCCTCATCACCTTCATGGGCGGCATTGTGGGCACCGTTGTCCTGTCGGTTTTCCTCCCGATCCTCGACATCGTCGGGGAGCTCGGAGGCGGCTAACGAACCAAAAAAACGCCCCGTCTCCGCCTCAAGAAGGTGGGGGCGGGGAGTCGATACCAAACGCAGCTTCGGTCGGTGGGGGTCCCCCACGACGGGTCGGAGGGGGACGGGCCGCAGGCCTGTTCTGAGATCGGATAGGCCCGAGCGGGCCGTTCCTTACGGATCACCTAAAGGGAATCACCAACTCTAAAATGAAACGCAACACCAGGAACGCAGGTTTCACCCTGATCGAGCTCATGATCGTGGTGGCCATCATCGCGATCATTGCCGCGATCGCTATTCCGAAGCTGATGAGCGCCCGCATCTCGGCCAACGAGAACGCCGCGGTCTCCACGCTTCGCTCGATCGCTTCGGCTCAGCACCAGCTCGAGTCGTCGGTCGCGGTCGACACCGACGCCGACGGCGGCGGTGAGTTCGGCTTCTTCGGCGAGCTCGCCGGCATGGTCGCCATGCGCATCTACGACGCCGCCGCCGACGCGCCCGCTCTCGGCGCCGCGCCCGACGACGTGCTCGACCCGCCGATCCTGCCCACGGGCTTCGGCGACGTGATCGCGGACACCCCCGGCGACGGCATCGTCGAGCGCCAGGGCTACCACTTCAAGATGTGGCTCCCGGACGTCACCGCCGGTGGTGTGACCCCCGCGGTCTCCGAGCTCAACACGGGCGGCGCCGACGGCGGCAACCTCCCGGATCCGGACAACGCCGAGATCCTCTGGGCCTGCTACGCCTGGCCGGTCGACGCCGAGAAAACCGGCAACCGCTGCTTCTTCATCAACCAGGAGGGCGACCTCCTGCAGTTCGACAACCGCGACGAGAGCTACGAGATGCTCAACGGTCCCGCGTTCGACGCGGCCTTCGCGGACGACACCGGTGGCGGCGACATGTCGACCAGCCTCGGCATCACGGCGATGGGCTTCACGGCCAACGACGGCAACACCTGGACCGTCGTGGGCAACTAGTCCCTCCTAGCCTGAGCTAACGAAGGGGCGTCGCTCGCTGGAGCGGCGCCCCTTTCTCGTTTAACCCGCGGACCGCGACCGCTACGACTCGGGCAGCCCGAAGAGGCGCGTCGCGTTGGCCGAGGTCTGCGCCGCCAGCTCGTCCGGCGAGACGCCGCGCACCTCGGCGACGCGCTCGAGCGTCTGCACGACGTAGGCCGGCTCGTTGCGCTTGCCGCGCTTCTTCTGGGGGGAGAGGAAGGGACAGTCGGTCTCGACCAGGATGCGGTCGTCGGGAACCAGCGCCGCCGCGGCGCGGTTCTCGTCGTTCTTCGGGTAGGTCACGATCCCGGAGAAGGAGATGTAGAGCCCGAGCTCGAGGTACGGCTCCAGCTCGCGCGGCCCGAAGCTGTAGCAGTGCATCACCGCGTCGACGCCCGCGAACCCGCGCAGGATGCGGACGTTCTCGTCGTGCGCGTCGCGGCAGTGGATCACCGTCGGCTTCCCCAGCGTCCGCGACAGCCCGAGGTGCCACTCGTAGCTCTGCACCTGCGCGGCGCGGGGCGAGTACTCCTTGAAGAAGTCGAGGCCGGTCTCGCCGACGCCGACGCACTCGGGGCGCCTGCAGAGCGCTTCGATCTCCGCCAACGCCGCGTCGTCGGCACCGGCCGCGTCGTGGGGGTGGATCCCCGCGGTGGGAAACAGGCCGAGCTCCTCGGCCGCGAGCTCGAAGCACGCGCGCGACGTCGGGAGGTCGGTGCCGACGAGCACCATGCGCTCGACGCCCGCCTCACGGGCGCGGGCCAGGACGTCGGCGCGGTCCTCGTCGTAGCTCTTCCAGTAGAGGTGCGCGTGGCTGTCGGTGATGGTCGGCATAGGGAGGGCAGCGGTTTCAGCGGCAGTTTTCCTCGAGCATGCTAGCGAGGAACTTCTGCATGTTGATGTCCGACTCGTTGTCGAACACGCGACTGATCAGCTCGCAAAGCTGCTGCTTGTCGACGGTCGAGCGCAACGACTGCGCCGCGAAGCGCCGCATCATGTTGTTTCCCAGCGACTCGACGAGCAGCAGCTCGAGCGCCTGACGACCGACGTCGCTCTTGTGCCGCCCCAGCTGGCGGATGGCGAAGTGGCGCGTCGCCTGGTCCTGCCGGATGTCCGTCGCGATCGAGGCCAAGACCGGCGCCGGGTCGCGCTCGATCAGGTCCATCGCGATGGTCCAGGACTCGAGCAGCTCCTCGATGGGCGGATAGGTCGAGCGCTGCTCGGTCGACGACACGATCGGCTGCAGCAGGTCGATCGCCTGCTCGGGCGAGGTCTGCGCGAGGTAGCGCGCCGCCTTCTTGCGCAGGCCGAGGTCGTCGCCGTACGTCGACACGAGCTCGATCAACACCGGCCGCGTTTCGTCCGGGGCGCAGTGCGCGGCGACGTCGAGCAGCGCTGCACGCACGTCGCGCAGGGAGTCCGGGCGGTCCTGGTAGCCCGCGAGCGCGGCCTTGCCGAGCTCGGGTGAGCCGCGGCGCAACCGCTCGAGCGTCTCCTCGCGCCGCGAGAACCAATCGCTCTGCTGCATCGCCGTCGCGTCGGGACGCATCGGCGACACGGCCGAGATGAGGTCGCGCAGGTCGCGGTCGACGGCCGCGTCCGCGGCCGGCGCGGCATCGGCCGCTGTCCCGGAGTCCGCCTCGCTCGCGGCGGGATCGGGCCCTCCGCAGGCGAGCAGGAAGAGGGGGAGGAGGGCCAGGGGCACGCGCGGGCGACGGATCGGCATGGGTGTGACGTGGACGGGGTGGCGGACTAGACGGGTAGCCTAGGCCTTCGGTGGGTCGGAGGTCACCCCCGGGACGGCGTCGTCGCCGCGGGGGCGCCGCGATCCGGGACCATCGCCCCGGGAGCGACCCACGCCCAAGGCCTGCGAGGGCTCGGCCCTCCACTCCGCGCGCCGGAGCGGCGACTGACTCCTTCCCGGGGACGGCGGGTCGCCCCCGGTACCGCGGACTCCAGCTTGGCAGGGCGGGAGCCTCCGCGGGCTCTCCAGCCATCCATGCGTATCCATGAAGAAGGCAGGCTTCTCGGGGACCGTCCAGGTCCTCCTCTCGCTCGCGGGCGCGGCTCTTTTGAGCGCCTGCTCGGGCTCGGGATCCAGCTCGGGTTCGAGCTTCGGCATCGTGTCGTGCAACCTCGGCTGCAGCTCGTCGGGCCTGGGGCAGATCACGTGCACGGTTCAGAACGTTCACAAGAACGGTGAGATCCGCATCGCGATGAGCGGGCCGGTCGACCTGGACACGGTCTCGCCGTTCACGTTCCAGGTCGTGGAGGAGGGCACCGGCAAGACGCCGGCCGGCACCTACCTCCTGAGCCCGTCCGATCCCGCCACGGTGATCTTCCGGCCGAAGATCACCTTCGACTCATCCGGCAGCCCGGTGTTCGGGCTGCAGGACGGCGTGTCGTACACGGTCCGGCTGCCCGGCGCGAAGCAGGATCCAAGCGGCCCCTGGGTCCGCAGCGTGGAGGGCGACCCCAACCAGAACCGACTGCTGTGCACGGTGGCGGCTGACCTCGGTCTGCTCGACGCCAAGCCGGGCGCGCCGGTGGTCGCCGCGACGCTCGAGCAGGTGCTCTACGACCCGGACACCGGCGAGGCGATCGGTAAGCAGGCCGGCGTCCCCGCCGCGGGCGCGGTCGATGTGGCGAGCGACTCCGCGCTGACGTTCCGCTTCGACGATCTGATGGACCCGGCGACGCTGGTGAACCCGGTGCAGGAGACCTCGTCCACGATCCGCGTCGCCGTCGACGCCGACGGAGACCCGGCGACGACCGGCGATCAGCAGGCGGTCCCCGGCGGCTTCATCCTGAGCCTGGACCAGGACGAGCTCACCACCGTCGTCACCTTCCAACCCACCGACGGCTATCCGTCGAAGGGATCCAACCCCGACCAGCCGCGGCGCATCGTCGTCACGCTCTCGGGCGGCATCCAGGACCTCGCGGGCAACCCGCTCGAGAATGCGGGGCTGATCGTGTTCACGCCCGAGCTGCTCGTGTTCGGCGAGCTCGACCTGGTCGAGGACTTCGTCTCGGAGGCGAGCGAGGACACGCTCGCGAGCGGCGCCGAATGGGGCGGCGGCCGGCTCGCGCCCGGGCTCGGCGGCGGCTCGGGAGCCCACGGCGCGTTCGCGCTCGAGAGCGGCGTGGTCGAGCTCAACACCGACTCGACCGACCTCGCGGCGGCGCTCGCCGGCGCGGTCGTGCCGCAGACGGCGCTCGCGGCGGTGCCCGGGGACGGCGGGCTGGAGCTGCCGGTCGTCGAGGGCGGCGTGTTCGAGTTCTCGTCTCTGCGGCTCGGCCCCGGGGCGACCCTGCGGTTCACCGGTTCGCGGCCCGGCCGCATCTTCGTGCGCGGCGAGGCGACGCTCTCCGGCCGCATCGAGCTCGGCGGCGCCGGCGCCGCGAACCACGTCGACACCGAGCTGGAGGGAGGCGCGGGAGCCGCGCCCGGTCCGGCGGGCGGCGCGGGCGGCCGCGGCGGAGCGCTCCCCGACGGCGAGGCCTTCGTGGCGGTCGGCGGCATCGACCATCCCGGCGATCCGACGCTGGCCGAGCTCGACGGCCAGCCCGGCCAGGGCATCGCCTGGCCCGACCTGCTCGCGCCGGCCGAGCTGCGCGGCGCCGGCGGCGGCGGGTTCCACTGGCCGCAGTCCACGCCCGCCAACCCGCAGTACCACCTGCCGGTCGACCCCTTTGACCTCGGCGGGCTGGAGTTCGGCCTCTTCGAGTGCCGCACGTTCCAGAAGGGCAGCGTCGGAGGCGGAGGCGCCCACGGCACCTCCGGCACCGCCGGCGTGAACAACCCGCTCCCCGACCACCTCTTCGACGAGGCGCCGCCGGCGGTCGCCGGCTCCGTCGGCGAGCTCGAGCTCGACGCCCTCGCGCGGACGCTGGACCCCGAGCTCGGGCTGCTGCGCGGCGGCGCCGGCGGGGGTGGGGGAGGCTCGCACATCGCCCGCAGCAGCACCGACGGCGCGCCCCCGCTCGCCGGGTGCCTGACCAGCTCCGAAGGCGGCCCTGCGTCGATCGTCGAGTACCTCCAGCACTCGGGGCCGGGCGGCGGCGGCGGCGGCGGCGCGCTGCAGGTACAGGCCGGCCGGCGGCTGGCCGTCGACGGCGAGGTCGACGCGAGCGGCGGCGACGGCGGCGGGCGCGATCCCTCCTCGCCGACGACGGTCGTGACCGCGGGCGGCGGCGGCGCGGGCGGCGGGTTGCTGGTGCAGGCGCGCGCGCTGCAGGTCTCCTCGGTCCCCGGACGCCTCGACGTGTCCGGGGGCGCGGGCGGCAGCGGAGCGGCCGCTTCGGCGGGCGGGCTCGGCGGGGCCGGGCTGCTGCGCATCGAGGTGCCGGCGCCGCTGCCGGGCGCGGAGGCCTTCGCCGACAAGATCCTGCCCGGGGCGGACGGGCTGGAGCAGCTCTCCGCCTCGCTCGACGACGTGCTCTCGGTCGGCGAGTGGACCGCGGAGGAGGCCGGGCCCGGACGCGTCACCGGCGCCCAGTCGTGCTGGATCGGCGCCGAGGGCAACTACTTCGTGCTCGGCCCGGCGTCGGACCAGGCCGCCGCGGGCGGTGAGCCCGGCCAGCTCGGGTGGGACCTCCTGGTCGAGGTCGACGTGCCCGGGCTCGGCCCGCAGTCCTTCCGGGGCGAGAACGAGCTCTTCGACCAGCCGCTGGAGGCGGTCTTCGGCTCGGCGCTCGGCAGCGCGCCGCTGGTCGTGCGCTTCCAGGGGGTGCGGGTCGCCGACGGCACGCAGAATCCGTGCAGCATCGCGCTCGACGGGCCCGACGCCGCGATCGTGCCCGGCTCCCTGACCGGCTGGGTGTCGCACCCGGCGGAGCTCGACACGTTCTTCGAGAACCCCTCGCTGCGGCCGAACCGCCTGCGGTTCAGCGTGCTCTTCGACCCCGGCCAGGAGGGCGGCGACCTGATCACGGCGGTCAGCCAGCTGTCTCTGCGGGTGCTGCCCGATTAGGGGCCCCGGAGCGGGAGCGCTCGCGCCGGGCGTGCGAAAGCGCTCCCGCGGGCGCTGGGGGGCCCTCCCACGGGCCTCCTACGGGCGATGGCCGGGCGTGGAACGGTGTTTGTTGCCGTTCCACGCTCGCGAGACACCTCGCCGCGAGCGCCCTCCGGCCCCGCCGGAGTCGCGGCGAGGGGAAATGTCCTGGCCAGGCGTCCCTCGCGGCTCCTATATTCCGCGGTCCGACTGCCCCGTTCTCGAAGCTCGGGAGGGCGAAAAGCGTTCCCCGTCCGGCTTCTGCGGGTAGGAGATCCCACGTGCGGATCCCCCGCTCGACGACCCCAGCATCCCCCCAACAGTTTATGAGCATGAAGTCCCTGCTCCCCGTGGTCCTCCTTGGGCTCTCGCTGGGCCTTTCCTCCTGTTCCGGCTCCGGCGGCTCGGGCAGCTCCTTCGCGATCACCTCCTGCAGCCTCGGCTGCGCGGGCAGCGGCACCGGAGGGGACGGCCAAGTGAGCTGCGGCATCCAGGACGTCTTCGTCAACGGCGAGCTGCGGATCACGTTCTCCAGCCCGGTGAACGAGAGCTCGCTGACGGTGTTCACGGTCCAGGTGACCGAGTTCGGCACCGGCAAGACGCCCCCGGCGGACCGCTTCGTCGACGCCGCCGACCCGCGCACCATCGTCTACCGGCCGAAGCTGACCTTCGACTCGTCCGGCGCGCCGGTCTTCGGCCTGACGAACGACTCGTCGTACACGATCAAGCTCCCCGGATCGGTCGAGGACCCGGGCGAGGAGTACGTGCGCAGCAGCAGCGGTGCCTCCAACCGGCACCGCCTGCTCTGCACCGTGGAGGCCTCGCTGGGCGTGCTCGACTCGAAGCCGGGCGCCCCGACGGCCGCCGTCACGGTCGACGTGGTCACCGCCTACGACCCGGTCACCGGACTGCCGAGCGAGTTCGATCTCGACGTGCCCGCCGACGGCAAGACCGACGTCTTCCGCGACACGGCGATCCGGTTCTCGTTCGACGACCTGATGAACCCGGCCACGCTGGTCAACCCGGTCACCTCGCAGTCGAACTCGATCCGCGTGCTGATCGACCCGGACGGCATCACGTCCGACGCGACCGACCAGCAGGACCTGCTCGGCACGTTCACGATCAACCTGGACCAGGATGCTCTCCGCACGACGGTGACGTTCTTCCCCGAGCTCGGCCTGCCGTCCGCGGGCTCCGACGCGATCAACAAGCGCAAGATCGTGATCGATCTGCCGCCGACGATCTCGGACCTGGGCGGCAACCCGCTCACGAACTTCGGCGAGATCTCGTTCACGCCCGAGTTCGTGCCCTTCGCGGAGACCGACCTGGTCGAGGATTTCTTCTCGACCGGCCAGAACGATCTCTCGGCCACCGGCGCGGACTGGGGCGAGTCGTTCCCCGGCAACCTGCGCCCCGGCATCAGCGGGGGCTCCGGCCGCCTCGGCAGCCTGTTCCTCGACTCGGGCCAGGTGCTGACGCTCAACACCGACTCCGAGGACTTCAGCTCGGTCACCGACAAGTCGATCTTCGACCCGGCGAACGTGCTCGACGCGACCTTCGACGGCGTGGACTTCACGATCGACCCGATCACCGACGGCGTCTTTGAGTTCTCGACGATCCGTCTGAACTCCGGCTCCCAGCTGCGCTTCGAGGGCAGCAACCCGGTGCGCCTCTTCGTGCGCGGCGAGGCCACGGTCCAGGGGCGTATCGACGTCTCCGGCTCCGGCGCCATCGAGCACGACGACGAGCTGCCGCTCGGCGGCGAGGTCACCACGGGTGGACCGTCCGGAGGGAACGGCGGCGCCGGCGGGCGCCTGCCTACCTGGATCAACTTCGAGTCGGTCACCGGCGTGCTGATCCCCGATCCGCCGGTGGATCCGCCGACGCTCGGGCAGCTGGACGGTCAGGACGGGGTCGGCGTGGTCGACAACACGATCGCGCCGTCGGGGACCAACCTCGGCTTCGGCGGGGGCGGCGTGCGCTGGCCCAGCCCGACCGCGACCTTCCCGGCGTTCCACATGCCGGTCGACCCGGACGACATCCTCGGCGTGGACTGGGACATCATCCAGATCTGCCAGACCAAGATGAAGGGCGCGGTGGGCGCCGGCGGTGCCTTCGGCCTGAACGGCGGAACCGGCATCAACAAGCCCATCCCCGGCGGCGGCTTCATTCCGCCCGAGCCCCCGGACTCCATCCCGGGCCAGGCCAGTGACTTCGGCCTCGGCATCGGCAGCGACCCGACCTCTCCGGAGCGCACGCTCTCGCCCGAGGCGGGCTACCTGCACGGCGGCCCCGGCGGCGGCGGCGGCGGCAGCCACATCGCGATCAGCTCGACCAACGGCAAGGTCTTCTCCGACTGCACCACCGACGTGACCAGCTCTCCGGCGGTCATCAGTATCTACGACCAGCACTCCGGTCCCGCCGGCGGTGCCGGTGGTGGCGCGATCCAGCTGCAGGCCGGCTCGCGCACGGTTCTCGGCGGCGTGATCGACGCGGGCGGAGGCATCGGTGGCTCGAAGCTTGGCACCAACAACGCGACCTCCGGCGGCGGCGGCGCGGGGGGCGCGATCCTGCTG
Source organism: Planctomycetota bacterium (assembly GCA_039029355.1). GTDB lineage: Bacteria > Planctomycetota > UBA1135 > UBA1135 > JBCCGI01. Next base: position 55,499 of record JBCCGI010000026.1, read on the forward strand.
CAGTCCCCGGACGTGCAGATCTCGAGCGTGCCCGGCCGCATCGACATCTCCGGCGGCATCGGTGGCTTCGGCGCCGGCGCGTCGCTCGGTGGCGACGGCGGTGCGGGGCTCCTGCGGCTCGAGACCGAGGCCCCGCTGCCCGACATCGACCAGGAGGCCACCAAGGTCGCGCCCAACCCGACCGCGCTGGCGGACGTCGGCGCGACGCCGATCGACATCATCAGCATCGGCGAGCTGATGCCGATCACCGTCGGCCCGTCGTCGGTGAACGGGGTGCAGTCGTGCTGGCTGCGTCCGGAGGGCAACTTCTTCCTGCTGAACTTCCTCGACGACGACGGCGACCAGCTCGGCTGGGACATGCAGGTTCTGCCGAACCCGCCGTCGCTCGGCGCGCAGTCGTTCCGCGGCGACAACGTGATCTTCGGCGCTCCGCTGGAGATGGTGCTCGGCAACGAGCTCGGCGTGTCGCCGCTGGTCGTGCGCTTCCAGGGTGCGCGGTCGATCAAGGTGATCGACAACCTCTGCAACGTGACCCTCGGCGGCCCCGACTCGCAGATCTTCCCCGGCTCCCTGACCGGCTGGGTCAACCACCCCGCGGAGCTCAACGCCTTCTTCGCCGACCCGGCGCTGCGGCCGAACATGATCCGCTTCCAGATCCTGTTCGACACGAGTCAGCCGGCGCTGGCGCAGCTGGTCTCGGTGACCGAGCTCTTCCTGCGGGTCCTGCCCGACTGATCGGAACGGCTTGAGCCGAACCCCGCGGCCCTCCCCGAGCCTCCTCGCGAGCCTCGGCGGAGGGCCGCTTGCGTGATAGGCCCCCATGGCGCTCCTCCTGACCGCTCCGCGCGTTCTCTGCGACCCCGAGACCTACCTCGACGGCGGGGGGCTGCTCGTTGAGCGCGGGCGCATCGCGCGCGTGCTGCGGAGCCGTGCCGCGGTCCGCCGCGCGAACGCGGCGCGGCGTGTCGAGCTGGAGCACGGCGTCCTGGCGCCGGGCCTGGTGAACGCCCATGCGCACCTCGAGCTGTCCGGGCTCGGCGGGCAGATCTCCGGCGAGGGCGGCTTCGGGGCCTGGGTCGGCGCGCTGCTCGCGGCGCGCGCCGCGCGGTCGCCGCGCAGGCTCGCGGCGGACGCCGAGCGCGGCGCGCGTCGTCTGCTGGAGACCGGCACCACGACCATCGGCGACATCGACACCACCGGCGGCGGTCTGCGGGCCGCGTACTCCGCTCGGACGGCGCGCGCCGCCGGGCCGCGACGCGTCGTGTTCCGGGAGCTGCTCGACGCCTGGGACCCCGCCCGCACCGGCCCCGCTCTGGCCGGGGTGGCGCGCGGGATCCGCGGCGGAGCGCTGCTGCGCGAGGGGCTGTCGCCCCACGCTCCCTTCACCACGAGCCGCGCGCTGCTGGCGGGGGCGGCGCGCGTCGCGGCGCGGCGGCGGCTTCCGGTGACGGTCCACTGGTCGGAGAGCGAGGCCGAGATGCAGTGGCTGGCCGCGGGGGAGGGGCCGCTGGCCGCGGTGCTCGCCCCCTCGCCGCGTACGAGCGGTCTCGACCTGCTCGACGAGGCCGGGCTGCTGGGGCCGCGGACCGCGCTGGTCCACGGGAACCACCCGGGCCGCGGCGAGCCTGCGCGCCTCGCGGCGGCGGGTTGTGCGCTCGTGCACTGCCCCGGAACGCACGCCTTCTTCGGGCGCGCCGCCTTTCCCCTGCGCCGCTACCTGCGGGCGGGGGTGCGAGTGGCGCTCGGGACCGACTCGCTGGCCAGCAACGCGGACCTCGACCTGCGACGCGAGCTGCTCCTCGTGCGCCGCGCCTATCCCTGGCTCGCTCCGGAGGCGGCCTTGGCGATGGCGACCACCTCGGCCGCCGCGGCGCTCGGGCTGGGCGACGAGGTGGGAGCGCTGCGGCCCGGCCTGCGGGCCGACGCGGTCCACTTTGCGGTCGAAGAGGGGGCTGCGGGCCACGCGCGCGCGCTCTGCGAGGCCCTGACGCTCGACGAGCCGAGCGCAATCGCACGCTGGGTCGGCGGCCGCGCGACGTAGCAGGCCTGCTCCGGTCATGCGGTAGGGACCGGATTGCGTACGATGGGGGCAGCCCATCCGGGGCTCCAACCGGTCCTCCCCCCATCCGCCGACCGTTATGAGCACTCCTATCCGTTTCGCGGTGCCCCTGGCCGCCGCGGCCCTTGTTCTCTCCTCCTGCAGCGGCTCGAGCGGCGGCGGCGGGAGCTTCTCCATCGTCTCGTGCACCCTCGGCTGCGCTGGGAGCGGCCCCGCTGGTGAGGGGCAGGTGAGCTGCGGGATCCAGGACGTCTTCGTCAACGGAGAGCTCCGCATCAGCTTCTCCGCCCCCGTGCAGGAGAGCACGCTCACCGTCTTCACGCTGCAGGTGACCGAGTCGGGGACGGGCAAGACGCCGCCCGCCGACCGGTTCGTGGACTCGCTGGACCCGCGCACGGTCGTGTACCGCCCGAAGCTGACCTTCGACTCCTCGGGCAGCCCGGTGTTCGGGCTGACCGGCGACTCGTCGTACACGCTCAAGCTGCCCGGCACGATCGAGGACCCCGGCGAGGAGTACGTGCGCAGCGTCGGCGGCGCCGCCAACGCGCACCGCATGCTGTGCACGGTGGAGGCCTCGCTCGGCATCCTCGACGCCACGCCGGGCGCGCCGACCGCGACCATGACGGTCGACACGGTGACCGAGTACGACCCGGTGTCGGGCGAGCCGAGCGCGTTCGCGTTGGGGGTGGCGGCCGAGGGCGCGGTGGACGTCTACCGCTTGTCGAACATCACCTTCCGCTTCGACGACCTGATGAACCCGGCCACGCTGGTCAACCCGGTCAGCGGCAAGTCGAACACGATCGCGGTGAAGATCGACCCCGACGGCATCCTGTCGGATCCGAGCGACCAGCAGCTGCTGCAGGGGTCCTACTCGATCAACCTCGACCAGGACGCGCTGACCACGACGGTCGTCTTCGAGCCGACGCTCGGCTTCCCGTCGGCGGGGTCGGATCCGGTCAACAAGCGCCGGGTCATCGTCGAGCTCGCGCCCTCGATCGGCGACCTGGGCGGCAACCCGCTCTCGAACTTCGGCTCGATCTCGTTCACGCCCGAGGTGCTGCTCTTCGGCGAGGTGGCGCTGTCCGAGGGCTTCGAGGGCGTGGGCCAGGAGGACGTGGACGCCGGCGGCGCGGACTGGGGACAGCAGGTCTTCGGAGCGCTCCTGCGCGGCGAGGGCGGCGGCTCCGGCAAGCACGGCGCGCTCAAGCTAGAGGCGGGCCAGGTCGTCACGCTGAGCACCGACTCCGAGGACTTCTCGGGGATCGCCGACCCCGGCATCTGGAGCCCGGCCGACGCGGTGGAGTCGGCCTTCGACGGCGTGGAGTTCACCGCGCCGGTCGTCACCGGCGGGGTCTTCGAGTTCTCGTCGCTCGACGTGGCGACGGGCTCGCAGCTCAACTTCGTCGGGAGCAACCCGGCGCGCGTGTTCGTGCGCGGCGAGACCGTCGTGCGCGGCCGCATCAGCGTGGCGGCGCAGGACGGTCTCATTCACAGCAACAAGGAGATCTTCGGCGGCGTCTCGACCGATCCGGGGCCGTCCGGAGCCCGCGGCGGCGACGGCGGCCGCCTTCCCACCTGGGTCAACTTCGAGAGCCTCGGCGCGACGACGCCCGAGGACCCGACGGTGCTGCCGCCGACGCTGGACGAGCTCGACGGCCTCGCGGGCGAGGGCGTGCCCGACAACCTGCTCACGCCCGGCGGCATCTTCGGCGCCGGCGGCGGCGGCATCACCTGGCCGCAGCCCACGCCGGAGTTCCCCGACTTCCACATGCCCGTCGACCCCACCGACATCCTGGGCGTCGAGTGGGACATCATTCAGATCTGCCAGACCAAGATGAAGGGCAGCGTCGGCGGCGGCGGCGCCTTCGGGCTCGACGGAGGTTCGGGCGTCAACAAGCCTGTGCCCGGCGCTGGCTTCATACCGACGAAGGGGCCGGCGGCGGAAGGCGGCAGCTCGACGGGGTTCGGGCTCGGCATCGGCAGCGATCCCGAGCTGCCACAGCGCAAGCTGTCGCCCGAGGACGGCTGGCTGCACGGCGGCTCGGGCGGAGGCGGCGGCAGCGGGCACATCGCCGTGACCTTCACCAACGGCAAGCTCCTCTCCGACTGCACCGTCACGTTCGTCGGCGGGCCGGCGTCGATCCAGCTGTACGCGCAGCACTCGGCGCCCGCCGGCGGCGCCGGTGGCGGCGCGATCCAGCTGCAGTCAGGGCGGCGCTGCGAGATCGACGGCGTCGTCGACGCGAGCGGCGGAACCGGCGGCCGCAAGGACCCGTTCGTCGGTCACTCGACCGGCGGCGGCGGCGGCTCGGGCGGTGCGATCCTGCTGCAGGGCCCGGGAGTGGACGTCGGCGGCGGCTTCGGACGCCTCGACATCAGCGGCGGCGACGGAGGCTCGGGCACCGGCGCGTCGTTCGGCGGCCGCGGAGGCTCGGGCCTGCTACGCATCGAGACCGCGGTGCCGCTCGACCTCGGCGTTCTGGCGCCGAAGGTGGCGCCTGATCCCGACAAGCTGGCCGCCGTCGGCGCGACGCCGGACGACGTGATCAGCCTGGGCGTATTCGACCCCCTTCCGGTCGCGCCCAACGGGCTGAACGGAGCGCAGTCGTGCTGGCTGCGGCCCGAGGGGAACTTCTTCCTGCTCACCTTCCTCGAGGACGAGCTCGACCCGACGACGATGGAGATCGTGAACCCGGGCTGGGACCTGAAGGTCTTCCCGAACCCGGTCTCCCTCGGCGAGCAGTCCTTCCGGCTCGAGAACGAGCTCTTCGGAGCCTCGCTGGAGGACGTGCTGGGCAACGAGCTCGGCTCCTCGCCGCTGGTGGTTCTGTTCCAGGGGGCGCGCGCGGTGACGAACATCGACAACCTGTGCGACGTCGACCTGGCGGGGCCCGATGCGGACATCGCGCCGGGCTCGCTGACCGGGTGGGTCCAGCACCCTGCGGAGCTGAACACCTTCTTCGCCGACCCGACGCTGCGACCGAACCTGATCCGGTTCCAGATCATCTACGACGACACCCAGGGAGCGGCGTCCAACGCCCTCGCGGCCGTCAGCGAGCTGACCCTGCGGGTGCTCCCCGACTAGCCCGCAGCCAGGGGACTCGCCTATTTTCGAGGCCCGCGGGCCGGATCGAGCCCGATTCGGCCCGCGGAGGCGAGACCTCCGCCCGCTTGCTTGAGGTGCTCCGGGTGCTTCGGGCGGGCGCTTCCGTGCCGTACACTGACGCCGGCATGCCGAATTACGAAACGGAAGAGGCGCGCCGAAGCGCCCTGGCGGCGCTCCGGAGCGCCGGGAGCTTTCTCCTCGTCGGGCACGAGCGCCCCGACGGCGATTGCCTGGGGTCCCAGGCGGCGCTCGCGCAAGTGCTCCGCCGGCTCGGAAAGTCGGTCGTGATCCAGAATCCCGACCCGCCCGCACCGCAATTCCACTATCTCGCGGGCGAAGGCGCGCCCTTTACGGTGTGGAACGGAAAGGAGGTGCCCGAGCACGAGGTGTGCATCCTGCTCGACTTCAACGAGATCGGCCGGTCCGGCCCGATGGCGGACGCCCTGCGGGCGGCGCCTTCGAAGAAGCTGATCATCGACCACCACCCGCTGGGTGACAGCGTGTGGTGGGACGAGGCCTTCGTCGACGTGTCGGCCTCGGCGACCGGCGTGCTCGTGCACCGCATCGCGCACCTCCTAGAGGTCGACGTCGACCCGCTGATGGCCCGCGCGGTCTTTACGTCGATGGTGACGGACACCGGTTGGTTCCGTTACAGCAACACCGACGGCGAGACGCTCGCGGCCGCGGCCGAGCTCGTCGAGCACGGCGTGGTGCCGGCCGACCTGTTCCGTTCGATCCACCAGCAGCTGGACCCCGAGGAGCCGCTCGCGATCGCCAACCTGCTCGGGCGCACCGAGTACTTCGCCGGCGGACGGCTCGCGGTGGTCGACCTGCCGCTGCCGGCCGAGGGCGAGCCGCGCCTCGAGGAGCCCGACGTAGTGCTCGACATCCTGCGCTCGGTCGGCTCGGTCGAGGTCGTGCTCTTCCTGCGCGAGCGCGAGGACGGGCGCGTCAAGCTCTCGGCGCGCAGCAAGACGTCCTACGACGTGAACGCGCTTGCGCGCGGGTTCGGCGGTGGGGGACACGTGAAGGCCTCCGGCGCCACGATCCAGGGCTCGCTCGCCGACGTCCGCGCGCGGCTCATCGCCGCGGCCGAGGAGGGCTTTGGGCGGGAGGCCGCCTCCGCCTGACCCATGAAGCTCGCGGTCATTTCGGACCTGCACTCGAACCGGGAAGCCCTGGAGGCGGTGTTCGCGCACGTGCGCGCCGCGGGCATCCACGACCTCGTGTGCCTGGGCGACGTGATCGGCTATGGGCCGGATCCCGAGTTCTGCGTAGACCTCGTGCGCGGGCACGCGCGCTGGTGCCTGATGGGCAACCACGACGAGGCGCTGTTCCGCGACTACTCGGACTTCAACCCCCACGCGCGCGGGGCGATCGACTACACGAAGAACCGCATGGCGCCGCGCTGGTACTCGGCCAGCGAGAAGCGCGAGCGCTGGAAGTGGCTGAAGTCGCTGCCGCTGAGGATGCAGGAGGAGAAGTTCCTCTTCGTGCACGGCTCGCCGCGCGATCCGGTGCGCGAGTACGTGCTGTCCACCGACGGCATCCTCAACCCCGACAAGCTGCGCTCGATCTTCGACTCCTTCGACCACTTCGCCGTGGCCGGGCACACGCACCAGCCGGGCGTGCACGACGAGGACCTGCGCTTCCACGGGCTGAACGGCGCCGACGTGCACTCGTTCGAGTTCGAGCCCGGCCGTAAGTACTTCGTCAACGTCGGCTCGACGGGGCAGCCGCGCGACGGCGACAACCGCGCCTGCTATGCGGTGCTCGAGGAGCATCGCGTGACCTGGTACCGCGTGCCCTACGACTTCCGCGCGACGATGGACAAGATCCTCGGCACCGGGCAGCTGTCTGAGATCCTGGCGCGCCGGCTCGCCGTGGGGAAGTAGCTGCGAGCGCGGCGGCTTCGGCTAGCTCTTGTTGAGCCCCAGCATGTCCTTCAGCACGTGGCGGAAGATCTGCGGGTTCTTGCGCAGCCGCCGCTGGGAGTAGGCGCGCCACTCGGGGCCGTACGGCACGTAGACGCGCACCGGGTGCCCGGCTTCGCGCCACTCGCGCCAGAGCGGCGCCCGTACGCCTAGCAGCACCTGCAGCTCGTAGCGGTCCTTGCCGACCCCGTGCTTCTCGCACAGCGCGAAGCAGCGCCGCGCGACCTCCTCGTCGTGGGTCGCGAGGCTGACGAACGCGCCGCGGGCGAACAGCGTGTCGACCGCGTCGACGTAGGCGCTGCGGATCGGCTCGGGGTCGACGTGCGCGATCTCGGCGGGCTCGAGGTAGATGCCCTTCACCATGCGCACGTTGAGCGGGCCGTCGGGGCTCGCCGCGATGTCGTCCGGCGTGCGGAACAGCCGCGACTGCAGCACGATGCCGACGTTCTCATGCGAGGCGCGCAGGCTCTCGAACATGCGCAGCGTCGCGTCGGTCGTCGTGTGGTCCTCCATCTCGACGCGCAGGAAGAGCCCGAGGCCCGCGAGGAACCGGGCCAGCTCGTCGTAGAGCGCGAGCGCCAGCTCCGCGGAGACCCGCAGCCCGACGTGGGTGGGCTTGACCGAGATGTAGGCGTCGAGCTTGCGCGCCGCGACGAGCTCCGCCGCGTCCCGGTAGGTCGCGACCACCTCGCGCGCCTGCGCCTCGTCGACGACGTCTTCGCCGAGCAGGTCCAGGATGCCGGCGAAGCCTGCGGCGCGGAGCTCCTCCAGCTTGGCGATCGCGTCCTCGACGCGCTCGCCGGCGATGTAACGGGCCGAGAGCTTCCGCATGATGGGCCGGGGGACCAGCGGGAGGCTCGCGATGGCCATTTGGTCAAGCATGCTCATCGGGCGGAGATTCTATCGGGTGCCGGGCTCCAGTCCCTAACATGACCGCCATGAGCGAGCCCCGCCTGGTCCTCATCACCCACCCGGCCGACGGCGCCGAAACCTTCGCGCGCAGCCTGGTCGAGCGCCGGCTCGCCGCGTGCGTGAACCTGCTCGGCTGCCGGAGCGTCTACCGCTGGGAGGGCGAGGTGCAGGCCGACGACGAGGTGCTGCTCGTCGCCAAGACCACCGCGGGGAGGCTGGACGAGCTCGAGCGCGCCGTCGCCTCGGATCACCCCTACGACGTCCCCGAGCTCGTCGCGGTCGCCCCGGCCGCCGTCGAGCCGCGCTACCTCGCCTGGATGCTGGGCGAGACCTCCGGCCATGGCGCCTGAGCCCGCGGAGCGCTGCCGCGCGATCGCGGCGGCCCTGGCGCTGGCCGTCCTCGCGGCCTGCGGGGGCCGCGAGCGCCCCGGCGTGCCGCCGGAGCACGTGCTCCTGCTCACCGTCTCGGGCCTGCGCGCCGACCACGTGACCGCGTGGATGTACCCGCGGCCCACGACCGTGTCCGAGCCGCCGCCGGTCGCGGGCGAGGATCTGTCGATCGACGGCCTCGCCGCGTCGGGCGTGAGCTTCGCGCACGCGTTTGCGCCGAGCGCCGAGAGCGGCGCCTCGCTCGCCGAGCTGCTCACCGGACGCGCGGACCCGTCCGCGGGTGCGCCCACGGTCGTGCAGGCCTTCCGCGAGCGCGGCTTCCGCACCGCCGCGTTCGTCACCGGCGCGGCGGCCGCCGAGCCGCTCACGCGCGACTTCGAGACCGTCCACCGGCCCCAGGGCGAGGACCCCGACTACGGCGCGGTGCGCGCTGCCGCGACGTGGCTGCGCGAGATCGGCGAGCCCGCGGGCGAGCCGCTCTTCCTCTGGGTGCACCTCTCCGGCCCGGCCGCGCCGTGGGATCCCGCGCCGCTCGGCCAGGACGACTTCGTCACGCGCTTCGCCGACCCCGACTACGACGGCGAGATCGACGGGAGCAGCGCCACCCTGGCACGGCTGCGCGAGCCGGGTACCGCGCTGCCGGGGTTGGACCTGACGCATCTTGTCGCGCTCTACGACGCCGAGATCGCGCGCACCGCGCACCTGCTCCGGCAGCTCGCCTCGACCATGGCGGGCCGGTTCGACCTGTTGCCGCGCGACCTCCTGGCGTCGACGGTCGTGGTGGTGGCGGCGGACCGCGGCTGCGAGCTGTTCCAGCACGGGCGCGCGGCCGAGGATCCGACCTCGTTCTACGACGCCTCGCTGCACGTCCCGCTGGTGCTGCGGCACCCGCCGAGTCTCACCGGCAGCCGGGTCGAGGCGTCGCTGGTCGAGCTCGCCGACGTCGCGCCGACGCTGCTCGACTGGTTCGATCTGGACGCTGCCGACGGGACGACCGGGCGCTCGCTCCTGGGCCTGACCGACTCGTACGCGCCGCTCGCCTTCGATCGGCGGCCGCTGGTCCGCCGCCGCGGCGACGACGCCAGCGTGCGCACCGCGCGCTGGCACCTGGTGGTGCGCGGCGGCGCGACGCAGCTCTTCGACGTGCAGCGCGACCCGCTCGAGCGCGTCGACCGCGCGGCCGAGCACGCCGACGTCGTCGAGGAGCTGCGCGCGCATCTGGAGGGCGGCGGTTGAGCCCCTTCGCGCCGCCTTCGACCGTACGCCCCGCCGACCGCTGGCTGGCCCGGGGCGCCCTGCTTCTGCTGCTCGCGATCTACACCGCGACCTTCACCGGCCTCCCCGAGAACGCGGACGCCGAGGTGGAATACCAGACCGCGTCGAGCATGATGCGGCGCGCTCGCATGGACCTCGGCGGCACGCCCGAGGCCGAGGCGCTGCTCGCCGCGAAGCCGCCGGGGCGCGAGGGGCAGGGCTTCGACGTCGCCGAAGGCGGACCGGGGCGCGAGGGCCGCTACTACTCCTGGTTTGGCGTCGGTCAGGCCTTCGCCGCGCTGCCGTTCTGGTGCGCCGGGCACGCGCTGACGCTCGTGTTTCCGCAGTACGAGGAGCGCCACGCCGCAACGACGCACTTCGGCGTACCGCGCAGCGAGTTCTTCGAGCACCTCGCGGTCGGCTGGCGCAACTCGCTGCTGACGGCGCTCACCGCCTACCTGATCGTGCTCTCTGCGCGGCGCGTCGGCGCGACCGGACGCAACTCCCTCGTCGCGGGGCTGTCGTACGGCATCGCGACCTTCGCCTGGCCGCAGGCCCGCTCGACGTTGAGCGACGTGCAGGCGACCTTCTGCCTCTTCTTCGGGCTGCACCTGCTGCTGCTCGGTCGCGAGCGCTGGGCGCGCTTCGGCCGCCCGCCGCTCGTGCCGCTCGCGGGCGCGGGGCTGGCGCTCGGCTGGGCCTTCCTCACGCGCGTGGCGGTCGCGCCGGCGGTGGCGTTCCTGGGCGTGCTCGCGGTGGGCTTCGTGCTGCTGAGCGCGCTGCGGGCCCGGCGCGCGCTGCGCGGGTCGCCGCTCGCGCCTTTGCTCGCCCTCGGGATTCCCTTCGCCTTCTGCCTGCTGGTGTTCGTCGTGACGAACTACCTGCGCTTCGGCGACCCGCTGGAGACCGGCTACGGCGCGGCTTTCACCGGGGGCAGCTTCTTCTCCAGTCCGCCGCTCGAGGGGCTGGCCGGCGTGATGCTCTCGCCCGGCAAGGGGCTGCTGTGGATGGCGCCGGGGGTGCTCGTGCTGCCGTTCGGCATGCTCCGCGCGTGGCAGCGCGGGACGCGTACGCTGCTCCTCTTGGTGTTCGGCATCTCGGCCTGCATCCTGACGCCGGTGTGCTTCATGCAGGGCTGGCACGCGGCTTGGACCTATGGGCCGCGCTACCTGCTGCCGCTCCTGCCGTTCGTCTGGATGCTGGTCGCGCTCGGGCTCGACTACGTGCAGGAGTGGCCGATGCGTCGCGCCTTCGCGCGGGCGCTCCTTTGGGCGGGCCTCCTGACGAGCGTGCCGGCGGTGTTGGTCGACTACACGACGCACCTCGGCCTGGCGCAGCAGGCGGCACGCCTCGCGTGGCCGGACGTCGCCGGCGACAACGACTTCCAGCGCGACGACGACCGCTTCCTGCGGATCCAGTGGGACTGGCGCTTTGCCGCGCCCTGGGCCCACTGGCGCATTCTGCGCCACCGCGGCGCGGGCCTCGGCGACGAGTTCCCGGTCGAGACGATCTTCTTCGTCGACCAGCCCGCCGTGCTGTCGCCGCGTACCGAGCGCGAGCGCGGTCTGCGGCACTTCGCCTGGGTCGACTTCCAGGAACGACTCCGCGGGCCGGTCTGGCCGGCCACGCTGCTTTGTCTGGGCCTCTTTGTGGCCGGGCTGGCGGCCATCGGGCGCGGGCTGGACGACCCCGCGGTCTGACGCGGCTCAAGGGATCCGGCGGGCCGCCCGATAGAGCCCAGCGGACTCCCCATGACCCTCCCGATGCCCTTGACCGCCCTGGCCCTCGCGCTCCTCGGCCTGACCGCGTCCGCGCCCCGCGACGGGGACGAGCGGCCGCCGATCGAGCGCGACGGGGTGCTGGAGCTGACGCTGCCGCCGCTGACCGGCGTCGAGGTCGAGTGGTTCCGCCTGGATCCACCCGCCTCCGCGCGCCCCGCGGAGGCCGAAGGGCCGGCGTCGCCCCTCGGGCTGGTGAGGCTGCTGCGCGTCCCCGAGGCCGACGGGACGCTGCGGCTCGAGAGCGAGACGCTTCTCCTCGACGTTCAGACCCGCGTCGCGCACGTCGAGCGCCTGGAGCTCTCGACGCTCGACGTTGTGTGGCGCGAGGTCGGCGTGCGCCACGGCCGCACGGTGCACGTGGCGTGGAACCGCGGCGAGGAGGTGCTGCGGCTCTCCGACACCTCGGGCGGTGAGATCCGGCGCCGCGAGATCGACGCCTCGCAGGGGGTGCTGATGCCGCTCTACCTGCTGGAGCAGCTGCGCGCGGAGCGCCTCTCGGCGGGGGAGTTCCGCCGCCTCGAGCCCAACTCCTGCGCCGTCGAGCTGCTCGATCACCGGACCGGGCCCACGCCGTGGCTTCGCGGCGTGCGGCTGCACACGTGGCGCCGCCCGGACGGAACACTCGCCGGCCGCTACGTCTTCTGCGGCCCGCGCCTGGTCGCCTTTCAGCTCCAGGAGGGCGGCCCGGTCGCCCGCGCCGTGCCGCGCGAGGCTTACGAGCGCCTGCGCGCGTCGGGCTGGCGCGCCCTGGACCGCTAGCGGGATCGGCCCGGCCCGCGGGAATCCCCGGCGCGAATTGCTCGCGCGGGGGCAAATCCGCCTTTCCGGCGCGGGCGAAACACCCATACAGCAAGATTGCAGTGTGGGGGCGATGCCCCGACTACACTCGACGGTTCGGACACCAGCGTCGGATCGGTTCCTGCTCCCCTCCCGTCCATGCCCCAGAGCCCACAGAAGCGCCCCGCCCGGCTCCTTTCCGCGCGGGTCGGCGCACTCGCTCTCGTGCTGGCTCTGCCGGCGGGCTGCCGGTCTGCCGCGGAGCACAGCGACGACGCCGACGAGGAGGTCTACGCCATCCTCGACGAGCTGCGGTCGAGCCTGGGCGCGTCGGACGTGCTGCGCATCGACCCGCCCGAGGACAGCCTCCGCGGGCGCATCGAGGGCGCGCTCGCGGAGGGCGAGCTGCCCGAGCTGGAGCCCCTGGGGCTGATCGACTGCATCGAGATCGCGGCGGAGAACAGCCGCGAGTACCAGGATCAGCGCGAGGCGCTCTTCATCGAGGCGCTCGACCTGACCTTCGAGCGCTGGCGCCTCAGCCTCCAGCCCACGGCGGGGGGCGTCGGCGACTCCCTCGGGGTCGGCGGCGAGGCCGACACCGTGGGGCTCACGAGTGTGCTCGGCCTGGACAAGCTGCTCGGGATCGGCACCGACATCGGGATCGGGCTCAGCACGTCGCTCGCGCGGGTGGTGTCGACCGGCGGCGACTGGTCGGCGGTGTCGGGGCTCTCGCTCTCGGTGACCCAACCGCTGCTGCGCGGCTTCGGCGGCAAGATCGTGCTGAACAACCTGACCCAGGCCGAGCGCGATCTGATCTACCAGGCGCGTACGTACGAGCGCTTCCGCCGCACGTTCGCCTTCGACATCGTGTCGCAGGTCTTCCGCATCGCGCAGTCGACCGACACGCTGGGCAACGAGCGCGACAACCTCACCAGCCTGACCCGCATCCGCGAGCGCAACGAGGCCTTCGCCGAGGCGGGGCAGATGCTCGAGCTCGAGGTCGACCAGGCGCGCCAGAACGAGCTGGGCGCGAGGAACAGCGTCGTCGTCGCCGAGGCGTCGCTCCAGACGCAGTACGACAACCTCAAGCTCACGATGGGGCTGCCGGTCGAGACCGAGATGACCATCCGCCATGAGGAGCTGGCGAACCTCTTCGGCCTGGTCGTTCCCAGTCTCGACGAGTCGGACTCGCCCGAGGGGCTGGTCACCGTGGCGCTGCGCGAGCGCCTCGACCACCTGACCGCGATCGACCGCGAGCAGGACGCCGACCGCAACATGAAGGTCTCCGCCGACGCGCTGCGCGCCGGGCTCGACGTGACGTTCGTAGCCAACGCGGCCAGCGACGTGGACCAGCCGCTGGACTTCGCCTACGACGAAGCGCCCTGGACCGCGATCATCGACCTCGACCTGCCGATCAACCTGCTGCCCGAGCGCAACACCTACCGCCGGGCGGAGATCACGCTGAACGCGTCGCGACGCGCGCGCGAGCGCTCGGCGGACTTCGTGACGGCCGACATCCGGCTGGCGCTGCGCGACCTGGGCGCCGCCCGCGAGCGGGCTGAGATCCAGTCCAACGCAGCGATTCTGGCCGAGCGCCGCGTCGAGAGCGCGACGCTGACCCTGGAGGCGGGCCGCAGCGACACGCGCGACCTGCTCGAGTCCCAGGCCGCGCTCATCGCGGCCCAGAACTCGGCGGTGCGGGCGCGCGTCGACTTCGCGCTTGCACGGCTCGCGCTCTATCGCGACATGGAGCTCCTGCGGGTGGACGCGGACGGCGTCCGCGTGGAGACCGAACCCCTAGACCTCGGAGACGAAGAATGAGCGCCGGCGGAATCCTCAAGGTGGGCGGCGTGCTGCTGTTGGCGACGGCGGCCGTGGGAGGCACGGCCCGGCTCGCCGGCCTCGACCTCGGCTTCGGCGGCGAGTCCGGGTACGGGCTGGACGGCGCCGAGGCGCGCCGCGGCGACCTGCGGATCAGCGTGGTCGAGCGCGCCAACCTGAAGGCCGCCAACAGCTCCAAGCTGAAGTGCGACCTGGAGGGCCGCTCGACGATCCTGTGGCTGATCGAAGAGGGCACCATCGTCGAGGAGGGCGAGGTCGTGTGCGAGCTGGACACCAGCTCGCAAATGGAGCGCAAGGTCGCCCAGGAGATCTCGGTTCAGAACGCCGTGGCGGCGTTCACCAAGGCCGAGCAGAACCTGAAGATCCAGGAGAGCCAGAACGAGAGCGACATCAAGAGCGCCGAGCAGGCGCTGGAGTTCGCCAAGCAGGACCAGCACCGGTACGTGAACGGCGAGCTGCCGCAGCTCACCCAGGCCGCGGACGAAGCGATCCTGCTGGCCGAGGAGGATCTCAAGCGCAAGGAGAGCGAGCTCGACTGGTCGCGCAAGCTGTCCGAGAAGGACTTCCTCACCCGCACCCAGCTCGAGGCCGACGAGTTCGCGTACAACAGCTCGCGCGTGCTGCTCGAGCAGCGCAAGCGCGAGAAGCAGCTCCTGATCGAGTACGACAAGCCGCGCCGGCTGCTCGAGCTGTCCGCGGCCATCGAAGAGGCCGAGCGCGAGCTGGACCGCGTCAAGCTCCAGGCCGCGGCTCGCATCGCCGACTTCGAGGCCGACTTCATCACGAGCGAGGCCAAGCGCGACCTCGAGCAGGACGAGCTGGAGAAGCTGCTCGATCAGATCGAGAAGGCCGTCATGCGCGCGCCCGTGGGCGGGATGGTGGTCTACGCGAAGGAGGGCGGCGGCCGCTGGGGCAGCAACGAGCCGATTCAGGAGGGCACCGAGGTACGCGAGCGCCAGGAGATCATCACGATCCCCTCGTCCGAGGGCATGATCGCGGAGATGACCCTGCACGAGTCGGTGCTCGAGAAGGTGCGGGAGGGCATGCCGTGCCTGATCATGGTCGACGCCCTCCCCGGCCGGCAGTTCACCGGCCGGGTGCGCTTCAAGAGCACGCTCCCGGACCAGAACAGCTGGTGGGCGAATCCCGACCTGCGCGTGTACCGCACCGAGATCGAAGTGGTGGAGAACACGCCCGAGCTGAAGTCCGGCATGTCGTGCAGCGTCGAGGTGGTCGTCGACGACCTCGTCGACGTGCTGCACGTCCCCGTGCAGTCGGTCTTCCTCAACCGCGGCAAGCCGGCGTGCTTCGTGGCCGAAGGCGGCGGGGTCGAGCTGCGCGAGGTCGAGGTCGGCCAGGACAACGGCAAGTGGGTCGAGGTCTTCTCCGGCCTCTCTGAGGGCGAGGTTGTGCTCCTGTCGCAGCCCGCGGGGACGACCCTCGAGCCGGCCGACGAGGACGACGTGTCGCTCGACGAGATCCCCGAAATGGAGCGCGCGCCCGAGGGCGGCGGTTCCGGGCAGCCGTCGTGGGGCGGCGGCTCCGAGCGCGGCGGCCGCGCCGACGCAGGACGCCGCGGTGGGAGCGGCAAGCCCGCCAGCACCGGACGACCCAGCGGCTCCTCGGGCGGCAAGCGTCCCTCGGGCAGCAGCGGCGCGCCGAGCCGCGGCTAGCGAGCCCGCCGATGGAGGCCGTCGCCGAGCTGATCGACGTCTCGCGCGTGTACCGCATGGGCACCAACGAGGTGCGCGCGCTCGACCACTTCTCGTTCTCGATCGAGCGCGGGCAGTACTGGTCGGTGATGGGGTCGTCGGGGAGCGGCAAGTCGACGCTGCTCAACGTGATGGGCTGTCTCGACCGGCCGACCGAGGGCTCCTACGTCGTGTCCGGTGAGGACACCGGGTTGCTCGACGACGACGCGCTGTCCGAGCTGCGCTCGCGCCGGCTCGGCTTCATCTTCCAGTCGTACAACCTGATCCCGGCGCTGAGCGTGCTCGAGAACATCATGGTGCCGCTCTTCTACCAGGACCACCCGCCCGCGGACGGCGAGGAGCGGGCGCACACGCTGGCGGAGCGGGTGGGCCTCGGCTCGCGCCTCGGCCACCGCCCGAGCGAGCTCTCCGGCGGCCAGCAGCAGCGCGTCGCCATCGCCCGCGCGCTGGTGAACGATCCCGAGCTCATCCTGGCCGACGAGGCGACGGGCAACCTCGACAGCAAGACCGCCGACGAGATCCTCGACCTCTTCGACGAGCTGCACGCCGAGGGCAAGACGCTGGTCTTCGTCACCCACGAAGAGCACGTGGCCGAGCGCGCCTCGCACGTGCTGCGCATGCGCGACGGGCAGATCGAGGTTGCCGAGGCGAGGGTGGGCTGATGCTGCGCATGTTCCTTCGCGCGCTGCGGCTGGGGGTCACGAGCCTGCTGCAGCACAAGCTGCGCAGCGCGCTGACCACGCTGGGCGTCCTGTTCGGCACCAGCAGCGTGATCGCGATGCTCGCCATCGGCGAGGGCGCCAGCGAGGAGGCCCAGGAGCAGATCCGCCAGCTCGGCAGCCAGAACGTGATCCTGCGCAGCGTGAAGCCGCCCCAGGACCCCAACCAGCAGGGGCGCACGTCGCGCACGCTCAGCTACGGGCTGACCGAGATGGACCTGGCGCGGATCGAGGAGACCTTCCCCGGCATCGTGCGCGTCGTGCCGGTGCGCCAGCTGTCCAAGGAGGTGCGCTACGGAGAGCGCGTGCTCAACCCCCGCACCCTCGCGACGCGCCCCATCTACCGCGACGTGACCGGACGCATGCTCTTCGAGGGGCGCTTCCTCTCCTCCGAAGACGAGCGGCGCAGCACGAACGTGTGTGTGCTCGGCACGGAGGTGGCGCGCGTGCTCTTTCCCTTCGAGTCGGCCATCGGCAAGATCATCCGCGTCGGGGGCGAGTACTTCCGCGTCGTGGGTACGCTGCTGCCGCGGATCCGCACCGCCGACGACCCGGCCGAGCTGGGGGAGGAGGTCACCGGCGAGGTCTTCCTCCCGCTCGAGACCGCCAAGCAGTGGTACGGCGTCACCCAGGTGATCCAGCGCGCCGGCAGCACCGAGATCGAAGAGGTCGAGCTACACGAGATCATCGCGGAGGTCGACCTGCCCGAGAACGTGCCGCTGGTGGCGGGGGCGTGCCGCGAGATGCTCAAGCGCAACCACCTCAAGCGCGACTACGAGATTCTCGTGCCGTTCGAGCTGCTCGCGCGCGCCGAGGAGACCAAGCGCATCTGGAACATCGTGCTGGGCTCGATCGCCGGCATCAGCCTGCTGGTCGGCGGCATCGGCATCATGAACGTGATGCTCGCTACGGTCACCGAGCGGACGCGCGAGATCGGCATCCGCCGCGCGCTCGGCGCGAAGCGGCGCCACATCGTGACGCAGTTCCTGATCGAGACCGTCGTGCTCTCGGTCGGAGGCGGCATCCTGGGCGTCGCGCTCGGGATCGCGATTCCGCTGGCGGTCGAGCGCTTCACCGACCTGCGCACCGTCGTCACGCCCGCGGCGCCGATCCTGGCCTTCGCGATCTCGGCGCTGATCGGGATCGTATTCGGCCTCTACCCGGCCTGGCGAGCCGCCACCATGGACCCCGTCGAAGCCCTGCGCCACGAGTGATGCCCGCCGGCTACTCGGGAACCCCGCTGCCGAAGAAGCTCGGCATCAAGGAGGAGCACCGCGTGCTCCTGTGCGACGCGCCCAAGGACTTCGAGCGCACGCTGGGCCGCCTGCCCGCGGACGTCGAGCTGAAGCGCGACCTGCGCGGCAAGCGCGGCTTCGATGTGATCGTGCTCTTCGCGCCGAACGCCGCGGCCCTGGAGCGCCGCCTCGACGCGTGCATCGCGCGCCTCAACACCGCCGGCGGGCTCTGGATCGCCTGGCCGAAGAAGAGCTCGGGCCTCGCGACCGACCTCGGCGACGGGCCGGTGCGCAAGCGCGGGCTCGCGACCGGCCTGGTCGACAACAAGGTGTGCGCGGTCGACGAGGTGTGGTCGGGCCTGCGCTTCGTGCGGCGCCTGAAGGATCGCTAGCGCGAACGCGCGGCGGTGACGGTGATCTCCACCCGCGCCCCCGCGGGCAGCGCCGCGACGGCGACGCACGTGCGCGCTGGGTAGGGGGCCGGCAGGCGTCGCGCGTAGATCTGGTTGAACTCCGCGTAGCGCCCCATGTCGGTCAGGTAGACCTGGACGCTGACGACGTCGCGCAGCTCGAGGCCTGAGCGCTTCAGCTCGGTCACGACGGCGTCGATGGCGCTCTCGGCTTCGGCGGCGAAGGAGCCGTCGCGCTCGCTTCCGATCTTGCCCGAGGCGAACACGAGCGGGCCCACGCCGACCGAGCCCGAGTAGGGCCCGATCGCGCCGGGGGCCGGGAGGTGCCGCGCTCCTTCGCCCGAGGAGGCACAGGAGGCGGCGAGAACGAGGGCGAGGGGCAGCGTGCGGAGGATCCAGGAGCGCATGGCGCTAGAGGATAAACCCCCGCAGCGCCCGGGTCAGGGGCCGAGCACGAGCTCGAGCACGTCGCTGACCGCGCCCAGCCCGAAGAACGGCCCGCCCAGCTCCAGCGAGAAGACCTGGAAGTCGAACCGCAGCCCCGCGAGCGACGCGTCGTCAGCGACCGCCAGCGGAAGCGAGCTCGCTCCGGTCGCGTCGGTCGCCGTCGTGACGAGGAGCTTCGGCGCGGGCAGCTGCAGCGCGCAGGTGCCCACCGCCGGCAGAGCGCCGTAGCCGAGGTCGTAGAACCAGAGCGCGCTGCTCGTCGGCGCGGCGTTGCGCACGCCGAGCGACGGCGCCTCGCCGACGGCGACCGCGCCCGACTCCAGCAGCAGCGTCGGCACGCCGCCCGCGCCGGCGCAGCCCGTGCCGAGCGACGTGGCCGCGTAGCCGCCGGTCGCCACCAGCGGCAGGACGTGGGGCTCCTCGCCGTTCACGCCATCGGTCGCGCTGAAGAGCAGCTGGTCGCCGAGCAGCACGCCCGGGCGCGGGTTGGCGAACTTGCCGCCCGGCGCCGAGTCGGTCAGCGGCACGGTACCGAGGGCCGTGCCGTCGCTGACCCACCACTCCTCGCCGTTCGCGTCGACGTTCGAGAAGACCAGGCGCCGGTCGGCGGCCGGCGCCCAGAAGTCGCCGACGCCCGCGCCGGCGATCGGCGAGGGGAGGTCGGCGACCAGCGTCGTGCCGGCGGTCGTGCCGTCGGTGATCCAGACCTGCCCGAAGTGCGAGCTCCCCGGCGGCGACTGCACCTGGAAGAACACGCGGTCGTCGGCCTGCGTGAACGACGTCGCGTCGCTGCCGGTCGGCCCCGGCACGATGTCCAGGAGCGGCACCGTGCCGGCGGTCGTCCCGTCGCTGACCCATGGCTCGCGACCGGTTGCGGGGTCGAAGACCGAGAAATAGAAGTCGTCGCCTGCGGCGCCGACCGACGACGAGTTGGCGTTCAGCCCAGGGTTGGCCAGCACCGGCTGCGTGCCCGCAACCGTCCCGTCCGTGCGCCAAAGCTGGACGTCGGCGTTGGGCGTGAAGACCAGCGCCTGCGTCTCGCCCGGAACGACGCGCGAGAAGAACGTGCCGCCGGGGCCGGGCGTCATGTCGACCAGCACCGACGAGCCGGCGGCGGTGCCGTCGCTGCCCCACAGCTCCAGACCCTCGGGCCCGTTGGCGGTGAAGACGATGCGCTCGCCGACGCGCTCGATCACCGAGAACTCGGCCACGAAGCCGGTCGGGTCGGTCGTCAGCACCTTGGTGGTCGCCAGCGTCGCGCCGTCGGTGCGCCAGAGCGCGAAGGCGCCGCCGGGCTCGCGCGCGATGAAGAAGAGCGCGTCGCCGAGCACCACCGGGGGCGCCGAGAAGAGCGGCTCCGAGGAGCCCGGGCCGGGAACCAGGTCGGCGACCAGCGCCGTCCCGGCCTCGGTGCCGTCGGTCGACCAGAGCTCGCGCCCGGAGGAGGGCGTGCCCGCGAAGAAGAAGGCGCTGTCGCCCAGCAGCACGAGGTGCCGCGGGAACGAGCCAAAGGCGCCCGAGAAGCCGGCGTCGACCGGGTCGATGTTGGCGACGAGCTGCGTGCCGGCGGCGCTGCCGTCGGTGATCCAGAGCTCGTTGCCGACCGCCTCGTCGAAGGCCGCGAAGAGCGCACGCGAGCCGAAGCGCAGGAACTCGCTCGGTCCCGAGCCCGCGCTCAGCCCGTCGTCGCCGATGTTCAGCAGGAGCCCGGTCTGTACGCCGTCGGTCACCGCCGGCTCGACGCCGACGTCCGCGAAGGCGAAGCCGAAGACCACGCCCGCCGCGGCCGGCAGGATCGTCGGCGACGCTCCCACGATCTGCGCGAACGGCCCGGGCGTGAGGTCGGCCACCTGCTGCGCGCCGGTTCCGGCGGGGTCGAGCTTCCAGATCTCGCGCCCGGTCGCGCCGTCGTCGGCGCGGAAGAAGACCTCGGCCCCGAAGGCGACGAAGTCGTTCGGCTGCGAGTTGCCGCTCGGGTGGATGTCCTCGACGAGCGCCGCGCCGCCGGCGGCACCGCTCGTCCGGCACGGCTCGATGCCCGCGCCGGGGACCAGTCCGCCGTAGAAGAGCTCATCGCCCAGCGCGAAGCCCGGGTCGAATGAAACGCGCTGCCCGCCGCTGGTCGACGGGAGGTCGATCGGCAGCGTCCCGGCGACCGTGCCGTCGGTCTCGAAGAGCAGCGGCGACGACGCGACGCTGCCGCCGGTGATGTAGGCCTTGGTGCTGCCCTCGGCGGCCCAGAAGTCGTTGAACGTCGCAAGGAGGAGCGACGTACCGCCCGGCGTGCCGTCGCTCGACCACCAGCCGGCGTCCGGCCCGAAGCCCGCGACGTCGAAGATCACGCGCGCGCCCACCTCGACCGGGAAGCGGAACGAGCTTGAGTCGGCGAGCGCGAACGAGGCCAGCGACGTCAACCCGGCCAGCGTTCCGTCGGTCGCGAAGAGCTGGCTCAGGAGCCCGCCGACGACGAAGAGCTTGCCCGCGCCCGCGAAGAGGTGCGACGCACCCGGCAGCGGACCGGGCAGGAGGTCGAGCTCGAGCGAGGTCGCCCCGCTCGCAAGGTCGGTCTTCCAGACCTCCACGCCGGTCCCGGCCAGGTCGGCGAGGAACCAGAGGTCGCCGCCGAAGACCGTCAGGTCGTAGGGCTCCACGATCCACTCCACCGGCGCGAGCAGCTCCTGGGTGCCCGCTGCCGTGCCGTCGCTGCGCCACAGGCCGACGCCGATGCCGAGCGCGTCCGCGGCGACGACCAGATCGCCGCCGGGAACGAAGGCGCTCTCGATCGGGTTGAGCGCGAGATCGGCGATCTGCTCCGAACCGGCGGCGGTCCCGTCGGTGGCCCAGAGGCGGAAGCTCTCGCCGGAGACCGCGTCGACGCCCTCGAAGAAGACCAGCTGTCCGTCGCTCGCGAAGCCGCCGCTGAAGCTGCCGACGACGGCGGGGTCGGAGTTGATGTCGACGAGCTGCGTGCCGGTCAGGAGCTGGGCGTCCGAGACGCCCGCGACGAGGGGAAGGAGGAGGGAGCCCAGTAGGGGATTGCGCATGGTCGGGAAGGAGTGGGAGACGAGGGGAGACTCTCCCCGGGGGAGCGTCTCCCGTGTCCCTACCTTGCGCGGGAATCCCGACTTCGGGAACCCGCGCCCTGCCCGCAGGCCCGCGCGGAGTGCTCAGGGCCCGACGATCAGCTCCAGCACGCCGCTGAGCGCGCCCAGGCCCTGGAACGGGCCCCCGGGCTCCACCGAAAGCGCCTGCAGGTCCGCCTGCAGCCCGGCCAGCGCGGGGTCGTTCGCGAGCTGGAGCGCAAAGGTGGCGGCCCCCGCGCCGTCGGTCGGCGTCGAGGCGAAGAGCGTCGGGGTCGGCAGCTGCACCGTGCACGTGCCGATCGGCGGCAGCGCGCCGTAGGCCTGGTCGAAGAACCACAGCGCGCTGCTCGCGGGCGCGGCGTCGCGCAGCCCCAGGAGGAGCGCCTGGCCGGCGGCTGGAGCGCCGCTCTCGACGAGCAGGCGTGGCACGCCGCCCGCGCCCGCGCAGCCCGCGCCCAGCTCGACGACGGCGTACCCGCCGGTGGCGGCGACGGGGAGCGCGTGGAGCTCCTCGCCGTGCGTGCCGTCGTCGGCGACGAACAGCAGCTGACCGCCCAGCAGCGCCCCGGGCCGCGGACGCGCCCACTTCGGGCCGGGCGCCGAGTCGGTCAGCGCGCGCGTGCCGGCCGGTGTTCCGTCGGTCAGCCACCACTCCTCGCCGTTCGCATCGGCGTGCGTGAAGAGCAGCCGCCGGTCGCTGGTCGGCGCCCAGAAGTCGGCCAGCCCGGCGCTGGTCGGGATCAGCGGGAGGTCCGCGGCCAGCGTGGTGCCGGCGGCGGTGCCGTCGGTCATCCAGAGCTGGCCCGGCAGCTTGGAGTCCGCCGACGACCAGGCCGTGAAGAACACCCGGTCGCCGGCCGGCGTGAACGAAGCCGCGCCGCTGCCCGGCTGCCCCGGCACGAGGTCGATCAGCCGCTGGGTCCCGGCGGGCGTTCCGTCGCTGATCCACGGCTCCTTGCCCGTCGCCGCGTCCGTGAGCGAGAAGTAGAAGGTGTCGCCGCTCGCGGCGAACGAGGCCGAGTCGATCGGGCCGGGGAGGCCGGTCAGGACCGGCGTCGTGCCCGCCGGGGTTCCGTCGGTGCGCCAGAGCGCCGTCGGAGCGCTGGGCGTGAAGACCAGCGCCTGCGTCTCGCCCGGCACGAGCGCGCTGATCGAGGTCCCGATCGGCCCGGGCGTCATATCGACCAGCAGCGAGGTGCCCGCGGGGGTCCCGTCGCTGCTCCACAGCTCGACGCCGGCGGGGCCGTCGGCCTCGAAGAGCAGCCGGTCGCCGACACGCTTGAGGTCGGAGAACTCGGCCAGGAAGCCGGTGGGGTCCACCGTGACGATCGGCGTCGTCGCGAGCGTCGCGCCGTCGGTACGCCACAGCGCGAAGGCTCCGCCGGGCTCGCGCGCGATGAAGTAGAGTGCATCTCCCAGCGCCACCGGGCGCGGGCCGAACTGCGGCGCGCCGGAGCCGGGCCCCGGCACCAGGTCGGCGACGAGCGCGGTCCCGGACGCGGTCCCGTCGGTCGCCCAGAGCTCCTGCCCGGTGGCCGGCGTATCCGCGAAGAAGAACGCCCGCTCGCCGAGCTGCACCGTGAAGCGCGGCGACGAGCCGGAGAGCTGCGGCTGCCCTGCGATGTCCGGCGTGAGGTTCGCGAGCAGGGACGTGCCCGCTCCGGTGCCGTCGGTGATCCAGAGCTCTCGCCCGGCGGTCTCGTCGAAGGCGTGGAACACCGCGCGCGAGCCGAGGCGCGCGAACTCCTTCGGAGCCGAGCCGCCGCTCAACCCGTCGTCGGAGAGGTTGAGCAGCAGCGCGGTCTGCGCGCCGTCGGTGACCGCCGGCTCGACGCCCAGGCTGCGGAACGAGAAGCCGAAGACGACGCCGTGCGCCGCCGCGAGCAGCGCCGGCGGGGAGTCCTGGACCCCGTCGGCCAGTCCCGGCGTGAGGTCGGCGACGAGCTGCGCGCCGCCCGCAGCGGGGTCGAGCCGCCAGATCTCGCGGCCGGTCGCGCCGTCGTCGGCGAGGAAGAAGACCTCGCCGCCGAAGGAGACGAAGTCGCCCGGATCCGAGTCGTCCGTGGGGTGCAGGTCCTGAACGAGCGCGGCGCCCCCGGCGGCGCCGGACGTGCGGCAGGGCTCGAACCCGACGCCGTGAACCAGCCCGCTGTAGAAGAGCTCGTCGCCGACGGCGAGGCCCGGCCGCACGCTCACGATCTGACCGTCGGTCGCTCCCCCAAAGGAGATCGGCTTGGTTCCGGCCAGCGTCCCGTCCGTCTCAAAGAGGCGCGTCGACGTGGAGACGCTCCCGGCCGCCAGGTAGGCCTTGGTCGCGGCGCCAACAGCCCAGTGGTCGTTGACCGTCTGCAGCAGCTGGAAGGTGCCGGCCGGCGTCCCGTCGCTCGCCCACCAGCCGCGCTCCGCGCCGGGACCGTCGACGTTGAAGACGACGCGCGGTCCGACCTCGACGACGTGCTCGAAGGAGCCCGAGCCCGACAGCGGAAGCGACGCCACCTGCACGCCGCCGCCCGGCGTGCCGTCGGTCCAGAGCAGCGCGTCCTGCGCGCCGTCGGCTACGAGCAGCCCGCCCGCGCCGGCGAAGAGCTGCGAGGCTCCCGAGGCGCTTCCCGGCGCGAGCTCGAAGGCCAGCGCCGTCGCGCCGGTCGCGAGGTCGGAGCGCCATAGCTCGACCCCGGTGGCGGCCTGGCCCGCCAGGAACCACACCGCTCCGCCGAATACGGTCAGGTCGTGGGGCACGGTGGTCCAGGCGAGCGGCGGCTGCACCTCGACGGTGCCCGCAGCCGTGCCGTCGGTGCGCCACAGGCCGACCCCGACGCCGAGCTCGTCCACCGCCAGGAAGAGGTCGCCGCCGGGCAGGAAGCGGGCCTCGCGCTCGAT
Organism: Planctomycetota bacterium; assembly: GCA_039029355.1. Lineage (GTDB taxonomy): Bacteria > Planctomycetota > UBA1135 > UBA1135 > JBCCGI01. The sequence continues at coordinate 80,040 of JBCCGI010000026.1, forward strand.
CATCGCCTGGGAGGTCAGCTGCACCGTCCCGGCCGTGGTGCCGTCGGTCGCCCAGAGGCGGGCCCCCAGCCCCGAGGCGGGATCGGAGCCGCCGAAGTAGGCCAGCGCTCCGTCGCTCGCGAAGCCGCCGCTGAAGCCGTTCTTGACGTCGGGCGCGGAGCTCAGGTCCGCGATCTGGGTGTCGGTGAGGAGCTGAGCACCCGTGGCGCTCGCCAGGGCGAGAAGGAGTCCCGGAGCTAGAAGTCGGCGCATCGCGGTCGGTGTCGGAAGCCGTGGGGGAAGGGCAGTCCCATCAGCGTCGCCTGCGCGGCGTCCCGTCGTGCAAAACCGGCGCTTTTGTTCCCGAGCGTACTTCCCGGCGCGGGGGCCGACGAAAAAAGCGCCTCCCCGCCCGGAGGCGGGGAGGCGCTTGGAGGAGCTCCGGCTCGGGTCCCGGCCCTGCGAGCAGGGGGCGCGGAACCGGCCGGCGCCGCTTCGGTCTAGCGACCCTCGAGCGCGTCGCGCACGGGCTGGGCCAGGGGTTCCAGCGGGCCCTCAGCCGCGATCTGCAGGCGCGCGGTCTGCTCGTAGTCGGTCGCCGCTTCGGTCGTGGCGAGGATGTCGAGCTCGGCCTCTTGGCGCGAACGGATCATCGAGAGCCGACCGGTGATCTGGTCCAGGCTGACGGCCTCGTAGCGCGAGCACTCTTCGATCGTCTGGTTGCGCTTCTCGAGCAGCTGGATCAGGCGGTCGTTGCGCGCGATCGCGTCGATCTCGCGCGAGAGGCCGGCGATCTGGCTTTGGAACTCGCTGCGCTCGTTCTCGAGCTTAGCGAGCAGCTCGACCAGGCGGTCTTGCTGTAGGTGCAGGTACACGAGCGTGTGCTCGGCGTCGGCCCTGCGGTTCTGGTAGACCAGGCGCTGGTTCTCCAGCTGACCGGCGCGGACCTCGACCCGACTGGGCGAGTCGCCGTAGGGGTTGCGGGCGGAGAGCTCGTCGGAAGCCGGCGCGGCGTGCGCGGCGAGCTTCATCTCGATCGCGCCGAGGTCTTGGTCGACCAGGGCGACGACGCGCTCGGAGATCGCGCGCTCGCGCTCGAGCTCGACGATCTCGTGCTGCAGCTCGGCCAGGTCTCCGCGGACCTGGGAGATTTTCTCGGGATACTGGCGCTCCATCTCGCGCAGCTGGGCGCGCAGGGCGGCGGGGTCCTCGATCGCGCTGTCGATGGAATCGATCACGTTGCTATGGAGCTCGTGGACGACGGCGCGCGTGCGGCCCTCGCCGACGATCACCGCAGCGGCGACACCGGCCAGGCCCACGCCAATCGCGGTGACCATCCCGACCTTCATCATCTTCTTCAGGGTGGCAAACATCGTGGTGGGTCTTCTCTTTGTCGGTTCGACTGGGGTCACTGCCCCTCCGGGAGGGGAGTGGGAACCCGAAGGGGTTTGGACTCCGCCTACTCCTTGGGAAACCGCCTCCGGCTCTTTCACGGCGGCCGAGAAAAGCCGCGCTTTCGCGAATAGTCGGTAGGGGCTGCGAGTTTGGAGGTACCCACGACTTCGTCCCTGCCACCCCCATCCGCCTGTGCCACAAAACGACCTGTCTACCGGTTTCATCCGGCGCCTGCGCGTCCGCGAGCCCGAGGCCTGGTTCGAGCTCTGGGAGGCCTTCGGGCCCCTCCTGCGCGCCCAGCTGACCCGCTGGGGTCGAGGCCGGGTGGGCTACGAAACCGTCCAGGACCTCTCCCAGGACACCTTCGCGGCCCTCTCCGGCGCCATCGACCGCCACGACCCCTCGCGCGGGGTGCGCTTTTCGACCTGGCTTCTGGCGATCGCCCGCCACGCGCTGGGGGACGAGATGGACCGCCGCAGCGCGGGCAAGCGCGGCGGGGGCCAGCGCCCGGTGCCGCTCGAAGCCGTCCACGACCCCGAGAGCCCGGTCCCCGGGCCGGACGGCGACTTCGAGCGCGCGGTGTTCGAGGCCAAGGTGATGGCCGCCCTGCGGGCCGCCAAGCGCGAGTGCACGTTCGACGAGTTCGGGGTCTTTCAGATGAGGGTGCTGGAGGGCCAGCGCGGCGGCGCCGTGGCCAAGGCCCTCGGCATCAGCGAGCCCACCGTCAGCCGCCGCCTGGCGGCCGTCCGCGAGCGCCTCCGCCGCCATCTGGTCGAGACCTTCGGGAAATACAGCTTCACCGAGGAGGAGTGGGACGAGCTTTCGCGAAACGGGCTGGCCCCGATTCCCAATAAGGGCGGTGAGGCCTTCGACCAGGCCCTCGCCGAGATCTACCACCGCGTCGCCGGAAGCACCCCTTGAGCCCCACCCTCGAAGTCCCCCTCGGGTCCTGCCCGCACAACTGAGGAGCCCCTATGGAATTCCTGTTTCTCGCCCTCCTGGTGCTCGTCGGGGTCCCGCTGGTGGCGGTGGGGTTCGGGCTCGCCTGGATCCTGTGGAAAACCGTGCGCGGCATCGGCTGGCTCCTCAAGCAGGGCGGCCTCGGAGTGGGCGCCCTCGTGCGCCACATCTTCGTCACCCTGCGCAACCTGCTCGTCGACGCCTTCCACTGCGCGGGAGCGCTGATCACCGCCGCGCTCTTCCTGCCGCTGATCCTGGTCAACCTACTGCTGATCCGGGTCCGTTCGGCCGGCTACTACGCGCGGGCCTGTGAGGACGAGTTCCTGTCCGCCCTGCTCGGGATGTACCGCGTCAGCATCTCGCACCCGCTGCGGCTGGTCGGGCTCGGGGTGCTGCTCGACGGCCTCGAGCGCCGCCTGCCCGAGGTGATCGACCGCGAGCCCGGCGTCCCGCGCGTCAAGCCCGAGACGTTCCCCGGCTACAAGATCAAGGGCAGCCTGGCGGCCGGGGGCTCGGGCGCCAACCTGTTCCTGGCGCGGCCGCTTGCCGAGACGACCCAGCGCTGGTCCGAGGCGGGTTGGGACCTGCCCGACCGCGTGGTGATCAAGTCCTTCGCGCTGCAGCACGGCTCGACCCTGCCGCAGATCGTGCGCGAGAGCCGCGCCCTCGAGGCGGCCGGCCGCCTGGGCCTGGTCTTCGACCACGAGCTCGCGGACGACCGCTTCTACTACGTGATGGAATACGTCGACGGCGACGAGCTCGGCCTCGCGGTGCAGAAGCTGCACGCGCGCAGCGGCGCGAAGGGCCTTGGCGAGAAGGAGCTGCGGCGCACGCTCGGCTGGTCCTGCGACCTGCTCGGGACCCTCGAGCGCTTCCACACCGGCGGCCTCTGGCACAAGGACGTGAAGCCGGCCAACCTGATCGTCGAAGGCGATCGGCTGCAGCTGGTCGACTTCGGCCTGGTCACGCCGCTCGCGTCGTGCAACACGCTGACCACCCACGGCACCGAGTACTACCGCGACCCCGAGCTGGTGCGCCAAGCGATGCAGGGCGTCAAGGTGCATGAGGTCGACGGCGTCAAGTTCGACCTGTACTCGGCCGGCGCGGTGCTCTACTCGATGCTCGAGGACTCGTTCCCGGCCCAGGGCAGCCTGTCGGGCTTCTCGAAGTCCTCGCCCGAGGCCCTGCGCTGGATCGTGCGGCGTGCGATGGCCGAGATCGACGAGCGCTACCCGTCGGCGCGCACCATGCTGGCCGATCTGCGCCACGTCGCCGAGTCGCGCGACCCCTGGGCCGTGCTGCCGGCCGAGCTGCCCTCCTCGACCGGCTCCGTCGCCGAGACCCCCGACCCCGCGCCGGCGCGCAAGCGCCCGCTCCCGGCGGCGGTCGCGTCGACCCCGTCGACGGCCACCAAGGCGACGCGCCGGGGCGACGCCGACACCTCGGGCTCGCGCCGCCGGCGGCGCCGCCGCGTCGCGATGGCTGCCGGGGTCATCGGGCTGGGGATGTTCGGAGCCACCGGGCTCATCGCCGGTCACCTGGACGGCCCGCGCGTCCACCACCGCCGGCCGCACGTCTATGCGGAGGCCGCGGCCCGCACGCACGTCCCGAAGCTGCTCCCCTCGGAGCGCGCCGCCTTCGAGCTGGCCCGCGACGTCGTCGATGCCTACGAGATGAGCCCCGAGTCGCACGAGCCCGTGCCCACCAAGATCGAAGTCGTCGTCGAGCCGCCGCCGCGCGTGCGGCACACCAAGCAGCGCAACGGACGCACGCCGCGGGTCGAGAGCTCGCTCCTGCCCGTCGAGGGGCCGATCGTGGTCCTCGCCGACGTGGGCGCGCCGATTCCGCGCAGCGCTCTTCAGAGCCTCGAGCAGAGCCTCCAGGAGCGCGGCTTCCGCGTGCTGGGCGCCGCCGGCGAGGAGCTGACCGAAAGCGAGCAGGAGGCCATCGCCTCGGTCCACCACGCCGTCGGCCTCGCCAGCATCCACGACGACGCCGCCGCGCTCGTCCTGCAGGCGCACCTGGCGGCGCTCCCCGAGGTGGGGGCGGTGCTCTGGGTCGCCGCGGGCGAGGGCCAGGATCGCTACGCGTTCCGCGTGCTGCACGCGACCGGCGTCCGGTAGGGCGGGGCGCTCTCGCGTCTCGCGCCGCTCCCACCGGGCGGCGGGGGAGGGCCTTGGCTCTTCTCCGCCGCCCGGCTTCGTAGCGGCGCGAAGGCTTGCCCGAGCGCCGCCGCGGGCGTAGGCGAGAGCCGCGTTCGCCGCTTGGGTGTAGAGACGGGAGCGATCCCGTGCGGGCCCCGAGCAGGCTCGCGCCCGCAATCGCCGCGGTTGCTTCGTGGCTGCACTCCGCGACCACCGCCGTCCGCGACGACCCCGTTCAGGGGCACCTATTGAGGGGCGCGGGGGGCGCCACCCGTGATGCTCGACGAGGCGAGCCGGGTGATTCCGACCCGCGCTTCCCGTGGGGGCTCGGGGCTAGCGAGACACCACCCGGCCCGGGCGAAAGCCCGTGTTGTGGTCGCGCGAGTCCGGCGTGAACGCCGTGCGGTCGGCGGAGCGGGCATACCGCGTCGCGGCCAGCGCCGCCCCGCCGCGGATCAGACGCATGGTCGTGTTGCCGGCCAGGCGCTCGGCGTCGCCGGCCTGCCACGGCACCTTGTAGAGGTGGTCGACGTCGCGGCACCACTCGAAGATGTTGCCGGCCATATCGTGGAAGCCGAAGGGGTTGGGCAGGAACGTGCCCACCGGCGCGTGGCCGTCCCAACCGTCGTCGCCCAGCGAGAGCTCCTCGGCGCTCGGTTTCCTGTTGTGGCGCCGGGCCAGCGCGATGTCGGCGCAGTTGGCGTAACCGCGCAGGCTCTCCGGCAACTCGCCGGTGAAGAACGGCGTCGTCGTACCGCCCCGGGCCGCGTACTCCCACTGGGCACTTGTCGGGAGCATCAGGCCCAGCCGCTGCATCAGCGCGTCGCACTCGTACCACGTGACAGCCTCCACCGGATGCCGCAGGTCGATGGGCTCGGACCCCTCGTACTGCACGCCGGCCGCGCCTACGCTCGGGTTTGCGCCGGAGAGCCGCAGCCACTGACCCTGGGTCATCTCGTACTTGGAGAGGAAGAAGGGCGCGAGCTCGACCTCGTGCACCGGCTGGTCGTAGCCGAACGCCCCGGGGTCGACGTGCGGCTCGCCGAGCGGCCGCTCCTCCGAGGGAGGCTCGGCGCCCAGCCGGGTGCGCCCGCCCGGAAGCAGCACGAAGACCAGCCCGGTCTCCTCAGCGACGACGAGGCGTCCGGTGGCCGGATCGCGCTCCGCGATGGCCCCCGAGGAGAGGTGCGCGAACTCGAAGAGCCCGCTCCCGGGATCGGGCCCGAGCGGCACCAGCCCGAGCTGGGGCGCGAGGGCGAGCCCGCGATAGTCGGGATAGGCGTCCTCGTCCGCGACGTCGTCGATCGTCTCGGCCCACGCGTCGTCGTGCTCGTCGATCGAGCGTTCTCGCAGCGTGTTCGCCTCCTCATGCAACGCCCGCATCCGTGCCCGCGTCGAGCCGAAGCGGTCACCCGTGAGGAAGCGCTCGAGCTCATCGACCAGCGCTGCCCGCAGGTCGTGGCGTCACTGATCCTCAGCCCGCACGAAGCGATAAGTGCGGTGCGCCGACACCTCGGCCTCGAGCTGCGCGATCGTCTCGTCGAGGTCGCGCAGCTGCTGGCGGTAGTACTCCAGATCGCCGGTCTCTTCCTCGCTCTCACCGTGCTCCTCCAGCGGCTTGATGTGCCCCTCCACGACGAAGTCGCGGTTGCGGATCCGGCGCTCTAGCTCCGGCGCGAGCTCGTGCAGCGCGCGGTCCGAGGCCTCGTGCTCGGGCGTGCGCGGGAGGGACCGGGCGCGGTATCCGGCGAGGATCGAGCGGTGCTCCCCCAGCCGGCCCTCGAGCTCGTCGGCGCGTTCGAGCCAGGCCTCGATCTCGGGCAGGTCCTCCTCGCGCGGCGGTTCGAAGCGGGGGATCTCGTCGCGCAGCTGCTCCATGCGCGTGCGGTCGGCCAGCATCTCGACCTCGTCGAGGGCGGCGCGCTTCTCGTCGCGCTCGTCCTCCACGCGCCCCAGCAGCACCAGCGTCAGCGCCAGGCCGGTGAGCAGCACCGCGAAGCTGCCCAGCACCCCGGCCGCGAGGCCGGGGCTGCGCTGCGTCCAGCGCATCAGGCGCATGCCGGGGCCGGCCGGCCGGCTCAGGATCGGCCGCCGCTCGCGGACGCGCTGCAGCTCCTCGGCGAGCTCCGCGGCGCTCGAGAAGCGCTGCGCGGGCTGCTTTGCCAGCGCCGTCTCTAGCACGACCCAGAGGTCGCGCCCGACCTCGGGCCGGAGCCTGCGCGCATCCGGCACCAGCTGGGAGAGCACCGCCGAGAACAGCGCGTGCCGGGTCGGCGCCTGGAAGGGGGGCCTGCCGGTTAGCGACTCGTAGAGCGTGGCGGCGAGCGCGTACACGTCGGTCTCCGCGCCGGTGGTCTGGCCGAGCACCTGCTCGGGCGCCATGTAGGCCGGCGTGCCGACGGCCTCGCCGGTCTCGGTCAGCGCGGCCGCCTGCTCGCTGGCGTCGCGCGCCACACCGAAGTCCATCAGCACCGGCGTGCCGTCGGGCCGCACCAGCACGTTCGCCGGCTTGACGTCACGGTGCACGATGCCGGCCTCGTGGGCCACGTGCAGGCCGCGCGCGAGCTGCTCGGCCCAGGCAACGGCGCGGTCGACCTCGACCCGCTCCTCCTCGACCAGGATCTCGGCCAGCGTCCTGCCTGCCAGGAACGGCATGACGAGGTACGGCGTGTCGCCGTCCACGCCGAGGTCGAAGACCGGACACACGGCGGGGTGCTGTAGCCGGCTGGCCAACTCCGCCTCGCGACGGAAGCGCTGCATGGCCTGGCCGCTTACCGGCCCGTCGAGCAGCTTGACCGCCACCCGCCGCTCCCAGCGCTCGTCCTCCGCCAGGAAGACACGCGCCTGCCCGCCGCGCCCAACCTCGCACAAAAGACGCAGCGGCCCGATCTGCTGCCGCTCCTGGACCTCGGTCTCGCCCGCCGCCAGGTAGCCGTACGCCTCGGCGATCTCGTCGGCAAAGGCCGGGGCGTCGGACTGGTACTCCGCGAGCGGTCGGACGCGTCCCCCGTCCTCGTCGGCGAAGTAGCGCGCCAGGAAGCCGCGTACGGCGGAGGTACGGCGCAGATCGGTAGCTAGACGCATGGGAGCAGAATTCCGGCTTTGCACGGCGCTATCGTGCGCTCTGTCGGCCCACGAGGGAACGCCCGCCCGGTTTCCCGCCGCGCCACCCCGCTGCGACCGCCCGAAGAGCCCGGGGTCCCCAGCGGAACCCCGGGCCGTCGAGAGACCTCGGCTCGCGCCGAGATCCGTCCTCCGCGATCGGCTACGGCAGCACCGTCGCCCGGTACAAGTTCAGCATGTTCCCGAGCGACTGGAGCGGATCGATCGCCGCCCCCTGGATCGCGAAGGAGGCACCTACGGTGCTCGGATTCGTGCCGATCGGTGCGACGTAGGGCTCACCGACCAGCGGGTTCCCCAGCACGATGATCGACGAGCCGCCGATCGTCAGCAGGTAACCCAGCTCGGGGAAGAAGAACACGATGTCGTTGAACCCGAGCACAAAGCCCGAGATCCCCGGCGGACCCTCAACCGTGAACGTCAGCACGTCCCCGAGCTGCGCCGTGCCGGTCACGTCCATTCGCCAGCGCGCGCGCTCGTACGCCCCCATGTCGGGCAGGAACGCTCCCGACAGGTTCGGGTCGAGCAGCCGCGGAGCCTCGAGGTGGTCCTTGACGACGTTCGTCGCCAGCAGCATGTCCGCGGCGTTCAGGCAGGGCGAGCCCGCCGACAGACTCAGGTCGCCCACTCCCGCGCTCGCGTCGGTGAAGAGCGGGTCGAGGAACAGGTTGCCGTTCGATCCCGCCAGAGCCGCCGAGCCGTTCGAGTTGAAGAGCTCGCCGCCGGCGAAGCCCGCGAACCCGTCGCCGCCGTTGGCCCACGAGATCGAGTTCACCGCCGAGCCCCCATAGGCCGCCAGCCGCTCCACCCCGTTACCGCCGTTGACCGCCGCCGTCGCATAGGCCAGATCGAAGGATCCGCCCCGGAGCAGGATCCCGTCGCCGCCGCAGGCGAAGGCCACCAGGTTCCAGGCCGACTTGCCGTCCTCCAGGTCGAAGCCGTTCGCGAGCGCATGCTCGATCCGCACCGACCGCAGCTCCAGCTGTGCCGTCTCCGAGTCCAGCGTCGCCAACCCCGCCTGGCCGCCGTAGCGCAGCAGCACGTTCTCGGCCAGCGAGTCGATCGCCGTCGAGTCGTAGTTCAGCGCGCGCCAGGCGCCCGGAGCCGGCAGGCTGGCGTCGCCGTCGCCGTTCGTGTCGCCGGCCCAGGTATCGTCGCTCCACGCGGTGAAGACGATCGGCTCGTAGCCGGTGCCGAGCAGGTCGAGCCTGCCGTTGACGTTCCACGTCAGCGTCGTCGAGCGCGGCTTGACCACCACGCCCGAGCCGACGCTCAGGTAGCTGGCGGCGGGGACGCTGAGCCCCACGGTGTGCACCAGCACGTCGTTCAGCAGGTTGTGGCGCGCGATCGCGAGCTCTCCGTCGACCTGGCCGACGCTCACGCGCTGGTAGTCCCCTCCGGCGTTGCCCTGGGCCCCGTTGCGTACGAAGCTCGGGAGCGCGTTGATGTCGACGCCGGTGACGACCGGGTTCGAGCCGACGTGGTCGTCGAAAGTACACCGCGTGATGCTCGCGCCCAGGGTGTTGTTGCTGAGGTCAAGCGCGCTGCCCAGCCCGTCGCGAACGACGCACTCGTTCAGCGTGACGTCCGCGTTGAAGAGGTCGATGCCCGGCAGCCCGGCCTGGCCGCCGTAGGCCACGACGGTGTGCTCCAGAACGCTCGCACCGGACATCGCTCCGAACGAGATGTTGCGCCAGTCGCCCGGGCTTCCCACCGAGGGGCCGTCGCCGTTCGTATCGCCGCCCTCGGAATCGTCGGCGAACGAGGTGAACACAACCGGCTTGCCCGGCTCGCCCTCGGCGAGCAGCGTCCCGTCGACGTCCCACGTCAGCGTGGAGCTGCGCGGCTTCACCACCACGTCCGGCTCCAGCCGGAACGTGTCCCCGGCCGGGATGTTGATCCCGACCGAGTGCACCAGCACCCCGCCGAGCAGGTTGTCGGTGCCCACGTCGAGGTCGCCGGACAGGCCTCCCACGCTGACCAGCTGGTAGTTGGCGGGGTTTCCCGCGGCCACGTTGTCGTTGAAGCCGGGCAGCGACCGCACGTGGACGCCGGAGATGACCGGGGTGGTCCCGACGTGGTCGAGGAGGGCACAGCCCGAGATGGACGCGCCCAGCGTGTTGTTGCTGAGATCGAGCGCGTTCGCGAGCCCATCCCGCACGGTGCAGTCGGAGATCGTGATGTCCGCGTCGAAGAGGTCGACCTGAGGCAGGCCGGCCTGCCCGCCGAACGCGACCAGCACGCGGTCGAGCACGCTGCTGTCGGAGCCCGCCCGGAACTGGAGGTTGCGCCAGTCGCCGGGGCTGCCCGACGAGGGACCGTCGACGTTGGTGTCGCCCCCGTTGTCGTCGTCGGCGAACGAGGTGAACACGATCGGCTCCACCGCCGTACCGTCGGCCACGAGCGTGCCGTCGACAAGCCAGCGCAGGGTCGTGGTCCGCGGCTTCACGACAACGCCGGGAGCGAGCGTGAGCGTGACGCCCGCCGGCACGTCGACACCCACGGTATGAACGAGCACGCCGCCGAGCAGGTTGTCGGGGACGATCGTGAGGTCGCCGCTCAGCGCTCCGATCGTGACGCGCTGGAAGTCTCCGCCGGCGTTGCCGGACGCGACGTTGCCCGAGAAGCCCGGCAGAGCGTTGATGTCCACGCCCGTGACGGCGCCCTGGGTACCCTGGTGGTTGAGCAGCGCACAGCCGCTGATCGTGGCCCCGAGGGTGTTGTTGCTGAGGTCGAGCGGCGTCGCGAGCCCCTCGTTGAGGCTGCAGTCGGTCAGCGAGACGTCCGCGTCGAAGAGGTCGATGGTCGGCAGGCCGGCCTGTCCGGCGAACCACAGCTGGGTCGAGCTCATCGAGCTTCCGTCCGAGCTGGCCGAGAAGCGCAACCCGCGCCAGTCGCCCGCCGACCCTTGGGTCTGCCCGTCCCCGCCGGTGTCGCCGCCCTGCGAGTCGTCCTCGATCGAGGTCAGCACGACCGGGTTGCCGGCCACCCCGGCCGAAACGAGAAGGCCGTCGACGGTCATCGTCTGGATACCGGAGAACTTGACGATGGCGCCCTCGCCGATCGTGAGGGTCTGCCCGGCCGGGACCACCAGAGAGCTGGTGACCTCGTACACGGTGTTGGGAAGGAGCGGGCCGCCGGACCCGTCGAAGACGTTGCCGCCGACGGTGAGCTGGGCCGAGGCTGTGGAGCTCGCGAGCGCGAAGCCGACGAAGGCTCCGCACGCGCGAAGAGCGCGAAACTGCATGGGGGTCTCCTGTGGAAACTGTGCCCGGGGGGGCGTGGGGAAACGAGGCCCGCGGACCCACCCGGGAACCGCGCCGAAGCCTCTCGACCCGCCCTGGATCGAGGGGGAGCGCCCGCGCAGACACGGATTCTGTTCCAATATTGAGATTCATGTCCTCGCCGACCCCCCAGCTGGAGGACCTGCTGGTCGCACACCGCGGCGTCCTCGTGGCGCTTCTCGAGCGCGAGTCGGGCGGCCTACGCCGCTACGAGTCCGCCGAGGACCTGGCCCAGGACGTGCACCTGCGGGCGCTCCGCGAGGCCGAGGCCTTTCGCTACGAGGGCGAGGCGCCGTTCCGCGCCTGGCTCTTTCGCGTCGCCCGCAACCACGTGGCCGAGCGCCACGCCTACTGGACGGCCCTCAAGCGCGGCTCGGCTCGGGCGCTGCGCCTGTCCCTGGGCGCGACCACGTTCAGCAGCGGAGTGACCCCGCCCGAGGCGCCGATCACGGGTCCTTCCACCTTTGCCGAGCGGCGCGAGCTGTTGGTGCTTGCCACCAAGGCCCTGGCGAGCTTGCCGGCCCGCGACGCGCAGCTCGTCCGCTGGCGTAGCGAGGGCATGGAGCTGGAGCTCCAGGCCGACCACCTGGAGCTCTCCTACGCGGCCGCGCAGCGCGCGGGTCTGCGCGCGGTGGAGCGCTTCCGCCAGGCCTTCGAGCTGGTCCGCCGCGCCTCGGTCCGCGAGGAGACGGGCAGGTCCCATGGGCGCTCCGGCTGAGGGCGACCGGTACGGGGACGCGCTGCCGGTCGAGCACCGCTACGCGGACAACGACGGCGTACGCATCCACTACGCCCTTCTCGGCGAGGGGCCGACGGTGGTGCTGCTCCACGGCTTTCCGGACTACTGGTACACCTGGCGTCACCAGATCCCTGCCCTGGCGGCAGGGCACCGCGTCGCGGCCGTCGACCTGCGCGGCTACAACCGCAGCGATGCGCCCCGCGGTGAGGCGCACTACGCCATGCCACACCTGGTCCGCGACGTCCTGGCGGTGCTGAAGGACCTCGGGGTGGTGAGCGCTTCGATCGTGGGGCATGACTGGGGCGCTGCGATCGGGTGGGAGCTGGCCATGCACGTGCCCACCGCCGTCGAGCGCCTGGCGGTGCTGAGCGTGCCTCACCCGGCCGGTTTGCTGCGCGAGCTCGCGACCAACCCGGAGCAGCGCGAGGCCAGTCGCTACGCCTGGGACTTCCAGAGCGTGGAGGCGCACCGGGCACTGACGGCGGAACGCCTGGCGGAGTGGGTGCAGGACCCGCCTGCGCGCCGGCGCTACGTCGAGGCGTTCGAGCGCTCCGACTTCCAGGCGATGCTGCACTACTACCGGCAGAACTACCCCGCCGAGGCGGGGCGTCCGGCCCGGCCGGCCGTGGCACCGCCGCCGGTGCGCGTTCCGGTGCTGGTCGTTCACGGCAAGGACGACGCGGCGTTGCGGGCGGCCGGGCACGGCGGTACATGGGAGTGGGTGCATGCTGAGATGAACCTGCTTCTGCTGCACGGGGTCGGGCACTTCGTGCAACACGAGGCGTCCGAGCGGGTCACGCGCGCGCTGCTGGACTGGCTGCGCCCACCGGTTGAGTCCAAGAGCTGATCTCATGATGGCGGGGGAGCGGGGGCCGGAAGCCCAGCGACGCCGAGCTCGATCCGCAGGGCGAGGGCGCCGGCGAGGTGCCGCGACGACACCGAGGCTTCGTCTTCGAGGTCGGCCAGGGTGCGGGCGACGCGGCGCAGCGCCTGGACGGCGCGGGCTGAGAGGCTGTGGCGGAGCACGGCCTGCTCGAGCAGGGGGCGCGCCGCGTCCGGAACGGCCGCGACGCGGTCGAGCAGCGCCGTGCCGACGCGCGCGTTGGGGATCGGTCCCTGACGCTCGTGGGCGCGCCGTGCCGCGCTCGTGACCCGTTCGCGGAGCGAGGCGGCGGAGGCGCGCGGGCGCGGTGGAGCCATCAGCTCTTCGAGCGAGGGCGCCGGCAGCTCGATCCGCAGGTCGACCCGATCGAGCAGCGGGCCGGAGATGCGCTGGTGGTAGCGCCGGACCTCGCCGCTGGAGCAGCGGCACGGAGTGCGCGGATGCCCGCGGTAGCCGCAGGGGCACGGGTTCATGGCGGCGATGAGCTGGAAGCGCGCCGGCAACTCGAGCCGTCGGGCCGCCCGCGACAGCGTGACGCGCCCTTCCTCGAGCGGTTGGCGGAGCGTCTCGAGCACGTCCCGGCGCCACTCGGGGAGCTCGTCGAGGAACAGGACGCCGCGGTGGGCGAGCGTGATCTCACCCGGCGCGGGAGGCGAGCCGCCGCCGACCAGTCCCGCGCTGGAGGTCGTGGGGTGGGGCGCCCGGAAGGGCCGCCGGGTGGCGAGCGCCGCCGGCCAGCGGCTGGTGACCGAACGGACGCGGGTGATGTCGAGCAGCTCGTCGAAGCTGGGGTGGGGGAGGAGGTCGGCCAGCGACCGGGCCAGCAGGCTCTTGCCCGTGCCCGGGGGGCCGAGGAACAGGAGCCCGTGCCCGCCCGCCGCGGCGACGGTGAGCGCTCGCTTGGCGGTCTCTTGGCCGCGCACGTCGTCGAGCGCTCACCGTCGCCGCGGCGGGCGGGCACGGGCTCCTGTTCCTCGGCCCCCCGGGCACGGGCAAGAGCCTGCTGGCCCGGTCGCTGGCCGACCTCCTCCCCCACCCCAGC
>JBCCGI010000027.1:0-91253 GCA_039029355.1 Planctomycetota bacterium
GCTCGACGCGGAACAGGCCGTCGGGGCCGGCCTCGGTCGTGGCGGGGGGAGTGCGGCAGGCGGAGACGGCGAGCAGCGAGGCGAGCGCGAGCGTGATGTGCGTCTTCATGCGCGCCATGCTAGCAGACCACCCGCGGCGCTACGGACAGTCGTAGGACAACCGGCCCGCGAGGGATTAGATGCCGACCCGCACACCGAGGTGCACCTGGTCGTCGAGCTCGTAGCCGCTCTCGTCGTCGAGGTCGACCTCGAACAGGCGGAACCCGAGGAACCCGGTCGCGTACTCGCTGAGCTCGAACTCGACGCGGGCGAGGAGATCGAGCAGGCCCTCGCCGTCGCTGAACGACGTGATCTTGGGGGCGAGCGCAAGCTGCAGGCTGAACGTCGTGGGGAACTCGGCGGGGATGCTGTAGCTCGCGCTGCCGTTGAGCGAGACCGCGTAGGCGCTGGAGTCGGGCTTGTCGACCGAGATCAGGTAGAGACCAACGCCGACCCCGAGCTCGATCGGCAGGTCGGACTCCGGCTGACCGAAGCGCATCAGCTGGCCCGCAAGCGCGTAGTCGTCCTCGTCGTTGAACAGCAGCCCCACCGAGCCGAAGCCCTCGCCCTGGTCGAAGCGGTGACGCGCCGCGAGCCAGGCGGAGTCGCCGCTCAGAGCGAACTCGACCGACAGCGGCGGGCGGAACCCGAGCGGCGCGGGGCCGAACTGGTCCTGCCGGGCGCCCGGGATCGGCTCGGGCACGGCGGCCGAGAGCGGATAGGAGGGATGGGGGCCGGCGGCCGCCCCCGAGAGCAGCGGGACAAAGAGGAGCGCGGGGATGGGATGCACGCCCAGGATGCTAGCCCGAAGTCCCCGCAAGCTCACGGCCGGATTCGCGCGGGGCGCTCCGCGGCCGCTGGACGACCGCTTCCCGGTCCACCGCGGGGCGCGGCGCGCAGCGCGCGAACGTGCGGCCTGGCGAGGCGGCGTCCCGCGTGCCATCGTGGGCGCACCGGCCGCGCTCGTTCCGCCCGCGCCGCGCCCGCCGGGCCGGCGCGCACCAGGAGGTCTCCGCCATGCCCCGCCCGACTTCTTTCGCCGCCCTCGCGTCGCTCGTCCTCGTCGCCGCGCCGCTCTCCTCGCAAAGCTCGCTCGTCTTCTGCATGGACGGCGACGAGCTCACCCTCGACAACGCCGACGGGCTGGTGGAGGCCGGGCTGATCCGCGAGGACGAGTGCGCCATCGTGACGCCGTCGGTCGAGGCCTACTCGGCGTCGGCCTTCCTCCCGATGACCGCGCAGTGGGGTTTCCTGGGCGACGCCGACCTCGACGGTGAGCTCACCGACGCGAGCACGACCGGCCCCGGCGGCGACACCGACGCGGTGTTCGTCAGGCGCTTCCCCGCGCCGCCCTCCGGCCCGGTCGGCCCGCGCGACGTCTTCGTCAGCAAGGAGGGCGACGCCGGCTTCGCCGACGACTTCGAGGACGGCGACGTCTTCCGCTACGCCTCCCAGGGCGCGCTCGAGGTCTTCGTGCGCGAGGCGCAGCTGCTCGACGCGCTCGGCCAGGCGCCGACGGCGGACCTCGACCTCGACGCGATCTGCCAGACGGCGGGGGGCGACCTCTTCGTCTCGTTCGCGGACACCGAGTCCTACGCGGGCGGCAGCGCCTCGGACGGCGACGTGCTCCACATCCCGGCCGCGTCGATCACCTACGGCGCAGACTCGAACGTCGCCGCGATCGCGACCGGCGCGGCACAGGTCGTGGCGAGCGAGGCGGACGTGAACGCCTGGATCGCGGCCAGCCTCGTGCAGACGTCGGTCGGGGGCTCGCCCTCGACGTCGATCGACCTCACGGCGCTCGAGCTCGACCCGGCCGGCGGCAGCTTCGAGTCGCCGCAGGTGCCGGGGCTGTTCCTCCCGAACCTGCTCTTCGCCTGGAGCGGCTTCTCGAACGACGGCGCCGTGCTCAGCACCGCCGGCGGCGGGACGCTGGCGGCGCTGAACGGCGTCCCGCTGGCGAGCGACGTCGCGACGACCGGCACCCAGCTGGGGCTCGCGCCCGACAGCACCGGGCTCGGCGGGCTGATGGGGATGGCCGTCGCGCCGGCGACGGCGCCGCCGCTCGCGGCCGAGAACTACCCGACGAGCCTGATCACGAGCTCGACCATCCTGTGGTCGCGCCAGGAGGTGTCGGGCGCGACGCCCGGCGGGCTGGTGGTCTTCTTCGTCGACGTCGGCCCGACCGGCACCGGCGCGGTGGTCCCCGCGCTCGCGCTTCCGGGCGTGGGGGGGGAGCTCTTCGGCGACGGCACGGTCATCACCCTCGCCACCCAGACGGCCGGCGGCGGCGGGCACGTCGGCAACGTGGTGACGCTCCCCGCGAGCTTCGTCGGCACCAACCAGAACCTGGTCTTCCAGGCCTTCGACCTCGGCGCCTTCGCCCTGTCGTCGCCGGCGCCGGTGCAGTTTCTGTAGCGGCGCGGTGCGGCTTCCGGGCGGGCGGGGCGCCGCGTAGGCTCTGGCCCATGAAGTTCGCCCTGATCACCGGAACCAGCCGCGGCATCGGCGTCGCGCTCGCCGAGGCGCTCCTGGAGCGCGGCTGGCGCGTGACCGGCTGCGCCCGCGGGCCGGCGCCCGAGAGCCTCCAGCGCGAGGGCTACGCCCACTTCGAGGTCGACCTGAGCGACCGCGACGCGACCGTGGCCGCCTTCGATCCGGAGCGCCCCGAGCTGGCGGATCTCGCGCGCGCCGAGCGCCCCGCGTTGGTGCACAACGCGGCGGTGCTCGGCACCGACCCGATCTCCGGCCTCGAGCTGGGCGGGGTGGTCGACGCGCTCACGGTCAACGTCGCGACGCCGCTGTGGCTCACCGGGTGGTTCCTGCGCCACACCGCGCCCGCGGCCGAGCTGCGCGTGGTCGAGGTCTCCAGCGGCGCCGCGAAGTCGGCCTACCCCGGCTGGTCGGTGTACTGCGCCTCGAAGGCCGCGCTGCTGCGGATGGGCGAGGTCCTCGCGGTCGAGGCCCAGGAGGTCGAGGAGCTGCGCGGCCGGCGCCTGGCGGTGCTCTCCTACGCGCCGCACGTGGTCGCCACCGACATGCAGGCGGAGATCCGTGCGACCGGCGCGGCGCGCTTCCCGCGCCACCAGCGCTTCCTCGACCTACACGCGAACGGCGAGCTGGTGCCCGCCGAGGCGCCCGCCGGCGACCTCGCCCGAAAGATCGACGACGAGGCGCCCTGGCCGGACTACGAGGTCACGCGCTACGAGCCGCGCTGAGCGCGGTAGAGAACGTGCCGGCGCAGCGCGCCCTCCGGCACGCTGGGGTGGTCGAAGTCGTCGGCGGGGTCGTGCGCCATGCCGAGCTTCTCCATGACGCGCCGCGAGCGCTGGTTGCCCACCGCCGTCATCGAGACCACCTCGTCGAGCCGACGCTCGTCGAAGGCGAAGGCCAGCGCCGCGCGCGCCGCCTCGGTGGCGTAGCCGCGGCCCCAGTGCTCATGGGCGAGCCGCCACCCGATCTCGACGCAGGGCATGAAGTGCGCCTCGAAGCGCGGGACCGCCAGGCCCACGAAGCCGACGAACGGCGCGACTCCGGGAGCCTCGGCCGCCCACAGCCCGAAGCCGTGTCGCTCGAAGTGCTGCCCGATGCGCTCGATCGCGGCCTCGGTCTCGTCGCGCGACTGGAGCGCGGGGAAGTACTCCATCACCCGCTCGTCGGCGTTCAGCGCCGCGAACGGGTCCAGGTCCGCCGCGCGCCAGGCGCGCAGCAGCAGCCGCTCGGTGCGGAGCTCGGGCGTGCTCATCTCTGCTCTCCGTAGTCGCGTCGGCGGATGTTGAGGAGCTTGGTGCAGCTCGCGTGGACCTCGCCGGCCTCGTCCTTCAGGTCCACGAGGAGCTCGTGGTCGATCTTGCCCTCGGCGTCGACCGCCGAGCGGATGCGCGCCAGCTCGTCGGGCTCGATGCGGAAGGTCGCGTAGAGCGTGTCCCGCCCAGGGCGCCGGAACCGGATCGACGCCGCCTTGTCCCACACGACGTAGTCCCGGCCGAGGAGCCGCATCAGCATGATCATGAACATCGGGTCCAGGGCGCCGTACATGCTCCCGCCGTAGATGGTGCCCACCAGGTTGCGGGTGCGGCGGTTGAGCGGCAGGCGGATGCGGATCTCGCTCCAGTCCTCGGCGATGTACGTCACCTGCCCTCCGGTCCCTCGATAGGCCGGGTACCAGTTGAATTTCAGCCGGGTCAGGCGGGTACGCCAGGTCTCGGTCATGCGGCCGGGGAGGCTAAGCGATCCGAGCCGGCGAGGCACCGCCTGGGGCGGCCCAGGCCGCCCGGGCCGGGCGCGGGGAACCGGCCGTGAGAAAAGACTGGCGCATCCCGGGCCGCGCGCGGAAGGTGGGACCCATGCGGAGGAGCCTATCGCTCCGCGTCCCGTCGACGATTGGCAGATCAGAGAGGAATCGACGATGCGCGTTTCGCTGGCAGTAATCGGTCTGGTGCTCGCCGTGGCCCCGGCCCTCGCAACGCCCGTGTCCCCCGAGCCCGCGCGGCCGGTGGCCGCGGGGGGTCCCGTCGTGGACAAGCTCCACAAGGACACCCGCTTCGGCTATCAGCTCCGCGCCCCCAAGGGCTGGAGCCAGATCCCGGTCAAGGCCGACGAGGCCTGGCTGCTCGCCAAGTGGATGTCGGACAAGACCTACTTCTGGACCGAGAAGAAGGGCGGCTGGACCTGGGAGCACCGCCCCGAAGTCATGGTGCTGGGCTTCGTCCACGCGATCACTCAGGCCCCCGAGGAGCCTGAGCCCGATGGCAAGGATGGCGAAGACGGCGAGGATGGTGAGGACGGCGAGGACGGAGGGGACGGGAAGGACGCGGACGTCGTCATCCGCGAGAACCCGTACCGCGACTACGAGGACTACCTCGACCGCACCTACTCCGGCGGGGGCTTCTACATCAGCTCGCGCAAGGAGAAGAAGCACAAGGGCGTCGAGGTCACCCAGCTGGAGATCAAGGTCGAGAAGCTGGCCACCACCGGGCCGAAGCGCATCATCACTTGGATCTACCACCTCGAGGACGCTGACGTCGCGGTGCACATCGAGGTGCTGGAGGACAAGTACTCGAAGCTCCGCTCGGCGATCAACAGCACGCTCAACTCGTTCAAGACGATCGAGCGCACCGGCGACGGGCTGCCCACCAGCGCCAGCACCTCGTCGGACTGGATCACCATCTACGAGATGGAGCAGGGCTCGCCCGCCGAGCGCCGCGAGAAGCGCATGGAGGCCGTGCGCCAATACCGCGAGCGCGTGGTCGAGACCCTGCCCGACGACTGGACCGCCAAGGAGTACGACCGCGTCTTCGTGCTGTCGCACGTCGACGCCAAGTACGCGAAGAAGCTCGCGACCCAGGCCAACCTGGTGCTCGACTGGCTCGACGAGAACCTGCACTTCGTCGGCCCGGACGAGTACGTGCGCAGCCCCACGCTGCGGATCTGCAAGGACTTCGACGAGGCCTCGTCGTTCTCGCAGGGACGGCGCGGCGGCGGCTCGGGCTGGTTCCTCTTCTCCTCGGGCGCCGAGATCGTCACGCACAAGGACGAGGACGGCATGATCTCGTGGGAGGCCGGCCTGCTGAACGGCCAGCTGTTCGACCATTGGTTCGACGACCGCGACCGCGACCTGCACTGGGCGCTGCCGAACTGGCTGAGCCACGGCCTGCGCGAGTACGTGGTGAACCTGCGGCTCAAGGGCAGGAAGCTCGAGTTCCGCCCCGACTACTGGGACAAGGACGAGGTCCGCGAGCTGGTCCGCGAGGGCCGCGCCACGCATCCGCGCGAGCTGATGAGCATGACCTCCTCCCAGTTCAACGGCAGCGGCTCGTGGGACCGCAACCGCGAGTCCGCGGCGCTGGTGCACTTCTTCCTGTCCGGCGCGGCCAAGAAGAACAAGCGCACCAAGAACACCCTGCCGAACTTCATCCGCGACCTGCGCGGGGTGATCACGTCGATCGAGAAGGAGCGGGAGCAGGGCGAGGACGGCGAGACCGTCCACGAGGCGCCCGAGACCGAGGAAGAGGAGGAGGCCCAGTTCAAGGCCCGCCGCGAGGCCTGGAAGGAGAAGGAGAAGCGCATCCTCGACGAGACCTTCCAGCGCAGCTTCGGGGGCTGGTCCGACAAGGACTGGGACGCCTTCGCCAAGGTGTACTTCGCGTCGATCGACTAGCGGGAGGAGCGCGGCGATGAAGCGCTGGTTGCTCGCCTGTGCCGCCTTGCTGGGCACGCCCACGCTGGCCCAGGACGACCTCCTGTGCCTCAAGGACGGGCGCGTGTTCGCCGACCTCTCGATGGAGCGCACGGACGGCGGGGTCACCATCCACTTCGAGAACGGCGACGTGGCGGTGCCCGGCGGGCTGATCCTCGACGCGCTGGTCGCAGGCAGCTCGTCCTTCGAGCCGACGAACGACGAGGAGCGCGAGAAGCTCGCCAAGGGCTTCGTGCCGTTCGACGGCAAGTGGGTGTCGCAGAAGCGGCGCGATCAGCTGATCGCCAAGCGCCTGAAGGAGCGGCGCGAGGCGATCGAGGAGATGCAGGCGCACCGCGAGTGGCGCAACCGCTACCGCGAGGAGTCGAAGAACTTCGCCTTCGAGTTCACGGTGCCGAAGCACATCTTCGACGGCTACCGCGAGAGCATGGAGGCCTACTTCTCAATCTTCGCCAAGGACTGGAAGGTGAAGCGCCCGCGCGACCGGCCCAAGCTGAGCGTGTGCTTCTACGGCAGCCGCAAGGAGTTCCACCGTACCGGCGGAGCCGGCAGCTACGTGCTGGGCTACTTCAAGTTCCATCCCGAGTTCGACCTGAACATCTACTACGACCGCCTCGATCCGGCCGAGACCGAGGACGTGATGTTCCACGAGGCGAACCACTACCTGCAGAAGCTGATCGACGTCGACTTCTCGTACCCGCACTGGCCGGGCGAGGCCCTGGCGGAGTACTACGGCGCGAGCGCCTGGGACCCCGACTCCGGCAAGCTCACGACCGGGCTGATCCAGGAGGGCCGGCTGATCGAGATCCAGAACGACATCGCCGGCGGGAAGATGCTGGGCCTCGCGGAACTGATCCTCGACGAGCGCGCCTACGAGCACTACACGTGGGGCTGGTCGCTCGTGCACTTCCTGATGAACGACAAGCGCCACGCGAAGAAGTTCCAGAAGTTCTTCGTCGCGCTCGCCAAGGGCAAGGACGTCCGGCGCGAGGACCGCGGCATGGGCCTGAAGACCGTGCGCGGCCCCGAGGTCTGGCGCGCGTTCCGCGACTACCTCGGCCTGCGCGACGACGAGGACGTCGTCGAGCTGCAGCAGAAGTGGCACGCCTACGTGCAGGACAAGCTGGAGCTCACGAGCGCGCGCGGGCTCGAGAAGGCCGCGCTCTCCGCGCTCCGCACCGGCCGCGACCTGCGCGCGCAGCGCCTGTTCGAGGAGGCGATCGCCGCGGGCTCCTCCAGCGCGCTGACGTACCACAAGTACGCCGGCCTGCTGCGCAACAAGGGCAAGCGCGAGGCGGCCGTCGCGAACTGGCGGCGGGCGATCGAGCTCGATCCGCTCGCGGGCTCGTACTACTACGCGCTCGGCCGCGCGCTGGCGTCCAAGGACAAGGACGAGAGCGCACGGCTCAAGGCCCTGGGGCTCGAAATCGACCCCGAAGCCGCGTCCGAATGGTGGTGGGATTAGCCCGCGCCTCCTGAGGAAAAGCCCGCACCTACGCGCTTCCCGGCCCGCGCTAGAGGACCCGCTCTGCGATACTTCGGTATCTAGGCGAAAACCCCAGCAACCGCCCCCGCGATCCGGTGCTAGTCTGCCTAGCTAGGCTCGTTCGCTCGCAGATTTGAAACCTCGCAAGAGGCTCCTATGAGATCCGTTTCGCTCGCGATTCTCGCTCCGGTATTGGCCGGTGCAGGGCTCCCGGTGTCGCTCGCGGCCCAGTGCCAGATGTTCGAAGACGAAGGGGTTGTCCTCCAGGACTCCGCCTATTTCGCGACCTCGGTCGACGTCGACGGCGGGCGCGCCGTGGTGGGCGACTATTCCATCGGCGACTCTCCCGGGGGAACGGGCAAGGTCCACGTCTATTCGAACGCGCGCGGTCCCTGGAGCCTCGAAGCCACCGTCGACCAACCCCAGCCCGGCGACGAGTCCTTTGGGTCCGAGTTTGGCTTCGCGGTCGCCCTCGAGGGCGAACGGCTGGCGGTCGGTCAACCGGGCTCCAGCCTGGCCGCCGGACCGGGCGAGCTCTACGTGTTCCGCTTCGACGGCGCGATGTGGACGCAGGAGGCCAAGGTCGGCGCGAGCGACAGCACGGCCGGCGATGGCTTCGGCCGCTCGGTGACAATGTCGGGCGACTGGATCGCGGCCGCGAACCAGGACCGCACCGTCTACTTCCTGGAGCGCGTCGGCGGCACCTGGGTCGAGCAGCAGTCGGTGCAGCTCGACCAGGAATCCGTATCGCCGGTAGTCCGCGTCGAAGGCGACGTGGCGGTGATCGGCGCCCCGGGTGAAGACTCCGCCGCGAAGGGCGCCGGCGCCGCCTACGTGTACCGCCGCGAGCCGTCGGGATGGCTGCTCGACGCGAAGCTCGTGCCCCCGGGGCTGCACGCCTCGGACGGCTTCGGCAGCGCGGTGGCCGTCTCCGGCGACCTGGCGCTGCTCGGCGCCTCGGGCGACGACGAGGCGGGCCAGTCCGCCGGCGCGGCGTACGTGTATCGACGCGGCGTCAGCGGATGGATGCTCGACCAGAAGCTGCTGCTCCCCGGAGCCGCGCCCTTCGACCGCTTCGGACACGCCGTCGCCCTGCACGGCAACCGGGCGCTGGTGACCGCCGTCGGCCACGACGGGGCCGGCGAGGGCCTCGGCGGCGTCTTTGGGTTCCTCTTCGACGGGACGGAGTGGCTGCTCGACGGAGCGCTGCAACCGCAGTCGCAACCCGCGTTCGACGGCCTCGGGCGCTCGGTCGCGCGCGACGCCGAGACCGCGTGGGTGGGCTCGTCGGGTGGACCGGCCGGGCGGGTCTACGCCTTCGCGGTCGGCGGCGACGACTGCGACGGCGACGGCACGCCGGACGTGTGCCACGTGCCCAGCGAGTCGACCCGGCTCGGCGAGCCGCCGAACCCGCACGCGTTCCTGCCGGGACAGACCTCGGGCCCGCGCATCGGCTCCACCTGGGACCCGGTGATCGACCACACCGAGTTCGTGCGCGACTCGACGCTCGACTTCGCGGGAGTATCGCTCCAGCCGCTCAACCTGCCCTCGGCGTACGGCACGCTGCTGTGCGATCCGAGTGCGCCGCTCTGGACCTACTCCGGAGCGCCCGCCGCGCCGCTCCAGATCAAGATCCCGGACGAGTGCGCGCTGGCGGGGACGCCGGTGTGCGCACAGGGCGGGTCGATGGACGCGCGCGGCGACTTCTTCCTGGCCAACGCGCTGGACGCGGTGCTGGGCTTCTGAGCCCCCGGAAGCCCCGGCTTCCGGTACGATTCCGAGGGTCGCCTCCCCGGCTACCCCGGAACACAGCTCCCATGCTCCAGCGCTCGGTCGCCGCACTCCTGCTGCTCTCGTCCGCTCCGCTCGCCCAGTTCGACAACCGCTGGCTCGAGTTCACCCCGAGCCCCGGCTCGATCGACTTCCCCGCGCTCGACGTGTCGAGCGTCGACGCCGAGGTCGACTTCGCCTGGGGCGACCTGGACGGCGACGGAGACATCGACGTGGTCGCGGTGCGCAAGCAGCCCTTCGGCACGCTCGGCAAGCGCGCCAACGCGCTGCTCATGAACGAGCACGGCGTACTCCGCGACTGGACCGCGACCCACGCGACGGCCTCGGATCTGCCCGGCGACCAGGGCTTCCTGACGCCGACGAACGACCGCGACGCGGTGCTGGCCGACATCGACCAGGACGGCTTCCTCGACGTGATCACCGCCGTCACGCTGAGCGCCGGCGAGCCCAAGCATCTCAGCCACCCGCGGGTCTACCGCAGCCTCGGGCTGAGCGGGGGAGCCTGGCTAGGGCTGCGCTACGAGGACGCCCGCATCCCCGAGCTGCACCACTTCGTCAGCGGTCAGCCGCTGACCCCGCGCTTCACCTCGGTGGCGGCGGGCGACCTCGACGGGGACGGCTTCCCCGAGCTCTACTTCGGCGATGGCGACAAGGGCCCCGACGAGTTCGGCATCCCCCAGGACGACGCCGAGGACCGGCTGCTGCGCAACGACGGCGCGGGCTACTTCACGGACGACAGCCTGCTGCTGATGCCGAGCGCGGCGCTGGAGTCCACGATGTGCCCCGAGGTCGCGATCGTGGATCTGAACGGCGACGGCGCGAACGATATCCTCAAGAACCACGGCTTCGGGTTCACCGACCTGTCGGTCGTCTACAACGACCCCGCATCTCCGGGCTCGTTCCAGTCCTACCAGGTCGCCGCCTCGAAGAAGCCCTACGGCTTCGATCTGGCCGACCTGAACGGCGACGGCACGCTCGACGCGGTGATGGGGGACAACGCGAACGACTTCTACATCTACAACCACGGCCTGGACGAGCAAGGCCACGTCGTGTGGGGCGACTGGAAGATCTTCCAGTTCCTCGTGGGCGGCGACGACGGCGGCGGGACGAACACGCGTATCGCCGACTTCGACCTCGACGGGTGGCCCGACGTGCTGATCTGCGACGTCGGCGTGGCGCTCGAGGGCTTCGAGCGGCGCACGCACGTCTACCACAACCCCGGCGGCGCGGTCGGGGCGGAGGTCCAGCTGATCGAGGAGCGCGAGGACGACCAGCTCGCCTCCGGCGGCTGGCTCGGCGCGGTGGGGCTGACCGAGGCCGTGCTGCGGAACACCTTCGACGCGGCGATCTTCGACCTGGACGGCGACGGCGACCTCGACGTGATCGCGGGCCAGGCCCAGGGCGTGGCGGTGTGGATCAACCAGACGCTGCGCAACTCGCTCGTCGCCGACGCCGCCAGCATCAGCCTCGTCGCGGGCGGCAGCCAGGGCTGGACGCTGGACGCCGGCGAGGAGCACGCGGGCGAGCTCTACCTCGTCCTCGGCACCTTCAGCGGCACCTCGCCGGGGCTCCCGGTGGGCGGCCTGACGATCCCGCTGAACGTCGACGGCTGGTTCCAGGTCACCGCGAACCAGCCCGGCCAGCCGCCGCTCGCGGGGACGCTGGGCTTCCTCGACGCGGCGGGCGAAGGAGCCGCTGCGCTCGCGCTGCCGGCGGGCACCGAGCCCGGCCTCGCGGGGCTCCTGCTGCACCACGCGCTGGTCACGGTCGACCCGCTGGCCGGCGCGCTCACCTCGGCGGGGACGCCGGTGCCGCTGCGCCTCGTGCCTTAGCGGCGGCGACCTCTTCGAGCACCGCCAACGTCTCGTCGAGCTTCGCGTCGATGCCGTGGCGCTCGGCGAGCGCCCGCGCGGCGCGCGCGCCCGCGGCGCGCCGGTCGGGGTCGGCCCAGCGCTCGAGGCCCGCGAGCAGCGCGTCCGCTCCGCCGGCGACCGGCACGACCTCGCCCTCGGCGCCGGGCGAGAGCAGCTCGGCGCCGCCGTTGGCGTCGGAGGTCAAGACCGGCAGCCCCGACGCGAGCGCTTCGAGCGTCGCGTTGGCGAAGGGGTCGTAGCGCGTCGGCAGGACGTAGAGGTCGGCCGCGCCGTAGCAGGCCTCCGGATCGCGCCGGCCGCCGAGAAAGCGCACCGCGTCGCCGAGGCCGAGCCGCTCGGCCTGCGCCTCGTAGGCGGCCCGCGCCGAGTCGTAGCCGACGACCACGAGCCGCGCCTCGGGGCGCGCACGGGCGAGGCCGGCGAAGGCCGCGAGCACGACGTCGAGCCCCTTGCGCCCGTAGCCGGTGCCGAGGAACAGCACCACCAGACGCGACGAGTCGAGCCCCAGCTCGGCCCGCAGCGCGGCTCCCGCTCCGCTGCGGTGGCGCGGGTGAAAGCGCTCCAGATCCACGCCGTTGTGGATCACGCGCAGCGCCTCCGCCGGCACGCGATAGCGCTCGCTCACGTCGCGCGCGACCATGCGCGAGTTCGCCACGACGCGGTGGTACGCCCCCGGCGCGAGCGCGCGCGCCTCGATGCGGAGCGCCGCGCGGTGCTTGAGCCGGCCCTTGCCGACCAACCGCTCAGGCCGGCTGAGCGTCTCGGCGTGCGCCAGCCGCAGGTAGGTCCCGTGCAGCCCTCCGCCCAGGCGCACCGCGTCGTGGGTCCAGGTCTTGCCCAGGCCGAAGACGACGTCGTAGGCGCCCTCCGCCGCGTGGCGCTCCACCGCGCGGGCAAAGGCCCACATACGCCACGCGGAGCCGACCGCCAGCTCGCGCAGCACCTCGAAGCGCACGCGCGGATCGGGCGGCGCCTCGTGGCTGCGGCACACGACCGTCACCTCGTGCTCGCGCGCGGCGAGGTAGGCCGCGAGGTGGTTGAGGTAGCGCTCGGTCCCGCCGGTGTGGGCGTGCCGCATGTGCACCAGAGCGATGCGCATCCGCCGGGGTATACGCGGCACGCGCGCCGGGCGCCACACCCGAGGAGCCTCCGAAGCCGGGGGGGCGGGACGCTGGCCGCCCGGGCGCCGCTTCCGTATATGTGGGAGCTTGGGAGCCCCGGCAAGACTCACGGCCTGCATCATCGCGCTCAACGAGGCCGACCGGCTGGGCGATTGCCTCGCCTCGGTCGCCTTCTGCGACGAGGTCGTGGTCGTCGACAGCGGCTCGACCGACGGGACCCAGGAGCTCGCGCGGCAGGCCGGGGCGCGGGTCCTGGAGCGCCCCTTCGACGGCTTCGGCCCGCAGAAGAACTTCGCCGTAGCCCAGGCCAGCCACGACTGGGTCCTGTGCCTCGACGCGGACGAGCGCATCTCGGACGGGCTTCGCGCGCGCGTAGAGGAGCTGCGCGACGCCGGCTTCCCGGGCGGGACCGGCTGGGAGGTGCCGCGGCTCTCCAACTATCTCGGAACCTGGGTTCGCTACGGGTGGTACCCCGACCTGCAGCTGCGGCTCTACGACCGCCGGCGCGGCAGCTGGGGGGGCAACCCGCCCCACGAGAAGGTGGCCTACGAGGGCCCGGTCGAGCGCCTGGAGGGGGACCTGCTCCACTTCCCATACCGCAGCTTCGAGGAGCACCTGGGCACGATCGACCGCTATACGACGGTCATGGCCGAGAACCTGCACGCGCGCGGCCGGCGCTCCGGGACGCTCGACATCGTGCTGCGCCCGCCGGCGCGCTTTCTGCGCTTCTACGTGCAGAAGCGCGGCTTCCTGCTCGGCTGGCGCGGGCTGCTGCTCGCGTACCTGGCCGCACACTACGTGCGGCTCAAGTACGCCAAGCTGCGGCTGCTCGACGAGGCCGCGGGGGGCTGAGCGGCGCCGGAGCGGCGACCCGCTTTCCCGCGGGGCGCTCCTCGGTTAGCGTCTCGGGCCAACGCGCCGCCCCGGCGCGACGGAGCGAGCGAACAAGGTGCCCCCCCAAGACGAGCAGCCCACGGCCCCGGCGACCGGCACGGAGGGCGGCGCCGCCGCGCTCTTCGCGCGCGCGTTGGCCGTCGCGCTGCCGCTGGTGGCGGCGCGGGTCTTCTTCCGGGCGGTGAAGGACGGCTACCTCGACGCCGACCTGGCGCGCCTCCTGGCGCGCAACGTGGCCCGGCACTGGCTCCTGGGCCTGGCCTACGCGGTGGTGCCGGCGCTGCTCCTGTGCCTGCTCTATCGAGCGCTGTCGCGGCGGGCGGCGAGCCGCCCGCTGGCCTGGCTGCTGGTCCTCGCGACCGCCGCGCTCGGCTACGCCTTCGCGGCCTTCCGGCTCCCGCCCCAGGCCTTCTACACCCCCGGCACCGACACCACGACCGGCTGGATCGGCCACGGCGCGGCGGCGGGGGCGGGGCTCGTGGCGGCGCTCTTCGTCCCGCGGCTGGTGCGCGGGCGCCTCCTGGCAGTCGCGGCCGGCGTGCCGGTGCTGCTCGGCGCCGCGGCGGCCGGAGCGCTGCTGCTGTGGCCGGCTGCCGACCGCGGCGGGCGGCCGAACGTGATCCTGATCTCGCTCGACACTCTGCGGCGCGACCACATCGGCTGCTACGGCTACGGCCGCCCGACCACGCCCGAGCTCGACCGCTTCGCCGCCGACTGCGTGCGCTTCGACCACGCCTTCAGCCCGCAGTCGTGGACGCTGACCGCGCACATGTCGATGCTGACCGGCGTGTACCCGTCGGTGCACGGGCTGAGCGAGGAGACCTCGCTGCCGCGCAGCATCCCGACCCTGGCCGAGAAGCTGAACGCCGCCGGCTTCCACACCTTCGGCGTCGTGGACCGCGTCCCGCTGCTGCACCCGCGCTTCGGCTTCGGGCGCGGCTTCGACTACTACGAGCAGCTGCCGGACTACGCGGCGATGAAGGTCGAGCGCATCCTCGGCCTGCTCGACGACGTGGGCGACGAGCCGTTCTTCCTCTTCGCGCACTTCTACGACGCGCACTCCGACTGGCGCCGGCTGCCCTACGAGGCGACGGACGGCGACCTGGCGGACTTCGCGCCCTGGTACGGGGGCGACGAGCTGGCCTGGTGCCGCACCGAGGACCTGTGCGCCTCGCGGCTCCTGGTCGACATGGCCGCGAAGCGCGAGGTGTTCGACTCCGAACGCCGCGGGCAGATGATCGACCTCTACGACGCCGGCGTGCGCAGCCTCGACCGGCAGTTCGGGCGCCTGGTCGCGGGGCTCGAGGCCCGCGGCCTGCTCGAGGACTCGGTCGTGCTGATCACGGCCGACCACGGCGAGGAGTTCTTCGACCACGGCCAGCCGCTGCACGGCCAGACCTTCGACGAGTGCCTGTCGGTGCCCTTCTTCCTGCGCGCCCCGGGGAGCGCCGGCGGGAGCAGCGACCAGCTGGTGAGCCACGTCGACATCCTGCCGACGCTGCTCGAGCTCGGCGGCGCGCCGCCGTCGGACAGCCAGGGCGTCTCGCTGGCGCCGCTGCTGCTCGGCGAGGGGCTGCCGCGCGAGCGCGAGGCGGTCGTGGTGCAGGAGCGCGGCGGCCCGCTGGGCCTGCGGACCAAGCGCTGGAGCCTGATCTCGGTACAGCGCGAGCTGCGGCTGTTCGACGTGCTCGCCGACCCGCTGCAGACCGTCGACCTGATCGAGTCGGAATCGGTGGCGGCCTACCCCGAGCTGGAGCTCGTGCTGGAGCGCGAGAACACCGCCTCGGACGCCCTGCGGCGGCTGCACGCGGACGGGGCGGGCGGGGTGGACCTGAGCGCCGAAGAGCAGTCGATGCTCGAGGCCCTCGGCTACGCTGGGGATTAGCCTCGGCCCCGAACGCGCGCCGGCCGGCTACCATGCGGGGGATGGGCGCTTCGCTGAACGACTTCCTCGACTTCGTGCTCTTCTGGATCAAGAAGCGCACCGAGGTCCACCTGGGTGAGCTCGTCGTCTACCCGGCGATGGTGCGGCACTGCCTGTGCTGCCAGGGCAACGGCAACTACGCGCACGAGACCAACGGGCTCTGCCCCAGGTGCTGCGTGCCGCTCGACTGCACGATGTGCGGCGAGAGCTTCACGCCGTCGGACGATTCGGTGGGGGTGTTCTGCCCGGCCTGCTGGGCGCAGCTGGAGACCAGCTGGAAGACGACCTTCGAGCAGGAGGACCCGGTCCGCGCGGAGACGAGCCTGCGCTCGACCGTCTCCGCCGCGCGCCCGATCCTGACGGGGTGCAGGCACTAGTGGGCGCGGCAAGGGACTTCCTGGCCACGGCGCTCGCGACCTGCGTTGCCGCCGCGGGCACGGCCGCGATGCAGGCGGAAGACGCCGAGGCCTGGACGCGCTTCCGCGGCCCCAACGGGTCCGGCGTGGCCGAGTCCGAGGGTCTCCCCGCGCAGCTCGACCCCGAGGACGGCGTGCGCTGGCGCACGCCGCTGCCGCCGGGGCGCTCGTCGCCGGTGCTCAGCGACGAGCTGGTGCTGCTGACCGGCTACGAGGACGAGGCGCTGCTGGTGCTCGCCCTCGAGCGCACGACCGGCGAGGTACGCTGGCGTCGCGAGGCCCCGCGCGACCGGGTCAGCAAGGTCGACGCGCGCAACGATGCCGCCTCCCCGAGCCCGGTCGTCGCCGGCGACCGGGTGGTCGCGTTCTTCCCCGACTACGGGCTGGTCGCGTATGGGCTGGACGGCGAGCCGGCGTGGCGCGTGCCGCTCGGCCCGTTCGACAACATGTACGGCATGGGCGCGTCGCCGGTCGTCGAGGGCGAGCGCGTGCTCCTCGCCTGCGACCAGAGCACGGGTTCCTATCTGCTGGCGGTGTCGCTCGCCGACGGCGAGGAGCTGTGGCGCACGCCGCGCCCCGAGGCGCGCAGCGGCCACTGCACCCCGATCGTCTACCGGCCGGAGAACGCGGGGCCGCAGCTCCTGCTGCCGGGTTCGTTCCTGCTCGACGCCTACGACCTCGCCTCGGGCAAGAAGGTCTGGTGGGCGAGCGGGCTCTCGTTCGAGATGAAGTCCGTGCCGGTCCTGCACAAGGGGCTCGTCTTCGTGAACGGCTACGGCTCGCCGATGAACCAACCGGGCAACCAGGTCGAGGTGCCGACCTTTGCCGAGGCGCTCGCGGCCGGCGACGCCGACGGCGACGGCCGCATCGCGCCGGCCGAGATGCCGGAGTCGCGCGCCAAGGCCTGGTTCGCCTTCGTCGATCTCGACGGGGACGGACACCTGACCGACGGCGAGTGGGCCTACCTGGAAGCCGCGCTGGGCTCGCTGAACGGCATGCTGGCGATCCGGGCCGGCGGCACCGGCAATCGCACCGACGAGGCGACGGTCTGGAGCTACCGCCGCTCGGTCCCACAACTTCCGTCGCCGCTCGTGTACCGCGACGTGCTCTACATGCTGAACGACAGCG
This sequence comes from Planctomycetota bacterium, assembly GCA_039029355.1. GTDB lineage: Bacteria > Planctomycetota > UBA1135 > UBA1135 > JBCCGI01. The sequence goes on from JBCCGI010000027.1 coordinate 16,873, forward strand.
GCGGCCTGCTGGTCGCGTTTCGGCCGGAGGACGGCGAAGTGCTGACGAAGGGCCGCCTCGAGGCGGCGCAGGACAACTACTACGCCTCGCCGGTTGCGGGCGGGGGCCGCGTGTATTTCGTCAGCGAGTCGGGAATCGTGACCGTGCTGCCCGCCGGCGGCTCGTTCGAGCCGACCTCGACCACCGAGCTCGACGAGCGCTGCTACACGACTCCGGCGCTGTCGCGCGGGCGCGTGTTCCTGCGCACCGAGCAGGCCCTCTACTGCTTCGGCGACGGCTGAGAGAGCGCCGGCGGTACGAGAAGCGCAAGCGGTTGTGCGGTCTCCGGGCAGCCGCTAGAGTCCCGCGCGTGTTGCACCCCAATCCTCCCCGCGTCCTGTCCTCGCTCGCCCTCCCACTGCTCGCCGTCGCCGCTTCCGCGCAGGACACGGCGGCCTCCGATCCGCCCGAGCGCGGCGAGGAAGCTCCGGTGGGGGAGACGCTGGTCACGGCGCGCAAGTGGCGCGAGAGCGTTGAAGACGTCCCGGGCAGCGTTTCGGTCATCGACTCCGAGGACCTCGAGACCGCGGGCTGGGAGACGCTGCGCGAAGCCGCCGGCTCGGTGCCCAACGTCAACATCACCGAGTTCTCGGCGCGCCGGCTGAGCTTCCCGTACGTGCGCGGGGTCGGCTCCGGCCAGGGCGACCCGTCGGTGATCACGTACATCGACGGCGTCCCGCAGTTCGGCTCGGGCGGCCTCAACCTCCCGCTGATCGGCGTCGAGCGGGTCGAGTTCCTGCGCGGCCCACAGGGCACGCTGTACGGGCGCAACGCGCTCGGCGGGGTGATGCAGGTCGTGACGCGCGCACCCGGTCCCGAGCTGGAGTACGGCGCGCGCGCCACCTTCGGCAACTATGACCGACGCGACTACGGGCTCTACGTGTCGGGACCGGTCGACGACAAGGGCACCGGCTTCTCGTTCGAGGGCGTGCACTCCGAGCGCGACGGCTACACGCGCAACAACTTCAGCGGCAACGACGTGAACGACCGCGACTCGTTCTTCGGGCGCGGGCAGCTCTTGTTCGCTCCCGACGACGACTCGGAGGTGCGCCTGTCGGTCTTCGGCGAGCGCTCGCGCGACGGCGGCTTCATCCTGTCGGACATCAATGCGCTCGAGGATGACCCGTTCCGCATCAACCAGGACTTCGAAGGCGTGGTCGAGCGCGACGTCATCGCGCCGTCGCTGACCTGGACGCGCTACGGCGACTCGACCGACTTCGTCTCGATCAGCGCGTTCCAGGCGTGGGAGGTGCGCGAGACCTCGGACTTCGACTTCTCGCCGATCGACGGCGTGCGGCGCCTGACCGAGGAGTCGCAGGACTACTTCTACCAGGAGCTGCGCCTGCAGTCGGCCGAGGACAGCCCGGTCGAGCTGGGCGAGGACACCGACATGCGCTGGCTCGCGGGCATCAGCGGCTTCGTCTCCGACTCCGAGCGCTCGGCCGCCAACGACTTCCGCCCCGGCGGCGAGGGGATCTTCTTCCCCCCCGGCGCCGCCGGTGTGAACACCGACAGCGGCGACTTCGAGGACCTGGCGGTCGGCGTCTTCGGGCAGACGACGGTGACGCACGACGAGGACCTCGACCTGACGCTGGGACTGCGCTTCGACACCGAGTCGAAGGATGCCGACCTCCGCAACACGTTCGTCGTCGGAGGGTTCACGGCGGTGGACAACCGCTCGGAGGAGGACGAGACCTACAGCGAGCTCCTGCCGCACGTCAGCGCGGCGTACCGGACGTCGGAGAGCTCGCAGGTCTACGCGCTCGCGTCGCGCGGCTTCAAAGCCGGTGGCTTCAACCTCGCCGCGCCGGCGGGGCTGACCGAGTTCGACACCGAGACCAGCTGGACCTACGAGATCGGCGCCAAGGCGACGCTCGCCGACGGCGACGTGCGCCTCGGCGTCGCGGCCTTCCACATCGACTGGGAGGACATGCAGCTCTCGCAGTTCGACGCGACCGCCGGCGGCTACGTCCAGAACGTGGGCGAGTCGACCAGCACCGGCGTCGAGGTAGAGGCCGCCGCCGACGTGCACGAGAACGTGTCGATCTACGGCGGCTTCGGCTACGTCGACACCGAGTTCGACGAGTTCGTCGACTCGTTCGGCAGCGACGTCGCGGGCAACGAGCTGCCCTACGCGCCCGAGACGACCTGGAGCGTCGGCGCGCTCTTCTCGGCCGAGGTGGCCGAGGACACCGAGGTCTTCCTCCGCGGCGACCTCTCGGTGGTCGGCGACTTCTACTTCGACGCCGGCAACCTCGAGCAGGAGAGCTACAGCCTGACCGACTTCCGCGCCGGCGTGCAGCGCGGCGCCTTCGGGCTGACGGTCACCCTGCGCAACGCCTTCGACGAGGAGTACATCCCGGTCGCCTTCCAGCCGAGCCCGGTCGATCCGACCGCGTTTATCGGCGAGAACGGCCTGCCGCGTACGCTGCTCGTAACCCTGAGCTTCGACGCCTAATCCGGCCGGCTGCGGTCCGTATCCGGGGTCGAACCAGCACCTTCGCGGGGGCCGCATCCGGCCGGCGCGAGGCTGCGAAGGACTCAAGCAGAAGCCGAACTTCAGGCGCGGGGGCGCTGGACCTAGAATGGTCGGCTCCCCCGAGAGCCCCGAGACCATGACTCGACCCCAGCTCCTAGCCCCCGCGCTCCTCGCCAGCGCCGCGCTCCTCTCCGCCCCCGCCTCCGCCAGCCAGGCGGTCGATGGCTGGCTGAGCTGGCGCGGGCCCTTCCAAAACGGGACCTCCTCCGAGACCGGCCTGCCCGACACCATCGAGGCCGGCGGCGAGTCCGAGCTGTGGACCTACGACCTGCGCGGTCGCGGCACGCCCGCCATCGCCGACGGCCGGGTCTTCGTCTTCGGGTACGAGGGCGAGAACGCCGACCTGCAGGAGGTGCTGGTCTGCCTCAACGAGGCCGACGGCACGCGCCTCTGGGAGCATCGCTTCAGCGACTTCCTGTCGGACGTCATCTACGACCGCTACAGCATCGGCGCGCCGACGGTGGACCCCGAGACCGGCGACGTCTTCCTCTTCACCTCGGGCGGGCTGGTGTCGCGCTTCAGCCCCGAGGGCCAGCTGCGCTGGCAGCACTCGCTGATGTCCGAGTTCGGTCGGCTTACCTTCCCCAACGGCAGGATCGGCGCGCCGCTGATCGCCGAGGACAAGGTGATCGTCCACTTCATCTCGACCAGCTGGGGCCCGCAGGGACCGGCGCGAGATCGCTTCTTCGCGTTCGACAAGGACACTGGATACGTCGTCTGGACCGCGACGCCGGGCGTGGGGCCGAAGGACAGCTCGTTCTCCTACCCGGTGCTCGCCGAGCGCGGCGGGCGGCTGATGCTGTACGCCGGCACCGGCTGCGGGAACATCGTCAGCCTCGACGCGCGCACCGGCGATCTGGGCTGGCGCTGCCAGGTGTCGATCGGCGGCGTCAACTCGGCCGTAGTCGTCTACGGCGACCGGCTGATCGCGATCCACGGCAAGGAGAACCTCGACACCTCGACCATCGGGCGCATGTTCTCACTGCCGCTCGACCCGCCCGCGACCGACGGCCGCGGGCCGACGCAGCTCGACGCCTCGGCGGAGTTCTGGCGCGCGGACCTGGTCGCGTTCTCCAGCTCGCCGGTGCTGGTCGGAGACCGCGTCTACCAGACGGTCGCGACCGGCGACCTCTATTGCCTGGACGCTGCGAGCGGCGAGGCCAAGTGGCACGTCAAGCTCGCGCCCGACCAGATCCACGCCTCGCCGGTGTACGGCGACGGCAAGCTCTACGTGCCGATGAACAACGGCACCTTCCACGTCGTGCGGCCGACCGACGAGGGTCCGGAGATCGTGTGCCAGACCGAGCTCGCCGGCTCGTGCCTCGGCGCGCCGGCGATCGCGGGGGGCCGCGTCTACGTGCACACGACCGAGAAGCTCTACTGCTTCGGCAAGCCCGGCTCCGCTCCCACGGCCGGCGCCGCGGTCGCCGCCGGCGGCAACGCCTTCGGCACCGCGCGCGGCGAGGCGGGCGAGGGCGCGCGGCTGCAGATCGTGCCGGCCGAGATCCTGCTGCGGCCCGGCGACAAGGTCCCCATGGATGCCCGCCTGTTGGACGCAAACGGGCATCAGGCCGGCTCCGAGCGCGACGTAGCCTGGGACGCCGGCGCGCTCGGGGTGCGCGTGGACGTCGAGGGCGTGCTGCACGTCCCGAACGACGCCCAGCCGGGTACGGGCGTGCTTAAGGGCACCGCCGGCGAGCTGTCCAGCGGCACCCGCATCCGCATCGTCCCGCACACGCCGACCTACGACTTCGACACCACCGAGCTGAAGCCGCACCCCAAACACGAGGGCGTCGCCTACGCCGACCCGCCCTCGCACTGGATCGGCGCCAAGCTGAAGTGGGAGGTGCGCGAGCTCGACGGCCAGAAGGTGCTGGCGAAGACGCTCGACAACTCGCTGTTCCAGCGCTCGACGTCGCTCTTCGGCCACCCCGACATGTCGAACTACACCGTGCAGGTCGACGTCATGACCGACGGCAACCGCCGCTCGATGTCGACCGCCGGGGTGCTGAACCAGCGCTACCTGATCCAGCTGAAGGGCAACTACCAGCAGATCGAGGTCAGCTCCAACATGGAGCGCATCAAGGAGAGCGTGCCGTTCAAGATCCGGCCCGGCACGTGGTACACGCTCAAGACCCGCGTCGACCTGGCCGAGGACGGCTCCGGCGTCGTGCGGGCCAAGGCCTGGAAGCGCGGCGAGCCCGAACCCGAGGCCTGGAACATCGAGGTCGAGCACAAGGACGCGCACCGGTCGGGCTCGCCCGGTCTCTTCGGATTCGCCCCCCAGAGCCGCTTCCACGTCTACGTCGACAACCTATCGGTGACCCCCAATGACTGAGCACCTGCGCATTCCGCCCTATGTCGCCGCCGCCGCGCTCGCCGCGGCGCTGTCGCCCAGCGTCGCCGCGCTGTCGCCCAGCGTCGCGGCCCAGGACTGGCCCATGTGGGGCCGCGACGCGAGCCGTAACATGACGACGGAGGTCTCGGGGCTGCCGGGCAACTTCGTCGCCGGCGACTTCATCGGCGCGACCGACGAGATCGACCCCACCACGACGCAGAACGTGAAGTGGATCGCGAAGCTCGGGTCGCAGAGCTACGGCAACCCGACCGTCGCGGACGGGCGCGTGTACGTGGGCACCAACAACGACGTGCCCCGCGACGAGCGCTTCGAGGGTGACCGCTCGTGCGTGTACTGCCTCGACGAGGAGACCGGCGAGCTGATCTGGCAGCTGAACATCCCGAAGATGGGCACCGGCAAGGTCAGCGACTGGGAGTACCTCGGCATCTGCTCCTCGCCGTCGGTGGAGGGCGACCGGGTCTACCTCGTGACCAACCTCTGCGAGGTCATGTGCCTCGACGTCCACGGGATGTCGAACGGCAACGACGGCCCGTTCACGGACGAGGGGCAGTACATGGCCGGGCGCGGCAAGCCCGCGATGGAGGTCAAGGACACCGACGCCGACATCCTCTGGGCCTTCAACATGATCGACGAGTGCGGCGTGTTCCCGCACAACATCACGTCGAGCTCGGTCCTGATCGCCGGCGACCAGCTGTGGGTCGCGACGTCCAACGGCGTCGACTACGGGCACGTCGAGACGCCGGCGCCCTTCGCGCCGTCGATGATCGTGGTCGACAAGAACACCGGTGAGCTGGTCGCCGAGGAGGCCTCGGGCCTCTCCCAGCGCATCTTCCACTCGAACTGGTCGTCGCCGGCCTTCCTGAGCACCGGCGGGCTCGAGCTCGGCATCTTCGGCGGCCCCGACGGCGTGCTGTACGCCTTCAGCACCGAGCCGGTCGAGGACGAGGACGGCTACCCGGTGCTGGTCGAGGCCTGGCGCTTCGACTGCAACCCGCCGGAGTACCGCACCGACGAGGACGGCAAGCCGATCAAGTACGCGACCCGCAACGGCCCGAGCGAGGTGCTCGGCACGCCGATCACGCACGACGGACTGGTCTATGCCGTCATCGGCCAGGACCCCGAGCACGGCGAAGGCATCGGCAACCTGGTGTGCGTCGACGCCGAGGGCAAGGAGGTCTTCCAGTACCGCAAGATCCGCCGCTCGCTCTCGACGCTCGCGGTCCACGACGGGATGCTGTTCGCCGCCGACTACTCGGGCTTCGTCTACTGCCTGGACGCGAAGACCGGCGAGGAGCACTGGGTGCACGACACGATGGCGCACATCTGGGGCTCGCCGCTGGTCGCCGACGGCAAGGTGTACGTCGGCAACGAGGACGGCTATCTGACGATCCTCCCCGCCGCCAAGGAGCTGTCGAAGGACGACGTCGTCGAGGTCGACATGACCTCGCCGATCTACTCGTCGCCGATCGCGGCCAACGGGGTGCTGTACGTGGCGTCCCACACCCACCTCTTCGCCATCGCCGAGACCGGCGACCAGTAGCAGCACCACCGCCATGTCCAGCCGCGCCGGGCTCGCCTGGGGCTTCGTCCTCCTGCTCGGGATCCTCCACTACGACTTCTGGTGGTGGGGAGACCGCACGCTCGTGTTCGGCTTCGTGCCGATCGGGCTGGCCTTCCATGCGCTGATCTCGGTCCTCGCGGCGGGCGCCTGGGCGTGGATGATCCGCGTCGGGTGGCCGTCGCACCTCGAGGAGTGGGCCGAGGACGGCGCGGAGGGCGATCCGCGATGATCGCCGCCGCCGCCACCACCAGCCTGGCGCCGCTCTACGTCCTGGCCGGCTACCTGGGCCTGCTCTTGGCCCTGGGCGCGCTCAGCGGGCGCTCGTTCCGCGGGACGAGCAAGGACTACTTCGTCGCCACGCGCTCGATCGGGCCGTTCATGCTGCTGATGAGCGTGTTCGGCACGACCATGACGGCCTTCGCGCTGGTCGGCTCGACCGGCAAGGCCTACGACCTCGGTATCGGGGTCTACGGCCTGATGGCGTCGACCTCGGGCATCGTGCACTCGCTGGTCTTCTTCCTGATCGGCATCAGGCTCTGGGCGATCGGCAAGCGCTACGACTTCATCACCCAGATCCAGTTCTTCCGCAGCCGCTTCGAGTCGTCGGCGCTCGGCTACATCCTCTTCCCGATCCTGGTCGGGCTGGTCGTCCCGTACCTCCTGATCGGCATCCTCGGGGCCGGCTCGGTCGTGCGCGGCGTCACGGTGGGGATGTTCCCGGACGTCTTCTCCGGCCAGCCGCACCCGGTGCTCGAGGGCAAGATGCTCTTCGTCGGAGCGGTGCCGCCGTGGCTCACCGGGCTGGTGGTCTGCGGCGTGGTGCTGTTCTACGTCTTCCAGGGCGGCGTGCGCTCGGCGGCCTGGGCCAACACGTTCCAGACCCTGGTGTTCATGGTGATGGGGGTGCTGGCCTTCTTCCTGATCGCGCGCGAGCTCGGCGGGGTCGAGGCGGCCGCCCAGAAGGTCCTGGAGAACTCGCCCCAGCACCTGGCGCGCGAGGGGATGATCGGCCACTGGCAGTTCCTGAGCTACGCCTTCGTGCCGCTGTCGGTGGGGATGTTCCCACATCTGTTCCAGCACTGGCTCACGGCGCGGAGCGCGAAGACCTTCCGGCTCACCACGGTGGCGCACCCGGTCTTCATCATGATCGTGTGGGTGCCGTGCATCCTGATCGGCATCTGGGCCGCGGGCATCGGGGTCGAGGCCCCGGGGGGCAACTCCAACGCCGTGCTGGCGGCGATGGTCGGCAGCGTGCTGAAGCAGCCGCTGATCACCGGGCTCCTCACGGCGGGCATCCTGGCGGCGATCATGTCGTCGCTCGACTCGCAGTTCGTCTGCCTCGGGACGATGTTCAGCAACGACATCGTGCTGCACCTGGCCGGCAAGGATCGCTTCGACGACCGCCAGAAGCTGCTCCTCGGACGCGGCTTCATCGTGTTCATCGTGGCGGTGACGTACGTCCTGTCGCTGTTCCCGCCGCCGAACATCTTCGACCTCGGGGTCTGGTGCTTCAGCGGCTTCGCGAGCCTGTTCCCGCTGGTCTTCGCCGCCGTCTATTGGCGCCGCGCGACCAAGGCCGGGGCCATCGCCTCGGTACTTGCGGCGGCCGGCACCTGGTCCTACTTCTTCTATCATGGGCTGATCGCGCGTCCGGAGTCCGGCCCCGGGGCCGAGGGTGAGTACCTGGTCTTCGGCCTGATGCCCGTAGCGCTCATCTTCGCGGCCTCGGCCGCGGCGATGGTGCTGGTCAGCCTGGTCACGCCGCCTCCGACCGAGGAGCACGTCGAGCGCTTCTTCCCCCCCCAAGCATGAGCGACGCCGCAGCACAGGCCCGCGAGGCCGAGGCCCTGGACGCCCACGTGCGCGAGACCGTGCGCTGGCACTTCTCGCCCGACACCGGAACGCCGCGCTGGCTGCGCTGGGCCGAGCGGGCGGGCTGGAGCCCGCTCGACGAGGTGCAGGGCTACGCCGACCTGGCCCGCTTCCCCGAGTTCGACGGCGAGGCGCTGCGCTTCGAGCCCCACGCCGACTGGATTCCCGCCGCCTACCACGGGCGCCCGTTCACGATCTTCGAGACCGGCGGCACCACCGGCTTGCCGAAGCAGCGCATCGGCTGGGACGACTACAAGCTCGACTACGAGGAGTTCAGCGACTCGCTCGACGACGAGGCCTTCCCGCGCGGCGGCTACTGGCTGATGATCGGCCCGACCGGCCCGCGGCGCCTGCGCCTCGCGATCGAGCACCTGGCGCATCACCGCGGCTCGTCGTGCTACTTCGTCGACCTCGACCCGCGCTGGGTGAAGAAGCTGATCCGCACCCAGCAGTTCGACCAGGCCAAGGCCTACATGAGCCACGTCATCGACCAGGCGGTGCTCGTGATCGAGAACCGCGACGTCGACGTGCTGTTCACAACGCCGAAGCTCCTCGAAGAGCTGGCCGAGCGCATCTCGCTGCCCGAGGCCGGCGTGAAGGGCGTCTTCTGCGGCGGCACGGCGATGCCCCCGCAGACGGTGCGCTTCCTGGTCGAGGAGCTGCTCGAGGGCCAGGTCGGCTTTGTGCCGACCTACGGCAACACGCTGATGGGCCTCGCCGCGCACAAGCCGCTCACGGCCGAGGATCGCTTCTCGATCACCTACTACGCGCCGCAGCCGCGCGCCGTGCTGCGGGTCGTCGACCCCGACAACCCGACCGAGCTGGTCGACTACGACGCCTGGGGCCGGGTCGAGCTGACCACGCTGACGAAAGAGCTCTTCCTGCCGCGCTTCCTCGAGCGCGACGAGGCGATCCGCCGCCGCCCCTGCGAGCTCTACGCCTGGGACGGAGTGGGGGAGGTGCGCCCGTTCTCGGCCGAGGCCGACAAGATCGTCGAGGGCGTCTACTGATGGCCGACCTCCCGCACATCCCCGTGCTGCGCCTGGGCCGCGACTACGAGAGCCTCGACGTCACGGAGGTGGCCGGCTACGCCGACGGCGCCCCGCGCGCCCGCGTCAGCCAGGCCAACTCAGGCATGATCAAGCGCGACCTGCGGCGCATGGGCGACGCCGCCCGCGCGCTGCGCGAGCGCTCGACCGAGGAGTTGCTGGCGATCAGCGCCAAGGCCGGCGAGCTGTTCCTCGACGCCGAGCTCCCGCTGAACGACCAGGGCGACACCCAGACCGCCGAGCAGTACGTCGAGGCGCTCAGCGCCACCAGCGGCCTGCCGCACGTGCTGGTGCGCGCCAACATGCGCAAGATCCACACCGCGCTCACCGGCATGGAGGGCGTGCTGCGCGGCCTGACGCGCGGGCTCGACCTCGACGTGCTCGACCGCGGCGTCGGCACCCAGGGCGGCGTGCCGGTCAGCTACGGCCCGACCTCAGACGCGCTCGGCGTCGTGCTGCCGAGCAACTCGCCGGGCGTGAACTCGATCTGGATCCCGTCGCTGGCGCTCAAGACGCCGGTGGTGCTCAAGCCGGGCCGCGAGGAGCCCTGGACGCCGCTGCGCATCCTGCGCGCGTTCCTGGCGGCGGGCTGTCCGCCCGAGGCCCTGGGCTTCTATCCGACCGACCACGAGGGCGCCGCGACCATCCTCGCCGGCTGCGGACGCTCGCAGCTCTTCGGCGACCAGCGCGTCACGTCGACCTACGCCTCCGACCCGCGCATCGAGATCCACGGGCCCGGGCGCAGCAAGGTGCTCCTGGGCGAGGACGAGCTCGACCGCTGGGAGGAGCACCTCGACGTGCTGGTCTCCTCGGTCGCGGACAACGGCGGGCGCAGCTGCATCAACGCCTCGAGCGTCTTCGTGCCGGCGCGCGGCGACGAGATCGCCGAGGCCCTGGCGCGCGCCCTGGCCGAGGTCGCGCCGCAGCCCCCGGCGAGCGAAGGCGCGCGCCTCTCCGCCTTTGCCAACCCCAAGATGGCCGAGTTCTGCGACGCGACGATCGCGTCCGCTGTGAAGGCCGGCACGGCGGTCGACGTCACGGCGCACGTGCGCGGCGAGGGCGTGGAGCGCGCGGTCACGGCCTTCGGCGGCAGCTACCTGTTGCCCACCGTGGTGCGCTGCGACGACCTCGAGGCTCCGCTGGCGCGCACCGAGCTCCTGTTCCCCTTCACCAGCGTCGTCGAGGTCCCGCACGAGCGCATGGCCGCCAGCATGGGCCCGAGCCTGGTCGTGACGGCGATCACGCGCGAGCCGAAGCTCACCGCCGAGCTCCTGGCCTCGACCGACGTCGAGCGGCTGAACCTCGGGCCGATTCCAACCTCGCGCGTCGAGTGGGATCAGCCCCACGAGGGCAACCTGTTCGAGACGCTCTGGGAGCGCCGCGCGATCCAGCGCGCCGCGGATTGGTAGCCCGCGTGAGCGCGTTCGACTTCGCCTGCCGCACCCGGCTCGTGCAGGGCGTCGGGACCGTAGAGCGGCTCGGCGAGCTGACCGCCGAGCTGGTCCGCGGCCAGCCGCAGCGGGCGCTGGTCGTCACCGACCCGGGCGTCGTCGCCGCCGGCCACGTCGAGCGCGCCGAGGCGCTGCTCACGGCCGCGGGCCTGGCCTGCGCGCGCTTCGACGGCGTGCGCGAGAACCCGACGACCGAGGACGTCGAGGCCTGCGTCGCCGCCGCGCGCGAGGCCGAGTCGAGCGTGCTGGTCGGGTTCGGCGGGGGAAGCGCCATCGACGTCGCCAAGGGCGCCAACTTCCTGCTCACGAACGGCGGCAGCATGGAGGACTACCGCGGCCGCAACAAGGCCGCGCGGCCGCTGCTGCCGCTCGTCGCGGTCCCGACCACCGCCGGCACCGGCACCGAGACCCAGTCCTTCGCGCTGATCGCCGACGCCGAGACGCACCAGAAGATGGCCTGCGGCGACGTGCAGGCCGCGCCGCGGGTGGCGCTGCTCGACCCGGTCCTGACCACCACGCTGCCGCCGTACGTCGCCGCCTGCACCGGGCTCGACGCGCTGGGACACGCCGTCGAGAGCGCCGTGACCCGCGCGCGCACCCCGATCTCGGACCTCTTCTCGCGCGAGGCCTTCCGCCTGGCGAGCGGTGCGCTGCCGCGCGTGCTCGCCGCGCCGAACGACCTCGAGGCGCGCGGCGCGATGCTCCTCGCCGCGGCCTACGCGGGCCTCGCGATCGAGAACAGCATGCTGGGCGCCGCGCACTCGATGGCCAACCCGCTGACCGCGCACTTCGGCGTGGTTCACGGGCAGGCGGTCGGAATGGCGCTGCCGCACGTCGTGCGCTTCAACGGGGCCGACGCCGGCGCCGCCGAGCGCTACGCCGAGCTGCTGCTCGCCGCCGGTGTGGACCCGGCCGGAGCCGCCCCCGGGGAGGCCCTCGCCCGTCACCTCGAGGGCCTGCTCGACGCCGCGGGGCTCCCGCACTCGTTTGCCGCCTGCGGCGTGCCGGCGGACGCGGCGACGGAGCTCGCCCGCGAGGCCAGCGAGCAGTGGACCGCCCGCTTCAACCCGCGCGAGGTCGGCGAGGCCGAGCTGCGCGCGCTGTACGAGGGCGCCTGCGCGGACGTCCTGCCGGCGCCCGATCTGTCCTTGGGGGGAGCCGCGGACTAGGATCTGGCTCGCCCCGGAGGCTCCCATTACCAAGCTCAGCGTCAACCTGAACAAGGTCTGCCTGCTGCGCAATTCGCGCGGCATCGACCAGCCCTCGCTCGCCTGGGCCAGCGAGACGTGCATCGCCGCGGGCGCCCACGGCCTGACGCTGCACCCGCGTCCCGACGGGCGCCACGCGCTGTGGTCGGACGTCGCGCACCTGAAGGAGACCTCGCCGGTCGAGCTCAACATCGAGGGCAACCCCACGCCCGACTTCGTCGAGAACGTCCTGCGCTACGAGCCGACCCAGTGCACGCTGGTCCCCGACGCGCCCGACCAGCTGACCTCCGACCACGGCTGGATGCTGCGCTACCGCGGCGAGCCGACCGACGACGCGCGGCGGCTGGCGGACCTCGTCCCCGGACTGCGCGCGGCCGGCATCCGCGTCAGCCTGTTCATGGACCCGGACCTCGACCAGCTCGACGCCGCGCAAGAGCTGGGCGTCGACCGCATCGAGCTGTACACCGAGCCCTACGCGCGCGCCTTCGGGACCGAGCGCGAGACCAGCGTGTGGGAGCTCTACGAGGGCACCGCCCGCGAGGCCACCCGCATCGGGCTGGGCGTCAACGCGGGGCACGACCTCAACCTCGACAACCTGGCGCGCTTCCTGACCATCCCCGGCATCCTCGAGGTGTCGATCGGGCACGCGCTGGTCGCGGACGCGCTCCGGATGGGGCTCGACCGCGCGACGGTGCGCTACCTCGGCCTGGTGGCCCGGGCGGGGGGCTGATGCGCCGCGGGCGCGCAAGGATCGGTAAAGCCTGGCGGTCGGCCCTGGTCCGCCGGGCGCGGCGGCCCAGAATGGGGGCTATGGACGCCTCCCTCAGCATCGCGACCGCGCTGGCGGCAGGGCTCGCCGGCCTTCCCTTGCTCACCGCGCCCCGGCAGACCGCCGCTCCCGAAGCGGCCGCCGGCTGGAGCATCTACCGCGGCAGCCCGGCCCTGATCGGGACGGCGCAGGGGAGCATCCCCGACGCGCCGGAGCTCCTCTGGAGCTTCGAGGCCGGCGGTGCGATCACCTCGTCGCCGGTCGTGGCCGAGGGGCGGGTGTACTTCGGCGCCGACGACTACCGCATCCACGCGCTCGACTTCGCCACCGGCGAGCCGCTGTGGTCGTTCGCGACCCAGGACATCGTCGAGGCCCCGCCGCTGGTGCGCGACGGGGTGGTGTACGCGGGCTCCTCGGACTTCTTCCTCTACGCGCTCGACGCGAAGGACGGCAAGGAGCTGTGGCGCTTCGAGACCGACGACCGCGTGCTGGGCAGCGCCAACTGGACCCCCGGCCCCGGCGATGAGTCGTGGATCCTGGTCGGGAGCTACGACACGCACCTCTACTGCCTCGACGCCAAGACCGGGGCCGAGGTGTGGCGCTACAAGACGGACAACTACATCAACGGCACGCCCGCCGTCCTCGACGGACGCGTGGTCTTCGGCGGCTGCGACGCGGGCATGCACGTGGTGTCGACCGAGAGCGGCAAGCAGGTCGCCAAGCTGCAGCTGGGCGAGGAGAGCTACATCGCCGGGTCCGCCGGGCTGGCCGACGGCCGGGCCTACTTCGGGCACTACGGCAACGCGTTCGTCTGCGTCGACATCGACGCGGGCGAGATCGTGTGGTCCTACCCCGGCGACCGGCCCTTCTTCTCGTCGCCGGCGATCACGCGCGACCGCGTGGTCTTCGGCGGCCGCGACAAGCGCGTGCACTGCGTGCAGCGCTCCGACGGCGAGCCGCTGTGGTCGTTCAAGACCGGCCGCAAGGTCGACGCCTCGCCGGTCGTGTGCGGCGACCGGGTCGTGGTCGGCTCCGGCGACGGGCGGCTGTACCTGCTCGACCTGGCCGACGGCAACGAGCTGTGGAGCTACGACGTCGGGCGCTCGATCTTCTCGTCGCCCGCCGTCCACGACGGGGTGATCCTGGTCGGGGCGAACGACGCACGGCTCTACGCCTTCGGGGCCAAGCAGGACGAGGAGCGCTAGGTGGCCGAGGCCGACGAGAAGACCAAGGTCGGGAACTACTTCATCTCGAACTACCCGCCCTTCTCGCTGTGGACGCCCGAGCGGCGCGGCGCGGTCGAGGCCGTGCTCGCACAGCAGGCGCCCGCCGAGCCCCCGCCGCTCGGCCTCTACATCCACCTGCCCTTCTGTCGCAAGCGCTGCGACTTCTGCTACTTCAAGGTCTACACCGACAAGGCCAGCGGCGACATCCGGCGCTACGTCGACCGCGTGCTGGACGAGGTCGCGCACTACGCGCGCCAGCCCTACCTCGCCGGCCGGCAGCTCGACTTCGTCTACTTCGGCGGCGGCACCCCGTCGTACCTGTCGGAGAAGCACCTGCGCGAGCTCTTCGCCGGCCTGCGCGAGCGCATCTCCTGGGACGGCGTGCGCGAGATCGCCTTCGAGTGCGAGCCGGGCACGCTGCAGCAGCCCAAGATCCAGGCGCTGTATGAGCTCGGCGTGACGCGCCTCTCGATCGGGGTCGAGAACTTCGACCCGGAGATCCTCGAGCTGAACAACCGCGCTCACCGCGCCAAGGAGATCTACCGCGTCTTCGACTTCGCGCGCGACGCGGGCTTCCGCTCGATCAACCTGGACCTGATCGCCGGCATGGTCGCCGAGACCGACGACAACTGGGCGCGTTGCGTCGAGGAGACCGCAAAGCTCCGCCCCGAGAGCGTCACGATCTATCAGATGGAGGTGCCGTACAACACGACCATCTACCGCAACATGAAGGACGGCGGGGTCGAGGTCGCCCCGGTCGCCGACTGGGCGACCAAGCGCCGCTGGGCGGGGGAGGCCTTCGCCCGCCTGGAGTCGGCCGGCTACCGCCTGGGCAGCGCCTACACCGCGTGCCTCGACGGGATCGAGTTCCTCTACCGCGACGCCTTGTGGCACGGTGCCGACATGCTGGGCGTCGGCGTCTCGTCCTTCTCGCACCTCGCCGGCGTGCACTTCCAGAACGAGCCCAGCTTCGAGGCCTACCTGAACAGCGTCGAGGCGAACGGCACGGCGGTTTCGCGCGCGCTGCCGCTCACCGACGAGGAGCGCCTGGTGCGCGAGTTCGTGCTCCAGATGAAGCTGGGTGAGCTCGACGCGGGCTACTTCCGCGACAAGTTCGGCGTCGACGTCCTGTCGCGCTTCGGCGAGGCGCTCGAGCGCCACGTGGACGCCGGCCTGCTGACGCTAGAACCGGACCGCATCCGCGCCACGCGCGAGGGCCTGATGCGCATCGACACGTTGCTGCCCGACTTCTTCGCCGAGGAGCACCGCACCGCGCGCTACGCGTAGCAGTCCGTCGCCTCCCCCCAAGAGCTCGCAAGCACACGCCGGCCGATGCGGATCCTCCTCCTGACCCCGGGCACGGGGCACTTCTACTGCGGCAGCTGCCTGCGCGACAACGCGCTCGCCGGCGGCCTGCGCGCGCTCGGGCACGACGCGATCATCGCGCCGCTCTACCTGCCGCTCTACCTCGAAGATCCCACCGCGCCCGAGGCGGACGCCGAGGTCCACATGGGCGGCATCAACATGTACCTCCAGCAGGTCTTCTCACCCGCGCGGCTGCTGCCGCGGCCGGTGGCGGACCTGCTGGACGGCTCGCGGCTGCTGCGTTGGGCCTCGCGCCAGGGCAACATGACCGACGCGTCGGCGCTCGGCGCGATGACGCTGTCGATGCTGCGGGGCGAAGAGGGGCGTCAGGCGCGCGAGCTCGACAAGCTGGTCGGCTGGACCGGCTCGCTCGAGCGCCCCGACGTGGTGATCCTGGCGAACGCGATGCTGCTGGGCATCGTGCGGCGCCTGAAACAGGCGCTCGACGTCCCGGTGCTGTGCACGTTGCAGGGCGAGGCGCCGTTCCTCGACGCGCTGTCGGAGCCCTACCGCACCCAGGCCTGGGACGCGGTGGGCGAGCGCGCGCGCGAGGTGGACGCGTTCGTCCCGGTCAGCCGCCACTACGGCGAGCTGATGTCCGAGCGGCTCGCGCTGCCGCCCGAGCGCGTCCATCCGGTGCTCAACGGCATCGACCTGGCCGACTTCCAAGCGCCGCCGCCCGCGACGCCCGAGCGGCCGACCATCGGCTACCTCGCGCGCATGTGCCGCGACAAGGGCGTGCACACGCTGGTCGACGCCTTCCTGCGCCTCTTCGCGTCGAAGCGCGTGCCCGGCGCGCGCCTGCGTATCGCGGGCGTGGCGCTACGCGAGGACCAGGCGCTGATCGCCGAGCTACGCCGCAGCATCGAGGCCGCCGGTGCGACCGACCGCGTCGAGCTGCTGCCCAACCTCGAGCGCTCGGAGAAGCTCGCGTTCCTGCGCTCGCTCAGCGTCCTGTCGGTCCCCGCCACCTACGGCGAGTCGTTCGGGCTCTACCTGCTCGAAGCGATGGCCTCAGGCGTCCCGGTGGTGCAGCCCGAGAGCGGCGCTTTCCCCGAGGTCCTCGACGCCACCGGCGGCGGCGTGCTGTGCCGGCCGGACGACCCGGAGTCGCTCGCGGACGCGCTCGGCGACCTCCTCGCCGACGAGGAGCGCCGCGCGGCCCTGGCCGAGGCGGGACGCACCGCCGTGCTGTCGCGCTTCGGCAACGAGCACATGGCGCGCGGGGTCGGGGAGGTCTGTAGGATGATCGCGCCGCAGGCCGCCAAGGCCTAGGAGCACGATGCCCTACGACTTCAAGCTCGAGCGCCGCGTGCAGTTCGCGGAGACCGACATGGCCGGCATCGTGCACTTCTCCAACTTCTTCCGGTACATGGAGGAGACCGAGCACGCCTTCTTCCGCAGCCTGGGCCTGTACCTGCACACGCCGGCCGGCACGAGCGACGTGCAGGAGGGCTGGGTGCGGGTCGAGGCCGACTGCCGGTACCGGAACCCGCTGCGCTACCCCGACGAGTTCGAGGTCCACGCGCTCGTGCGCGAGCGCGGACGCGCGTCGCTCTCCTACGACTTTCGCTTCCGCCGGCCGGGCGTCGAGATCGCGACCGGACGCCTGAAGGTCGTCCATGTCGAGAAGGGCCCCGGCGACGAGGCCTTCCGCGCCACCGCGATCCCGGCCGAGGTGGCCGCGCTGGTCGAGGTGGCTCCCCCCGAGGTCCTGCAAGAGGACGACTGATCCATGCCCCAAAGCGACTCCGGACAGATGTGGCTCCTCTTCGCGCTGATGACGGTCGCGAGCTGGGGCCTCTACGGCTTCTTCCTCCACACCGGCCAGGTCGGGATGGGCGACCCCGACAACGGGCGCTACAAGGCGTTCCTGTGGGTCGGAATCGCCTACGTGCTGATCGCTGTGCTAGCGCCCGTCGGGCTCCTGGTGGCGAACGGTGCGTCGTGGTCGATGCCGACCAAGGGCATCCTGTGGTCGCTCCTGGCCGGCTCGGTGGGGGCGGTTGGGGCCTTCTGCGTGCTGCTCGCCTTCGGCGCCAAGGGCCAGCCAGCGGTCGTCATGTCGATCATCTTCGCCGGCGCGCCGATCGTGAACGCGGTGGTGGCGCTGTCGGTCCACCCGCCGCCGGGAGGTTGGGGCAGCATCCGCTGGCAGTTCTTCGTCGGCATCGCGCTGGCGGCCTGCGGCGGGATGATGGTCACCCTCTACAAGCCCGGCCCGGCGCCGCCCAAGGCGCCCGTCGAGTCGTCCGCGGACGACGGTCAGCATTGAGCCCGAGCACGGTGCTCGCGAGCCTGGAGAGCGTCGTCCGCCGCTACCCGCGCGTCGAGGGCGGCGAGGAGCACACCGTGCTCGACGGCGTCGATCTGGCCGTCGAGGCGGGCGAGTCGATCGCGATCGTCGGGCCCTCGGGCTCGGGCAAAACCACGCTCCTCCACCTGCTCGGCGGCCTGGAGCACCCGACCGCGGGCCGCGCGCTGTTCGAGGGCGAGGACCTGGCCGCGAAGGACGCGCGCGCGCTGGCCGCGCTGCGCAACGAGAAGCTCGGGCTGGTCTTCCAGGCGCACCACCTGCTGCCGCAGTGCTCGGCGCTCGAGAACGTGCTTGTGCCCACCCTGGCCCGCGGGCGCCGCCGCGCCGCCGCCGAGCGCGACGCGGCGCTCAAGCGCGCCCGCACGCTGCTAGAGCGGGTCGGCCTCGGCCCGCGCCTGGCGCACCGCCCGGGGCAGCTCTCGGGCGGCGAGTGCCAGCGCGTCGCCGTGGTGCGCGCGCTGATCCACCGGCCGCGGCTGGTGCTGGCGGACGAGCCCACCGGCTCGCTCGACGGACGCGCGGCCGAGGCCCTGGCGGACCTCTTCTGCGAGCTGAACAACGAGGAGGGCACCGCGCTCGTCACCGTGACCCACTCGCCCGACCTGGCGGCCCGCATGGGGCGCGTGCTGCGCCTGCGCGACGGGCGGCTGGCGCCCGAGGCCGCGCGGGCCTGAGGCCAAGGGGATTCGTCGCGATGGGCACCTGGCTCTTCGTCCTGCGCAGCCTGCGCCACCACGCGCGCAACCACCTCGGCGTCGTGCTCGGCGCCGCGGTCGCGGCGACCGTGCTGGTGGGGGCGCTCCTGGTGGGGGACTCGGTGCGGGCCAGCCTCCGCGCCCAGGCGCTCCTCAGGCTCGGCGGCGTCGACGCCGCGCTGATCGCGCACGACCGCTTCTTCACCACCGCGCTGGGCGACGCCCTCGCCACGGACCTGCCCGAGGCGGAGATCGCACCGGTGCTGCAGCTCGCCGGCATCGCCTCGGTCGACGGCGGAGCGCGGCGCGCCAACGGCGTGCAGGTGCTGGGCGTCGACGAGCGCTTCTTCCGGCTGGCGCCGACTCCGACCGGCCACACACCGCCCGAGCGCGGCGAGGCCCTGGTGAACGAGCGCCTGGCGCGCCAGCTCGACCTCGTCCCCGGAGCCGACCTGCTGCTGCGGGTCGAGCAGCCCAGCGCCCTGCCGCGCGACGTCGTCATGGCGACCACCGACGACACCTCGCTCGGCGTGCGCGTGAAGGTCGCGGCGGTCCTCTCCGACGAGGAGCTGGGGAGCTTCGGCCTGCGCGCGGCGCAGATCCCGCCCTACAGCGCGTTCCTCTCCCTGGACGTGCTGCAGCGCGAGGTCGAGCTCGAGGGCCGCGCCAACCTGCTCCTGACCGGCGCCGGCGGCGAGGACACCGCCGCCCTGGCCGAGCGCGCCGACCGCGCCTTGGGCGAGCGCTGGACGCTGGCTGACGCGCAGCTGGCCGAGCACACGCCCGAGGGCCGCGGGGAGGCCCGCGAGCTCCTCAGCGACCGCGTCTTCCTCGACGCTCCGGTCGACGCGGCGCTCGCGGGCGCC
Organism: Planctomycetota bacterium; assembly: GCA_039029355.1. GTDB lineage: Bacteria > Planctomycetota > UBA1135 > UBA1135 > JBCCGI01. Next base: position 36,189 of record JBCCGI010000027.1, read on the forward strand.
GCCGAACCGCTGCTCGGCGTGCTCACCTACTTCGTCAACGCGATCGAGCTGGGCGAGCGCTCCACCCCGTACTCGATGGTCGCCGGCGTCGGCACACCCGGCGGGGGCCCGCCGCCCGCGGACGCCTTCGCGGGCTGGGATGCGGTCCTGCCGGCCGATCCGGCGGCGGACGGCATCTTGCTGAACGAGTGGTGCGCCGACGACCTCGCCGCCTCGGTCGGCGACCGCGTCACGCTGCACTACTTCGTCGTCGGCCCCGACCAGGAGATGGTCGAGGAGTCGCACGAGCTCACGGTCCGCGGCATCGTGCCGATCGCCGGCGTGGCCGACGACCCCGCGCTGATGCCGCGCTTCCCGGGCCTGGCCGACGCCGACCACTGCCGCGAGTGGGAACCGGGCGTGTTCGTCGACCTGGACCGCATCCGCGACAAGGACGAGCTCTACTGGGACGACCACCGCGGCACGCCCAAGGCCTTCGTCTCGCTGAGCACCGCGCGCGAGCTGTGGTCGAGCCGCTTCGGCTCGCTGACGGCGGTGCGGACCGAGTCCGGCTCCACCTCGGCCGGCGCGCTGCTGCGCGGGCGGCTCGACCCCGCCTCGGTCGGGCTGTTCTTCCAGGACGTGCGCGGCCCCGCGCTCGCCGCGAGCGCGCCGTCGGTCGACTTCGGGAGCCTCTTCCTCGGCCTCAGCTTCTTCCTGATCGCCGCGGCGGTGCTGCTGACGGCGCTGCTCTTCGCCTTCGGGGTCGAGCAGCGCGCGGCGGAGATCGGAACGCTCTACGCCGTCGGCCTCGCGCCGACGCGCGTGCGCGGGCTCTTCCTGCGTGAGGCGGCGGTGCTCGCGCTCGTCGGCGCCGGCGCCGGAGCGCTCCTGGGCACGCTCTACACGCGCGCCGTGCTACGCGGGCTCGGCGGCCTTTGGAGCGGCGCCGTGGGCTCGGCCGAGATCGCCTACCACGCGCGCCCGGCGACGCTGGCGGTCGGCGTGGCGGCGACCGTCGCGACCGCGCTCCTCGCGATCGTGTGGACCCTGCGGGGCACGCTGCGGCGCACCACGCCCGAGCTGCTGGCGACAAGCGGCGGCGTGCAGGGGCCGCAGCGCACCGCGGAGGCCGGCCGCGCCGCGCGCGGCCTCAGGGCGGCGATCATCGCGCTGGCGGCGGCCGCGGGCGGAGCGCTGCTGCTCCTGACGACCGACCCGTCGGGCGGCCCGGCAGCCGCGGGGAGCTTCTTCGGCGCCGGAGCCCTGTTCCTGATCGGCGCGCTCGCCGCAACGCGCGCGCTGCTCGCGCGCCTCGCGCGTCCCGCCGCCGAAGGCAGCCGCTCGGTCGCCGGCCTCGGCGCCCGCAACGCCGTGCGCAGGCCGGGCCGCAGCCTGGCCACGGTGGCGCTCCTCGCCGCCGGCGTCTTCCTGGTCGTCGCGGTGCAGGCCAACCGACTCACTCCGGTCCGCGACGCCGCCGAGCGCGGCGCGGGCACGGGCGGCTTCCGCTTCTTCGGCAGCTCGACCCTGGCCGTGCTGCACGACCTGAACACGCCCGACGGACGCGACGCGTTCGCGCTCGACGACGAGGACCTCGAAGGCGTCTCGATCGTCGGCCTGCGCGTGCGCGACGGCGACGACGCGAGCTGCCTCAACCTGGGCTCGCCCGCGCGCCCGCGCCTGGTCGGCGTCGCGCCCGCCAAGCTGGCCGAGCGGGGCGCGTTCTCGTTCGCGCGCGTCGACGAGCTGCCCGGAGCGGACGAGCTCGCCAGCCCCTGGTCGCTGCTGGACGCCGACCTAGGCGGCCCCATCCCGGCCATCGGCGACCAGGCCAGCGTGCAGTGGACGATGAAGAAGGGCCTCGGCGAGACGCTGGACTACGTCGACGAGCGCGGCGCCCGCTTCGAGGTGCAGATCGTCGCGACCCTGGCAGACTCGATCCTGCAGGGCGACCTCTTGGTGGCCGAGGACGCGCTGAAGCGGCGCTTTCCGTCGGAGAGCGGGCAGCGGCTGTTCCTCGTGGACGCGCCCGCCGAGCGCGCCGACGACGTCGCGCAGGCGCTCGGCCGCGGCCTGCGGGATGTGGGGCTCGAGCTCACTCCGACCGCCGAACGGCTGGAGGCGTTCCACGCCGTACAGAACACGTACCTCGCGATCTTCCAGGTGCTGGGAGGCCTAGGGCTGCTGCTCGGGAGCGCCGGGCTCGCCGTCGTCGTGCTGCGCAACGCGCTGGAGCGCCGCGCGGAGCTCGCCGCGCTCCGCGCCCTGGGCTTCGCGCCGCGCGCGGTGCGCTGGCTGGTCCTGAGCGAGCACGGGCTGCTGCTGGCGCTGGGCCTCGTCTGCGGCACGCTCCCGGCCCTCGCCGCGGTCCTGCCGCTGCGCGGGACCCAGCAGGGAGGCACGCCGCTCGCGACGATCCTGGCCTTCGTCGGAGCGATCGCCGCGGTCGGGCTCTTGTGGGCGTGGCTCGCGACGCTCCTCGCCACCCGCGGCGGCGTGACGGCGGCGCTCCGCAACGACTAGCGCGCTACAATCCGCGGCGTTCCCCAACTCCTCGGGTCCACGTATGAACGCACGATCGACGCTCCTCACGCTCGCCTCCCTGTTCGCCGCAACCAGCGCCTTCGCGCATCCCCAGGATCGGGGCGAGCTCGACCTCGAAGAGCTCGAAGCCCGCTTCGAAGAGCGCATGAGCGGCGTGAGCCTGGTGGGCTCGTTCACGCTCGACGGCGCGCCGAAGGGCGAGGCGCCGCGCGAGGACACCTACGTCCTGCGCGAGATCTCCAAGCTGGCCGGCAGCGAGTGGGAGATCGTCGCCGAGATCGGCTACGCCGACCCGCCGATCGAGGTCGAGCTGGTGATCGACGTGGAGTGGGCCGGCGACACGCCGGTCTTCACCGTGACCGACCTCGCGGTGCCCACGCTGGGCACCTACAGCGCGCGCGTCGCGTTCTACGGCGACCGCTACGCCGGGCTTTGGCAGGGCGACGGGTACGGCGGGCACATGTACGGCTACGTCGTGCCGCTCGAAGAGGAGGTCGAGGCCGAGGCCGAGGTCGACCCCGAAGGCGGTCGCCGGCTGGGCGCGCCGGTCCCCGCGAGCGTCGACGAGCTCCGGGCCGCAGACCTCGCCGGCAACTGGCCGTCGTTCCACGGCGCAGGCGGCGGCGGGCTGCAGGAGGGCTGGTCGACGCCGGTCACCTGGGACGTCGAGACCGGCGAGAACGTGCTCTGGTCGCGCCCGGTCGCCGGCCTGTCGCACTCCTCGCCCGTGGTGTGGGGCGACCGCGTCTACGTCACGACCGCCGTGGGGGAGGGCGACGCCGAGCTGAAGGTCGGCCTGTACGGCAACATCTTCCCGGTCAAGGACGAGGGCTCGCACCGCATGCAGCTCCTGTGCATCGACCGCAACGACGGGCGCGTGCTGTGGACGCGCACCGCGTACGAGGGCGTGCCCGCGGTGCTGCGGCATCCGAAGGGCAGCCATGCGGCGAGCTCGCCGGCCACCGACGGCGAGCGCGTCGTCGCGTTCTTCGGCAGCGAGGGGCTCTACTGCTACTCGACCGACGGCGAGCTCCTATGGAACAAGAACTTCGGCGTGCTGGACTCCGGCTACTTCCTCGCCGCCAAGGTGCAGTGGGGCTTCGCGAGCTCGCCGGTGCTGCACGACGGCAAGGTGCTGGTGCAGTGCGACGTGAACGGCGAGTCGTTCGTGGCGGCGCTCGACGCCACGAACGGCCGTGAGCTGTGGCGCACCGCGCGCGACGAGGTCCCGACCTGGGGCACGCCGACGGTCGACGTGCGGCCGGGGCGCGCCCAGGTGATCTGCAACGGCTACAAGCACATCGGGGGCTACGACCTCGCGACCGGCGCCGAGCTGTGGAAGCTCGAGGGCGGCGGCGACATCCCGGTGCCGACGCCGGTGGTCGCCCACGACCTGATCTACATCACCAACGCCCACGGCAAGCTCGCGCCGATCTTCGCCATCGCGGCCGGCGCCTCCGGCACGCTGACCATGGAGGCCAAGGACGACCCGCGCATGGCCTGGAGCAAGACGAAGCGCGGCAACTACATGCAGACGCCGGTGGTCGCCGGGGCGCGCCTCTACTGCTGCTCCGACGCGGGCATCCTCGGCTGCTACGATGCGCGGACCGGCGAAGAGGTCTTCCGCGAGCGCCTGGGCGCCGGCGGGCAGGGCTTCACCAGCTCGGCGGTCGCGGCCGACGGCAAGCTGTACTGCACCAGCGAGGAGGGCGAGGTCCACGTCATCCGCATCGGCGACGACGTCGACGCGCTCGACGTGCTCGCGACCAACGACCTGGGCGAGACCTGCATGTCCACCGCGGCGGTGTCGCGCGGCGTGCTGTTCTTCCGCACGCGCACGCAGCTGATCGCGATCGGCGAGAAGTAGGGCCGGTCCCGGCTACGGCTGAAGCCCGGCGGCTTCCAGCACGGCGCGGGCGACCTCGGCGGCCAGGGCGCCCGAGCCCTCGCGCGAGAAGTGCACGTCGCGCGGCCGCTGCATCTCGTCCAGGCGCGCCATCACGAAGCCGTGGAGGTCGTTGACCGGCACGCCCGCCGCGGACATCACGTCGCGCGCGATCTGGTTGTAGAGCAGCACGTCCGCCGGCGCGCGGTGCGGCCGCAGCGGGGCCGAGGGGACCGGCGTCGTCGTCGCGAACACCAGCCGCGCGCCGGACGCCTGCAGCCGCGCGACGATCTCGCTCAGCTGCGCGCGGTAGCGCTCCGGCGAAGCCTGGTGCGGGTCGCGCGGCAGGCCCGAGTTCTTGCCCGTGTCCGGCTGCACGCGCTTGAGGTCGTGCAGCCCGAAGTTGAAGTGCACGACGTCCCAGCCGCCGCCGTCCTGGGCCAGCCAGCGCGCGAGGTGCTGGACGCCGTGGTTCGTGCCCTGGCAGTTCTCCGCGCGCTCGCCGTCCGGCCGGAGCGCGCGCTGCACCACCGCGCGGCCGGCCAGGAGCTCGCCGACCGGCTCGGTGTAGCCCATCGAGATCGAGTCGCCCAGGAGCAGCACGCGGAAGGGCTCGTCGAGCGCCGGCGCGGGCGGAGGCGGCGTCGCACACGCGCATAGGAAGGTCGCGAGCAGAAGGAACAGGCGGACGGTGTGGGTGAGAGCCATGGGCGCACTCTAGCCCGCCACGCACCCGCGGCAAGCGCCGGGAGACGCGGGGGCCCCGGGATGGGTTAGCCTGCGCGCATGAAGGCGCTCCTCCTCCTCTCCCCGCTCCTCGCCGGCCCGGTCACCGCCCAGCAGTCTCACACCCGCTACGAGCTCGGCGAGCCCGGCTCCGGGCTCTTCCGCATCGTCTACGACGTCACCGCCACCGAGGCCGGGGCGACGAGCTACCTGAACCCGATCCGCACCGGGGCGGAGGTGTCGGACGTCGCGGTGACCGACCTCGCCTCGGGGGCCGAGCTCGCCGTCGAGCAGGTCGAAGGCGACGACGGGGGGACCTTCCTGAAGGTCGAGCTGCCGCGCCCCGTTCCGACGGTAGGCGGCTGCCGGCTGCGCATCGACAAGACCTACCGCGACGCCGCTAGCTACACCTACGCCGAGGAGGCCGGCGAGCTGATCTTCGACCGCTCGCTCGGCATCAAGCGCAACCGCGTCGTGCTGCCCGCGGGCTTCGAGCTCGTGGGCTGCAACGTGCCCTCCCAGGTGCTCGAGGAGGCCGACGGCCGCATCGCGGTCAGCTTCCTCAACGACTTCCCCGCGGCCGCGCCGCTGCGTGTCCGCGCGCGACTGCGTTTGGAGCGAGTCCTGGGCGAGGCGCGCGAGCTCGCGCCCGAGCACCTGATCCAGGGCCCGCCGCCGCCGCGCGCACCGGCGTCGCCCGAGCTCGGCGGCCCGTTCGCGGTGCCCGCTGCCAACACGCGCGATATCGTCTACTTCCTACGCCAGCCCGAAACGCACGCCTTCCGCCTCTACCACGACTACACCGAGGTGCGGACGGGCGTGGGGCAGTACCTGAACGTCGTGCGCCCGGGAAGCAGCGTCGACGACCCCGAAGCGCTCAACCTCGACACCGGCGAAGAGCTCGCCGTCGAGACGCTGCGCGGCGAGGCCATCGCCGCGGCGGGCATCGAGCTCGGCGCGCCGCCCACGCCCGAGACGCAGGTGGTCGTCATCCGCTTCCCCGCGGTCGAGGAGGGCGGGTCGACCCGCCTGCGGATCACCGAGACCTACACCGACGCGGCACGCTACGGGCTCCTGAGCGCCGACGAGCTGGTCTGGTCGCGCACCTTCGGGCGCTCGTCCAACGCGGTCGTGCTGCCCCCGGGGTGGTACCTGACGGCGAGCGCCTTGCCGGTGGCCGTCACCGAGATGGACGACGGACGGATCCGCCTGCAGCTCACCAACGACCGCCCGGACCAGCTCGCGACCTGGATCCGCGCGCGCCGCCGCTGAGTCAGGCCGAGCGCGTCGACGCCGACGACGTGCGGGGCGCCCCGTGCGGCAGCGGGTCCGGGATCCGGGCGTGCTTGCCCATCGCCGCGAACAGCGGGTCGAAGTCGCGGTGCAGGTCGCCGATCAGGCAGTCGGTCACGTCGTTGCGGAACTCGGGGTGCACCTTCAGGAACTCCCCGAAGTTGAAGTCCGTGTCGTAGAAGGCGAAGACCAGGCGGCGCATCGCCTCGATCGCCTCGCAGAACTTCCGCCCGTAGTCCGTGAAGCGCGACGCGGTGACGTCGCCCGCCGCCAGGGCGTCGCGCACGGCGTCGGCCGCCAGCACGCCGCTGTGCAGCCCCAGGAAGACGCCCGAGGAGAACACGGGGTCCAGGAACGAGAAGGCGTCGCCGACGAGCACCAGCCCGTCCTCGGCGCAGTGCCGCGAGCGGTAGGTGAAGTCACGCGTGACCTGGCACGGACGCAGGCGCTTGCCGGTGGAAAGGTGGTCCTGGATCCAGGGTTGGACGCCGACCTCGCGCTCGAAGATCTGCTCGATGTCGCGCGTCTCGCCGAACAGGTATTCGGGTTCCGCGACCACGCCCACGCTGACGACGTCGCACGCGAGCGGCAGATACCAGAACCAGCCCTTGTCGGGCAGGTAGGCGATCGTGGTCGCGCCCTCGTCCAGCCCGGGGTCGCGCTTGGCGCCCTCGAAGTAGGTCCAGATCGCGACCTTGCGGAGGTCCTTGTCCGGGATCTTCCAGCCGTTCTCGCGCTGCGCAAAGGTCGCGCGCCCGCTGGCGTCGACCGTCATGCGCGCGCGGATCTGCACGTCGGTCCCGTCCTCGAGGGTGGCCGCGAGCCCGCGGACGGCGCCGCCGTCGCGCAGGAACGAGCGCGCGGTGCCGCGAACGATCTTCACACCCCGCTCGACCGCGTTCTCGCGCAGCAGCGCGTCGAACTCCGCGCGGTGCACCTGCCACGTGCGGGAGCTGGGGTGGTCGCGGTGCTGGAAGAAGTAGTAGGGCTTGGAGCGCTGGCCGCCCGTGCCCACGAACTGGACGCTGTGCTTGTGGACGATGAAGTCCGAGGCGTCGAGGCGGTCGACCAGCCCGAGTCGCTCCAGCGGGTACCAGCAGAAGGGGATCAGCGACTCGCCGACGCTGTAGCGCCTCGGGGGCTCCTTCTCCAGGAGCAGCACGCGCAAGCCCTCCTGGGCGAGGAGCGCGGCCGCGGAGCACCCCGACGGCCCGGCGCCGAGCACCACCACGTCCCAGTCCCGGCCGGCCAGCTCCTCAGCGGCGGCCCCGGTGAGGGCGAGTTTGTTGACGTCTACCATTAGATTCGCCTTCGTCTTCCGCACGCCGCCGGATCCCGCCTTCGCGCGATTCCGGCGCCCCGGGGCACCTTCGGTCGAGCCGGCCGGTTGCTCAAGGCCTTTCGGCCCGATGGTCCAGGCAGACCAGCTGCCCGAGGCTGTTCCTGACGTAGATCAGACCGTCCACCAGCACCGGGCTGGTCCAGTAGACCCCGCCGTCCAGCACCTTGGTCCGCGACAGCTCCGACCAGCCCTCCGAGCTGGCCTCCGCCACCACGAGCTCGCCCTTGGAGCTGACCAGCACCAGCCGGTCACCGGCGACCAGGAAGGCGCCGTTGCCGAGCCCGCGCTGCTTCCACTTCTCGTTCCCGTCGGTGTCGATGCACTTGAAGATCGACTCGTCGAAGCCGTAGAGGTGCTCCTCGTACAGCACGCAGCCGCTCATCTTGTTGCGCATGACCTTGCTCTCCCACAGGACCTCGACGCCGTCCTCGCCGAGGAGGAGCTGCGCGCAGCCACGGTTCAAGCCCGACGAGATGAACACCCGGTTGCCGTCGACCACGGGCGTCGCGGCGTTGATGTCGTACATCGTCTTCCACTCGTGGAAGTACAGCTCCTCGCCGCTCGTCAGGTCGATGACGGCCAGGCCCTGGCTGGCGAACACGGCCATGCAGGTGCGCGGCCCAACCTCCGGGTCGGAGGAGGGCAGCTCGAACAGCGTGGGCGTCGAGTAGGCGTGCCCGTAGTCCTTCGAGGCCCAACGCACGTCACCGGTGCCCTTGTCGATCGAGATCACGCGGCCGAAGTGCTGCACGACCGAATCGTCGAGCACGAAGGGCGACGCGGCGTAGCCCCAGGTGGGGTACTCGAGCGAGAGCTCCTCGTGGAAGTTCTTGGTCCAGTAGACCTCGCCGGATTCGGCGCTCATGCAGAAGAAGTTCCCCTCGCGGTTGACCGCGAAGAGGTGCGTGTCGTCAAGCGACGGCGTCGAGAGCGTCCCGCCGCCGTGCATCTTGTTCCAGATCTCGGCCTCGAAGGCGTGGCTCCAGAGCTCCTCGCCCGAGCGCGCGTCGAGGCAGAGGATGCGGTCGAGGCCCGCCTCCTCGTCGTAGCCCATCGTGTACAGCCGGCCGCCGCCGACGGTCACCGAGGAATAGCCGAGGCCGACCTCCTTGCGCCAGAGCGCCTCGGGTTGGCCCTCGGCGAGCCAGCCGGTCTCCGCGGAGATGCCGTTGCGGTCGGGTCCACGCCACCAGGGCCATGTGCCCAGCTCCTCTTCGGCGAGCGGCAGTGCCAGCGGAAGAAGGACACCGGGGAGAAGAGTGAGGGGAAGTGTCATCGCGTTCTGTGGGTCGTTGGGCGACGCGCTCAATCTAGCGTAAGCCGGCGATTTCGCTGAGTGACGAGTCCGGAGGGTCCGCGGCCGCCCCGAAGCTGTGGACCTGGGCCGAAAAGCGGCGGGTCGGCTTCGTTTCGCGTCCGGCGGCGTCCGAAAGGGGCAGGTGGAATGTTGGATCGCCTCCCGATTGCGGGTGGGCCTCCTCCCACCCTCCCGTCGGCGCGCGCCGTTCCGGCCACGGCGACGGACGATCCCGAGCGCCAGCCGGCGTCCGGCGACGACCCGCTGGCCGCGGCCCGCGAGGGCGCCGCCGACCAGGTGGTGCTCTCGAAGCGCGGCCTGGCCCTGGCGGGCCTGGCCGACGAGTCCGAGCGTCGAGACAGCGGCGAGGCGGCCGACCCGCGCGAGCTGACCGACGAGGAGCGCGCCGAGGTCGCCGAGCTGCGCCGCCGCGACCGCGAGGTGCGCCAGCACGAGCAGGCCCACGCCGCCGCCGGCGGCTCGCTCACCGGCGCCCCGCGGTACACCTACGAGCGCGGTCCCGACGGCGTGCGGTACGCGGTCGGCGGCGAGGTCTCGATCCAGCTGCGCGAAGGGCGCACGCCCGAGGAGACGCTGCGCATCGCCGAGCAGGCGCGGCGCGCGGCGCTGGCGCCGGCCGAGCCTTCGCCACAGGACCGGCGCGTTGCGAACGAGGCCGACCAGATGGCGCGCCGTGCGCGCGACGAGATCCGCACCGCCGAGGCCGCGGAGCAGCGGGACACCGGACGCACGAGCGCGCTCGACGCCGACGAGGAGCGCCCCGAGCTGCCGCCGATCTTCGGCGCGCGCCGCGCCGCCGAGGCCTATGCGGCGATCGCCGAGAACGGCATCCTCGCGGACATGCAGGAGCTGGCGCTTCTGGGCTGAGCGCCGAACGCGGCGCGAATCGCGGGAAGGATCGGGCGAGGGTGCGCGTCTCAGGCGGAGAGCGGCCCGAGGGGTGGCCGCACCGAGGCCCCCGAAGGAGCCCATCATGAGAACCATCGCTCTCCTGCTCGCGGCCTGCGCCGCGAGCTGCACGGCTTCGCCCACGCAGGGCACGAACCACGAACGCGCCGACGCGGCAGCGCCGACGCAGCCCGCCGCTGGGCCGGCGCTGCACAGCCCGCCGTCGGCGGCCGATGCCCTCGATCGCGTGCTCACGCTGCTCCGCGACTCCGAGGACGAACACGCACAGCTGGTGATCCGCCGCCTCGCCGCCAAGGCGCTCCCGGCGCCGCCCAACGCCTGGAGCCAGGTCGAGGTCACGGTCGACCTGACGTACCACGCGCCCGACGAGGTGGACGCGACGCGCGCCCTGGACGCAGCCGTCGACGCCGCCGAGGCGCAGCCGTGGTGCGTCGATGTGAAGCGGACCGGCACGAGCACCCTCGCCGAGGGCACCGGCGTCTACACCGACGGACTGACGTTCCGGGTCAGCGGTGATCCGACGCAGCCCGAGGGCACGGCGGGGGAGGTCGAGCTCCTCTGCCGATCGCTGGCACAGCGCGACGGTATCGAGCTCGGCTCGATCGACATCCTGCGCTCGACGACGCGACCCGCGGAGCACGTCGAGGACGAGCGCTACCGCGTGCGCCCGAGCGACCGCCGCCGGCCGCTCCCGTTGGGCGCGGTGCTCGCGTACGCGGATGCGCTCGAGCAGCACGACCGCCGCGGCGTGGTCACGCGCCTCGAGGCCAAGCCGGTCCGCCGGGCCTCTCCGGCGGGACCGGCGCCCACCGGGTGGACCTTCGATGCCACGCTGACGGTGAGAAGCCGGGTGAACTAGGCGATTCCCCCAAGGACGCTCCCGCAGGCGCGGCGCGGCTCCGGACCCCCGGAGCCGCGCCGTAATGCATAAAAGGGGCGACAAGATGAACCAAAACAGGCGCCATCCCGGGCGCCCTGGGCGGCGGGCTGCTAACCTGCGCGGTCGACTGCTGGGCCCCCAACGTTCCAACGACCCAGCGCCGCGGGCATCTCCAGCCCGCATCCCCTCACGTACCCCGCTCCTGCTCAGGAGGGAGACCCCAAGATGTTTGAGACCAAGTTTGGCTCGACGGCGGCCGCGGCCGCGCTTCTCGTCACCGCCGGCGCCGCGAGCGCCCAGGGTGGCCCCGGTCCGTACACCATCACCGGCACCGGTTGCGCGGGCGAGTCCGGCACCACCGCCGAGATCGCGGGCAACGGCTTCCCGACCGTCGGGGGCCCCGGCTACACCATCACCGTGAGCGGCGCGGCCGGAGCTCCGGTCCTGCTCGGCGTCGGCGCGACCGAGATCCCGGGCGGCTTCCCGCTGGACGGCGTGGGCCTCCCCGGCTGCTTCCTGTACACCGTGCCGACCACGTCGCTCGCCGGCGTGACCGACGGCAACGGCGACGCCGTGTTCCCGGCGCCGGCCCCGACCGTCCCGGGCGCGAACGTGCTGCTGCAGGGCTACGTGGCCGACGCCGGCCCGAGCACCCTCGGCGCGACGACCGAGCTGCTCTCCTACACCACGCTCCCGGCCAGCAGCTCGTCCGGCGGCGAGCTCGTCATCACCGAGTTCCTCCGCGACCCGAGCACGATCTTCGACAGCGACGGCGAGTGGCTTGAGATCTACAACCCCGGCGTCACGCCGGTCGACATCGAGGGCTACTGGCTCGCCGACGACGACTTCGACCTGCACCAGATCGACGCCGGCGGCGCCGGCGTGCTCGTCCCCGCGGGCGGCTACGCGGTCCTCGGCGCCAACGCCGATCCGCTCGTCAACGGCGGCATCACGCTGGACTACCAGTGGGCCGGCTACTTCCTGTCGAACTCGACCTCGGCCTTCGGCGACGAGATCCGCCTGCTCGACCCGGTCGGCTTCGACATCGACCGCATCTCGTACAACAACCCGGACGGCTGGCCGCTGCTCGGCGGTGCCTCCGCGAGCCTCGACCCGGGCTCGCTCGACGCCGCGTCCAACGACGACCCGGCCAACTGGTGCCTGAACACCACCGACCTGTACGACACCACCGCGGGCGTCAACACCGGCACCCCCGGCACGGCCAACCCGGTCTGCGAAGACGACCCGCCGTCCGGCGAGGTGGGCGACATCATCATCACCGAGGTGATGCAGAACCCCTTCGCGCTGGGTGACGGCGACGGCGAGTACTTCGAGGTCTACAACACGACCGGCAGCGACATCGACATGATGGGCTGGACCGTGTCCGACCTGGGCTCCGACTCCTTCGTGGTCAGCTCGAGCGTCGTCGTCCCCGCGGGCGGCTACGCCACCTTCTCGAACGGCATGACGCCCGGCTTCACCCCGGACTTCGTCTACTCGGGCATGTTCCTGTCGAACAGCGACGACGAGCTGGTCCTCACCGACATGGGCGGCGCCAAGCAGGACGAGATCCTGTGGGACAACGGCGCGACCTTCCCGGACCCGAACGGCGCCTCGATGAACTTCGACGCCGCCGCGACCCAGGACGCGACCGCCAACAACGACGGCGCCAACTGGTGCGAGGCCACGGCGGCCGACGCCGGCTACACCTCCGGCGACCTCGGTAGCCCCGGCGCCGCCAACGAGACCTGCACGGTCGCTCCGTAGCGCCCCTTCCGGATTAGCGTTTTTTCAAGGGCGTCCCTCCTGCGCGGAGGGGCGCCCTTGCTTCGTTTCCGGGTCGAGCTTGGGACCCCGCTTGCCTAGACTCCGGGTCCCCTCAACCGATCGGCTCACAGCCAGAGTCGATCCCGCGGTCGCAGGACGCGCCGCGGTCCATGTTCCTGCTCCTACTCAGGAGGGAGTCCCACATGTTCGCAGCTAAGTTCGCGCCGGCGGTCGGCAGTGCCGCGGCGCTTCTCCTCTTGTGCGGCGTCTCGGGTGCGCAGGTGCCCTTCGACATCATCGGCAACGGTTGCACCGGAGAGTCGGGCACCCAAGCCCAGATCTTCGGCAACGGCTTCCCGTCGGTCGGTGGCGCCGGCTACTCGATCGACATCGCCAGCGCGCCGAGCACGCCCGTGCTGCTCGGCTTCGGGGTGACCCCGATCGCGCCGGCGTTCCCGCTCGACGGCGTCGGGCTGCCCGGCTGCACGCTCGACGTCCTCATCACCGTCTCGGTCGCCGGCGTCACCGACGCCACGGGCGTGGCGAGCTTCCCGCTGGCCGCTCCGGTGGCCCCGGGCTCGGTGTTCTTCCTGCAGGGCTACGCGGCCGATGCCGGGCCGTCGACGTCCGGCGCCACCACCGCGGCGCTGCAGGTCACGACGCTTCCGATGTCGACCGCCGCGGGCGGCGAGATCATCGTGACCGAGTTCCTGCGCGACCCCAACGTCATCAACGACAGCGACGGCGAGTGGGTGGAGCTCTACAACACCACCGGCTCGGCGATCGACGTCGAGGGCTGGTTCCTCGGCGACGACGACTTCGACCTGCACCAGATCGACGCCGGCGGAGCCGGCGTGCTGGTCCCGGCCGGCGGCTATGCGCTCTTCGGCGCCAACGCCGACCCGCTGGTCAACGGCGGCATCACGCTGGACTACCAGTGGGCCGACTTCTTCCTGTCCAACAGCACCGCCCCCGAGGGCGACGAGATCGTCGTCCGCGACCAGGGCGGCGCGCTGGTCGACCGCATCGCCTACAACAACCCCGGCGGCTGGCCGCTGGTGGGAGGGCAGTCGGCGAGCCTCGACGCGGGCTCGCTCGACGCCGCGGCGAACGACGACCCCACCAACTGGTGCGCGAACGCCACCGATCTGTACGACACCACCGCCAGCGCCAACACCGGCACCCCCGGCGGCGCCAACCCGGTCTGCCCGGACACGCCGCTGGGCGAGCAGGGCGCGGTCATCATCACCGAGGTGATGCAGAACCCCGCGGCGCTCGGCGACAGCGAGGGCGAGTACTTCGAGGTCTACAACACGACCGTGTCCGACATCGACATGATCGGCTGGACCATCTCCGACCTCGGCGGTGAGTCGCACGTGATCGCGTCGAGCGTCCTCGTGCCCGCGGGCGGCTACGCGACGCTCGCGGTCGCCGGCACGCCCGGCTTCACGCCGGACTACGTGTACGGCTCCGACATCGCGCTCTCCAACGGCTCGGACGAGCTGGTGCTGACCGACGCGACCGGCGCGAAGCAGGACGAGGTCCTGTGGGACGGCGGCCCGCTGTGGCCGGACCCCAACGGTTCGGCGATGAACTTCGACGACGCGGCCTCGAAAGACGAGACCACCAACAACGATCCGGGCAACTGGTGCACGGCGACCGTCACCGACGCCGGCTACACCAGCGGCGACGTCGGCAGCCCCGGCGTGGCGAACGAGGTGTGCGGCAGCGGCCCGGTCGAGATCGGCGACATCATCGTGACCGAGATCCTCCAGAACCCGTCGTCGCTCCCCGATGACGAGGGCGAGTTCTTCGAGGTCTACAACACCACCGGCGCCGACATCGACATGCTGGGCTGGACCATCGGCGAGAACCTCGCCGGCACCGGCGAGTCGCACGTGATCGCGACCAGCGTCGTCGTCCCCACGGGCGGCTACGCGACCTTCGCGCGCACGTCGGCTCCGGGCTTCGTTCCGGACTACGTGTACGGTCCCGGTACCGGGTTCCAGCTCAACAACTCGACCGACGCGGTCTACCTCCGCGACGCCGGCGGCGCGCTGCAGGACTTCGTGCAGTACGACAACGGCGCCACCTTCCCCGACCCGAACGGGAGCTCGATGAACTTCGACGACGCGGCCTCGAAGGACGCGACGACGAACAACGACGGCTCCCAATGGTGCGCCGCGACGACCGCCGACATCGGCTTCACGAGCGGCGACAACGGCAGCCCGGGCGTGGCGAACGAGACCTGCCTGTAGCGCGTCGCCGGGCCGCTTCGACGGCCCGCGTTGCGCGCGCGTGACCCGCATGACCCGGGGCGTCCTTCCCGCGGGAAGGGCGCCCCTCTCCTTGGTGCCCCGGGCCCGCCGGTCTACACTTCGGCGATGAAGGCCGGTCTCGCGCCCCTGCTCCTCCTCGGCGCCGCCCTCGGCGGCTGCCAGGTCCCCGAGGCCAACGTCTACAACCTGCGCGAGGTCCGCGACCCCGACGGCACGGCGAAGCGCGTCGGCGCGCCGATGCGCGAGCTTGAGTTCCTCCTGCGCAACGCGCTGGGGGAGAGCTTCTCGGGCGACCTGGACCTCGCTACGAAAGAGCCCGGTGCCATCGACGATCCGGATACGATCGCGCTCGACAACCTGTGCGCGCTCGCCGACGCCGACGCGGACGACCCGGCGGTGCTCAGCCTGCAGCTCGAGATGATGAGCTGGCTAGCCGTCGACGACGGCTACGTGCTCGCGCGCGAGCGGGCCGTGATCGAGCTCGGCCGCCTCGGCGGACGCGTGGGGCTGACCGAGCCCCTGCAGCTCGCCGTCGACGCGGTGCCGGCGACGGCGGACGACCTGGTCGGCCCGATCACCGACCTGGTGCGCCACACCCGGCCCTTGCTCGAGGGCGGCGATGCCCCGGGCGAGCCGCTGGCGCAGACCTGTGAGGAGATCGAGGCCCTGCTCCTCGACCGCGACGGCGCCCGCCGAGTCCTGGCGGCCACCGGCGCGCTGCTCGGCCGCGCCGGCTTCGACGAGCCCGCGCTCGCGCCGATGCGCACGCTGCACATCTCCGCCGGCCGCCGCGCCGCGGCGCTGGCCCTGGGCGAGGCGCTGCTGGACGAGAGCGAGCTCGTGCGCGCCGCCGCGATCGAGGCCGGGGCACGGCTTTCCGACAACGGCCTCGCCGGCATGCGCCTCCGCGCGCTGTCCGACCAGAGCGAAATCGTGCTCTCCAGCGTCCTGCGGGGCATCGGCGAGCGCGGCATCCCGCGGCCCGAAGAGGCCCTGACGCCCGCGGAGGAGTGGGAGTACCGCGCCGCCTGGCTCACCCGGATCGTGGCGCACACACGAGACCCGCGCAGCCAGGTCGCCCACGCCGCGTGCCGCACGCTGGGAAAGGTTTCCGGGTCCGACCTCCGCACGCTGCGCTGGGAGGACTGGACCGCCTGGTGGGATGCCGAGGTCCGCGCAAGGACGGGGGCTGCTGCGTCCGATACAGAGGCGTCGAGGCGCCCGTGAGCTCCGCCCCCCCCGAAACCCAAGAGCCGGCCCCCCCCGCGGCCGGCGTCGCGCCTCCGCCGCCCTCCGCGGGCGGGGAGGACGCCAAGCGCAAGGGCCTCCTTGGAGGCGTGCTGCGCGTGCTCTTCGGCGTGGTCGTGCTCGCGCTGGTCGCCCAGACGCTGCCGTGGTCGGACCAGCTGCTGTTCCGCTTCGGCGAGGGCGACGACGCGGAGGAGCTCTCGATCGAGGGCGAGATCGAAGGCGACTGGACCGGCGAGGCCGTGTTCTTCCGCCCCGACCCGGAGCAGGAGCTGGAGGACGGCTGGCCGGAGATCGTGCGCGAGTCGGCCGAGCTCGGCACGACGATCCGGGTGACCCGCGACGACGACGAGGCCCTGGGCGGCGCCTTCGACTGGCGCCCGAGCATGCCGCGCGCCTTCCGCAAGCTCGACCCGTCGGGGCTCGGCAAGGCGCTGATTTGCTTCACCCTCGCGATGGCCTGCGCCGTGACCCGCTGGTGGCGCCTGATGGCGCTGCTCGGCTGCGCGACCAGCTGGCTCAGCGCCTGGCGGCTCACCTTCCTCGGGATGTTCTTCAACCTGGTCGTTCCGGGCCTGACCGGCGGCGACGTGGTGAAGGGCGTGATCGTCGCCCACGAGAACCCGGGCAAGCGCGGCGAGGCCTTCCTCTCGGTCGCGGTCGACCGGCTGATCGGCGTCTTCGCCCTGGCCGCGCTGGCGATGGTCGTGATCCTGGTCTCGGGCGACTCCTTCGCCGAGCTGCGGCTGCCGGTCGTCGCCTTCCTCTCGGCGGGGCTGATCGGCGGCACCTGCTACATCAGCGGGCCGCTGCGGCGGCTCGTGCGCTTCGATGCGCTCCTGGCGCGGCTGCCGCTGGGCGACAAGCTGCGCGAGCTGGACAACGCGATCCTGTCCTACCGCGACCAGCCGCGCGAGATGGCGTTCGCCTTCCTGATCTCGCTGGGCAACCACGCGCTGGTCACCCTGGGCTTCGTCGCGCTCGGCACCGCCTTCGGGGTCACCGGCGTGCGCGTGGTCGACTATTTCGTCATGGTGCCGATCGGCACGATCGTCAGCGCTCTGCCGCTGGCGCCCGGCGGCTGGGGGCTGGGCGAGGCGGTCTTCAAGCTGCTGTTCGAGATGATCGGCGCCGACGGTGGCCTGGGCGTGGCGATCAGCGTGACCTTCCGCCTCTGCATGCTGGCCTACGGCCTGGTCGGCGGCGTGTTCCTGCTGCTGCCGGGACAGCGGCGCGAGCTGCGCGAGAGCGAGGCCGGCGCCGCCGCCGAGCCGGCTCAGTAGCCGAGCGAGCGCAGCGTCGCTTCCATCTCGGGGTCGAGCTCGACCGACTCCGCCGCGGGCGGCGCCAGGGCCGCCATCCGCGCGCGCAGCGCGGCGCGCAGGTAGCCCGCCGCCACCGGCCGCTCGGCCGCGAGGTCGCGCGTCTCGCCCGGGTCGGCGGCGAGGTCGAAGAGCCGCCAGGCGGGCTCCTCGTCGGGCGTGTGGAGCAGCTTGTCGTCGCCGCGCACCACGCTGCGCACGCGGTGCCCGTCGTGGTCGAGGAAGGCGAGCTGCGTCCGCTCGCGCTCCGCTCCCGGGCCGAAGAGGTCGCGGCCCGCGACGCCCCGCGGCAGCGCGAGGCCCAGCTCGCCCAGGACGGTCGGAAGCACGTCGACGTGCTCCGCGACCCCGCGCTCGGTGCCGCCCGCGCGCGCGCCCGGGAGCTTGACGATCAGCGGCACGCGGAGCTGCTCCTCGTACAGCGTCTTGCCGTGCTCGAAGCGCCCGTGCTCGCCGAACTCCTCGCCGTGGTCGGCGGTGACGACGAGCAGCATGCGGTCGTAGAGCCCCAGCTCGCGCAGCCCCGCGACCAGCGCGCCGAACTGGGCGTCGGTGTAGGCCACCTCGGCCGCGTACAGCGCGCGCAGGTCGTCGGTCAAAGACGCGGTGACCTCGACCTCGCCGCGGTTCAGCGCGCGCAGGTTCTCGAACGACCCCACCTCGGGCGCCGCGACGCCAGCGGCGAAGCGCTCGCGCTCGTCGTCCGGCGGCGCGTACGGCCCGTGGGGGTCGCACGGGTGCACGTAGAGAAAGACCGGCGTCGCGGCGGGGCCCGCGCGCAGGAACGCGAGCGCGCGCTCGTGCACCAGCGACGCCGGCTGGTGCACGCGCGGGTCGGACAGGTCCTCGCGCAGGTAGTCGAACGAGGCGAAGCCCTGCTGGAAGCCGAAGCGCTGCGAGACGTTGGCGTTGGTCACAACCGCGCCGGTGCGGTAGCCCGCGCGGCCGAGCAGCTCGGCCAGGGTCTCCGCCGCCGGCGGCAGCGCCTGGAGGCCGTCGGTCGCGCCGTGCTCGGGCGGATAGCGGCCGGTGAAGAGCGAGCCGACCGCCGGCCGCGTCCACGAGCTGCTCGCGCGCGCGGCGCGGAACACCACCGCGTCGCGCGCGAAGGCGTCGAGGTGGGGGGTGAGGCCGCCCTCGCCGCCGTAGCAGCCGAGGTGGTCGGCGCGCAGGGTGTCGATGTCGTAGAGCAGCACCGGCACGGGCCGCGCGTCGCGGGGCTCGTCCGCCGCCTCGCCCGCCGGCCCTTCGATGCGTGGGTTGACCAGCGTGAGCGGCTCGGCGCCGGACGCTACGCGCAGCGACAGGCGCAGGTAGCGCGCGCCGGGAAGCAGGAGGCGCACGCCGTCGCTCGACGGGCTCAGCGCCTCGCGCCGCGGCGCCTCGCCGTCCGCCGCGAGCTCGACCTCCAGCGCCGCCGCGCCGCGCGGAAGCAGCGCGTCGGCGCGCAGCTCGGCGCCCGCCGGCGGTGCCAGGTGGAAGTCGAGCCATAGCCCGGGGGGCAGCGCGAGCGCCCGGGCCGACCCGACGCGGTGCACGGCCGGGCGGACGGCGTCCGATTCGAGCTCGCCCAGCGCGAGCGCGGGCGCCTCGCCCGCGCGCACCTCCGCCGCGACGAGCGCGTCGGCGAGGTCGCTCGCGACGCGCCGCGGACCGCCGGGGGCCGCGCCGTCGCCGCCGCACGCCGCCAGCGCAAGCAGCCACCCAAGCGCCATCCGGCGAAGCAGATCCCGACGCGGCTCCATGCAGCGCGTCATCGTAGGTCGCCCCCGCGGGCGATGATAGGATCCGACATGCCGACCCGCTTGAGGACCGCGCTTGAAGCGCTGGCCGCGCTGGCCGCGACCGCGTTCGCGCTGCTCTTCTTCGTCCTCGCCGCGCTGCGGGCGCGCTATCCCTACGAGCTCGAGTGGATGGAGGGCGCCTGCGTCGACCACGTCGCGCGCATCCTCAGCACCGGGCGGCTGTACGAGCCGCCGTCGATCGAGTTTGTGCCGTACCTCTACGCGCCGCTCTACTTCTACGTGTCGGCGGGGCTGTCGGCCGTGCTCGGGCCGGGCTTCCTCGCGCCGCGGCTGGTTTCGATCGCCGCCGTCGCGGGCGTCTTCGCGCTGATGGAGCGCTGGGTTCGCCGCGAGACCCACGCGCGCTACGCGGGGCTCGTCGCGGCGGGGGTCTTCGCCGCGACCTTCCGGGCCTCGGGCGCGTGGTTCGACCTGGTGCGCGTAGACTCGCTGTTCCTACTGCTGGTGCTGGGCGGGGCCTACGCGCTGCGCTTCGGCGCCGGGATGCGTTCCGCCGTGGCGGCGGGAGCGCTGCTCGGGCTCGCGGTGCTGACCAAGCAGACCGGCGTGCTGCTCGCGGCCGCGCTTGCGCTCGGAGCGCTGCCGCGCTGGCGGCGCTCGGCGGCCTTCGCGGCCGTGGCGGCGGCGGTCGCGGGGCTGGGCGGGCTGGCCTTTGAGCTGGGCCACGACGGCTGGTTCTCGTACTACGTCTTCTCGCTGCCGGCCGGGCACTCCCTGGCGGAGGAGGGCCGCCTGGACTTCTGGACGCACGACCTCGGGGGGCACGTCCCCGTCGCGGCGGCGCTGGCGCTGGCGCTCCTGGCGGGGCTCGCGGGGCGGCGCTCGTTCGCGCCGCTCGCCTTCTACGGCGCGCTCTTCGCCGGCGCGCTGGGGGCGTCGTGGTCTTCACGGCTGCATCCGGGGGGCTACGACAACGTGCTCATCCCGGCCTTCGCGGTGCTCGCGCTGGGCGCGGGCCTCGCGGCGGGGCACGTCGCGCGTGCGGCGCGTGCGGAGGGGGGCGGGAGCGGGCTCGCGCGTACCGCCGCGCTGCTCGTCCCGGTCGCCGTGCTGGCCCAGCTCGCGCTCCTGCGCTACGACCCCTCCGCCCAGGTGCCGCGCGCCGCCGACCGCGAGGCCGGCGACCGGCTGGTCGAGCGCCTGCGCTCGATCGAAGGCGAGGTGTTCATCCCGTCCCACGGCTACCTCGCGGCCGCGGCCGGCAAGTCGCCGCACGTCCACCTGATGGCGCTGCTCGACGTAGTGCGCGCCGAGGACAAGGCGCCCGGCGAGGCGCTGAAGGAGGAGATCCGCGCCGCGCTGCGCGCGCGACGCTTCGGCGCGCTGCTCCTCGACTCGCCGTACTTCGTGCGCAACTACGGCGCGGGGCAGTACTACCGCAAGGTCGAGGACGTGCTCGGCGACGAGGACGGCTTCTGGCCCGTCACCGGCCGCGCGACGCGCCCGGTGCACCTCTACCTGCCGCGCTAGGCGCGGTCCGAGCCTTCGCGGTTCGTGAGGCGGATCGCGAAGACCCGGCCTAGGTCGCCTCGGGCTCGGGCCGCTCGAGCGCGACGCGCAGCACCGCCTCGGAGGCCTTGAAGTGCAGGTCGCGCTGCGGGAAAGCGATCGTGATGTCGTGCTCGCGGCACGCGCGGTCGATCGCCATGTGCAGGTCGTGCACGATGCGCGAGCGGCCGGTGTTCGTGGGCTCGTTGACGAAGACGCGGGCCTCGAAGTTGAGCGAGTTGTCGCCGAAGCCGACGAAGAACACGTTGGCCTCGGGTTGCTCGAGCACCATCGGATGCTCGCGGCAGGCCTTGAGCATCACGCGGTGCGCCAGCGTCGTGTCCGAGCCGTACGCGAGCCCGACGACGAACTCGAGGCGCAGGATCGGATCCGACAGGCTCCAGTTGATCAGCTCGCCGGTGATGAAGCTGCGGTTGGGCACCAGCAGCTCGCGCCGGCTCCAGTCGGTGATCGCCGTCGCGCGCATCCGGATGCGGGTGACCACGCCGCTGATCTCGCCCACGGTGACCGTGTCGCCGACGCGGATCGGGCGCTCGAGCAGCAGGATCAGCCCGGACACGAAGTTGGCGAAGATCTCCTGCAGGCCGAAGCCGAGGCCGACGGTCAGCGCGGCCAGCAGCCACTGAACCGACGACCAACCGACGCCGATCGAGTTGAAGGCCAGCACGACGCCGACCGCGACGATCAGGTAGAGCAGCAGCGTCCGCGTCGCGTAGCGCACGCCGGGCTCGAGCTTCATGCGCTGCAACAGCGCGATCTCGAGGAAGCCCGGCATGTTGCGCGCCGCCGCGATCGTGACGAGCACGAGCAGGAGCGCGAGCCCCAGGTTGGCCAGCGTCACCGGCACGTCCTGGGTCACGCCGTCGACGAGCACCTCGTGGGTCCACAGCTCGACGTTGTCGAGCACGCCGAGGGCGGGGAGCACCTCGACCCACGCGAACCAAAGCGCCACCACGAACAGCAGGCCGAGCGAGATCCGCAGGAGGTCCTGGGTCTGCCCCTGGATCTCGACCACGTCGATCTCCTCGATCGCCTCGGCCGTGCTCTCGACGGTGGGCGCGTCATCGTCCTCGGCGCTCTTCTTTGCCTGTGCGGCCCGGCGCTCTAGGGCCACCCGCAGCGCGAGCCTGCGCTGCGACACCATCAGCCAGCGCAGGAGGAAGGCGTGCAGCAGCACCGTCGAGAGGATGATCAGGACGGTCTGGTTGAGCCGGAACTCCAGCTGCAGCGCGGCGTAGTAGTAGCCCATCGCCGCCATGCCCGCGAGCGCGATCGGCACCAGCACGCCGAGCGGCAGCCAGAGCGGCCGCGAGCGCCGCAGCCAGGTCGACGCACGCTCCATCGAGCGCCCGACGAACAGGCCCTTGGAGCGACGCAGCAGGAAGAACGCGAACACCGCCACCGCCACGAGCAGCACGAGGAACGCGAGCCGCCCGAGGCCGTACCGCATGATGCGGTCCGGCTGCGTCTGCGCGAAGGTCGTGATGAAGGTCGCGGGCACGGCGACCGGCAGGAACCAGAACAGCTGCTTGCGCGCCAGCCGCCCGGTGTGCTCGGTCCAGCGGAAGTGCGCGCGGCCGATGCCGTCCGGCCGGCAGATCGTGCGCAGCAGGAGCAGCACGAAGTACAGCCCGAAGGCCGCCGCGAGGCCGGCGCCCAGCGCCTTGACCGTGTCGGGCGCGCGGCCCACCGCGGTGAGCCTCCAGCCGATCCACGCCGCGGCGCCGGGCAGCGGCGCGGTCCGCAGCACGTGGATGACGAACGCCTCTAGGGTGAGCGCGATCGTGTCGGTCTTCACCTTGCCGACGAGCGTGGCGATCTCCTCGAGCCGCGCCCGCATCCGCCGCCGCGCCAGCACCAGCGCCAGCACGGCCACGCCGACCAGCGCGTGCGGACCGGCGAAGCGCGCGAGGTCCGCGCTCAGGATGCCGACGGCCTGCTCCCACAGGTCCGGCGACACCAGCACGGCCAGATCGGCGCGCAGGCGTGAGAAGGTGTCGCGCCCTACGCGCGGCGCGTCGGGGATCCACACCAGGCGCTCGTCGAGGATCGCCCCGAGCTCCTCGGCGCGCTCGACCAGCGCGCGCTCCTGAGTCTCCAGCTCGCGGATCTCGTCGAGGTAGTCGCGCAGGGTTTCCTGCAGCAGCTTGCGGTTCTCGCGCTTGGCCGCGAGCAGCGCCGCGAGCTCGGTGCGCAGGTCGGCACGGTCCTGCTCGGACAGGTCGCTGGTGTCGACCTCGGCCAGCATGCGCTGCGCCGCGGGCTCGCCGGTGGGCTCCTTGAGCTCGCGCTCCAGCAGGAAGAGCCGCAGCTGGGCGTCGGCCACCTCGCCCGAGCGCTCGGCCGCGGCGCGCCGGAACGAGCGCGAGTCCGGCAGGTTGCGCCGCTGCTCTAGCAGCACGGTGCCCAACGCGCGCGTAATGCCGAGCTCGAGCGAGCGCTTGGTCTGGTCGAAGTCGGTGTTCGTCTCGACCAGCTGCGCCTCGATCGACTTGCGCCGCTCGCGCGCGGCGGCGATCTTCGGCAGCAGCTCCTCGATGTCGAGCGTCAGCTCGGCGCTCTCGCCCGCCTGCTCCTGCAGCAGTGGGTGCTTGCCGAGCGCCTCGCGGCGCAGCCTTTCGGCCTCGAGCCGCGCGCGCTCCGCCTCCTCCTGCCGCAGCGCTTCGAGCCAGCTCTCCAGCCGCGCCTCGGACTGCTCCTTGCCACCGACGTCGAGCGCCAGCAGGTCGCGCCGTACGCGCAGCAGTCCGAGGCGCGCCGGGCGCGACACGGTCTCCTGCTCGAGCATCGCGATCTCGGCCGTGCGCGCGCGTTGGCGCGCCAGGAGCAGCGCGCGCTCGACGCGCTCCGCCTCGGCCGCGTCCGCCCCGGGGGCGGGCGCTCCGGCGAGCTGCACCTCGATCTCGTCGAGCGCCGCCCGCGCGTCGGCCTCGACCTCGGCCTGGCGCCCGGCACGGGCCTCCTCCTCGGCGATGCGCCGCTCGTAGTCGGCGAGCTGGTTGCGCGTGGTGGAGAGCTGTGCCTGGGCCTGCAGCAGGAGCTGCTCGAGGTCCTCGGAGTCGCCCTCGGGGCGCTCCATCTCGGCGGGTGCCGCCTGCTCCTGGGCGGTGAGCTCGGCGCGCAGCTCCTCGGTCTCGGCGGGGGCGAGGTCGATCGCGGTGCGGAAGGTCTCGGCGCTCTCCTGGTAGCTCTTCTCGGCGTCGAGCCGCTGGATCAGCTGGCGGTAGAGCTCCACCAGCCGCGTGCTCTCGGCCTCGTCCAGATCGGTGCCCGCCTGGAGCTCGCCGATCCGCGTTTGGGCCTCCTCGCGGCCGATGCTGGCCTGGACCTCGGGGATGGCGGCGTCGACCGCCTCCTCGTCCTGCACCCGCGCGGTCCCCGGCAGAACGGGCGACACGAGCAGGAGGAGGACCCAAACGGCGCGGAGCGGAAACGCCTGCATCACCTGAAGAAGACTAGCCCGAAGGGCCCCCAACCTCACGCGCAGAATCGGGCCGGAAGGCCGCGGCGATCAGCGCCGCATGCGCGCCAGCAGCAGGCCCTTGCCCGGCGGGAAGCCGTCCTCCTCGCGCAGCGGGATGACCTCGCGGGCATAGGGCCCGGGCCGGCGGCGGCGCAGCTCCCTGCCGTCGGGGCCCACGTCGATCAGGTCGGCGTTCATGTAGGTCGGCGCGTCCTTCTCGAAGAACGAAGGCCGCACGTAGCGGTCATGCCCGGCCGAGACGCGCGCGCCGCTGCCCTCCCGCAGCGCGACCTCGCGGTTGACCAGGCCGTATTGATCGAAGAGGAAGAGGTCGCAGTAGTACCCGACGGCGCCGACCGATTCCTGCACCAGCGACTCGCCCGGGTTGGTGTGCTGCTGCAGCGCGCGCCCGAGGTGCGCCCACAGCTCGGCCCGGCGACGCTCGCCGTCGAGGAGCTCGTGCTCGGGCACGTACTCGGGGAAGTTCCAGTTGTAGTGGAGCGCGGCACGGGCGCGCTCGGGCAGGGCGTAGCGCCCAAATGCCGGCAGCGCCGAGACGGCGAAGAGGCCGACGAGGAGCGGCGCCGCGAGCCGCAGCCGTCGCTCGCCAGGCCCCGCCAGGGCCGCCAGCCCACCGGCGAAGAGCAGCGCCGCAAAGGGCACCGCCGGGAAGACGAAGCGACCCATCGGCAGGAAGTCGCCGCCGACCAGCACCGCGTAGGCGAAGGCCGCAGCGACCAGCACCAAGGCGTGCAGCACCAGCGCTCCCCGGCGCCGGATCGCCGCGAGCCCCACGAGCAGCGCCACCGCGAAGGTCGGGAAGTGCGCGAGGTAGGCCGCGGCGTAGGTGGCGCCGCGCTCCAGCGTCAGCGCCGACAGCGATGACTTGGCGCGGGCGGTGTTGGGCAGATAGTCGCCGTAGTAGGCGTAGCGGCAGCCCACGTGCAGCGCCACGCCGACGACCAGCACCACCGCCGCGACGCGGGTCGCGCGCAGGACCGCAGCGCCGCCTCCGCGCCAGGCCGCGAGCAGCCCGAGGGCCAGGACGATCCCGGCCCACACCGCGCCGTCAGGGCGCAGCAGCGCCACCGCGAGCCCCGCCAGGCCCGCCTGCAGGCCGCGCGGACGCGCGGGGTCTCCCAGCAGGCGCTCGTAGCACAGGAAGAGCGCCAGGGCGAACGGCATGGTCTCGAGCCCGCCGGTGGCCCAGGTCGCGGTGGGGGGGAAGGTGCCGAGGAACAGCCCCGTAGCCGCGAGCGCCAGCGGGCCGGCGCCGAGCCGCCGCGCGCAGCCGAGGACCGCCGCCAGCAGCGCGAGCGCCGCCGCGAACAGGCTCGCGCGCGCCCAGACGGTGGTGTCGATGCCGACCAGCTCGGGCAGCGTGCACCACAGCACCCAGAGCAGGTTGGAGTAGCCCTCCACCGGCGGCTCCGCCCCCGGGTTGAAGCGCAGCCCCAGGCCGTCCGCCAAGTTCTTGCTGTAGCGGAACGAGATGTAGGCGTCGTCGAGCACCAGGTCGAACCGCCACGTGAGCCAGGCGAGGGGCAAGGCGCCCAGAAGCAACGCCCACCCCAGCCCGGGGCGTCGTTCGCGGTCCTCGCCGAGCTCCTGCGCCTGCGTCGACATGGGCGGCCAGAATAGGCGCGGCGACGCCGCTTAGCCCGCGCTTTCGGCGCGGCGGCGCGGCGGGAGCAGCAGCCCGAGGGCGAGCAATAGCCCCGCCGCCCCCAGCCCGAAGCCCAGCTGGGCGCTCGCCGGGGCGTAGCGCGCCTCGACCACCGCGGCGCCGGCGGGGAGCAGCACCGCGCTCGCCACCCCGTCCGCGCGCGCCGGCCGGACGGCGGCACCGTCGACCTCGACGCGCCAGGCCGGGTGGAAGCACCAGGGCTCGGACACCACCAGGAAGCGCGCGCGGTCGGCGGGCTGCGGCAGGCGGATCCGCAGCGCGTTCGCGCCGTCGCGCTCCAGCTCGCCGGCGCCCGCCGGCTGCGCGCCCGCCAGCCCGGCGAGGAGCCCGCCCAGCGCGCGCCGTCCCTCCGCGTCGAGGGGCTGGCTCGCGCGTACAACGACGGCTCCGTCCGGCGCCGCCGCGCCGTCGAGCACGAGGTAGGCGTCGACCGCCGGCGCCGCCTCGCCCGGCTCCTCGCCGAGCTGAACGGCGGCCATGCGCGTCGGATCGAAGGCGGGGTCGTCGAACAGCGCCCGCGCCGTGTCCTCGTCGCAGTCGCCCAGCACGCCGACCACGACCTCCGGCAGGAAGGCCCGCGGGCGGGCGTGGGGGTTCGCGCTGGCGCGCCGCCCGTCCACGTCGGCGGGGTAGAGCTCCTCGCCCGGCGCGCCGGTGAGCACCTCGCGCTTGGGCCGGCGCCCCTCGACCACGACGCCGACCGACAGCACGCCCAAGCGCTTGAGCCGCACCGCGCGCGCGAGCGGCGCCTCGCCCGCGACCTGAAAGACGTGGCGCTCGAGCTCCGGCGGCCACGCGTAGCCGAGAAAGCCGTTGACGCCTTCGAGCCCGAGGCTGGTGGTGAGCAGCTGCTCGGTGCGCGGGCCGATGCGCGCGCCCTCGAGGTAGGCGACCCGCTCGCCCGGCCCTTCGCCGGCCCTCGCGCGCTCGGCGGCCTCGGCCCAGTTCGGGTGGCGGGCGAGGATCTCCGCCCGCGACCCCGGGTTGCGCAGCGTCGGGTTCATCCAGTCCGAGTCGAGCAGCAGCGGGAGCTGCACCGCCGCGAGGACGAGCGGCAGCGCGAGCGCGATCCAGCGCCGCCCGGCGCGCCGCGCGCAGAACGCCGCCGCGTGCTGCGTGCCCAGCCCCGCCGCGACCGGCAGCCAGAGCGCGACCAGCGTCCACCCGCGGATCGAGCCCGAGCGGATGCGGTCGAAGGGCGGCACGAAGTCGTAGAGCACGCGGTGCAGCGGGCCGAGCGCGACCAGAAAGCCGACCAGCGCGGCGACGAGCGCAAAGCGCACAGCCGCGCGCCTCAGGGAGCACAGCGCCAGCGCCGCGAGCGCGACCGGCAGCCAGCCGCCGAGGTAGAGCGACACGCGCCGCGCGACCTCGGACGCTTCGCGCTCGCCGCGCCCGCCCAGCGACAGGCCGCGCGCCACCTCGTAGTCGAGCGCCCCCGACCGGTTGGTCGTCGCCAGCCACTCCCACGCCGGCAGCGCCTTCGCGGCGATCAGCAGCGCCGCCGCGACGCCGGCCAGCGAGCCCAGGCGCAGCAGACGCGCGCGGGCCTCGCGCCCGCCGAGCCCCCCGCGCAGCGCGAGAAAGAGCGCGAGGCCGACCGCGGTGTACGCGATCACGAAGAGCCCGCCGGTGAAGACCTGCAGCGCGATGAGCAGCGCGAGCGCGCCGGCCGCACGCCGCGGCGCGCGGCCGAAGAGCAGCCCGTCCGCCGCGAGGAAGATCCACGGCGCGAGGGCGTGGGCCGCGCCGTACACCACCAGGTTCAGGTGGTCGAGCCGCAGGAAGTGGCTCAGCCCGAAGAGGAGCGCGGCGAGCAGCGCTCCCGCCTCGCCGCCTCCGTCCGACGCCGCGGCCTCGCGCCGCCACAGCGCGAGACAAAGCAGGTAGGCCCCGAGCGCACCCAGCCCGAGGTGCAGCAGCACCGTGAGATTCGCCGCCAGGAGCGGCGGACAGAGCGCCGCCAGCGCGACGACCGGCGGGTACAGCGTGGGGTTCTCGGGATTGGCGTGGAAAGGCGTGCCGCCCAGGATCCAGCTCTGCCAGAGCGGGAACGAGCGCTCGTCGCGCAGCGCGCGGCCGAGAATCTCGAAGCGCGGCAGGTTGACGTGCGCCGCATCGAGGCCGAAGTAGAGCGCGTCGCCCGAGGCCAGGTGCAGGTGGAGCGCGACCGGGAGCGCGAAGGCGAGGAGCGCGAGCCCGACCGCGACGCTTCGCCGCGGCGGGGGCGAGGGCGCGGCGGTGCTGTCGGAGTGCGGGGCCACGGGCCGGGGATCCTAACCGGCGCGCCGAGGCGTGCCGAGCGGCCGCGCCGGTTGACGGGGCCGCCCCGGGGCGCTCGAATGGTTCGCCGCGATTCCCGCACGGCGCCCCCCGCCCGCGCGCGGGAGGCCGCTCCCCCCCGGACTCAGCAACGCAAGCGGAACCCAGCAAGGACCCCCCATGACGCTCCTCGTCGTCGGCACCATCGCCTTTGACTCGGTCGAGACGCCCTACGACCGCCGCGATCAGACCCTCGGCGGGTCGGCCACGCACTTCGCCCACGCCGCCGCGCACTTCGGGCCGGTGCGGCTGGTCGGCATCGTGGGGGAGGACTTCCCGGACGAGCACCTCACGGGCTTCCGCGCGCGCGAGATCGACTGCGCGGGGGTCGAGGTCTCAAAGGGCAAGACCTTCGCCTGGGGCGGCCGCTACGAGGCGGACTGGAACACGCGCCACACGCTGTTCACCGACCTCAACGTGCTCGAGCACTTCCAGCCGAAGGTGCCCGACAGCCAGCGCGGCACCGAGTACGTGTTCCTCGCGAACGGCACGCCGTCGGTGCAGCGCGCCGCGCTCGACCAGTGCGAGTCGCCGGCGCTGGTCGTGGCCGACACGATGAATCTGTGGATCGACATCGCGAAGGACGACCTGCTCGACCTCCTGCGCCACATCGACGGCCTGGTGCTGAACGACGAGGAAGCGCGCATGCTCACCGGCGAGCGCAACCTGATCCGGGCGGCCCGCAAGACGCTCGAGCTCGGC
Organism: Planctomycetota bacterium; assembly: GCA_039029355.1. Taxonomy (GTDB): domain Bacteria; phylum Planctomycetota; class UBA1135; order UBA1135; genus JBCCGI01. The sequence continues at coordinate 65,172 of JBCCGI010000027.1, forward strand.
CCGCGCTTCGTCATCCTCAAGAAGGGCGAGCACGGCGCGTTCCTCGTCGGCGAGGACCTGCACTTCGCGCTGCCGGCGTACCCGGTCGACGACGTGGTCGACCCGACCGGCGCGGGCGACTCCTTCGCCGGCGGCTTCATGGGCTACCTCGCCTCGGTGCGCAACACGCAGCCGCACACGCTGCGCCGCGCCATGCTCTACGGCACGGTCACCGCGTCGTTCTGCGTCGAGGGCTTCAGCATCGACTCGCAGGTCGCACGCAGCCGCTCGGACATCGAGACGCGCTACAACGAGCTGGCGTCGATCGTGACGCTCTAGCCCCGCGCGGACGCCCCCATGGCCCAGGCACGGGTCTTCGTGGCGCTCGGCCTCGGGGCCGAGCTCGGCGCTTGGGCGCTGGACGAGGTGCGCGCCGCGCTGGGCGGCGAGCTCACGCGCTGGCGCCTGCCGCGGGCCGCGGGGCTGCACCTGACGCTGGCCTTCCTCGGCGACGTGGAGCGCGAGGCGCTGGGGCCGCTCGCGGCCGCGCTGGTGGGGCACCTGACCGGCGCCGCAGCCCCGCAGCTGGTGCTGCGCGGCGCCGGCGCCTTTCCGCGCCGCGGCGCGGAGCGGGTGCTCTGGCTGGGGGCCGACGAGCCCGCGGCCGAGGGGCGGCTGGCGGAGCTCCACCGGCGGACCCTCGCCGGCGTGGAGGCCGGGCTGGGCGCGGCGGGGATCGAGCTGCCGCGGGAGCTGCGCGGCGGCGGGCGGCCCTTCCGCCCGCACGTGACCGTGGCGCGGCCGAAGCGGCCCCCCGGGCGGGCGCCGGAGGCGTTCTTCGGGCTGGCTTCGGGCCGGACGGTGGCGGTGGAGGAGGCCACGCTGTTCGAGTCCGTGCGCGCGCCGAGCGGGCCGCCGGTGTACGAGCCGCGCGCGACCTTCGCGCTCGACGGCTGACGTTTTTTGCGCCGCAAGCGACACCGTGGGCGGCGCGGCGAGTCTGTTGGCTAAGGGCGCAATCCGCCTCCCCGAGACGCTTCCTGGCGCCCTGCCCAAGCGCTAGGATCGGTCCTTTCGGGGGGTGGATTCGATTCCACCAAACACCAGGACGACGACTTCCCATGGCACTCTCCCGCAGCAAGTCCAACAAGGCCTCCGCACCCATCGACCGAACCGTCGCCGGGAATCGCGACAAGGCGCTCGACGCCGCCCTCTCCGAGATCGAGAAGAGCTACGGCGCCGGCGCGATCATGCGCCTGGGCGACGAGTCTCTGGTTAAGGAGATCCAGGGCATCCGCTCGGGCTCGCTCTCGCTGGACCTGGCGCTGGGCGGCAAGGGCTTCCCCCGCGGGCGGATCGTCGAGATCTACGGGCCGGAGAGCTCGGGCAAGACCACCCTGGCGCTGCACGTCGCCGCCAACGCGCAGTCCGAGGGCGGCATCTGTGCCTTCGTCGACGCCGAGCACGCGCTCGACCCGTCCTACGCCCGCAAGCTGGGGGTCAAGCTCGACGACCTCCTGGTCAGCCAGCCCGACACGGGCGAGCAGGCGCTCGAGATCGTGGACACGCTGGTGCGCTCCAACGCCGTCGACGTGATCATCATCGACTCGGTGGCCGCCCTCGTCCCGCGGGCCGAGATCGAAGGCGAGATGGGCGACAGCTTCGTCGGCCTGCAGGCGCGCCTCATGAGCCAGGCGCTGCGCAAGCTGACCGGCTCGATCGCCAAGTCGGACTGCCTGGTGATCTTCATCAACCAGATCCGCGAGAAGATCGGCGTGATGTTCGGCAGCCCCGAGACGACCACCGGCGGGCGCGCGCTGAAGTTCTACTCCTCGGTGCGCTGCGACATCCGCCGCATCGGCCAGATCAAAGAGGCCGACCTGGTCGTGGGCAACCGCACCAAGGTGACGGTCGTCAAGAACAAGATCGCCGCGCCCTTCCGCAAGGTCGAGTTCGACATCCTCTACAACAAGGGGATCAGCAAGGAGGGCGACCTGCTCGACCTCGGCATGACCCACGGGTTCGTGCTGAAGTCCGGCACCTGGTTCTCCTTCAAGCACCCCAAGGAGGGCGAGGTGCGCCTGGGTCAGGGACGCGAGCGCGCGCGCCAGTTCCTGGTCGACAACCCGGACCTGGCGGGCATCCTCGACGCAGCCATCCGCGAGAAGGTCGCGCCGCCCCCGGAGGCTGCGGCCGACGAAAAGGGCGTGGTGGAGCCCGCCCCGCCCGCGGGCGACAAATCCGAATCGAAGAAGCCTACGGGCGGCCGCACCGCGGCCAAGCCCGCCTCGAAGTAGAGCCCGCCATGAGCGACCTGACCGCCGCTTCCGTTCGGCGCGCGTTCCTCGACTTCTTCGTCGAGCGCGGCCATCGGGAGGTCCCATCGTCTCCCGTCGCGCCCCTGGACGACCCGACCCTGCTGTTCACGAACGCGGGGATGAACCAGTTCAAGGACGTGTTCCTGGGCACCGGCGAGCGCGACTACTCGCGCGCCGTCGACACGCAGAAGTGCATCCGGGTCTCCGGCAAGCACAACGACCTCGAAGAGGTGGGGATGGACACGTACCACCACACCTTCTTCGAGATGCTCGGGAACTGGTCCTTCGGCGACTACTTCAAGGAAGAAGCGATCGTCTGGGCCTGGGGCCTGCTGACCGAGGTGTGGAAGCTGCCCAAGGAGCGCCTTTGGGTCAGCGTCTTCGCGGGCGATCCCGACGACGGGCTGCCGGCCGACGAAGAGGCCGAGCGCATCTGGCGCGAGAAGACCGACATCGACCCGAGCCGCATCCTGCGCTTCTCCAAGGAGGACAACTTCTGGGAGATGGGCGACACCGGCCCCTGCGGCCCGTGCTCCGAGATCCACATCGACCGCGGCGCCCCGGGTGAGGACCCCGCGGACGGCGCGGACCCGAAGATCGGCGTCAACGCCGGCAACGAGCGCTTCATCGAGCTCTGGAACCTCGTGTTCATGGAGTTCAACCGCCTGGACGACGGCTCCCTCAGGCCGCTGCCGGCCAAGCACGTCGACACCGGCATGGGCTTCGAGCGCATCCTGTCGGTGCTGCAGGGCAAGAGCTCGAACTACGACACCGACCTGTTCACGCCGCTCTTCCGCGCGGTCGAGGAGATCTCCGGCAAGAGCTACGGCTCGACCCAGGACCCGAGCGACGTGGCCTTCCGCGTGATCGCCGACCACGTGCGCGCGGCGTCGGCCTCCTTCGCCGACGGCGTGCTGCCCTCCAACACCGGCCGGGGCTACGTGATGCGCCGGCTGATCCGCCGCGCCTCACGCTACGGACGCCAACAGCTCGGCCTCGAGGAGCCGTTCCTCTGGAAGCTCGTGCCGACCGTGGCCGAGATCCTCGGCGGGGCCTTCCCCAGCATCCCCGAACGACTGGAGCACGTGCAGCTCCTGATCCGCGAGGAGGAAAAGGCCTTCGGCCGCACGCTGGACCGCGGCCTGGTGCGCTTCGCCGAGCTGGCCGAGCGCGTCGGTAGCGACGGCAAGGTGCTGCCGGGCGACGAGGCGTACGAGCTCTACGCGACCTACGGCTTCCCCCAGGACCTGGTCGAGCTCATGGCCCGCGAGCGGGGCATGGAGGTCGACCTCGACGCCTGGGAGACCGCCCGGGCCAAGCACCAGGAGGCGAGCCGCTCCGAGGGCACCTTCCGCCAGATCCTGTCCGCCGAGGAGCTCGAGGAGCTGCCGGCGACCCGCTCGACCTATCACGACGACGGCGAGCCCGCCGAGCGCCTGGAGACCCGCGTGGCGGGCCTGTTCCTGCGCGACGGGGGGCACGACGCCCTGGTGCTCGAGGCGAGCCCGTTCTACGCCGAGTCCGGCGGCCAGGTGGGCGACTCGGGCCGCGTCGAGGCCGCCGACGGGACCTTTCGCTTCGAGGTGCGGGACACGCAGAAGATGGGCTCGGTCGTGGTCCACCTCGGCAGCGCCGAGGGTTCGGCCAACCCCGGGCTCGAGGTGGCGGCCAGCTCGGATTCCGCGCGGCGCGACCTGACGCGCAAGAACCACACCGCCACGCACCTGCTGCACGCCGCGCTGCGGACCGTGCTGGGCGACCACGTCACCCAGCAGGGCTCGTACGTGGGCCCCGACCGCCTGCGCTTCGACTTCGCGCACCCACGCGCGGTGACCCCCGAGGAGATCGACCGCATCGAAGAGCTCGTCAACGGCGAGGTCGCGCGCAACCGCGCCGTGGCCACTACCGTCGAGGATCTCGAGGCGGCCAAGGCGCGCGGCGTGATGGCGCTGTTCGGCGAGAAGTACGACGAGCGCGTGCGCGTGGTCGAGGTGCCGGGCTTCTCCACGGAGCTCTGCGGCGGCACCCACGTCGCCGCCGCCGGCGACATCGGCACCTTCGTGCTGGTCTCCGAAGGCGCGATCCAGGCCGGCGTGCGGCGTGTGGAAGCGCTGACCGGGCCGGCGGCCGTGAGGTGGGTCCAGGAGCAGCGCGCCCTGCTGCGTCAGACGGCACAGATGCTCCGCGCCGCGCCCCCCGAGCTTCCCGGCCGCATCGAGCAGCTGCAGAAGCAGGTCAAGGAGGCCAAAAAGGCCCAGAAGAAGTCCTCGAAGGCCGACGTGGGCTCGGCCCTGGAGACGGTGAAGGCCAAGCTGGAGGACGTCGCCGGGGTCCAGTCCGGGGTCGTGCCGCTCGAGCTGGACCAGCAGGGCCTGCGCGACCTCGCGACCCGCGTCCAGTCGCTTTCGGACGACCTGGCGGTCGTCCTCTTGGGACGGGCCGGGGACAAGGTCCCGTGGATCGTGATCTGCCGGCCGGGGGCCCAGGAGAAGGGACTCGGGTCGCGCGAGCTGATCCCGACGCTCCAGGAGCACCTGGGCGGTGGGGGAGGCGGTCGCCCCGAGCTGGCCCAGGGCCAGGGCCAGCGCGCCGACGCCATCTCCGCGGCCGAGGAAGCGCTCCGCGACCGAATCCGCGCTGTACTGACCTGACACCGCTCTCCGGGCGCCCAGCGTGGGGCTCAGGGGACCGACCCACGTGAATCGGGCCCCGCGTTGACACCCCTAGGGGCGCCCTCTACCATCCTTCGCCTTCTACGGGCCCCGTGGGCTCCGTCCGCTCACCGCTCGGCCCCAAGCTCCCGCAATCGACCCATGCCGCACCCCAAGCGTCGCCAATCCAGCCACCGCCAGGGCATCCGCCGCTCGCACCTGGCCCTGAAGCCTCAGCAACTGGCGCACTGCGCCCGCTGTGGCGCCACGACCAAGCCGCACCGTGTCTGCGACAACTGCGGGTACTACGGCTTTGAGAAGGGCAGCGACAAGCGGGGTACCGAGGTCTTCCAGAAGGAAGACTTCTAGGCCTCCGGTCGATCCGGTTCCGCGCGCGTCTGCGCCGCGTCTATGACCGCCAACCGCATCGCCCTTGACGTGATGGGGGGCGACGATGCCCCCGAAGCCCTGATCCAGGGCGCACTGCACGCCTGCACGGCCCTCGGCACGCTTCGGATCGCTCCGGAGCGCATCGTGCTCGTGGGCGACAGCGACCGCACCGAATCGCTGCTCGTCAAGCACGGCGGCAACCCGGGCTTTGTCCTGCGCCACGCCTCCGAGGTGATCGGCATGGACGAGAAGCCGGCCCAGGCGTTGCGGGCGAAGAAGGACGCCTCGATTTCCTCGGCCGTCGCGGCCGTGCGCTCCGGCGAGGCGGGCGCCGTCGTGAGCATGGGCAACACCGGCGCCTGTGTGGGGGCCGCCACGCTCGGGCTTGGAACGCTCGAGGGCGTGCGCCGTCCGGGGATCGCGGTCACCCTGGACCTGACCGGGCACCCGGTCACCCTGATCGACATGGGGGCGAACATCGCCCCCAAGCCCGACCACCTCTTCCAGTACGGCGTGATGGGCGCCGTGTACGCCAGCCGCTGCCTGGGCACTCAGGAGCCGCGGATCGGGCTGCTCAACATCGGCGAGGAGGCCGACAAGGGCACCGACCTGATGCGCGAGGCGCACCGGCTGCTGGAGAGCTCCCCGCACCGCTTCGAGGGCAACCTCGAGGGCGGCGACATCTTCCGCGACCGCGCCGACGTCGTCATCACCGACGGCTTCACCGGGAACGTGATCCTCAAGCTGATGGAGGAGTTCTCGGGCTTCATGCTGAAGCTGGTGCTGAAGGAGTTCCGCAGCCACGCCGTCCAATGGGGCGACGAGGCGCTCGAAAAGGTGCGGCGCACGATCGACTACGCCGAGTACGGCGGCGCGCTGCTGCTCGGGGTGCGGGGCACGGTCGTCATCGGGCACGGGCGCTCGGACGCGATGGCCGTGGCCAACGCCGTCGGGCTGGCCTGCCGTGCCATCGACGCGGGTGTCAACGCCCACATCGTCGACGGGCTGGCGCACCAGGCCGGGGTTCCCGATCACGACCCGTAGGGCCGGAAAACCGCCTCGATCCGCCTCCTTCTTGAGTCTCCCAGCGTGTTTGCGCATATAAGGGGCCGCAGGCCTCGCGAAACAAGGCCGTTTTCCTCCCTATGACCTCCAGAGTCCGCGTGGGAATCGCCGGGACGGGTGCTTACCTGCCCGAGCGCGCCGTTCCCAACTCCTTCTTCGAGGGGATCCTCGATACGTCGGACGAGTGGATCGTCCAGCGCACCGGCATCCGCGAGCGGCGGTGGGCCTCCGAGGACCAGGCCTGCTCCGACCTTTGCATCGAGGCCGCCAAGCGGGCGCTCGAGTCCGCCGAGATGGACGCCGCCGACCTGGACCTGATCGTCCTCGGCACGCTGACGCCCGACCACCTGCTGCCGTCGACGGCCTGCCTGGTGCAGGACGCGATCGGCGCGAAGAACGCCGGCGCGTTCGACGTGAACGCGGCCTGCACCGGCTTCCTGACCGCGCTGCACACCGGCGAGGCCTTCGTCGCCGCCGGCCGCGCCAAGCGCGTGCTCGCGATCGGGGGCGAGGTGCTGTCGAAGTTCGTCGACCTGCAGGACCGCGGGTCATGCATCCTGTTCGGCGACGGCGCGGGCGCGACGATCCTGACGCCGCACGACGACGTGGGGCGGGGCGAGATCCTCGAGACCACGCTCGGCGCGGACGGCGACGGCTTCAAGTACATCCACATGGTCGCCGGAGGCTCGCGCAAGCCCGCGACGCACGAGACCATCGAGAGCCGTGAGCACTACATCCGCGTGCACGGACGCGAGGTGTTCCGCTTCGCGGTGTCGCGCATGGGCAGCCTGATCGAGGACTACGTGAACCGGTACGGCGCCGACGAGATCGGCCTGATCGTGCCGCACCAGGTCAACCGGCGCATCATCGACGCCGCCCTCGACCGCATCGGCATGACCGACGAGAAGGTCGTCGTGAACATCCACGCCTACGCCAACACCTCGGCGGCGACCGTGCCGATCGCCTTCGACGAGGCGTTGCGCGGCGGGCGCATCGAGAAGGGCAAGCTGGTCGTGCTGGTCGCCTTCGGAGCCGGGCTCACCTGGGGCAGCACGCTGATCCGCTGGTAACGTCATGAGCGAAGCGATTCTCTTTCCCGGCCAGGGAGCGCAGTTCCCCGGCATGGGGCGCGACTGGTACGAGGCCTTCCCCGCGGCGCGTGCGGTGTTCGACACGGCGAACGAGGTGCTCGGCTTCTCGCTCACGGACGCGTGCTGGAACAACAACGGCGACGAGGCGGCCGACGTGCACCGCACGGACGTGGCCCAGCCCGGCATCCTGGCAACGAGCGCCGCGATCATCGCAGTGCTGCGCGAGCGCGGGCTCGACACGAAGAGCGCTCCCTTCTGCGCTGGCCTCTCGCTCGGCGAGTACAGCGCCCTTTGGTGTGCCGGCGCGCTCTCGCTCGAAGACGCGCTGCGGCTCGTGCGCCTGCGCGGCGAGGCGATGCAGGCGGCCTCGGCCCAGATCCAAAGCGGCATGACCAGCCTGATGGGCGCCGACGAGGAGCAGGCCAAGGCTCTGGCCCAAGTCGGCGCCGAGCACGGCATCTGTCAGGTCGCCAACCTGAACGCCCCGGGTCAGGTGGTCCTGTCCGGCGAGCTGGCCGCCCTCGACGCGGCCGAGGCCGTCGCCCGCGACCACGGCGTGAAGCGCGCCGTTCGCCTGACGGTGGCGGGCGGATTCCACTCCGAGTGCATGCGGCCCGCGGCCGACCGGCTGGCGGCGGCGCTGGCCGAGGTCGAGGTGCGCGCGCCGGAAGTGCCCGTGGTCAGCAACGTGACCGCCCGCGCGGTCGCGGGCCCCGAGGAAATCAAGAAGAACCTGACCGAGCAGATTTGCGCCCCGGTGCTGTGGGAGCGCAGCATGCGTTGGATCGTCGAAGAACAGAGCGTTGAGCGCTTCCTCGAGCCGGGCCCCGGCACGGTTCTCGCGGGGCTGATGCGCCGCATCGCCCGCGGCGCGACCGTGCGGGCGGCGGCGACTCCCGGGGACGTCGAAACCGAGTAGGCCACGCCCTCGAAGCGGTCCTCCGAGGGGCCCCGAGAGGGGCTCTAGACGCCGTTTCAACAGCCGTTGCACCCCTCGATTCAAAGGCTATAGTCGCTCGCGCCTCGCGCCCCCCAACACCAAGGACCTCCGTGCCTGACGCCCTCGAAGAACGTTTCCTCGCCGACAAGGTCGCCGTCGTGACCGGTGCCTCGCGCGGCATCGGCAAGGCGATCGCTGAGCGCCTCGCTCAGCGCGGCGCGCGCGTCGCGTGCATCGCGACCGCGGCGGAGCGTTGCGCCGACACCGTCGCGGCCTGCACGGCCGCGGGCGGGGAAGCGCGTGCCTTCGGCGTCGACGTGGCCGATACCGAGGCGGTGGGGCAGGCGATCGAGGAGATCCACTCCGAGCTCGGCCCGACCTACGCGCTGGTCAACAACGCCGGCATCACGCGCGACCAGCTGCTCCTCCGGATGACCGAGGAGGACTTCGACCGGGTGCTCGCCGTGAACCTGAAGGGCGCCTGGAACTTCACGAAGGCCACCGCGCGCACGCTGATGAAGACGCGCGGGCGCATCGTGAACGTGTCGTCGGTCGTCGGCATCACCGGCAACATCGGCCAGGTCAACTACGCGGCCAGCAAGGCGGGGCTCTTCGGCATGACCCGCTCGGTCGCCAAGGAGCTCGCGCCGCGCAGCGTGTGCGTGAACGCGGTTGCGCCGGGCTTCGTCGCGACCGACATGACGTCCGACATGGACGAGGCGGCCGCCAAGGAGATGCGGTCGCACATCCCGCTCAAGCGCGTCGGCACCCCGGAGGAGATCGCGCTCGCGATCGACTACCTCTGCGGTCCCGGCGGCGCGTACGTCACGGGGCAGACGCTGGTCCTCGATGGGGGCCTGTCCCTCTAGCATGGATCCCGCGTCGAGCACCCACGATCCCGAAGAGCGCGCTGCGCGCCGCCTTCGCCCGAGAACCCTTTCCAGGAGCCTTTGAGGTGACCAACCCGACGATCGAAGAGCGCGTGACGCGCATCGTGTGCAACCAGATGGGCACCACGCCCGACAAGATCTCCGGCGAGACCTCGTTCGTGAACGACCTCGGCGCCGATTCGCTGGACACGGTCGAGCTCGTGATGGAGTTCGAAGACGAGTTTGAGATCTCGATCCCCGACGAGGATGCTGAGAAGATCCAAACCGTCGGCGCGGCGATCGAATACATCAAGTCCAAGTGCTAAACGGACGCTTCCGGGCCGTGCCGGAGTTGGTACGGCCGTAGGCCCTAAGCGAAGAGGCACAACATGCGCCGCGTGGTGATCACCGGCCTGGGGACGGTCAACGCCCTGGGCTCCGACGTCCAGTCGTCCTGGCCCCGCATTCTTGCGGGCGAGAACGGCGTCCAGAGGATCACCCACTTCGACACCGAAGGGCTGCCGGTGGTGATCGCGGCGAGCGTGGACTGGAACCCCGAGGAGAAGTTCTCGGGCCCCGAGTTCCGCAAGCTGGACTTCTTCACGATGTACGCGCTGAAGGCCGCCGAGGAGGCCCTCGCCGACGCCGGCCTCGACCTCTCGCAGGAGTCCGAGGAGGTCCGCGAGCGCTGCGGCTCGATCATCGGCACCGGCATCGGCGGCATCAACGGCATCGAGGGGCAGCACGCGGTGCTGCTGGAGCGCGGCCCGCGGCGCGTCAGCCCGCACTTCATCCCGAAGATCATGGCCAACGCCGTCAGCGGCCAGGTCGCGATCGAGCACGGGATCCTCGGCACCTGCTTCACCACCTCGTCGGCCTGCGCGTCGTCGGGGCACGCGATCGGGATGGCGCTCCTGGCGATCCGCTCGGGCGAGGCCGACCTGGTCGTGACCGGCGGCTCGGAGTCGGCCACCACGCGGCTGTCGATCTCGGGCTTCGCCTCGGCCAAGGCGCTCTCCAAGCGCAACGAGGAGCCCGAGCGCGCCTCGCGCCCCTTCGACGTCGACCGCGACGGCTTCGTGATGGGGGAGGGCGCCGGCATCCTGGTCTTCGAGGAGTACGAGCGCGCCAAGGCGCGCGGCGCCAAGATCTACGCCGAGGTGAAGGGCTACGGCTCCACCGACGACGCGTTCCACATCACGGCGCCCAGGGAGGACGGAAGCGGCCCCGCCCGCGCCTTCCACCTGGCGATGAAGTCCGGGAACGTCGATCCCGAGACGATCGACTACATCAACGCCCACGGCACGTCGACGCCGTACAACGACGCGATCGAGACGCGCGCCATCCGCCGCTGCTTCGGCGACCAGGCCGACCGTCTCGCGGTGTCGTCGACCAAGTCGATGATCGGGCACCTCCTGGGCGCCTCGTCGGCGGTCGAGCTGGTGTGCACCGCGCTCTCGGTCCAACAGGGCATCGTGCACCCCACCCGCAACCACGAGAACCCGGCCCCCGAGTGCGACCTGGACTACATCCCGGGCGAGTCGCGCGAGCTGAAGGTGCGCAACGCGCTCTCCAACTCGCTGGGCTTCGGCGGGCACAACGTGTCCATCTGCATCGGGCAGGTCGACTAGCACTCGTCCGCGCGGGCCGAGGCGGGCTCGCCTCGGCCTCTGGACCGGGTTTCGGCTGCTCCAAGCGCGCTCTCGGGACCGCCGGAGCGGCTCCGGGTGCCGGGCCGGCAAAAAGGCCCCCGAGAGGAAACTCCGGGCGCCCTCCGGTTCGCTGCCTAGGGGTAGGCTGACGTCTAGCCTCTCCCTCTCGGCAAGCCCACTCCGGAGCCCCCTCATGCGCTTGGTCGTCCCCAGCTCCTCGACGGAGCTCGGCCCCTTCGTCGCCGTCCTCGCGGCGCTCACAGTCCTCACGGACCTGACCGGCCCGCTGGCAGCCCAGACGCCGCTCTTGGTGGAGCCGCACCGCATGGTCCCCGCCGACCAGGCCCGGGCGCGGGCCATCGCCTTCGCCGACCTCGACGGCGACCTGGACCTCGACGTGCTGATCGGGACCAACGCCGGGCTGCCGATCGCGGTGTACGGCAACGACGGCAACGGCGGGCTGTTCCTCGGCACGACCCTCGACGTCGGCCTGAAGACGGTGCGCGGCCTGGCGCTCGGCCACATCGACGCCGACCCGCACCTCGATCTTCTGGTCGGGGCCGCCGGGCCGTGCGGGTTTGCGCCGTGCTCCGAGGCCGAGAACGCGCTCTTCCTGGGCAGCGGCACCGGGGGCTTCGTGCCGGCGGCGGGCCTCCCGGCGGTTCTCGACGACACCTGGGACGCCGCGCTGGCGGACGTGGACGGGGACGGCGACCTCGACGGGCTCTTCGGCAACCGGGACGCCCAGAACCGGCTGGTGCTCGGCGACGGGAGCGGGGGCTTCGCGGAGGCCACGGTGAACCTGCCGCCGGCGGTCGACGACACGCGGGCGCTGGTGGCCTTCGACGCGGACGGCGACGGGGACGTCGACGTGGCGTTCGCGAACTGGCTCGAGCAGAACCGGCTGCTGCGCGGCGTGGGGGGCGGGCTCTTCTCCGACGCCACCGCGGCGCTTCCGGTGAGCAGCGCGGCGAGCCTGGCCATCCTGGCCGGCGATGCCGACGCCGACGGCGACCTCGACCTCTTGCTGGCCGACGGAGTGATCGCGGCGGTGTGGGAGAACGACGGCGCGGGCGGCTTCACCGCCGGAGCCGGCAGCGTCAGCACCGGGGCCCAGATCCGCGACCTGGCGCTGATCGACGTCGACGGGGACGCCGACCTCGACCTGCTCGTCGCCAGCGACCTGCAGAACCGACTGCTGCTCAACGACGGCGCCGCCGGCTTTTCCCCGGCGCCCACGGAGCTGCCAGCGCTGGTCGGCGACACCGAGGTGCTGGCGGCGGGCGACCTCGACGGCGACCTCGACGCGGACGTGCTCGCGGCCGTCGACACCAGCGACGACTTCAGCGGCTTCGGCAACGGGGAGACCCAGCTCTACCTCGGCGATGGCAAGGGCGCGTTCGCCTTCGCGACCCGGGCCGAGGTTCCGTTCTACGACGAGTCGCGCGCGGTCGCGCTCGCCGACCTCGACGGCGACGCCGATCTCGACGCCTTCGTCGGCAACCAGACCAAGATCTTCGGCTTGGCCACGCTGGCCGAGGACCGAGTGCTGAAGAACGACGGCTTCGGCGTCCTGAGCCACGCCCCGGGCGCGCTGCCGGCGCTCGACCAGGACACGCGCTCGGTGGTCCTCGCCGACTTCGACGGCGACGCCGACGTCGACGCCTTCGTCGGCACCGGGGCCATCAGCGGCGACCCCTACGGTCTATCGCTGGGCACCCAGAACCGGCTCCTCGTCAACGCTGGGACGGCGACGTTCACCGACGCCACGGCCCAGCTCCCCGCCGAGATCGACTCGGTGAGCGAAGGCGCGGCGGGCGACCTCGACGGCGACGGCGACCTGGACCTGCTCGTCGCGACGCGTCCCTACTCGGTCTGCTGCGGCTATCCGGTCGACAACGCGAACCGGCTGTACCTGAACGACGGCGCCGGGCTCTTCACGGCACGGCACGGCAACCTGCCCGCGACCGGAACGAGCGAGGCCAGCACGGCCGCGGCCCTCGGCGACGTCGACGCGGACGGCGACCTCGACGCGCTGATCGGCACGTCGAACGGGCTCGACCACCTCTACCTGAACGACGGCGCGGCGGGCTTCGTCGACGCGACCGGCAACCTGCCGGCGATCGGCGATTCCGACGACCTGGCGCTGGGCGACGCGGACGGCGACGGCGACCTCGACCTGGCGCTGTACGGCGACGAGCTCAGGCTCTACCTGGGCGACGGGGCCGGCCTGTTCACCGCGGGCGGGAGCTTCCCCACCGGCCTGCCGTCCGGCAACGAGCTGCTCTGGAGCGACCTGGACGGCGACCAGGACCTCGACCTGGTGCTGGCCTCCTCCGACGAGAACCAGGTGCTGCTCAACGACGGCGCCGGCGCGTTCACCGCGCTCGGCCTGGGGGCGCTCGACGAGGGCACCTTCGACGTCGCCGCGGGCGACCTCGACGCCGACGGCGATGACGACCTGCTTTTTGTGGGCTGGGCCCAGAACCGGCTGTACGTGAACCGAACACGCCAGGTGTCCTGGCGCCATCTGCCGCGGGTCGGCAAGCCGCTCTTTTTGGACCTGGCCGACGCCCCGGGCACGCCGTGGTTCCTGGCCTGGGCGCCGGCGACCGCGAGCGTCCCGCTGCCGCCGTACGGGCTCCTGGGCCTCGATCCGGCCGCGCTGCAGGTGCTCGGCTCGGGCAGCTTCGACGGCGCCGGCAACGCCGAGCTGGTCGCCCTGGTCCCGGCCACGCCGCCGCTGGTCGGGGCGGATCTTTACGTGCAGATGCTCGCCGGCGCGCCGCTGATCCTGTCGAACGTGGAGCGGGTCGCGCTCACCGACTTCTGAACGGCCGCCGGCGGGGCGATTCGGCCGCGATCTGGGGGCGAATGCAGGCTAGAATCAAGCCTGGGCAAAGAGCCCATTCCCCCCCCGACTGACAACATGAGCCTGCCACAAGGCCACCTCGCCCCGCGACCCGCGGGTAGGAGCTAAGCGTGCACAGGAAGTTCAAGGAGCTGCTCCACCAGTACAAGCTCGACGTGTTCCGCATCGAGCATGACAAGAAGGATGTCGAGCAGATCACGTCCGAGTGCATGGAGATCTGCGAGGACCTCCTGAACCAGAAGTACAGCTACCACTTCCACAAGCTCCCCGACGCCGGCCGCGCAGAGATCATCAACATGATCAACAACTACACGCGCGAGGCCATCCTGCCGCCGATCGTCGAGTCGCTGGTCCACCGCCACGTGACGTTGGAGCACCGCATCGAGAGCCTCGAGAAGTTCCTCGAGTCGATGCTCGAAACCCTCTCCTCCGAGCCGGTCGCGACGTCCGGCTAGCCGCGCCGAAGGCACCACCGTGCGCGGGCTCGAGATCCGCTCCGGCCAGGTCGCCTACCGAGGCGACCTGCCGCCGCCCGCGTCGCTCGTGGCCGGCGCGACGGACGAGTGCCGCGTGCGGGTCACGCGCGCCGGCGTTTGCGCCACCGACCTGGCGCTCGCGCGCGGCTACATGGGCTTCGCGGGCGTGCCCGGCCACGAATTTGTGGGCGTGGCGCTCGATGGCCCCCTCGCCGGCAGCAGGGTCGTGGGCGAGATCAACGCCGCCTGCGGCCGCTGCGAGGCCTGCCGCGGCGGCCTGGATCGCCACTGCCCCGAGCGCACCGTGCTCGGCATCCTGGGGCGCCCGGGCGCCTTCGCCGAGGAGCTGACCCTGCCGGCCCGCAACCTCCACGCCGTGCCCGAAGGCGTGAGCGACGACGAGGCGGTCTTCGCCGAGCCCCTGGCGGCCGCCTTCGAGATCCCCACCCAGGTGGATCTCGCGGGGGCCGAGCGCGCGGCGGTGGTGGGGGACGGGCGCCTCGGCCTCCTGTGCGCCCAGGTGGTCGCGCTGGGCGGCGTCGACGTCGACCTCTTCGGCCGCCACCCCGAGCGCGGTGAGGCGCTGCCCGCGGCGATCCAACACCGCGGTGCGCTGCCGGGAACACCCCCGGCCCCGGGGGGCCGCTACGACCTCGTCGTCGAGGCCACCGGCGATCCCCGGGTTCTCGGCCAGGTGCTTGGTTTCGTGCGCCCGCGTGGCATCCTCGTGCTCAAGACGACCACCGAAGCGCCGGCGTCGCTGGACCTGGCGCCGCTGGTGGTCGACGAGATCACGCTCCTGGGCTCGCGCTGCGGTCCGTTCGCCCCCGCGCTGGACGCGATGGCGGCGGGCTCGGTGGTGCTGACCCCCTGGATCCATGCCCGCTTCCCCCTGGAGGAGGGGCCGCGGGCCTTCGCGCGGGCGGCCGAGCCCGGAACCCTCAAGGTCCTCCTCGACATCCAGGCTTCATGACCACGACCGAACAGAACCTCCGCAGCCGGGCCGACGAGGCCGGGCAGGGGCACATCTTTCGCTTCTGGGACGAGCTCAGCGACGAGGGGCGCACGCGCCTCTTGGGCCAGGTCGAGGCGCTCGACTTCGAGCTGATCGCCGAGCTCGCGGCGCTGCGCACCGCGCCGCCGGCCGAAAGCGTCGACCACGACCTCGCGGCGCCCGCGCTCGCCACCCAGGCCGAGCGCGAGACCGCGGCGGGCCTGGCGGCGGTCGGCGCCGGACGCGACCTGCTCGCCGCGGGCAAGGTCGGCTACGTGCTGGTCGCCGGCGGACAGGCCTCGCGCCTCGGCTACGACGGCCCCAAGGGCGCCTACCCGATCGGCCCGGTGTCCAAGCTGCCGCTCTTCGCCTTCCACGCGCACCGGCTGCGCGCCGCGGCCGAGCGGCACGGAGCGCGCACGCCGTGGGCCGTGATGACCTCGCCCGCCAACGACGAGGTGACGCGCACCTTCTTCCGCGAGCACAACTTCTTCGGGCTGCCCGAGGAGGACGTGTTCTTCTTCCAGCAGGAGATGCTCCCCGCACTCGACGACGGGGGGAAGATCCTGCTGGCTGGCGCCGACCAGATCTTCCTCGCGCCGAACGGCCACGGCGGCGTGCTCTGGGGGCTCGCGACCTCGGGTGCCCTGGCCGAGATGCGAAAGCGCGGGGTCGAGCAGATCTCCTACTTCCAGGTCGACAACCCGTTGGCGCGGCCGGCGGACCCGTTCTTCCTCGGCCTGCACGCCCAGGCCGGCGCCGGGATGTCGAGCAAGGTCGTCAAGAAGCGCGGCCCGGCCGAGAAGGTCGGCGTGCTCGGCAAGATCGACGGCCGCATGGGCTGCATCGAGTACTCCGACCTGCCCGAAGCCCTGCGCGAGCAGCGCGACGCTGACGGCGAGCTGACCTTCCGCGCCGGCAACATCGCCGTGCACGTCTTGAGCGCGGACTTCGTCGCCGGGCTGACCTCCGAGAAGCTCGACCTGCCGTGGCACCTGGCGCGCAAGAAGATGCGCGTGCTGGACGAGGGCGGCGACCTGGTCGAGCGCTTCGGCACCAAGTTCGAGACCTTCGTGTTCGACGCCCTCGGGCAGTCGCCCACGAGCGTCACGCTCGAGGTCGAGCGCGGGCTCGAGTTCAGCCCGGTGAAGAACGCCGAGGGCGAGGACTCGCCGGCGACCTGCCGCGCCGACCTCTGCCGGCTCTTCAGCGGCTGGGCCGCCGAGGCGGGCCACGCGCTGCCCCCGACCGACCCCCAGGGGCTGCACCCGGTCGAGGTGTCGCCGCTGGTCGCCGAGGACAGCGGCGAGTTCCTGGCCAAGCGCGACATCGCTCCCAAGGTCGGCCCCGGTGGGCACCTCTACGGCTAGCCCGGTCGCCGAGGCCACCGTCGCGGTGCTCCTCGGCGGACGCTCGTCGGAGCGCGAGGTGTCGCTGGTGTCGGGCCGTGCGCTGCTCGAAGCGCTGCGGCCCGCGGGCGGGGGTGCGGACGAACGCGGCCCCGCGCGCGCCCTCGCGGTCGAGATCGAAGCCGATGGCCGCTGGCGCGTCGGCGACCGCAGCCTGACGCCGACCGCGGCGCTCGAAGCGCTCGCGGACGTCGACGTGTTCTTCCTCGGGCTCCACGGCGGCGAGGGGGAGGGCGGCGTGCTGCAGGGCCTCTTCGAGGCGGCCGGGCGGGCCTTCACGGGCTCCGGGGTCGCCGCGTCGGCCCTGTGCCTGGACAAGATCAACGCGCGCCTCGTCGCCGAGGCCCACGGGCTGCGCACCGCCCGCGCGCTCGCGGTGACCGCCGCGGGCTGGACCGAGATGCGGCCGGCGGTGCTGGCCGAGCTCGAGCGCTGGGGGCCCGCCTGGGTCGCCAAGCCGCGCCACGGCGGCTCGTCGGTGGGCACGGCGGTGGTCCGCGAGGCCGGCGCCCTCGCCGAGGCGATCGGCCTGGCGCTCGCCGAGGGCGACGACGTGCTCGTCGAGGAGTGCATCCCCGGCGTCGAGGCCACCGTGGCCGTGCTCGGCAACTCAACCCAGAGCCTGCGCACCTTCCCGCCGGTCGAGATCCGGCCCAAGGAGGGGCGCTTCTTCGACTACGAGGAGAAGTACGACGAGGGCGGCGCTGAGGAGTTCTGCCCGCCCGAGACCCTCGACGCCGAGGCCTGCGCGACGCTGCAGGAGCAGGGGCTGCGGGCCTACCGCGCGCTCGGCTGCTCGGGCTACGCGCGCATCGACTTCATGGTGCCCGCCGAGGGGCCGCCGGTGTTCCTCGAGGCCAACACGCTGCCGGGTTTCACGGCGCGCTCGCTGTTCCCGCGCGCGGCGGCGGTCGAGGGACTCGACTTCCGCTCGCTGTGCCTCGAGCTGCTGCGGCTCGCGCTCGCGGAGCGCGCCGCCCGCGGGTGAAGGGCGGATGACCGCCGGGGTGTGCGTGCTGGGCGCGGGCGGCCGCATGGGCCGCTTCGCGTGCGCGCTGCTCGCCCGCGACCCGGACTTCCACCTGGCGGCGGAGCTCGGCCGCGCCGACGACCTCGCCGCGGCGCTGCGCGCGGCCCGCGCCGCGGGCGCCGAGCTTGGGCTCGACCTCACCGTCGCCGGCCGCGGGTGCGCGCACGGAAGGCTGCTGCTCGAGAGCGGCCTGCGTCCGGTCGTCGGCACGAGCGGCGTCACGCCCGAGGAGACGTCAGAGCTCGACGCACTCGCACGCGAGCACGAGCTGGGCGGGCTGGTCGTGCCGAACTTCAGCGTCGGCATGTGGGCGCTGCAGCGCGCCGCGCGGCTCGCCGCCGAGCACCTGCCCACGGCCGAGATCGTCGAGCTGCACCACGACAAAAAGCGCGACGCCCCGTCGGGTACCGCGCTGCAGACGGCCGAGCTCCTGGCCGGCGTCACGGGGCTCCGCACTCCGATCCACTCGGTCCGTCTACCCGGCCTCTACGCCCATCAGGAGGTGCTCCTGGGCGGCCCGGGCGAAACGCTTTCCCTGCGGCACGACATGCTCGGACCCGAGGCCTTCGGCGGCGGCATTCTGGCCGCGCTGCGCTACGCGCGAAGCGCGCTCGGAGTCGGGCGCGGGCTGGCGCTCGCGCTCGAGGCAGATAGCTCCTGAGCGGTTACGATTCCCCTCATGGCCTTCCTGGAACAGCTAGCCGCCGTCACCGAGCGCATCCGCCGCGGCGAGACTCCGCCGCTCGACGAGCTGATGGAGCTCAAGCGCGAGAACCGGCGCCACGCCGAGGCGGCCGAGCGCGAGGACCGTGCGGTCTGCGACTCGCTCCCCACCTGGATCAACACGACCAACTCCACGGTCTGCAACCTGAAGTGCTTCTTCTGCAACCAGGCCTACGGCAAGGGCGTGGACATCAAGATGGAGGAGCGCGTCTACCAGAAGGTCGTCGAGGAGCTCTATCCCGCCGCCGAGACCGTGCAGCTCTCGGCCTACGGCGAGCCGATGATGACGCCGCACATCCGCGACAAGTTCGCCGACATGGACCGCTTCGGCGTCAAGTGCGAGATGATGACCAACGCGAGCCTGATGAAGGGCGACGCGCTGCTGGAGCGCATGGCGCGCATCATGGGCAACCTGCGCATCTCGATCGACGGCGCCAAGGCGGAGACCTTCAACAACATCCGCGTCGGCGGCGACTTCGACGAGATCTTCAAGAACATCCGCCGCTACAACCACTTCCGCCACCAGCTCCCCGAGGCCGAGCGGGCGCCGCTGCACTTCTCCTACATCCTGATGAAGAAGACGGTGGACGAGCTGCCCGACTTCGTGCGGCTCGTGTCGGAGCTCGACACCGACACCGTCTGGGTCACGCACCTCGTGCTGTTCGAAGAGGGCGTGCGCGACCAACTCCTCAGCGATGACCCCGAGTGGCGCAAGCGCACCAACGAGGCGATGCTGAAGGCCCAGGAGCTGGCGCAGGAGCTCGGCCAGAACCTCGTCCTGCCGGCTCCCTTCGTCGAGGAGGAGCCGACCGCCGGCACCGAAGCGCTCGTGCGCCCCGACCCGATCCGCTGCTACTTCCTGTGGCAGCGCATGTACGTCGGCCCGACCGGCGACGTGGTGCCTTGCTGCCTCGCGGGCATCCACTCCAACGGCAACGTCGCCGAGTCGTCGTTCGCCGAGCAGTGGAACAGCGAGCTCTACCAGGACATGCGCCGGCGCGTGCACTCCGACGATCCGTACAAGCCGTGCGCGACCTGCTACCTGGTCCACCGCGCGCCCGAGGGCGCCGAGTACGACTTCACGGACGCGTAGCGCTTCGAGCCGACGCCGCGCGGTCGACAGGATGAACGAGCAGCGACGCCCCCGCCCGCTACGCAGGGTGCTCGCGGCCTGCGCGTCGCTCTTCGCCGCGTTCCTGGTCGTCGAGCTCGCCGCGCGCGCGTTCACCGATCCGCCGAGCTACCTCAACAACATGCCGCTCGACCCCGATCTGGGGTACGGACCGCCGACCGACCGCAGCCTGATGCGGCGCGACACGCGCGGCGAATACGAGTACCGCACCAGCAGCCTGGGCTTCCGCGGGCCCGAGCTGCCCGGCCCCGGCCGACCGTCGCCCGCCGGCACGCGGCGCCTGATGTTCCTGGGCGACTCCTTCCTCGAGGGCTGGGGCGTGCGGGAGGAGTCGCTGATGCCGTTCTCATCGATGCGCCTGCTGCGCGAGCGCGGCATCGAGGTCGAGAGCTACAACGTCTCCGCCAAGGGCATCGGCACCGGGCAGGAGCTGCTCCTCTTCCGCCGCCACCAGGCCGACATCGAGCCCGACGTGGTCGTGGTCTCGCTCTACCCGGGCAACGACGTGGTCGACAACACGCCCGAGCTGATCGGCTACACGCAGATCAGCGCCGGCTCGTACGTGCGTCCGTTTCTGGTCGACGACGGTGGGGGCGGGCTGCGGACCACCTGGCGCCACCCGCTGCGCGCCGCCCTGCGGGCGCGCTCGCACGCCTTTGCGGTGGCCGAGCACGCGCTGGTCGCGCGCGGCGTGAAGCGCGGGCCCGAGGCCGACGCGGCGGCCTTCGAGGAGCGCCTGGCGCGCCTCGCCTCCGGCCGCCTCCCGCGCGCCTCGCTCGAGCTCTTCCTGCCGCCGGAGCCCGGCGGCGTCTGGGAGGCCGGCTGGAGGCGCACCGAGGACCTCCTGCGCGGCTTCCGGCGCGAGGTCGAGGCGGCGGGAGCGCACCTCGTGGTGGTCGTCATCCCGCACAAGTACCAGGTGCAGATCGACGCGCTGCTCGCGGAGATCGACAACGAGCTGCACGAGGCGGACCAGGCCCCGGTCGCGACCCAGCTCGACTGGAACCTGCCCGAGCGCCGCCTGGTGGCCTTCGCCGAGCGCGAGGGGATCACGCTCGTCCCGCTGCTCTCCGCCCTGCGCGAGCGCACGACGGGCGAGGCCTACTCCCAATACCTGCGCGACGGCCACATGAGCTGGCGCGGACACGAGGTCGCCGGCGAGCTGGTCGCGGACGCGGCCTGGGAGCTCCTCGCCGGCCGCACGCCGCCCGCGCCGCCGGCCCCCGCAGGCGTCCCCGTCGACCTGGTCGAGCTGCAGTGCCGCACGCGCTCGTGGTTCGACTTCGCCGACGACCTCTACCCCGAGCTCCTCGGCGGCGGCTGGGACCACTGGGCCGGCCGGTGGGGGCAGGGGCTCGCGGGCTGGATCATGCTGCGCAGCGGCCGCGTGTCGGTGCCGCACCGGGGCGGCGAGCTGGTCGTACAGGGCTGGCTGCCGGCGCACGCCAAGCTGCCCCAGGGCGTGCGCGTGCACGTGGGCGGCGTCGACCTCGGGCCGCTGGCGCGCATCGACTCCACCGGCCCCTTCGAGCTGCGCTTCCCCGTCCCGCCCCCGCCCGGCGGCGACGGGCCGCCGGTGGTGCTGGGGCTCACCGCCTCGGGCGCCTTCGCGTCACCGGCGAAGAGCGCGCCGCGGTACGGGCTGGTCTTGACCGCGATCGGGTATCGCTAGCTTGCCGTCCGCACGAGCCGCGCGGCGAGGCGGTTCCAGCTCGACGAAGAGCGGGCGCCTCAGGGAACCGACTGAGCCCGGGCGGCGAGTCGCTCGAGGGCCGCGCGGCGCGGCGCGTCGGTGGGGGTGAGCTCGAGCAGCCGTGCGGCCGCGGCGCGCGCCTCCTCCCCGTTGCCGTCCGCGATGTGGACGACCACCTGAAGCTCGACGTGGTCCACCGTCACCGGGTGCTCGGCGCCGAACCGCTCGCGCATCGCCGCCACCGTCTCGTCGATCACGCCGGAGGCATCCTGCGTCATGTCCAGGTCCACCAGGGTCCGGGCCAGCAGGCCCTGCAGGCGAAGGACCGCGGGCTCTTCCATGGCGTCCAGGTCCGAGGCTAGCTCCAGCGACTCGTCGATGGCGTCGAGCGTCTCCAGGGGCCGCGCGGTCATGTGCAGGACGTTCGCGAGCTGGAACTCCGCCTCCCAGCGAAGGTCGTTGTCCGGGTCGGTGTTCTCCCGGACGAGGTCGCGGTGTTCCGCCATGATCTCGTCGCAGCGATCCAGCTCGCCGAGCTCCGCGTGGGCCATGGCTCGCACCTGGGCCAGCATCAAACAGTGCTTGTGACCCGGCCCAAGGACCTCCAAGGCGTTCGGCGCCGCCGGGCCGAGCCGCTCGATCACGTCCTGCCAGCGCCGGAGATCGGAGAGCGCGTTGCCCAGGTGGAGGTTGGCGAGGATCGCGAGGTGGTCGCGGGGGCCGAGCGCGCTCTCGATGTCGACGACGACTTGCTCTAGCTGCTCGCGCGCGGCCCCGGCCCGGCCCGCCTCGCGGTCGATCTTCGCCAGGTTGAGGCGCATGGTGAGCGGGAAGGGGTGCTCGCTCCCGAACGACTCCTCCGCGAGCCGCGCGGTCTCCAGCGCGATCTCCCGCGCCCGGTCGAGGTCGCGGCTTACCTGGTACAGCAGCACGAGCTTCGATTGAGCCACCAGCGTCTTGGGGTGGCCGGCGCCCAGCTGCTCGCCCCGACGATCGAGGATCTCCAGCAGATGACCCTCCGCCTCGTCGAAGTAGCCCGTCCTGATCAGCGCGTCCGAGAGCCCGATCAGGCAGGACTCCAGCAGCCAGTCGGGAACCGCGCTCCGCCGCGCCAGGGCGACGGCCTCGCGGTACGCGCCGATGGAGGCCTCGCCGTCTCCCACTTGATTCTTGAGGGAGCCGCGCAGCATGAGCAGCTCGACCGCGGCCTTCTCGGGGCGCTCGAAGGAGCTCGTATCGATGCGCTCCAGTTCGTCCAGCAGGCCCGAAGCCTCCGCCCATTCGTTCCGGCCGAGGTGCGTCGTGGCGAGCGAGTGCAGCACGTCGAACAGCCGTTGCTCGGAGTCCGGGAGGCCCTCCACGATCCGACGCGCCATCGTGTTGTAGTGCAGCGACTCGTCCCACAGCCCGAGGGTGTTGTACGCCCCGGAGATGGTCTGGAGGAGGCGAGCGCTGACCTCCGGCTCGTCCGCGAGGTCCTGCACGAGCGTCGGAGCCGCCAGCTCGAGCACTTCCCTCACGGTGGTGCTCGGGTCGCCGCCGCGGTAGTCCGCGGGGTCCTCCAACATGTCGGACAGGAAGCGCGTGACGTTCTCGCTCGTCTTGGCTTCCAGACGCGCCTCTCGCTCGGCTCGGAGCGCCTGCTGCCAGAACAGGACCACGGTGATCAGCGCCACGACGACCGCGGCCGACGCCGCTCCGACGACCGTCACGAGCAGCCGGTGCCGGCGCGCGAAGCGCACGATGTGGTAGGTCGTGCTGGGCGGGCGCGCCTCGACCGGCTCAAACCGCAGGTGGCGCTCGATGTCGCGACGCAGCGCCCCCGCACTGGGATAGCGCCGATCCAGCTCCTTCTCTAGGGCCTTGGCCGTGATGGCGTCGAGGTCGGCCGGGAGCTCCGGACGCACGTCGCGCAGCCGCGCCGGCGGGTCCTCGGAGATCCGCCGGGCCGCCTCCCAGGTCGGAACGGAGGCGACGTCGTGCGGCATCGAGTCGCTGAGCAGATGGAACAGCAGCACGCCGAGCGCGTAGACGTCGCAGCGCACGTCGAGCCGCTCGAGCTCTCCCCGGGCCTGCTCGGGGCTCATCCAGCCGAGCGTCCCGAGCACGCTGCCCGCGATCGTCTTGCCGGGCGTAGAGACCTCCTGGCCCTCCACCGGGCGGGCGATGCCGAAGTCGAGGATGCGCGGCGCGCCCTCCGCGGTGACCAGCACGTTGGCGGGCTTCAGGTCGCGGTGAATCACCCCGCGCTGGTGGGCGTGCTCGATCCCGTCGCAGATGTTGCAGAAGAGGCCCAGCAGCTCGTTCAGCGCAAGCGCCTGCTCGCGGCAGTAGCTCTGCACGTCGACGCCGTGGACGTACTCCATCACCAGGAAGGGCGTGCCGCTCGCCTCATCCAGACCCGACTGGATCACGTTGGCGATGAACGGATGGTCGAGCCGCGCGAGGATCTCGGCCTCGTATTCGAAGCGGCGCAGAAGCCCGGGACTGACGGTCAGGTTGGGGAGGACCTTGATCGCGACCTCGCGGCGCGGCTGTTCCTGCACGGCGCGGTAGACGATCCCCATTCCGCCTCGACCGAGGATCCCCTCGATCGCGTAGCCGGCGATCGTGCTCGGCAGCGCCTCGTCCGGCGGGGGAGAGGCGGGTCGAGCCAGGTCGAGCAGCCCCAGGCGCACACCGCCGGTCTGCTCCTCGTCGAAGGCCGCCAGCTTGGGCTCGTAGTCGAGGAGCCTCCGAACCAGGCCCAGCACCTCGTCATCGAGCCCGCGCTCGGCGAGGACCTGCTCGCGCTCCTCGGGCGGGAGGTCGTAGAGCTCCTCGCTCAGCTCCCGGGCGAGCTCGTGGCGTTCGGAATCGTCCATCTTGCTGGGTCGGTCGGGTGGGGCGACGCGCTGCGCCGGCGGACAGTGTAGCGGGGGGCGGCCCTCCCGCGCGGCGGGCGCCGCCGCGCCCACGCTCGTGGGCGACCGCGGGCGCTGGAGGTAGACTCGGAGGTTGCGGAGGCTTGCCCCGCCGCGCGGCGGAGGCCACACGCTGCACGATGCGACCGAACCCGACCGAAACCTAGCGCGTGCGGCTGCTGCTCGGCACCGACGTGTTCGTGTCGTACGCGCACCGCGACGAGCGCTACGCGCGCTCGCTCGCGCGCGGGCTGCAGGACGCGGGCTTTACCTGCGTGCTGGACCAGCACGTGGGCGTGCCGGGACAGCGGCTGCCGGGTGAGGTGTTGACCGAGCTCAAGCGCGCGTCGGCGCTGATCGTGGTCGCGTCGGAGGCGGCGTGCTACTCGCGTGCGGTGCAGCAAGAGGTGCGCATCTTCGCCCCGACGGGGAGGCCGCTCCTCGTGCTGTCGTTCGTACCGCGCCTGGCGCAAACGCCGCTCGGAGCGCTCCTGCCCGGGCTCGTGCCGCACGCCGAGCCCGAGGCCGCGCTGGCGGGTCCGGCCTCAAAGGGAGCGCTCGAGCGCGCGATCGACCAGCTCGACTTCACGCGCCAAACGCGGCGCATCCGCCGCAGCGTGAGCGCGGCGGCGGCGACGCTGGCCGTCCTGCTCGTCGCGATCGGCGGCGCGCTCCTGGGGCTCGGCCGCGCGCGGGGCGAGCTCGATGGCATCGAGGAGCGGCTCGGGAATGCACGCCTCGTGCTGGCCGCCCAGTCGGCCACGGATCCGCTGCGCCAGTCGCTGCTCCTGGCCGAGGCGGACCCGACGCTCCCTCCTCCGGGTGGACGCCAGCTGGCGGCGGACCTCGCGTGGCAGGACGTGCCGTTCGCCGTGCTCGACGTCGAGGGAGTTCAAGCCGCGCACCTCAGCGACGACGGCACGCGCATTCTCACCGTCGCGGCCGACCTGCGTCTCTTCGACGCCGAGACGTACGCCGAGCTGTGGCGCTCGACGCCCGAGCTAGGGACCCCGCAGGAAGCCGCGTTGCTGGCGCAAGGCGCGCGCGTGCTGGTGCGTACCGTGGACGAGCTCGTGCTTCTCGACCCGGCGGGCGGACAGCCGGCGTGGCGCTGCCGGCAGGAGCCGTGGTCGGAGGGCGGTGCCTGGAACGCGATCTACCGTCTGGCCCCCGGCGGCGAGCGGCTCCTGGTGTGGGGTGAGCGGCTGCGGGGGCTGACGAGCATCGCCGTGTCCCCGTCCGGCACGCTCGAGCTGAGCCGCTGGGACACCGGCGCGGAGATCGTCGACGCGACCTTCCTGGAGTACTCGGCCGAGGTCGTCGCGCTGATCCACGAGCCCAACCAAGCGGGTGGGCTCCGCGTCTGGACGCCGGACGGCAAGCGCGCCGGCCTGCCCGGCCCCAGCTGGGACTCGCGCCTCTCCCCGGGGGGACACTTCGCGATCTCATCCGACGACCGCGGCGACCTGCTCGTGCCGACCGAGGCGACTTCGAGCGGCTCGCCGCGCCACACGGGGAGCCCGACGCGGGCGCGCGTCTTCACCGACCACCTGGTGGAGGAGGTCTCGCTCGACGGCGACGTCGCGCTCCTCAAAGGCACCCAAAGCGGAAGCTGGGAGCTGTGCGACCTCACCGGCGACGCCGAGCCGGTCCCGCTCCCCCAGGCCCCTTGGAGCGAGGGCGAGGGCGTGCACTTCGTGGACGAGGACAGACGCGTCCTGGGGATCTTCGACGGTCTCGCCGTGCGTGTCTGGAACGTCGATCCCGAGAGTCCAGACGCGCCGGAAAGCGCCTATTCCCAGGCGCCGATCGTCGACGCTCGCTGGGTCGACCGCAAGCTCGTCCTCGGCGACAAGGAGGGCACGGTTCGCATCCGCAGCGCGTCGGACAACCCC
>JBCCGI010000028.1:0-90059 GCA_039029355.1 Planctomycetota bacterium
CCAGCACCGGCTCGACGCCACGTCGCCGCAGGTCCTCGAGGGCCGCGACGACGGGGCCGATGAAGATCCCGTCGTCGAGGGTGCGCGCCCAGCGATCGACGGCGCGCCGGACGTCGGCCGGCCGGCGGCCGGCGTAGCGCAGATAGAAGAGCCGGTTGGCCCAGGCGCGCGGCAGGCGCGACAGGCACCGCTCCAGCACCAGGCGCCCGAGCGCGCGGCGCAGCGGGCCCGCCTCCTCGAGCGCGAACCGCTCGAAGCGGAACATCGTGGCGATGCGCAGCAGCGTGCCGTCCACGTCGAAGAAGGCGTAGCGCTCCTCCACCGCGGCACTCACTCGTAGAAGGTGGGCGCGAGCGAGAGCGCCCCCATCTGGGCGGGGTCGTGGGTGATCCACAGCTCCACCTCGGGGCGTTCGCGCAGCAGCGTCTCGACCCGGTCCATCCCGGCCAGGGTCTCGCGCCGGTCGTGGTTGAAGGGGGGCACCCGGCGGTACCGCCGCTGCTCGGCAAAGTGGTAGAGGTCGCCGCTGAGCAGCACCGGTCCGTAGCGGGGGAGCTCGACCAGCAGCACCTGGCTGCCGACCGTGTGCCCCCCCACCCGCAGGATGCGCACGCTGCCGTCGCCGAAGACGTCGCGGTCGCCGTGGAACAGGTCGACGGGGTTGCCGCTCAGCTCGACATAGGTCTCCGGGCGCATGCCGAAGGTACGCGCGGCCTCGGGACGGAAGGCCAGCTCGTACTCGTCGCGCTGGCCGATCACCGTGGGCCCGCCGCCGTGGTGGCCGTTGCGCACGGCTCCGAACAGGTTGGCGTTGCCGGTGTGGTCCCAGTGCCAGTGCGAGAAGGCCAAGAGGTCGATGGCGCGGGGCGCGAGCCCGAGCTCTTCGAGCTGGGCCTCGACGCCGCGCGTCACCGACACCCCGTAGCCGCCGAGGTGGCGCGGCTCGACAGCGCGCAGGGCGTCGTCGTGGCCGGTGTCCCAGAGCAGCGTCCCGCGCGGGTGCACCACGAGGAAGCCAAGCACCGGCAGCTCGATGGGGCCGCGGCCCTCGTAGGCGGGTCCGAAGGCGCCCATGTCGTCGAGCAGCGACGAGCCACCGTCGAGCACGAAGAGGCGCAGGCCCTCCGGCCCCGGGGCGGCCACGGGGACCGGAGCGTGCATCAGGTCGCGCTCGGCGGGCGCCTCGACGCAGGCCGCGGAGCCCACGAGCGCCGCGAGGAGGACGAGCCGCATCACCGCTGCACCTCCGTGCGCCCGGCGAGGTCGGCGGACGCGACCGGACGGTCGGCCTCGACCTGGCGGAAGAAGGCCGCGAGGGCCTGCTCGGCCTTCGCGTGCTCCTTGCGCAGCAGCGGGCCGCGGCGGAAGACGGCGAACGAGAAGCGCAGCTGAGCCGCGTCCTGGTCCGCCTGGCGGATCGCGATGCTGACGTCGAAGCGCATGCGGTCGCGATCGCCCAGGGACGCTTCGTCGACCGAATACCGGAGCACCGCCGGCAGCGGGAAGGCGAAGCGCTGGAAGGCGACGCTCAGCTCGCTGAGGATGAAGACGTAGTCGCCGCTCTCACCGCGCGGGATGTAGTAGTGCTCGGTGACGGCGAGGATCGACTGACGCGCGGCCTCCAGCAGCGCCATGCCCTGGATGTGCTGGCCGGTCTGGTGGTCGCTGAGCTCCGCCGAGCGGCCGTCGACAAGGAGGTCGAGCTCGAACTCGTCGGGGCCGAGCTTGCGCGGGCTCGAGATCAGGATGTTCTTGACCTCGTGCTTGTGGGTCTCCTCGCGACTCGCGCGCTCGGGGAAGCCCACCACCGTCGCGGCCGAGCTGCTCGCCACGAAGCGCGCCACTTCCTGGCGCTGCTCCTGGGTCAGCCCCTGGCCGACGCGGTAGATGGTCTCGACGCCCTCGCCGCGGGTGGCGAGGACGTCGGTCATGGTCTGCACCCGCGGGTGCAGGCCGGCGAAGCCGAGGAAGCGGTCGCCGACGAGCAGCACGTTCTTGGTCGTCGCTTGGCTCGGGTCGGGTTGGGTCGACATGGGTTCTCCTGCTAGTCGTTTTGCTGGGAAGGCGGAGCGCCGCCAGCGCGCCCGTCGGATCCGCGTTCGCCGCAGGGCCGGTGCAGCAGCAGCGAGCCGCCGCACTCGGTGCACAGGGGCTCGAGGTCCTGCCCGCACCAGGGGCAGTAGCGCTCCACCAGCGCGGAGCCGACGTAGTCGCAGTGCGGCGAGGAGCAGGTCCAGTTGGGCTTCATTCGGGGTCGTTCCTGTTCGCCGCGACCCGGAGTGGGCCTGGGCGGCACGGCCCGGTCTGGAGCAGGAGCCGTGCCCGCGCTCCGCCGCACGGTTCGCGCGGCGCCTAAGCGCCCGCGCCGCGGCCGCTTAGGTCGCGCGCGCACCGGCTGGCCGCGCGCGGCGGCCGGCCGGCGGCGGAACCCGCGGTGCAACTGCGGCCGAGTCGAGTTCCGGACCACGCCGCGCGCGCGGACGCGGGCAGGCACGTGCTTTGCGCGGAGCCGTCGATGGAACCCCGAGTCACCACTCCTCCCGCGACGCCGCGCACGCGCTCCGGCGTGCTCTCCGCGCTCGGCCCCGGCTTTCTCTTCGCCGGGGCTTCGGTGGGCGTCTCCCACCTCGTCCAGGCCACGCGCGCCGGCGCCGAGGCGGGCCTGGCGCTCGTCGGCGTCGTGCTCCTGGCCAACCTCGTGAAGTACGTGCCCTTCTCGTTCGGTCCACGCTACGCCGCGGCGACCGGAACCAGCCTGCTCGAGGGCTACCGCCGCCGCGGGCGCTGGGCGGTGCTGCTCTACGGCCTGGTGACCGTGGGCACGATGTTCACGGTCCAGGCTGCGGTGCTGATGGTGACGGCGTCGCTGCTCGTGGCGACGCTCGGCCTGGAGCTCGCGCCGACGCCGGCGGCGGTGCTGCTCGCCGCCGGCTGCGCGGCGTTCCTGCTCCTGGGCGGGTTCCGTTGGCTCGACCGCGCGATGAAGCTGGTGGTGTCGGTGCTAGCCGTCATGACGCTGGCGGCTACGGTGCTCATCGCCGACGAGATCGACCTCGCCGGGCTGTGCCTGCTCCCCGACCTCGCGGCCATGGACCGCGCCGAGCTCCTGTTCCTGGCCGCCCTTGTGGGCTGGATGCCCGCAGCCCTCGACGTGTCGGTGTGGCACTCGCTGTGGACGGTGGCGCGGGGGCGCAGCGCCGGGCAGCCGGCCTCGGTGGCGCACGCGCTGCTCGACTTCCGCATCGGCTACTGGCTGACGGCCCTGCTGGCGGTGTGCTTCGTGGTTCTGGGAGCGGGCGCGCTCCACAGCGCCGACGTCGCCCTCTCCGAGAGCCCGGTGGGCCTCGCCCGGCAGGTGATCGACCTCTACGCCACCGCCCTGGGGCCCTGGGCGCGGCCGCTGATGGGGACCTGCGCCGTGCTGGTCATGCTCTCCACCTCGCTGACGGTCGTCGACGGGTTCCCGCGCGCCCTGGTAGCCGTCGTCGCCAGCCTGCGGGGCGGTCCGGAGGACGGGGGCCGCCGGCCCGGCGCCGCGGGGGGCCGAGGCGCCCGGCGCGGCTACTGGCTGGCCCTGGTCCCCCTGGCGGGCGGTTCCCTCCTGCTGGTGGCCTGCTTCGGCGGATCCCTGCCCAAGCTGGTTGATCTCGCCACGACCCTGTCCTTCCTCACCGCCCCGGTGCTCTCGTGGCTGAACCACCGGGCGGCCCTCGGAGAGGAGGTTCCAGGGCCCCTCCGGCCGGGTTGGGGCCAGATCGCGGCCAGCTGGTCAAGCATCGGCTGTCAGTCGACCTTCGCCCTCTGCTACCTTGCTGTGCGCATGTAGAGATCCGGAAGGGCTTCCGGCGCCGAGAGGAACCCGTGTTCCGGTTCCCACCAGGCCGCCGGAGCGCCGACGGGCCCTTGGGCTGCCCCCCAACGCGGCACGCGCGTTGCCCAGTGCGAAAGCGATATGACCCAACACCTCCACGACCCGAAGCTCACCCACGGCTGGACCCGCGAAGACCTTCTGACCGACTACCGCGTCGCCTGGGAGGCGCGGGCCACCGACGAGGTCGAGGAACGCTGGAAGAGCGCCGGGCGCATCAAGTTCAACATCCTCGGCGCCGGACAGGAGATCGCGCAGATCTGCGCCGCGCGGCAGCTGCGTCCGGGCGACTGGATGCGCGGCTACTACCGCGGGCTGGCCGAGGTGCTGCGCGTCGGCGGGACGACGGTCGACGAGATCCTGGCCCAGGTCTTGGGCAACACCGAGGAGGGCTGCGACCCGGCCTCGCGCGGGCGCATGATGGGTCGGCACTTCGGCGACCGCCTGGTCGGCGCCGACGGAGAGCTCGTCGACCTGCGCGAGCGGGTCAACCGCGCGTCGGACGTCTCGTCCACCGGCTCGCAGATGGGACCCGCGCTGGGGCTGGCTCTCGCGAGCAAGCTCTTCGACCGCATCCCCGGGCTGCACGAGGCGCACCCCACCCTCTCGACCGGCGGCGGCGAGGTGGCTCACGTCAGCATCGGCGACGCGAGCATGGCCGAGGGCATCGCTCTGGAGGCGATCCACCAGGCGGTCGTGCAGCGGCTCCCGCTGGTGCTGAGCGTGTACGACAACGGCTACGGCATCTCGGTCCCGGGCGAGCGCCAGATCCCGCACGGCTCCGTCTCGCGCGCGCTCAGCGGCCTGGCGCCCGGAGCGCCGGGCGAGTCGGGGCTCAAGATCCTCGGCCCCGTGTCGGACTGGAGCTATGCCGAGGTTCGACTCGCCTACGAGGAGGCCTTCCGCTGGGTGCGCGAGACCGGCAACCCGGCCCTGGTGCACTGCCGGGTGACCCAGCCCAAGGGGCACTCGAGCTCCGGCGACCACCGCCGCTATAAGGACAGCGACCGCCTCCAATGGGAGCGCGACAACGACGGCATCGCCCACTTCGGCACGTGGCTGGTCGAGCAGGGCGTGGCGAACCGCGAAGAGCTTGAGTCCATCCGCGCCGACGCGAAGGCCGAGGTCCAGGCCGCCGCGCAGCGCTCGTGGGCCGCGTTCCACGACCCGCTGGAGCAGCTCGCGGACGAGGCGCTCGACCTCATGGCGCAGGCCGCGGCCTCGATCGGCGCGCCGGCCCAGGTCGACCCGCAGCTCCGGTCCGACCGCGGCGACGGCACGATGCTGTCGCGGAGCGCCGTCCAAGCCGCGACGCGGCGCTTCCTGTTCGCCACGCGCGCCGACGGGGCCGCCGACGGGGCGCGCCAGGCGCTGCTCGAGCTGATCGAACGCGTCGACGCCGAGGCGCGTCCGCGCTTCGGCTCGCACCTCTACGCCGAGGGCTCCCACAGCCCGTGCAACGCGCCCCTGGTGGCCCCGGTTCCTGAGCCCGACGGCTCGACCGATACCGGCGCGCACATCCTCGCGGCCGGCGTCGCCACGCTGATGGACGCCGACCCGCGCGTCGTCACCTTCGGGGAGGACACCGGGCGCATCGGCGGTGTGACCACCTGCTCGCTGGGCCTGCAGAGCGGCCGCTCGCAGGTCTTGCCGGCCATCTGGGACAAGAGCCCGGCCCTCAAGCGCTACGTGCCCGACGAGGGCTTCGGCGACGCGCGCGTGTGGGACACCGCCATCGCCGAGGGCACGCTCGTCGGCACGGCCGCCGGGCTCGCGGTGCGCGGGCTCAGGCCGATCGCGGAGATCCAGTACCACGACTACGCGGTGTACGCGCTCCAGCAGATGGTCGAGGAGATGGCCTGCCTGCGCCACCGCACCGCCGGCGGGCAGGAGTGCCCGGCCATCGTCTGGTGCCAGGGACACCGGCTGCTCGGCATGTGGCACTCGGGGTCCCCGATGGGCCTCTTCCTGACCGTCCCCGGCCTGCGCGTGCTGGTGCCGCGCAACGCGGTGCAGGCGGTGGCGCTGTACCGGGCGGCGCTGCTGCACGGGCGCGACCCGGTCTTCGTGGTCGTCCCGCTCCTCGACCTCTACGGCAAGCTCCCGGTGCCCAGCAACCTGGACGAGATCTGCCTGCCGTTCGGGCACTCCGAGGTGCTGCGCGAGGGCGAGCACGTCACCATCGTGACCTACGGGCACTGCTGCATGCTGGCGCTCCAGGCGGCCGAGCTGGCGCACGAGCACCACGGCGTCTCGGTGGAGGTGGTCGACCTGCAAACGCTCAACCCACTCGACCTGAACGACGTCGCGCGCGACTCGATCGCCAAGACCGGCCGCGTGCTGTTCCTGGACGAGGACTACCCCAACGGCGCGATCGCGATGGTCGCGCGCACGCTGCTCTTCGAGCGCCGCGTGGGCGGGGAGCAGCTCATCTACTCGGTCGACGGGGTGCGCACGCTCACCTCGCCGGACCACAAGCCCGGCTACGCGGACGACGGCGACGCGTTCTCCAAACCCCAGGTGCACGACATCCTGGGCGAGGTCCTGGCGCTGTGGAACGACACCGCGGCGGCGAGCGAGCCGCCGATCTCGATGTTCTAGTGGGTCGTCGCGACGTCTGTGGGTCGCAATGACGTTCTAGTGGGTCGCAACGACTGACTAGTGGGTCGCAACGACTGACTAGTGGGTCGCAACGACTGACTAGTGGGTCGCAACGACCCGGCCGGGCCCTACCGCTGGCCCATTCGCTCCGGCGAGCGCTCCCCGGCCATCGCCCGCGCGACCGCTTCGGACAACGCCGCCGTCGTGAACGGCTTGCGCAGCACCTCGGTGAAGCCGAACGCGGCCGGATCCTCAAGCGCGCGGTCGGTCGAGTAGCCCGAGGCGACGATCGCGCGCAGGTCGGGGTCGAGCGCGTGCAGCTTGCGCGCGGTCTCCACCCCTCCCATGCCGCCGGGGATCGTCAGGTCCAGGACGGCGAGCGCAAAGGGGCGGTCCTCTTCCAGCGCCCGGCGCGCCTGGCGGACCGCGGTGGCGCCGTCGGGCACGACCTCGCAGTCGTAGCCGAGCGAGCTCAGCGCGCCGTCGTAGTAGTCGCGGAGCAGGAGCTCGTCGTCCATCACGAGCACGCGCCCCTCGCCGCGGCACGGCTTCATCGCGTCCGCGCGCACGGGCGCCAGGGCGTCCGGGACGGCGGGGATCAGGACCTCGACCCGCGTGCCGCCGCCCGGGTTGGGCCAGAGCTCGATCGAGCCCGCGTGGCGCTGCGCGATGGCGTAGGCGAGCGCGAGCCCGAGGCCGCTGCCGCGTTCCTTGGTCGTGAAGTACGGGTCGAAGACGCGGTTGCGGATGTCGGGCGCGATACCCGGGCCGCGGTCGCCGATCGCGAACCGCACGTACGGGCCGGCGTCGAGGCCGTGCGGCGCGGGCTCCTCGAGGCGCACGTTCTCGGCGCTCACGTCGACGACGCCGCCCTCCGGCATCGCCTGGGCCGCGTTCAGCACGACGTTGGAGATCAGCTGCTGCAGCTGGCCGGCGTCGACCTCGCCGTGCCAAAGCTCAGGGTCGATGCGGAAGGTCGCGCGTGAGGACGAGCCCGAGAGCGTGAACGTGGCCGACTCCTGGATCAGCGGCGCGATCGCGCGCAGCTCGCGCGCGAAGGCTCCGCCCTCGGCGAGCGACAACAGCTGCTCCGAAAGGCGCTTGCCGCGCTGCACCCCGCTACCCACCGCGTTCAGGAACGCGTGCGACGGATCGCCGTCGCCGATCGCTCCGCGCAGCATCGACACGTTGCCCAGGATGATCGTGAGGATGTTGTTGAAGTCGTGCGCGATGCCGCCGGCGAGCACGCCGATGGAGCCGAGCTGCTCGGCGCGCATGCGCTCTTGCTCCAGCCTCCGGATGCGGCGCACGGCGCGGCGCAGCGAAGCCCAGGCGTACCAGCCCGCCGCGGCGGCGATCGCCAGCAGGACCCCTCCGACCAGCAGCGCGTTGCGCTCGCCACGGCGCTTGTCGAGCGCGAGCTGCTGCAGGGCGAGCTCGTGCTCGCGCTCGGCGGCCGCGTGCTGTGTGCGGTACTCGGCCAGGCGCATGTGCGTTTCGATCGAGCGCTGCTCGCGCGCGAGCTCGGCGGCCTCCTCGACGGCCGCGAGCGCACGCTCGTGCTCGCCCTGGTCCTTCAGGACGCGGGCCAGCTGCTCGAGCAGCGCGACCCGGCGGCCCTTCAGGTCCATCTGATCCGCCATGTCGAAGCCGCGCTCGACGGCGTCGATCGCCTCGTCGTCGCGGTCGAGCCCCGCATAGGCGCTGGACATCGCGATCAGCGTGATGGCCAGGTCCGGCGCCAGACCGAGCCGCTGCCGGATCTCGCGCGCCAGCTCCAGCCGTGCGAGGCCGGCCTCGAACTCGCCGAGCTCGATGTCGATGGAGCCCAGGCTGTGGTAGGAACGCGCGAGCTCGACCTCGGCCCCGTCCTCGACGCGGAGCGCCAGCGCCTCTTCGTGGTGCGCGCGCGCCTCCTCGTAGCGGCCGAGGTGGATCAGCACGTCGCCCACGTTCGCGACCGCGTAAGGCAGTCCGGGCCGGTGGCCGGACTCGCGCACAAGGTCGAGCACGTGCTCGAAGATCTCCAGCGCCTGCTCGTGCTCGCCGAGGTTCATCGAGGCGACGCCGAAGTTGCCGAGCAGGGTCATCAGCCCCTCGGTATCCCCGTCGTGCTTGGCGACGCGGGAAGCCGAGGCCTCGCCCCGCTGGAAGGCTCGGATCGCCGCCTCGGCATCGCCGCGCCGCTCGTGGCTCAGCCCGAGGATGTTGGCCAGGCGCCAGTGCGCGGCGTCCCACGGCGCGGACTCGGCCGCGTCGAGCCCTTCCTCCGCCGCGGCAACCGCCTCGTCGAGTCGCCCCAGGTGGTAGTCGCCGACCGCCACGAGCCAGAGCGCGTGCGCCAGCTTGCGGTCGTTCGCGGTCGTGCGGGCGAGCTCGGCGGCGCGCTGGAGCTCGGGCGCCGCGTCCGCGTACCGTTCCAGGGCCTGCAACGCCATCCCGAGGCCCAGCCGCACGTCGCGCTCGGCCTCGCCATCGGGCTCGCCCGCGAGCGCGGCCAGGCTGGCCTCCGCCAGCTCGATCAGGACCTCGGGCGCCTCGGTCCCGCCCCGGACGCGCTCGACCGCACGCTCGAGCTCCGCGCCCGTCAGGTCCTGCGCGAAGGCCGGTCCGGCCAGCGCGAGAAACAGCAACGCGGCGACGCCGCCGCGGGGGCGGCTCCGACTCAACCGGCTGTCGGACGCGACCATGCGCCCGGAGGCTAACGGATTCCCGGCGGCCCGGGCGACGCAAATCGCTCCCGAGGCCGCCGCCGACGCGCTCCGCGCCGTCAGGAGCGAGGGAGCCCCCCAGCCCTCCCGGCTACAGGGGGATGTAGCACACCGTGTTGGAGAGCAGGATCATCACGAACACGAGGCAGGTCGTCATCGCCCCCAGCCAAATCCGCCCCGTCAGGCGGAAGAAGAAGCGCTGGAAGTACGGCAGGACGAACATCATCGGCACGACCGCAAACAGCAGGTTCACGTAGAGCCAGCCGTCGGTCCAGTTCACCGTCCCGGTCGCCGCGAAGACCGCGTACTGGATCAGCACGATCAGGACCAGGCCCAGCGAGTTCGCGAGGCCGGCGACCAGCATGCCCTTCCACTCCGCGTCCCCCTCGACCCGCAGCGCACCGTTCACCCGCAGAGAGTTCGAGGCGAAGAACACGAAGAACAGCGGCGCGTACAGCGCGAGCAGCACGAGCAGCGCCGGCTGGAAGGGCCGCACGCCCATGAAGAGGAAGCGGTAGTCGACGTGGAAGACGTAGTAGACCGCGAAGAGCAGCAGGTAGTAGCCGCCGAACAGCGAGGCGGCGAGCACGAACGTGCGCCCGAGCTCGCGCCGGCCGACCGCGGCCCCCCACATCTCGCGTCGGACGCCATGGCGCCGGCCGAAGAAGCGGTAGCTCAGGAAGAACAGGGCGCAGCCGAGCGCTCCGTTGAGGACCGCCCACAGCAGAACGGCGTTGTTCATCCGCTGCGGGAAGAACCACGTCTGGCGGCGGTTCGAGGCCTCGACGAACACCGCCTTCGAGAGCTCCGCCATCGGGATGAACGAGAAGCAGGCGATCAGGGCGCCGAGCACGAAGAGCCCCCAGAACAGCACGCGCCCGCCGCCACGCGGCCGCGGCAGGGGCGGCGGGACGGGATGGACGAGCGGGGCGAAGTAGGGCACACGGAGCAGGATCGCGCCCGTCGGAACCAGCGCGACGAGCGCCGCGACCATCGCGAGCAGCCCGAAGAGCTCCTTCCACTTCCAGATCTGGTCCGTGGGCTCCAGCTCGGTCTCGAGCCCGAAGACGCGCTCGAAGAAGGCGAGCTGGTTCGCCGTCGGCTCGAGCGCGTACGGCTGAAAGGGGTGCAGCAGCCGCTCGTTGTGGACGACGCGCAGGGTGCGGTCCTCGACGTCGCCGTACGCGCGGCCGATCTCCACCTGCGCGAGCGTCGGCGCGGCGACGTCTCCGATCCCCGACTCGACCAGCCGGATCGCCTCGGGCGCCGTGCGCATGTCGCCGTGCGCTAGCTCGTTGCGGTACGCGCCCTCGTCGTAGAACGCGTAGCTAACGCCCACGTTCGAGCGCACGTCGCGCAGCACCTTCTCGGTCAGCGTCAGGACGTAGCCGGACACGAAGACCGAGTGCAGCTTGCTGGGCTCGCCGCTGGAGAGCGCCTGCTTGCCGAAGTGGTTCGCACCCCGGATCGCGGCGTTGCCGCCGGCCGAGTGGCCCGTAGCGCCGATCCGTCCGCGGTCGACGTAGTTGAGGTTCGGCGTCCCGTAGGCGTACTCGACCACCGCGAACAGCCCGTAGCCCTCGGTGGTCGCCGCGCGCCTGCTCATCGACGAGCTCGACCAGCCCTGCGCGTAGGGGTCGATCGACAGCGCCACCACGCCGCGCCGGGCGAGCTCGATGGCGATGTTCGCGAGCGCTTCCTTCGACCGCTGGAAGCCCGGGACCACCACAACCAGCGGCGCCGGCGTCTCCTCGGTCGCGCTCCGGGGCTTGAAGAGGTCCGCCGCGACCCACTGGCCGTTCTGCGTGGGGATCTTGAGCCCCATGACGTCGACGCTGCCCCCCGCCGTCTGAACGCGCGCCGCGCCCCACGAGGCCAGCACGACGACCAGCACGCACAGGGCTAGGAGCCGTTCCGGGCGCTTCCGTCCACCGCTTTCCTGTGCCATGCCTCCGCCGGCGAAGCCGCCCAGCCCGCGCACCTTACCACCGCGGGTGTCCGGCGCCGCAAGCGCTAGGCCTCGGCAGCCCAAACGCCGAGCGCGAGGACCCGCCGTCGAAGCGGGCCCTCGCGCGTTGGGCGCGGGCGCTGGCGTCAACCCATCGACATCACGAGCGCCGCGCTCATCGACCATCCCTCGGGAGCACCATCATCCGCCAGAGCGGCCTGCATGTAGACCGACGCGCCGATCAGGCTCACCAGCTCGGTCTGGAGCTCGAGCTCCCACGTCCCCGCGCCGGACACGCCGGGCGCGCCGTCGAGCACGATCGGGAAGGCCTGCAGGGTCTGCGGATTCAGGTACAGCGTCCCGCCGAACGCCGGCAGGCTCGTCGTCGAGAAGGCGTAGCCGAAGACGCCGATCGTCCCCCCCAGGCCCTTGGTCAGCTCGATGCGCGGGTGCGGTGCGCCGACGCACGCGCCCGAGACGCCGTCGAGCTCCGGCATCAGCGCACCCGTCCCCGCCAGCCCGGCGCCGAAGCTCGCCAGCGTCGCCGAGCACGGATCGCCGCAGTCGAGGTCGAGCGAGGCGGAGTCCGCGAGCGGCTGCAGCAGCCACCCCTCGGTGATCTGGTTCAGCGTGTAGTAGAACGAGGACGGCGGCGCGCTCGACGCGACCGACGTGGGCTGCGCGAGCGTCGCCAGGCCGGTGACGCCGACGCACGGCAGGTCGACGCCGCCGTCGGGGTCAACGGCCAGGTAGTGGTTGTCCGCCTCGACCTGAGCGCGCAGGACGAAGCCGCGGTCGCCCACATCGACGGTCTCGTTCGCGCCCTGGTAGGGGTAGCCATTCGCGATGTCGTACATGTGGCTCCACTGCACGCCGCCCGAGGCGTCGAGCGCGAGCAGCGACGGCGCGTAGGCCCCTCCCACGACCCGCGTCAGCGTAAGCACCACGCCCCCGCCAGGCGTCGGCAGGATGTCATCGAAAAACACCGGATAGCCGAGGTACTCCTTCGCCCAGAGCTCGACGCCAGCGGCGTCGAGGGCGAGCACGGTCGTCTGCTCGCCGGCTCCTTCGCCACCGACCCACACCTGCCCCGACGCGGTCAGCGTCACCGCCTCGACCTCGACGCCGTCGTACATGCGGCGCCACAGCTGCGCGCCGTCGGCGTCGACCGCCAGGAGGTGCGTCGAGTCGTCGAGGTCGCGCATCGCGACCAGCACGCCGCCGCCGGGGGCGGGGCAGGCGTCGATCAGCTCCAGGTCGGAGCCGGTCAGGCCGAAGTTGCGGCACCAGAGCCAGCTTCCGTTCGGGTCGAACCTCGCCAGCGTGATGCTCGTCTCGGTCGCGTCTTTGCCCACCGCGTAGCAGATGTCGTCGTCGACCACGACGCGGTCGTAGCCGTAGTTGAGCCACGGCACCCGCACCAGCCACTCGGCCAGCCCGGTGGCGGGGTCGAAGCGGCCGAGGAACGGGCTCCACGACGAGCCGTCCTCGGCGTGGTGCTCGCCGACGATGGCCACGTCGCCGTCGCTGAAGAGCCCCATGTCCGTCGGCTCTCCCGTGCCGCCGAGGAGCGCTTCCAGCCGCAGGGTGGTCAGGTTCTCGCCTCCGTGGTCGTGAAGGCGCAGCCGCGCCACGTGCTCCCCGTCTTCGCGTCCGAGGTCGACGAGCGTCCCATCGGCGCGCGCCAGGAGCCGCAGGTCGAGCACGTTCTCGTAC
This sequence comes from Planctomycetota bacterium, assembly GCA_039029355.1. GTDB lineage: Bacteria > Planctomycetota > UBA1135 > UBA1135 > JBCCGI01. Next base: position 12,845 of record JBCCGI010000028.1, read on the forward strand.
TCTCCGCGGAGCCAGTTCTGGGCGCCGGCGCCGGCGGGCAGGAGGGTGAGGGCAAGGGTCGTGAGGGCGGCGGTCTGGGTCTTCATCGCTGAGGTGGGGGCTGAGGTCCACGGGGCGCGGACCCGTTCCGCGCCATGCCCCCCGTGGCGCAGGTCGCTCCACCCGGCTGCCACGGTTCCAGCTCGTTTTTCGAGAGGCGCCCGCCGCCCGCGGATCACCCCTCCTCGGGCAGCGAGTAGGTCAACACGTAGCCGTGCCCCTCCTCGCCGCGCAGGATCTCCATCGTGCCCACCAGCCCCTTCAGCCCGCCGGTGCCCGAGTCGGTCACCACCGCCACGGTCTGGGTCTCCTCGCCGCGCCCCATCATCCCGTAGTGCTGCAGCACGAACGAGCCGCGCTTCCCGGCCAGCTCCGCGGTCACGCGCTCGCAGGCCACGTAGCCGGCGGAGCCCTTCACCTCGGTGTGCGCGGCGAGCATCACGCCCTTGCTCTCGCCCGCGAGGTCGCCCTCGAAGCGCTTGTCGATCGACAGGCGCGCGAACCCGCCCCAGCCGTCGTCTTCGGGGAGAGGCTTCAGCTCGACTTTGAAGGTTCCGCGGGCTTGTTGGGTCATGGCGTCGTTCGCTTCCTTTGGATCGGGGTCCTGGGCCCAGGCGCACGCCAGGGCGAGGGTCGAGAGGGCGAGGAGACAGGCGCCTCGCCGCGCTGCGGATCGAGTGTGCATGACGCGCAAGCTAGGCTCACCCGCGCCGCTCGTATTGCAAAAACGCGACAGTCGCCGGACACTTCGCGCGTGGCCGAGCCCATCGAGTGGAACCCGCGCGGCGTGCTGCGTTCGCGGCGGGTCGAGGAGCACTGCCGGGTCCAGCGCTTCGCCCCGCGCGAGCCGCTGGCCGACTCGCTGGAGCACATCTGGGCGGTCGCCTGGGACCTCCGCGGGCGCGAGCCGCGGACGGCGGAGACGCTGCCCCACCCGTCGGTGCACGTGGTCGTCGAAGCGGGACGCTCGGGCGTCTCCGGCGCGACGACCGAGCGCTTCAGCCGCGCGCTCGAAGGGCGGGGTTGGGTGCTCGGCCTCAAGTTCCACCCCGGTTGCTTCCGGCCCTTCAGCCGCCTGCCGATCGCGGAGCTCACGGACCGCGTCGTCGGCCTCGACGAGGCGCTGGGAGCGAAGGCCGAGGAGCTGGAGCGCGCCGTGCTCGCGGCGGCACCGGACGCGCACGCCGCGGCCGAGCGGGCCGAGGCCTTCCTCGCCGCCCGCCTAGCCCCGCCCGACCCGGACGCCCAGCTCGCGCGCCGGATCGTAGCCCGGATCGGCGCGGATCCGCACCTGCGCCAGGCCCACGACGTGGCCGTGGCCGCGGGGCTGAGCCTGCGCTCGCTCCAGCGCCTCTTCCGCGACTACGTGGGCGTCGGGCCCAAATGGGTCATCCAGCGCTACCGGCTGCATGAAGCGGTGGCGCGGCTCGATGCGGGCGAAGCCGTCGACCTGGCCGCGCTGGCGCTCGAGCTGGGCTACTTCGACCAGGCGCACTTCACGCGCCGGTTCAAGGCGCTCGTGGGCAGCACGCCGGCGGAGTACGGACGCTAGAGCCAGGCCGCGGAACGCTTCGTCACGCCGCGCCGCTGCCGGGGCAGCTCCGGAATTCGGCGAGTTCTCTTCAGAGCTCCGGGACGGTCTGCGTCTTCGCCCTTGGCGCGCAGTGCGCCCGCTCCCGACTCCGGACTTGCAACAGGAACGACCGATGACCCCCTCGCTCCCCCGCCTCGGCGCCTTGGCTTCGCTCCCGCTCCTCGTCCCGTTCGCGCCCGTGCTCTCGGCCCAGGAGGTCTGCTCTCCGGCTACCAGCGTGATCGAAGACGGCGTGGGCCTCATCACCTGGAGCCAGCCCTTCTCCTTCCAGCTCGGCATGCGCTTCACGATGAAGCAGGACCGGACGCTGACCCACCTCGGGCTCTACGACGCCGGTGGCGACGGAATCGTCGCGGAGTACCCCATCGGGATCTATGACACGAGCGGAGCCGAGATCGCCTCGGCCGTGATCTCGGCCGGGCAAGTCGATCCGCTGCAGGATGGCTTCCGGTACGTCGAGGTCGCGCCCGTCGTGCTCGAAGCCGGGGTGACCTACGACGTCGTGAGCCTGCACGACATCGGCCCTAAGGAGCAGACGGCCTCGTCGCTGCTGTCGATCGGCGGGCAGACGAACGAAGCCGTGTTCTCGCCTGCGATCGACTACGAGGGGACCTGGTACGTGGGCGACGCGACCAAGCTCGGACCTCCGGAGAGCTCGGGCGGCTTCCCCTCGCTCTACCCCGGTGAGTGGGAGCTCGGTCCCTCGCTGGGCTTCGCGAGCGCAGCGGGTCCCGCCGGCATGCTCCTGGCCGGCAACGGGTCGGGCTCGCCGGTCGGCGCCGGCACGCTCGCCGCGCTGTCCTCGATCGACTACAGCGCGACCGGGGCGGGGAACCCCGACGGACTCGCGGGCATCGAGGGGCTCGCCGTCGACGCCGGCGGGCGCGTCTGGGCGACGACCGCCTCCAACGCGGTCGTGCGGCTCGACCCGGCGACCGGCGCGGTGCTCGCGCAGTCGACGCTCTTCACCGTCCCCGCCGTCGCGGGCTCGAGCGAGGTCTCGATCGACGACCTCGCCGTGCATCCCGACACCGGCGTCATGTACGGCTGCGGCAGCCGGACCGGATCCTTCGCGGTGGATGAGATCTTCATTCTTGACCCGGACACCGGGGTGGCCTCGTACGTCGGCAACACCGGCGCTGGCTCGCGCGGCGCGCTCGCCTTCCTGCCCGACGGAAGCCTGCGCATGACGACGGTGGACCTCACCACGAACGCGGTCCTGTGGCTCGACCCCGGCACGTTCGAGGCGCTCCACAGCGTGCCCTACTTCCCCGCGGTCGAGCTCGACAGCCTGAGCGCCGGCATCGACGGTTGCACCCTGATCGGCAGCCCGGCCGGGAGCACCGACATCGTTCGCATCGACCAGCTGACCGGCCTGACCGAGGTGATCGGCTCGACCGGCTCGGGACACCCCGGCGACCTCGCGCACTACGCGACCGTCGAGGGATCCGAGGCGGTGCGCCTCGGTACGCCGCCCAACCCAAACGCGCTCCTGCCGGGCCAGACCAGCGGTCCGGTCGTCGGGACCGTGTGGGATCCGATCGTGGACCACACCGGCTTCGCTGCCGACGCGTTCGTCGACCTGCTGGCGATCTCGCTGACCTCGCCCAACATCCCGTCCCCGTGGGGGACGATCCTCGTCGCGCTCGAGCCGACGACGGTCCTGCTGTCGGCCGTCCCCGGCGAGGCTTTCGCGTCGCCCACGCCGAACAGCGCGCTCTACGTCGGTCTCCAGCTGACGGCGCAGGCGGTCGCGGTCACCGTCTCGGACTTCGAGCTGACCAATGCGCTCGATCTGGTGATCGGCACGCACTGAGCGAGCCGACCGAAACGCGACGCGGGCGCCGCCGGTCTTCGGCGACGCCCGCTCCGCTTCGCTCAGCGCCCGCCCCCCGGGTGGTCGCGGAGGTGGAGCTCCAGCTCGGTCACGCGCCCCTCCTGCGTCTCGCCCCGCGCGGTATAGGAGATGCCGTCGACCTCGATCGTCGCCGAGCAGCTGCCCGCGCTCAGCTCGCGCAGCGTCAGCTCGCCGCGCAGGTCGGTCCGCCGAGGGAAGAGCGTGAGCCCGTCGCTGACCGAGACGTGAACGCCGGCCAACGGCGCGCCGTCCCGGTCGCGCACGGAGAGCTGAACGATCGCGCCCCGCGCCACCTCTAGGGTGCCGAGGTCGCGCAGCTCGACGCCGTCGAGCACCAGGTCCTCGACCCGCTCGTCGCCGCACTCAGCCGGGTCGACCAGCAGCGAATAGCGCCCCGCCGCGAGCCCGCGCACGCGGAAGCCGCCCTCGTCGTCGAGCTCGTCGGATGCGACCTGCTCGCTGGGCCCGCGGCCGTCGGGCGACTGCAGGTAGAGGTGCACCCGGCCGCGCGCCGGGCGTCCCGTGTAGCGCTCCACTACCGTCCCGAGAAGCTGCGCCCCGGGCGCGCCCGCCGCCGGCGGGAGCGTCGTCGTTTCGCCGGCGACGAGCGTCACCGCCTGGACGTCTTCGGAGGGCCGACCGTCGCGGTCAACGCGCACCTGGTAGACGCCGGGAACGAGGTCCTCCATGCGGAAGCGCGGCTCGTCAAAGCTGGCCCAGTGGGCGAGCCGCTCGTTCGTGTCGAGGAGCGACACCGAGTAGCCGCCGGGCTCCTCCATCAGCACGGAGCCGGCGAGCGCCGCGCCCGCGGAGAGGCTCAGCTCGAGCGGCGCGGACACCGGCACGCGGACCGCGGCGCCGTTCGGCGCGAAGCCGTCGGCGTGCGCGGCGACCAAGACCTCTCCGGGGGCCAGGCCGAGGACCTCGAAGCACCCGTCGCCGTCGGTCTCGACGCGAAGCGCTTCGCCGGGCGGATCGACGGGCGACACCTCGATCGCGGCACCGGCGACCGGCGCGCCGCCCGCATCCCGCGCCACGCCCGCGAGGCGATGGCCGCGCAGGAATTCGAAGCGGATGCGCCGCGTCTCCTCGCCGGGCACGACCGAGCTCCGTTCCGGAGCCAGTCCCGGCGCGGTCGCGAACAGCTCGACGGAACCGGGTAGCACGCCCTGCAGCGCGAAGCGCCCGTCGTCTCCGGTGACGGCGGGCCGGCCGTCGAGCCAGGTGCGTATCCGCTCCGGCATGCGGGTGCGCGCGCGCCAGGCGACGCGCACGCCCGCCACCGGGCGGGCGAGCTCGTCGACGGCTTCGCCGCGCAGGGTCCAGCCGGCCGCGAGCACCACGTCCACGGGCTCGCCGTCCGGCGCGAGCGTGGCCTGCGCCGGCGGGTGCCCCTTGGCCAGCACGAGCAGCCCGTGTACGACGCCGAAGCGCGCCGGGGGAACGGAGATCGTGAACGCTCCGGCCGCGTCGGTGCGCTCCTCGCGCGGCAGCGTCGCGCTGCCCTCGGTGGCGACCACGAGCGCGCCGGCGACAGGCAGCCCCGACCCGGTGAGCACGCGGCCGCGCTGCCGTCGCGCGGGCTCGGCGAGGAGCTGGACACGCCCTTCGGGAGCCGCGGCGTCGAGCCGGATCCACGCCGTCGCGCAGACGTAGCCCGGGGCGGCGGAACGGACGGCGTAGCGACCCGCCGCGGCCAGCTCGACGGAGGCCTCGTCGCCGGGTACGAGGCGCAGGGTATGGAGCTCGCGGCCCGCGCCGAAGGGGCCCTCGACCGTCACGTCGAAGGCGAGCCCCTCCGGAAGGGCGCCGCCGACCGCTTCGACGCCGACCGTGAGCTCGAGCGGCGCCACCGCGACGCGAGCGGGGGCCCGGTCGCGCACCGGCTCGGCGCAGCGAGCCAGAGCAGCCGAAGCCTCCGCCGGCGCCGTGCCGCGGCTCGCACCGGGCACAGCGACCGCGGTGCGGGCGGGCGCGGCAGTCCCACGGAACGCGAGAAACAGCAGCGGAAGAGCGGCTCCAGCCGCGACCAGGATCAGCGGGCGTCGCATGTGAGGAAGCTCCTAGAAGTAGGAGTCCCAGAGGAGCCCCGCACCCGTGCAGAACGCGGCCGACCCCATGGCGGAGTACTTGGCCACCACAAGCGCACCGCCGCCGGTCTCCAGCGCAAGGAAGGCGCCGGTCGACCACGCCGACACGACGGCGATCCCGCACGTGACGGCGATGGCCCGCGAGATGATTTTCCCCACCAGCTTCGCCGTGGGACTCAGACCGTGCGGGCCTTCGTGACCGTAGCCCTCGTGCACCCAGACGATGTCCTTGGGCGGGTTGTACTGCTGCAGCGGCGGGTCCGCGACGCCCACGCCCTGCGCGATCACGTCGCCGTCGAGGCGCTGCTCGATCGCGCGCTCGAGCACGAACTTGCCCCCGGACAGGCGCTGGGCGATGTTCATCGTCGTCCCCGCCCGAGCCACGAGCGTCTCGCCGTCCGGGGCGTAGATCGGAAGATCGGCCACGGCCTCGAACTCGCCCGTCACGTCCCCCCAGGAGCCCGCCGTGCGGCGCGACGTCACGACCAGTGGATCGGACTCGACCACGCGCGACACGACGGCGCCGTCGATCAGGTACTCCGCCGATTCCCAGCGGTTCTCGAAGTCGTTGATCCCGGTGCACGTCACCGAGCCGCTGCCCCGGAAGAGCATGGTCCTGCCGCTCGGAGGCTGAACGTGTCCGAGGGCGACCGCCGCCTCGCCGAGCGGCGTGCCCTCGATCTGAAAGGAGTACGCCGTCTCCGTGTCGGAGACCAGCGTCCGAACCACCTCGACGGCGACGTCGAGCGAGGCCTCGCCGGTGGCCCAGCTGCTCTGGCTGCGCTCGGAGCGCAGGACAACCTCGCTCTCGCCGGTGCGTCGCGACGTCGTGGTGTTGGTCGACTGGTAGGGGTACGTGGTCCCGTAGAGCTGAAGCGCGGCGGCAAAGCTGAGGTCCTCGCGCGGAGCCTCCGTGCCGTAGCCGGAGCGGTCGGCGGAGTAGTCGAGCGTCAAGGCATCCCCCGCGCCGGAGGCGATCGTACCCGAGATCTGAACGCGGTAGGCGCGCGGAGCGAACTGCTCGAAGTCGTGCACCAACGACCCCGCCCACGAGACCGGGCCGGTCCCCTGCAGCGTGTCGTCGACGGTGAAGAAGTGCTGCGCGGTCACCCGATAGCGGTTCGCGTCGATCGCTTGCGTGACGACCGTTCCGACCTGGCCGTCGGTGACGTGGAAGCGGAGCATCTCCGAGGGGTGCGGAGCGAACGCCGCGAAGCTGTCATTGACCAGCGTCTGCGCGGCCACGAGCATCGTGTCGACGCTCGTCACGTCGCAGTTGTTCGGCCCGCCAGGGCTCCCCCCGACGCCGTCCGGCCCGCCGTTCCCGGCCCAGTCGTGCACGCTGTCGGTGTCGTCGGCGTAGCGGTTGCGCCCGATGGAGTTGCCGGGCAGGTGGGCGGTGGTCGAGCCGAAGCCGACGTCGACGAAGCCGCCCGCGGGCCACGCGCCGGTGTCCAGCGCCTCGATCCCAAGCGGCGTGGCCAGCGCGGAGCCGTCGGTGCCGAAGGCCACCGCGTCCTCGATCCCTCCGAGCGTGTCGCGCAGCACGATCAGCTCGCTCTGATCGTCGAGTCGCTCGTCGGTCGTCGCGCCGGCGAAGAGGACCCGCGCCCGAGAGGTCAGCGCGTCCAGGCTGGCGAGGTCTGGGCGCGTCGGCCCCAGCGAGACCAGCACCGTCTCGCCCGGAGTCACGGTGGTGTGCCCGAACCGGTACAACACGCCGCCGCTCGCGCTCTCCAGCGTGAAGCCGCCGACGGTGAACGGCGCGGCGCCTCCGGTGACGGCGAGCTCGACCCACTCCTGCCCCGCGTCGGGGCCGGGCGGGTCGAAGCCGACCTCGCTGATCACGATCTTCGGCGTGGTGGCGGCAGCCGGGAGCGACGGGTCGCTTGTGGCCACGGGCACCGCCGCGAGCGCGGCGGCGAGAGTTGCGGTTGAGAAGATGGACTTCATCGGGAGCTTGACCTTCGGTCTTGGTGCCGGGAGGGACGTGAGGGGGACGAAGTGCACGCAGACGACTAGCCGTCGCCTGCGGCTCCCCCGCCCCCGCCGTCGCCCGCCGCTCCCTTCTGAGGCAGGTCTTCGCACTCGATCGTCATCGTCTTGCTCGTGACCGTCGACGAGCCGTGCTTCTGGTGGAACTCGAGCACGACGTAGACCTCGGCCGTGCCCTCCCCGGAGCTCCCGGCGGGCCCCTTGACGACGCCGTCCTCGCAGTAGAGGTCGTCGAAGTTGATCGTGACGCTGCTCCCGGCTTGGGGCGGCTTCTTGAGCTTCTCCGTGCCCTCCTCAAGCAGCTCGTCCGGGTCGAAGATGGTCGGGTCGTAGTCGTAGGCCTTGTAGGTGTAGCTCGTCGTCCCGAGCGGAATCGGCACGGTGAACGTTGGCAGAGATCCGCCGCCCATCGCGTGGGCGAGCGAGGGGAAGGCGAAGTGCGCGGTCAGCAACGCGGCGAAGATCGGCTTGCGATTCATGGTGTTTGGCTCGACTTGGGAGTGGATGTTGTCGCGGGGCGCGCGCGGAGCTACTTGCAGGCCACCGAGTGCACTTCCGTCTCGGTCTTGCTCACCGGTTCGGGGTCGTCCTCTCCGGAGTGGGCGAGCTCCTCCTTCGTCTTCGAGTACCACTGAATGACGCAGTACACCTCCGCCGTCGGCTCGCCGCTCGATCCCTTGGCGCCGGCGACGTGCCCGCCGATGCACTCGAACGACGTCTGGATGCTGAGGGACTTCGGCTTCTTGCCGTCCTCTACCAGGTTCTTGATCGGCTCGCTGGCCAGGACGTCGTCCCAGTTCCACCAGCCATCGTGGTCATAGACCGTGATCTGATAGCTCTGCGCGCCTTCCGGCACTTCCACGTTGAAGGCGGCGTTCAGTACACCGTCGCCGATCTTGACGAGCCCGGTGCCTTGGGCGACGGCGAACGAAGCGATGGCGAGCAGCAGCCCGCATGCGGCGGCTCGAAGGGAGGGTCTGCGTAGGTTCATAGCTAGCGTCTCGTGGGTTCTCGAAGGACGCCGGAGCGTGTATCCGGCCGAATAACTCCGGCGGAGCGCACGCGCCGGTCCGTCGGCCTCGAACGTTTTTCTTTTGCGCCTCCGGTGCGTGTTTTCCGCGGCGCAGCTCGCCGCGCCGAATCCGTCGGATCGAGAAACACGCGTGTTCGGGAGGGCTATACGATTTCCCCGGTGATTCGCGGCTACGCCTGCGGTTCACCCCGTGTCCGTCATGTCTGAGCAACCCCTCGCGTCTCGATCCGCCGAGCAGAGCTTCATCGACCTGCTCGCCAACGCCCGCACCGGAAGCCGCGACGCACAAGAAGAACTGGTGCGTCGCTTCTACGCGCGGGTGGAAGAGCAGGTGCACCAGAAGCTGGCGCGCGACGTGCGGATCGGCCGGCCTTGGGTGCGCGCTCGCTTCAGCACCGGCGATGTGGTGCAGGAGGTCTTCCGCAGCGTCCTCAACGACCTCGATCGCTTCTACGGCTCCACCGAAGACGGCTTCAGCGGCTGGCTTTCGGTCGTCGTGCGCAATCGGATCGTCGACTCGATCCGCTTCCACGAGGCCGACTGCCGCGACGGGCGCCGGGCGCTGGAGCTGTCGGAGGACCGCGACCCGACGTCGGACCACATCGATCCGGCGCAGGCCGCGGCGGCGCGGGAGGATGCAAGGCGCCTTGCCGAGGCGATGGCGGAGCTCGGTTCGCGCCTCGAGCACCTGGTGCGAGCGCGACTCGAGGCGACCGCTTCCTTCCGCGAGCTCGCGGAGCAGCTCGGCTACGGGTCCGAGTCGAGCGCCCGCCGCGCGTTCTTCGGCGCGCAGGCCCAGCTGGTGCTTCGCCTGCAGCAGGACCAGGCCCCGCAGGACGAGGAGCGATGACGGCGGAGAGGCGGGCTGGCGACGAACGGCACGAGCTGGAACGGGTCGTCGCGCGCGCGCGAGAGGCGCGCGCCGACGGCCGCGATGACTGGCTGTCCGCCGCGTGCGAGGGCGACGAAGCGCTCGCCGAGCGCGTGCGCGCCGCCGTCGCGAGTGCGGACGCGCTGCCGCAGCTGCTGCGCGCGGGCGGCGGGCCCGTGTCGCAGGACGTGATCGCGGGGCGCTATCGGATCGTCCGGCGGATCGGCGCCGGCGCGATGGGCGTCGTCTACGAGGCCGATGACCTCTCGCTCGGGCGACGCGTGGCGCTGAAGCTGCTGCGCCCGGGCCTTCTCGACCACGCCCGCGATCGCTTCGAGCGCGAGGCACACGCCCTGGCCGCCGTCGCGCATCCGTCGGTCGTCGCGATCCACGACCGGGGTCAGACGGCCGCCGGCGAGGCATTCTTGGTGATGGAGCTCGTCGACGGCTGCGAGCTGGGAGCATTGGTCGACCGCCTCGATGAGCGCGTCGGCGAGCCGGAGCGCGTCGACGACCAAGCGCTCGAACGCGCCCTCGGCTTCCCGACTCCGATGCGGGAGAGCTACACGCGCGTCGCCGCGCGCTGGGTCGCCGAGCTTGCCGCCGGCGCCGCCGCGGCCCACGCGGCGGGCGTCATCCATCGCGACATCAAGCCGAGCAACGTATTCGTGCGGCCCGACGGCCGGGCGGTGCTGCTCGACTTCGGCGTCGCGCGCCTGGCGGAGTCCGCCACGCTCACCGGCGAAGGCGCCGACGTCGGCACGCCGGCGTACATGGACCCGGCGATGCTCGCGCCGGGTGCGACGGCGTCGCCGCGTACCGACGTCTACGGGCTTGCCGCCCTGCTCTACAGCCTGCTCGCGCTAAGGCCGCCCTTCACCGGCCCGCCGCAGCGCGTGCTGCACGCGGTGTCGACGCGCGCGCCGGCGCGCCTCGCGCGCCGCAACGCGAGCCTGCCGCGCGACCTCGTCGCGGTCGTCGAGAAGGGGATGGAGCGCCGCTCGCGCGACCGCTACGAGTCGGCCGCCGCGCTCGAGCGCGACCTCGTCGCCTTCCTGGATCACCTCCCGGTCACGGCGCGACCGACCGGCGTGTTGCGACGCGCGGCGCGCGGCGTACGGCGATCGCGCGCCGCGCAGGGCGCGCTCGCAATGCTCGCGGTCGTCCTCGTCACGGTGCTGGCGTTCGCCGGGCACTCGGCCTGGCTGGAGGCGCGCGCCGAGCGGTGGACGCGGCTCGCCCGGCACTTCCCGCCCAACTTCACGGTCGTGTCCGCGGCGAACCGCGTCGTCCTCGCCGAGCCGGACCGCGCGGCGCTTGCGGACCTGCTCGACCGCGCCGCGGACGTCGCGGTGGACCCCCTGCCCACCCGCCTGCTGCGCGCTTCGTTTCGGCTCGACCACGGCGACCCCGCCGGCGCCGCCGAGGACATGCGCGTGATCGCACGGCACGAGGGGAGCGCCTTCGCCGGCGCGCTCGCCGCGGCGTACGCGGCGCTGCCGGCGGATTCGCGCTCCTCATCGGCGGTCGAGCTCGGGCAACTGCCGCCGCCGAGCACGCCCCGCGACCGCTACCTGCGCGCCTACCACCACGTGCGCGCCTTCGAGCTGGGCCCGGCGGTGGAGCTGCTCGACGAGGAGGCCCGCGCCGCGCTGCCCCACGCCGAGGAGCTCCGCCTCGCGCTCGTCGACCTGGGTCGGTACGAGCCGCTCGAGCGCCAACGCCGCGCGCTGGCGCTGCACGCCGACGTGCAGCGGCTGGAGGAGCGGCTCGGCGTGCGGACGGCCGGCACGGCGCACTTCGCCTGCTACGCGCTGGCGCACGCGAACGCCTACCAGAGCGCGCTGGACGTCGGGCTCGAGGGCGTCGCGCTGGCGCCGCGCTCCTACGTGAACCGGACGAACGTCGGCTGGGCGGCGTTCGTGCTCGGCTCGCAGGACCAGGCGCGCGAGGTCCTGAGGGTGGCGAACGAGCTCCGCCCGAACGACCGCAAGCCGGTCTACACGCTCGTCTGGACCCACGTCGCCGACGGGCACTTCGACCGTGCCCTCGAGGTGCTCGCGAAGCTCGCGCCCGACGTCGAGCGCGTGTCCGACTGGTGGGCGGCGAACCTCGCGGCCGAGGTCGAGACCTACCGCGCGTTGCACGAGCTGAACGCGTGGACGCGCGAGCGCGAGCCAGATGATGCCGGCGCTCCGCCGGTTCCGCGCGAGGCGATCGCAAGCGCGCGAGCCCACCTCACCCGCGCACGCGAGCTTGGCGACGACGGCAATCCCTTCGTGTCACGGACTCTCGACGCGCTGGAGGCGCGGAACGAGCAGGCCCTGTTCGAGCTGCTGGCCGGCGAGTTCGCGCAGGACGTCCGGCGCGTCTGGCGATTGGAGCTCCTGCGCATGCACCTCCCCGACCACCTTGACTCCGGCCCGATGGACGAGCTCTTCGACCTGCTCGAAGCGTTGGAGAGCGAGCTAGCCGGAACGCGCGCGCGTCCCGCGGGTGCGCGCTAAGGCCCAGGCCGACCACCACCTCACGATCTCACTCCCATGTCGAACGGCTCACCCTCTCCCGCTTCGCTCTTCTTCGCTTCCCTGACGCTCGTCGCTGCGCCGGCCGCGCAGAGCCCGGCCAACGTCATCCCGCCGTCGCAGTACCAGGGGCCGTACGCGGGCCAGCCCGCCGGTCTCCAGCTGGCCGGCGCCACGTTCGCCAGCCTGCCGGCGCAGACGGTCCGGACCGCCGGGATCGGCACGGGCACCCCCCGGGGTTGGGAAGCTTCGACCTTCGGCGCCCCGGGGCCGGACCATCCGGACTACTCGGCGCAGGCGCTCTACGCGCACTGGGTGCCATCGCTGCTGGGCCAGACCGCGGGGGAGTGGTCGCCGGCGAACCCGTGGCAGCAACCGCGCCTCGGAGGCTTCTCCACCGGCGGCGACGTGACGCCGGCGGTCGACGCGGGCGGACGGCTCCTGACCGGGACTCCGGGGAACGCGGCCTGGTACTCGCTCTCGTTCACCGTCGATCCCGACGCGAAGGGCGAGCCGGGCAGCACGGTCGCCCTGGCGAGCGGCAATCCGGGCGGCTGGGTGTTCACGTATTTCGACGAGGGCAGCCAGCTCATCCGCTCGCATCTCGTCAACTCGATCGTGGTCGACTACACCCGCACGCAGCTCGCGCCGCAACAGACCGTGAGCGCGGACACGGCGATCACCGGCTTCGATTGGGGCCTGGGCGTCATCTCGTCGACGCCGGGTGGTACGCCCACTCCGCTGGTACCGAACCGCGACCTCTTGTACTTCGCGCTCGACCGGGCGTGGGTCGATACGCACTACCCCGGCCCGGGGCCGTGGACCTTCTCCGGGCTCACCGGGCTCGGGCCCGGCGCACAGCCGACGCAGATCCCGCTCGACCCCGGAACGGTCTACGCGATGGCGTGGAACGGTGCGGCGTGGAGCGCGCCCGCGGTCGCGTTCGACCACGTGGCGCTGTACGGCGGCGCGCAACCCAACGTCGCGATCGACGCGCTGTCGGTCTTCAAGCGCTTCCCGGACGCGGCGCACTCGCCCTCGACGGTGGTGTTCTCGCTGGAGCCCGAGTCCAGGGTCAACGGGCTGCAGGTGGACCAGATCCTGGTCACGCAGCGGGCGTCGTTCGGCAGCGAGCTGGTCCCGGTGGCAGCCCAGACGCTGCGGACTTCGAGCGGCACGGACATGTCGTCGAAGCTCGGGCTGTTGAGCGCCTCGTCGTCGTCGACGGGCCCGGACGACGTGGACGGGCTGTGCGGGCTGGATCCGTACGACCTCCAGTCGCGCGACCGGTACATCGGGTGTCCGGTCGACGTGCTCCTGGGGCCGGAGACCTCCGACCTTGGGCTGTCGGTCGCGCGCGTGAGCAGCCCCGGCGAGGCGCAGGAGGGTATGGAGGAGCTCTTCCTCGCCGTCACCGGAATCGACCTCAGCGGGTACGTGCTGGGGCTGCTCCAGCTCGACCTCGAGTCGGCCTGGGTGCCTGTGCCGGAGCACCCGCTCCACGTCGCCTCGTGGACCTCGTCGGCCGCGATACCGATCTCCGCGGCCGCGTCGACCCAGGAGCTCCGCTTCCCGGCCCTCACCGGCGGCGTAGGCAACAACGAGCTGCGCCTGCGGGTCCGCGTTCACGCGGTGACCGCGGGATCGACGGTCGTGACCGACCACTCGACCAGCTGGGTGACGGTGATCGGCGATCATTGATCCGGCGCCGCGCGCGTGTAACAAGCCGAGTGCGCGCGCCCGGAGCGGCTAGGCTGGCGCGTGGAGGTTCCCATGCTGCACCGCGCCCTGTTCCCGCTCGTCACCGCGGCCCTGCTGTCCGCGTCTCCCACCGCCCAGGAGCACCAGGCGTCCGGCGTCGGCGGCTACCTCGTCGTCGAGCTCGCGCTCGACGGCGCGGACGGGTTCGCCGCCGCCGCGCGCGCCGTCGCACGCGAGGCGGCGGAGTTCCACGACGGCCGCGTGGTCGCCTTCGACGGAGAGGACTGGGAGCGCTGGCGCGACGTCCTGCGCTCGACCCTCCCCGACGAGGTGCTGTTCGTCGTCCCGCCCGAGGTGCTCGACGTGCCGCTGCACCGGCGCATCCTGCTGGCGTCCGCAGACCTCGACGACGACCTGCTTCCCGACTTCAGCTGGGGCTACCTCACCGCGGCCGACGGCGAGGGGCTGCGGGAGCTCTGGGAGCGGACGGTGCGCGTGCACGAGCAGGGTCTCAACGGACGCACGTGGCACGAGGTCGGCGTCACGAGCGGCATGAAGTCGACCGTCTACCCCGGCTACGTGTCCACGACGGCCAAGGCCGCGGGGTTCACCGGCGACGGGATCTTCATCGCGACGGTCGACGCGGACCCCGACCACCAGGCCTTCGTCGCGCAGCAGCTGCCGCGCCTCGAGCAGGCGGCGGTGGTCGCGCTCACGGGCAACGGCGACCCCAAGGGGATCTGGCTCTTCGCCGGCGAGCGCAACATGGACCCGTCGCTGCACTGGGACTTCTCCCCCGAGCGCGTCGGCGAGGACCCCGAGGGCGCCATGCCGCGCCTGACGGCCGACCGCATCGCCGGCCTGGAGCTGAGCTCGCCCGTGGTCTGGAGCGGCACCTGCCACTCGGGCGCCACGCACCGCGTGTTCGTCGAGGGCGACATCGTCTCCACCTTCGGCACCACCGACCGCGCGACCCTGTACCGGATGCCGCCGGAGCGCAGCCTGTGCCTCGCCGTGCTCGAAGCCGGCGCGGTCGCCTTCCTCGCGCCGCTCGGCGCCAACCACGGCATGGCGGTCTCGCGCGAGCACGACGCGGCGCTCATCCGCGGCTGCAGCCTGGGCGAGGCGGTCAAGTCCACCTGGGACGACGTCTTCCTGGCGGCGGGCGGCGCACCGCGCCTGCATCTGCCCGTGCCCGGGGAGCCGCACGGCCGCGGCGAGCCGGTGATGCGGGGAGGAGGCTCGAACCGGGTCCTGATCGGCGACCCGGCCCTGGCGCCCTTCGCGCCGACGCCGCGGCCCGGCGAGTCGACGTCGGCCGTGAGCGTGGAGGGGGGACTCGACGTCACCGCCCGGTGGGAAGACGGCTGGCATCCGATGGCGTGGGACATGTACGGCGACGACCGCGGCGCGGACTGGCGCGTGGTCGCGCGCGTGCCGCTCGACGAGCTGCTGCCCGCGTCGCAGCCGCTGCCCGCGTGGAGCGTCACCGTCGACGCCACCGGCGCGGACGGAGAGCCGCAGCCCTACGCCCTGCGCCACGCCGTCGTCGAGTCCTGGCGCGGCGAGCGCTGGCTTCACCTCCAGGCCAGCGCGCCGCGCGAACAGGTGGAGCGCAAGCACGTGAACGCGGTGTTCCGCGTGCGCTGGTAGGCCTCGACGCGCGGCCCGAGCCCGTCAGCCGCCGATGCGCATCTCGACGGCGTTCGTCAACGCCACGCCCGGCGACGGCCCGCCGACGATGGAGAGCACCTGGGCGCGCAGCTGGATCCCGACCAGATCGCAGCTGTCGGGGATCAGGATCGGGTTGAACCCGACGACCGCCGGTATCGTGACGGGAGCCGGGAGCTGCATCAGGACCTCGTAGCTTCCGATCGGCACGATCGGCCCGGGGAAGCCGATCGACAACAGGTACGACAGGTCGAAGGCCGTGAGCGGCGTCGTCAGGAGCGGCTCGAACACGCCGCCGATCGTCGGTGGGACGAGGCTGGGGTGCAGGATCGGCGGGTTGACGCCCGAGCCGAAGAAGAACCCCGACGAGCCGTCGGCGCCGAAGAACGTCTTGAAACCGGCGTCGGCGCCGGAGAGGGGCGCGTCGTCGACGTGGTACTCGCCGCTCGTGTAGACGTCCACCAGCGCGATGCGCAGCAGGTAGCGGTTGGGCAGCACGCGCGAGGTCGAGAAGCGAAACGCGAGCTCGTCCCCGGCCTGCAGCACGATGTTGAAGAACGAGAGGTCGAAGTACGTCGCGGTGACCGCGTCCGGGTCGAGCTTGAACGGGCTGGGCCCCAGGTCACCCTCGTCGGCGAACACCGTGGCGAGCACCGGCGCGGTCGACAGGTCGCCGCCCGAGGCGTCGAGGACCTCGAGCGCCAGGTCGTTCGCGACGCCCAGCCCCTGCTCCCAGAGCGAGACCTCGAGCCCCTCCAGGAAGGCCTGCCCGTCGGACACGAACGTCTGGGCCACCGTCCGCTGGGAGTGGATCACCTGATCCTGGTCGGTGGCGTCGAGCTGCTGCTGGTCGACGCACTGGGCCGCGAGGGCGGAGGGCGCGACGAGGAGGAAGGCGGCGGAGAGCGAGAGCGAGCCTACGGGCTTCATGTTGGGATCCTCGGAGTCGGGTCGGTGTTCACGACGGGCGAACGCCCGTGCCCCTTGGGCACGGAGGCACGGCTCCCGATTCCCGCGGCAAAACCCGCCGCCTTTTCAGCCCGCGCGGCGAGCCTCTCAGGCGCGCCTACTCGGCCGGAGCAGTGTCCTGCTCGGTCCGCTCGACGTCGCGACGGAGGTTGTGCACCAGATCCTCCACAACGCGACGCTCGGGGTGATCCTCGGGCATCGCCCCCAGCACCCGCTCGGCCAGGGGCAGCGCCTCGCCGAACTTGCTCTGGAGTCCCAGGGACCGGATCAGCAGCAGCAGGGGCAGCCGCAGCTGCTCGTCCTCGTCTTCGAATCGGCGCGAGGCGAGCTCGACCAGGCGGCGGGCGTACCGCTCCGCATCCACATAGCGCTGCCCCGCCAGGTAGGCGCTGACGATGAACGCGTAGTGCTCGTGGGTGGCGTCGTCGTCCTCGCCACGGACGACCAGCAGCCGATCGAGGATCGACTGGTAGGCGTCGACCGCCTCGTCCACGTTCCCGAGCTCATCGTGCAGCATCCCGAGCTGCATCGCCGCGCCCCAGGTGTTGGTCGAGTCGGGTCCCAGGCCCTCGTGGTAGAGCTCGAGGCACTCCTCCATGACCGCCAGCGCCTCGTCGAAGTGCCGCAGCTTGCGCAGGTTCATCCCGACGTAGATCTGCGCCTGCAGCGTGTCCGTGTGCAGCTCGCCCAGCGTCTCGGCCCGCAGCCTGTAGGCCACCTCGGCCAGGTCCAGGGACTCGCGGTGCCTGCCCTGGCGGTACTGGTTCAGCATCAGGGCGAACGTGACGTTGAGCGTGAGCGGGTTGTCCTCGCCCAGCTCGACCTCCGCGACGTCCAGGCACTCCTTCAGCCGCAGCTCGGCGGCCCGATAGTCGCCGGCCTTGACGTCGAGCCCGATCAGGTTGTACCAGGTGTCGATCGTCGAGTAGTGGCCGTCTCCCAGCACCTCGCGCTTGATCGCGAACGCCTCCTCGAGGAGTGGGCGGGCCTCGTCCAGGCGGTCGCGCAGGGAGTATTGGATGCCGAGGTTGCCGATCATCGTGGCGGTTTCGACGTCCTTCTCGCCGAGCACCTCGCGTGCGACCTCCACGCAGTCGATCATGAGCCGCTCGGCCTCGGCGAGGCTCTCCGGGGTAAAGATGGCCCGCAGCGTCAGCGAGAGCTCGTTGATCGCGCGCAGCGTGTTGGGGTGGCGGGGCCCCTCCACCCTCGTGCGGATGGCGACGACGCGGCGCGCCATCGACTCGGCCTCGGCAAAGCGCTCCTGATCGCGCAGCAGCCCGACCAGCGTCTGCATCGAGGTCGCGGTCGCGATGTGATCGTCGCCGTGGGCCTCGCGTTGAAGCTCGAGCGTCTGCCGCGCGACGCGCTCGTAGCTCGCGTAGTCCCCGGAGAGGTCGTAGACGACGGTCAGCGCCTGGAGCGTACTGAGCGTACCGGGCGCCGTCTCGCCAAGCGTCGCCCGGCGCCCGGCCAGGGCCTCGTTGAGCAGCTTCAGCGAGTCCTCGAAGCGGCCCTGATCGCGATAGAGGTTCCCTACGATTTGGATGACCGACAGCGTGGTCTGGTGCAGGTCGCCGAAGCCCTCGCGGATGCGCCTGAGGCACTCGCGTGCGAACATGTCGACCTCGTCACCCCGGCCGATCTCTCTCTGGATCACGAGCCGGGGGAGCAGCGCTTCGAGCGTTGCGGGGTCGTCCGCTCCCAGGTGCTCCTCGCGCAGCGCGTAGGCCCGCTCCGCATGCGGCTCCGCGCGGGCGTACTCACCGAGGCTGTTGTACGTGCTGGCGAGGGTGGAGCGGATCTCCGCCTCGACCAGCGGCAGGTTCTCGAAGCGCCCGCCGGGCTCCGCGGCGTTCTCGATCCGCTCGGCCGCCTGGTCGAGGACCTCGCGCATCGTGACGTCGATGCCGCGCCCCTCCTCGCTCGAGGGCTGCACCGCGGCCAGGAGATCGTCGTTCAGGAAGCGGTTCACCTCGCGCGCGATCTCCGCCTGTCCCTGCGCCTCCGCGTTGGCCTCGGCGAGCTCTCGGTTGGACTGGATCTGCAGGTAGTTGACCCACACCAAGCCCCCGAACACCACCGCGAGGATCGCCCCCAGCGAGGTCGCCAGCCCGCGGTGGCGCCGCACCAGCTTGCGCAGGCGCTGGGTCGCGCTCCACGAGCGCGCGTCGATCGGCGCGTGGTCGAGGAAGCGCTGCACGTCGCGCCCGAAGGCCCCGGCCGACGGATAGCGGCGGGCAGGCTCCTTCTCGAGCGCCATCGCGCAGATCGCCTCGAGGTCGCCGGCCAGCTCGCGCCGGATGCTGCCGAGCCGCGGCGGTTCTTCCTCGCATACCACGCGCGCCGCGTTCCAGGGCGCGAGCCCGTCCACGTCGTACGGCATGCGCCCCGCGAGCAGCCGGTACAGGATCGCGCCCAGCGAGTACACGTCGGTCCGCGTGTCGATGTGGTCCAGCTCGCCGCGCGCCTGCTCGGGGCTCATCCAGGCCAGCGAGCCGATCATGTCGCCGGTCATCGTCTGGCCCGGGGTGTTCTCGTCGCGCTCGGCCGGCCGCGCGATGCCGAAGTCGAGCAGCCGCGGGCGGTCGTCGCGCGAGACCAGGATGTTGGCGGGCTTGAGGTCGCGGTGGACGACGCCGTGGCGGTGCGCGTGCTCGACCCCTTCGCACACGCTGCGGAAGAGCTTCAGCCGCTCGTCGACCGAGAGCTCCTTCGCGTCGCAGTGGGCCAGCAGGTCGCGGCCGTCGACCAGCTCCATCGCGATGTACGGCAGGCCGCCCAGCTCCTCGTCGACGCCCGCCTGGAAGACCTTCGCGACGAAGGGGTGGTCGAGCCGCGCGAGGATCTCGGCCTCGTACTCGAAGCGCCGCAGGCGATCGGGGCTGGCGGAGAGCGCGTGCAGCACCTTCACCGCCACCTCGCGGCGCGGGTGGTCCTGGACGCCGCGGTACACGACCCCCATGCCGCCGCGGCCGAGGATGTCCTCGATGGCGAAGCCCGCGATCGACGCGGGCAGGCGCTCGCCCGGGCCTGCGGGCTCAGCCGTCGGCGCCAGGTCGAGCAGGTTGTCGCGCAGCCCGCTCCCGGTCTCCTCGCGGAAGGCTCCGCTCTCGGGGTCGTAGTTGAGCAGGCGCCGCACCACGTCGCGCACCCCATCCGGCACGTCGCGCTCGGCGAGGATGCGCTCCTGCTCGTCCTGCGGGAGGTCGAACAGCTCCTCGACGAGCTGCCGGGCCAGGTCGTGTTGCTCGGACTCGTTCATGTGGGGGGGGTAGACACGCGGACGGACGGCTCGCGGACCTCTATCCGGAGGGTGCGTCCGGTCCGCCAGGATAGGCCGAGGCGCTGTGTTTGGCTCGGGGAAGGCCGCGGCAGGCTCGGGCTGCTGCGGCGCGCGGTTCACGAAATCGCAACCGAGCGACGCGGGCGGGACGCTCCCGGTCCCGCGCCTCCCGCCGCCGGGGTTTGGGGGCGGACATCTGCCTTCAATCAAACGTCGAACCTCCGGGGGCAGCGGCGCCGCGCGGACTTCGGTAACCTGTGGAGCGGAGGGCGCAGTTATGTCGGAAGCGAATTGTGAAGAGGTCACGAAGTATCTGCGCGACCTCGGTCGAGGCGACGACGGAGCCGCCGATCAGCTGGTCCCGCTGGTGTACGACGAGCTGCGGCGGATGGCCGGGAACCTGTTCCGCGGCCAGCGCGCGGACCACACCCTGCAGCCGACCGGCCTGGTGCACGAGGCTTACATGCGGCTGGTGCGCGGCGACGCCTACACCGACCGCCAACACTTCTTCCGCGTCGCGGCGGTGGCGATGCGGCGGCTGCTGATGGACTACGCGCGCGACCGCCGCGCCGAGAAGCGCGGCGGCGGGCAGAAGCGGGTGGTGCTCGACCCGCAGCTGGCGGAGACCCTGGGCGGGGTTGAGCTCGACCTCCTTGCGCTGGACGAGGCCCTGACCGAGCTGGCGCGGCTCAACGAGCGCCAGGCGAAGGTCGTCGAGATGCGCTTCCTCGCCGGCCTCTCCGCCGCCGAGACCGCGGAGGCCCTCGGGGTCACCGAGCGGACGGTGTTCTTCGACTGGCGCATGGCGCGCTTCTGGCTCGAAGAGCGCTTGACCGGGTAGACGACGAAGCGCGGATTCCGGCAAGTCCGGGAACCGCGGGCGACGCCCGTTGGGTGAACGGTTCGACGGCGCGCGGAGAAGTGCTCCGCGCGCGACGACCGTTCTTCCAACCAGGAGAAACCCCATGCTCGCCCAGCTCACCCGCCGGGTCGCCCTCGCGACCCTCGTCGCCCTCGGACCGGCCGCGGGGCTCGCCTCCGCCCAGCTCTACGAGATCGAGGACCTCGGGACCTTCGGGGGCCCGACCTCGGCCGCCAACGCGATCAACGAGAGCGGCGCCGTCGTCGGCTGGGCCACCACCGCGGCGGGGACCCAGTGGGGCTTCCACCTCTGGCAGGGGGTGCGCATCAACCTGACGCACATCACCGGAGCCTTCACCGCCGAGGCGCTCGGCGTCAGCAACAACATCGAGGAGAGCTGCGGCTGGGCGCTGAACAGCCAGGGTCAGCGGCGCGGCATGCTCTGGGTCTTCGACACCATCATCGACGTCGGCACCCTCGGCGGCACCGAGGCGCAGTCCTACGACCTGAACACCTCGCGCGTGGTGGGCTGGGCGCACAACGCCAGCGGCCAGCGCCGTCCCTTCCAGCGCGTCGGCCTCAGCCTGATCGACCTCGGCACGCTCGGCGGGCCGACGGGCGAGGCGCACGCGATCAACGACTTCCACTACGCGGCGGGGATGTCCGAGATCGTCGCTCCCGGACCCGCGCCGGTGAACCACGCCACGGTCTGGGCCGGGACGCTCACGCTCGACCTCGGCACGCTGGGCGGCACGAACAGCGTGGCCGAAGGGATGAACGAGCTGTGCCAGGTCGTCGGCGGCGCCGAGACCGGCGCCGCGGGCGAGCCCGAGCACGCCTTCCTCTGGCTCCCGCTGCCGGCCTACGGCCTGCCGGTCGGCATGAACGACCTGGGGACGCTCGGCGACGCGGCGACGAGCCGCGCCTGGGCCATCAGCGACGCCGGCGAGGTGGTCGGTCAGTCCGGCACCAACGACGCCGACGGTGCGCTCGGCACGCGCGCCTTCGTGTGGGACGGGGTCAGCGGGATGCGCGACCTCAACAACCACATCATCACCGACGACGACTGGGTGCTGCTGACCGCGCGCGGCGTCAACAACGCCGGCGACATCGTCGGCGCGGGGCTCCACGCGGGCGTGCTGCGCGGCTACCGGCTGACGCGCCTTCCGTAGCGACTCGGCGGGCTCACGCCGCGGGCTTCTCCCACACGGACACGTGGGAGTCGCTCGTGGCGGTAAACGGCTGCTCTCCCCAGCCGCCCCAGCGGTGCTGTAGGCGCAGGCCCGCGAGCCGCGCCATCAGGTCCAGCTCGGCCGGCCAGGCGTAGCGGAAGGGGATCGAGATCAGGCGGTGTGCGCCTTCTTCCAGCCGGATGTGGCTCGAGATGAGCCCCTGCGTCACGACGTCGTACTCGTCGATCCCCCAGTACCCCGGCTCCGCGCCGAAGACGTGGTGGCGCTCTCCGAACGGCACCTTCTGCAGGCGCGGGACGATCACCTCGATCACGAAGCGTCCCCCGGGCTGCAGGTGCTGCGCGGCGTTCCGAAAGCACGCGACCTGAGCGTCCTGGGTCGTGAGGTTCATGATCGTGTTGAACACGAGGTAGACGAGCGAGAACGAGCCCTCGACCGCCGTGGTGGAGAAGTCGCCCAGCGTGGCTCGGACGACCTCCTCCTCCTGCTTCGCACGAAGCCGCGCGAGCATCGGACGCGACATGTCGATGCCGTGCACCGCCACTCCGCGCGCGGCGAGCGGCAGGGCGATGCGCCCCGTGCCCACGCCCAGCTCGAGCGCCGCGCCGCCACCCGCGAGGCTCGCGAGGCGGTCGACGATCGGGGTGACGGACGCCGGGTCGGACCACTCGCCCTCGTCGTAGGTCGCCGCGATGGACCGGTCGAAGTAGCCGTCGTCGTGCATGCGCCCGGACGGTCGTCAGTCGCCGTGGATCGCCAGTCCACTGGCTTCGAACAGAGCCGTAACCTGTGGCTCCACGACCTCCGACGTCAGGTGCCCGTCCACCTGCTCGCCGTCGCGGTAGACCTTCATCGACAGGCACTCGAAGCAGACGACGAGGTCCCAGCGCGAGCCATCGGCCTCGACGCGCAGGCCGTGGCGCGGACTGAAGCACGCGGCGACCATGCCGTTGGAGGCCTCGATCCCGCGCTCCACGAGCGCGAGCACGCGGTTCCGATCCCCGCCGTCGTCCAGCGGCGCACGCCCCAGGACCCCGTAGCCGTGGAAGCGCGGGCGCTCGTCCGCCTCTTCGAGCTGGTAGGGATAGGGGTGCAACGCGACGAGCTCGACCGCCTGCGGATCCGCGAGCGCGGCCAGCACGCCGTCGGGCCGCACCTCCGTCGCAAGCGATCGCGAGCACGCGCCGATCAGCAGCGTCGCGGCCAACGCCGCTGTGGTACGGGACTTCATGGGGTCCAAGGTAGCAGAGGGCGATGGCTCGGATGGCGGGATCTCCGCTCGCGCGCGACAAGGCCGGCCGGCTGCGAAGGCGGGATCGGGCTGAAGGCCGAGTCAGCAGAGCTCTTGCGGTCGGGGCCACACGCACACCGAGCGCTCGCGTACGATGCACGGGCGAAGGCCTCCCCTCCTTCCCGAATCCACCCGAGCCATCATGGTCCTGACCTCAGCGCTCCTCCTCGTCGCAGCACCGGCTCTTCAGGAGCCCCGCACCCCGACCCTCGTCACCGACACCGTTCCCCCGCTGCAGTGGCAGCTCGAGCTCGCCACGACCGGCGACCATGTCGTCTCCACCTGGCGGGCGAGCGGCTCCGACTCGCTCTACCTCACGCTGTCCGACGGTCGCGGGCTGGCCTGGTCGGCCCCGGTCGAGCTCGACGTGACCCCCGGCACCGCGGGGGTGGTCAGGCACAGCTTGGCCGCGCTCGGCGACACCGCCTGGATCGCCTGGGACGACACCCGCCTCCACCTCGGGTCGACCTTCAGCGAGCCGCAGAGCGCCCCCTTCCTGCGCCCCATCGACCTCACCGGCGGCTCGCTCGGCGCCGAGGTTGCGCTGCCGGTGATGGGCCCGATCGACGACACCGAGACGACGGTGATGGCGATCGAGGCGGTCGAGGTCGCGGGCGAAGTACACGTGCACGTGCTGCTCTACTCAGAGACCTTCTCGGACGGCAACCGGCGCCTGATCCTGACCTCGTCGCACGACGGGGGAGCCACGTTCCCCTTCACGGAGGTCGTGGCTACGGGGCTCTTCTACTACCAGGAGACGGCGGCGCTCGTCGTCGAAGGCGAGACGCTGCATGTGGCGTTCGAGGGCGGCGACACGATCCTGGGTCCGCTCCAGGTTCGCTACCAACGCTCTAGTGACGGCGGTGAGAGCCTCGACTTCAGCCCGACGCAGGTGCTCTTCGACGGCGCCGAGCTGGGTCTGGTCACGCTGCTTGCGGCCGCCACGAACGACCGCCTGGTCGTGACCTGGACCGACGACGAGGTGATCTCCGACGAGCCCTTCAACATCGCGAGCCGGGCGCGCGCCGTGGTCTCCGACGACGGCGGCGACAGCTTCACCGCCGCGGCTCTGCTCGATGAGGTGGCGAGCCCCTACCTGCGCCTCCGCATCGAGGGGGCCCTCGTCGAGCCGGCCTCGGGCAACACCACGGTCGCCTGGGGCGAGACCAACATCGACGGCGGGAACTACACCATCTATTACAGCGCCTCGCCGGACGCGGGCGCGAGCTGGCAGCCCTCGGGGATCCTCATGAACGGCATGGGGTCGGGCTTCTCCGGCCTCCTGGGCGACTCCCAAGGGCGCGGCCGGGTGGTGCTCGTCCGCGCCTTCAACGACCCGTTGGGCTTCCCGGCCTTCGACCGCACGCTGGCGGCGGTCTCCTACGACGGCGGCCTTCAGTTTGAGCCGGCCTTCGTGCTGGGGGCGTTCGGCAACTCGGCGCACGCGGCCGTCTACAACGAGCGCTACCAGAACGTCGTGGCGCTGATGCGCTCGCAGCCCGGCAGCGCGCTGACCGCGGGCGGCTTCCGGCCGCAGACGCTGAACATCGACGGCTACCAGGCCGGTCCGGCGACGATCCAGGCCTCCTTCGAGCGCTTCGACGACGGAAGCCAGTCGGTGTGGCTCGTCGCGTCCGACGCGCTCGGCGACCTGCCGCTGCCCTTCGGGGACGGGCGCAACCTCGGCCTGGCGGCGACGCCGCTCCTGATCGACACGATCTCGACGCCGGCGGTCTTCCTCGTGGACGTCGACGCCGACGGCGCGGCGACGCTGCCTCCGCTGAACACCTCGATCCCGGTCGGGCTCACGCTGCACTTCGCGGCGCTGGGCTTCGACCTCGCGACGCTCGGCTTCGGCGACATCTCCGACGTGCGGACCGAGCAGCCGTAGTCGCCGCGCACGCGCGCGCTCGGCTCAGGGCGCCCACCAAGGGCGCCCGCGTTCTTCGAGCAGCTCGTCCACATCGGAGAGCAGCTGCCCCTCGGTGAACGCGGGCGCCTCGGTCGCGCGGTCCTCCCACGCGCGCTCGATGCGCTCCAGCAGCCCGGAGTCGGGCCCCGCCGCGCGGCGCGCCGCGTCGCGCGCCTCGTCGAAGAGCGCGTCGCCTTCGCCCTCACGTCCGGCCCCCGCGGCGCGCGACGCGGCTACCGCCTGCAAGGCCAACGCTTGCGCCAGGACGTCGACCGGCTTCCAGCACGACTCGCGGACGCCCACGACCACTGACTCGGCCAGGCGCGCGGCGTTCGCAGGGTTCTCGGCCAGGAGCACGCGGGCCCGCAGCAGCCGTGCCAGGGCCCACGCGCGGAGCGCTGGTTCCTCGTCCTCCTCCTCGAGGCGCTCGGCCAGCTCGGCGCTGATCTCGGCCAGGACGTCCGGGTCCAGCGGATCGACGAGGCCCGTATCGCGCAGGACGGCGTGGAGCCGCAGCAGCGCGTGGAGCTCTCCGGTCGCCGCGACCTCGGGCTCCTCCCAGCGGTCGCCGTCGACCCAGTCGAGCCAGGTGCCGAGCACCTCGGGCTCGCCGATCCCGAGCAGGAGCAGGAGCAGGGCCACGGCCGGCTCGTCGGCATCGAGCTCGGGAAGCTCGAACTCGGCCTCCTCCAGCTCTTCGAGATCCTCGAGGAACGCCTCGAGCTCCGGCTCGTCCGCGGTCCACGCGGTGCGCAACAGGTCGTCCACATCGGCCTGGTCGAGCGGCGCGCCGGAGCGCACGAGGTTGGTCGCGCGCAGCAGCCGGTACTCGACCCTGGCGTCGTGCTCGAGCAGCTCCGGGTTGACGCGCTCGAGACCCGAGAGCGCGGCCGCGGGCAGGCCGAGCCGCGTGCACAGCCGCGCGAGGTCGAGCCGCCGCTCCCCGGGCAGCGGCCAGTCCTCGGCGACCGCCTCGAGCGCGATCGCCGCGCCCTGCTCCACCTCGCCGTCGTCGGCCAGGCGCGCGGCGTAGGCGACGCGCAGGCTCGGCGAGCCGCGCTCCGCGGCGATCGCTCCGAGCGTCTCCGTGTCGATCGGAATGTCGAGCGTCGGCAGGACCTCGATCTCCTCGAGCACGGCCGCGCCGAAGCGCTCCAGGTCCGTCTCGCGCTGCAGCAGCCGTGACGCGACGAGCCCGGCGGCGATGCCGGCCGCGAGCAAGGCGACCGCGACGAGCGGTCCCGGACGGCGGGCCGGTGCCGCGCCCCGCTGCTCCGCGCCGAGCAGCCCCTCCACCAGGGCCGCCGCGAAATCCCCCGCCGACCCGAAGCGCTCCGCCGGCTCGGCGTGGCCGGCGCGCGCCAACGCCTCGTCGAGCGCGCGGCGACGCGCCTCGGGTAGGTCGTCGACCAGGCCCTCGAAGAGCGTCCGCGCGAGCGCCCCCAGGCTGAAGACGTCCGCCGACGAGGTCGCCTCCTCGCCGCGGTTCTGCTCTGGGCTGGCGTACGCCGGCGTTCGCGGCGCGCCTCCGACCGTCAGGCTGCTCGACTCGATGCTCGCGCGCTCGGTGACACGCGCGGCACCGAAGTCGATCAGCACGGGCCAGCCCTCGTCCGACACGATGACGTTGCCCGGCTTCACGTCGCGGTGGATGAAACCGCGCGCATGGGCGTGGTCGAGCGCCCCGGCGAGCTGCTCGATCATGCGCAGCGTCGTCGCGAGGTCCGGCCGGCGGTCGCGCACGAAGGCGTCGATCGGGCGCCCCCGCAGCGCCTCCAGCACGACGAACGGCACGCCCGCGTCGGTCTCACCCGCGTCCACAACGTTCACGACGTTCGGATGGTCGAGCTGAGCGAGGATGCGGCGCTCCTGGATCAGCCGCAGGCGCGCCTCCTCGACCTCGAAGCGACCGGGCGCCGGGAACTTGACCGCCACCATCAGCTCGGCCGCCGCGCGCGAAGAGGCGAGCCACACCGAGCCCATCCCGCCGTCGCCGATCGGCGCGAGCAGCTGGTACGCACCGATCGTGTCGCCCGGCCAGGGGTACGCGCGCGGCGCCGCCTCCTCGCCCGGCGCGTCGCCGAGCCGCTCCTCGACGTCGAGCATCGCTCGCAGACGGGCCTGAACCTTGGGCTGCGACGCGAGCCCCTCGAGCATCGCCGCGCGCTCGGACGGCGGTCGGTCAAGCAGCTCGTTGAACAGGCGCCAGATCAGCGGAGGCTCAGTCATCGTTCGATCGGCCGTAGAGCTCGGTAACCAGCCAGGCGCGCGCAAAGCGCCAGCGGCGCTCGATCGTACGCTTGGAGACGTCCAGGGCCCGCGCGCAGTCGGCGGGGTCGAGCCCGCCGAAGAGCCGCAGCTCGGCGACCTGGGCGGACGCGGGCTCCTCGACCGCAAGCCGCTGCAGCGCCTCCTCGAGCGCCAGCGTGTCGAAGCTGTGGTCGTGGATCACGATCGTGTCGAGCTCGTCCGTCGGAGCCACGCCTCCCCCGCGCTTCGCCGCGCGCCGACGGCGCAGGTGATCGACCAGCGTGCGGCGCATGGCCACGGCCGCCGCCACCATCAGGTTGGACCGATCGGCCCAACCGCTGCGGTCGCGCGCGAGGCGCAGGAAGGCCTCGTGCACCAGGTCCGTCGCCTGAACGCTGTGCGGCCCGGAGCCCGCCAGGGTGCGTCGGGCGATCTCGCGCAGCTCGCCGTACACCAGCGGCAGTACGGACTGCAGGGCTCCAGCGACGTCGTTGCGGTCGGCGTGGAGCGCTCGGTCGACGGGATCGGTGTCGTCGCGCGCGTGTGCCAAGCGGCGGCCATATATAGCAGGGAGCCCCACACGCGACCACCGCACCTAGGGAAACGCGGGCTGGCGCCGCAGGTGCTCGGGCAGCGGCGAGCCGGCGAGCGCGTCGAGGAAGGCGGCGAGGTCCGCCAGCTCGGCCTCGGAGAGCCCGAGCGGCACCAGGATGCGCTCGGCGGCGTGCTGCGCGGGCGCGGCTCCCTCGAGGGTGTTGTAGAAGCGCAGCACCTCGCCGAGGGTCGCGAACTGCCCCCGGTGCATGTACGGAGCGGTGCGCGACGCGTCGCGCAGCGACGGCGTCTTGAACTCGCCCCAGGTGTGCCCGCTCTTGAGGAGGTAGGCCAGCTTGTCCTCCGCCGCGCCCGCGGGGGCATCGGAGAAGGCGCCGGTGCCGCGGAAGGGGCTCTCGGCGACGAGGTCGATCCCCGCGTAGCGTCCCGGATCGGCGCGGCCGGGTTTCTCCGCTCCCGCGAGCGGCGGCACGCGGGTGTTGTGGAACTCGCGGTCGGTGAAGTTGGGGCCGGCGTGGCACACGCTGCACCCGGCGCGCCCCACGAAGAGCTTCAGCCCGTTGCGCTCGGAGGCCGAGAGCGCGCGCTGCTTCTCGGGATCGTGCTCGACCAACCCCTCGACGAACACGTCGAACCGCGAGCCGCGCGAGACGATCCCGCGTTCGAACGCCGCCAGCGCCTTGCCGACGTTGACGAAGACCGCGTCGACGGCGGCGCGGTCGGCGGGACTCATCGACGCCCAGGCCTTCGCGTCGGGGTGCGCCGCGTCGTCGGGCACCGGCCGGCCGCGCCGCGGAAAGCGAGCGGCGTCGGACAGCTCGGGCAGCGCCCCGAAGACCTCGGTGTAGGCCTCGCGCAGCTGCGGATCCCCGTGGAGGAGGTGCGCGACCTCGAGCCGCGAGCCACCGTGCTCGCGCGGGTCCTCGAGCGGCTGCAGCGCCTGCGCCCACAGCGAGTCGGCGCGCCCGTCCCAGAAGAACCAGCGGTTGTAGGCGACGTTCAGCAGCGTCATCGAGTGGCGCTGCAGGTCCCCTTCACCGGTCGCGAGCTGCCGCCCGTCGGACCACCCGCGGTCCGGCGCATGGCAGGTCGCGCAGGCCACCTCGCCGCTCTTCGACAGGCGCCGATCGAAGAACAGGAAGCGGCCGAGGCGCGCCGCGCGCTCGTCGTCGGCGAAGCGGTTCGTCGGATCGGGGGGCGGGTCGGGCAGCGGCGAGTGCCGCAGGATCGCCTGCACCTCGTCCCTCGTGAAGCCCTCGGGAACCGCGGGCGCGGCCGCGACCTTGGCGCGGCCACCGCAGCCAGCGGCACAGAGCGCGACCAGCCCAACGACCATCCACCGGCGCCGCGGTGGCGTCCGTTCACCGACGACGCCGCTCCGGGGGAAGGCCGCGAAGGCGAAGGCGTTCGGGGGCAAAAGGCGCGCAAGGGCGTGCTTCATGGGAGGTCGCGCTACGGGTTGGGACACTCGGACACCGGAGTCGCGCAGAAAGCCGGCGGGCGCCGACACGCGCCCTCCCTCCGGGCGTGGCGCCGGCCCGGCCAGAAGCGCCTCAAGTGCTTTGCAGGCTGCCACTTGCGCCGAAAACGCCCCTCCGCAGCGGGGCGCGCGATACCGCCCGCACTAGGCTGGCGGCATGCAGCGCCCCCTACGCCTCGCAGCGCTCCTCTGGATCGCCACCGCCTGCACCGCGTCGCCCGCCCGACGGGAGGGCGCGCCGCCCAACGTCCTGATCCTCTACACCGACGACCAGGGCTACGGCGACTGCGGCGCCTACAACGACGACCCGCGGCTGCAGACGCCCAACCTCGACCGCCTCGCGGCGGAGGGGATGCGCTTCCTCGACGCGCACAGCTCGGGGTCGGTCTGCACGCCCTCGCGCTATGGGCTCCTGACCGGACGCTACGCCTGGCGCACCGAGCGCGGCGACGTGGTGCTCGGAGCCGACGCGGAGGTGCTGATCGAACCGGGCCGCGTCACGCTCGCGAGCCTCCTGCGCGACCACGGCTACCGGACCGCCGCCGTCGGCAAGTGGCACCTCGGCATGCGAATCCCCGGCACAAAGGGCAACCGCGACTGGACCCAGCCGGTCGAGGACGGCCCGCTGCAACGCGGCTTCGACGAGTTCTACGGCATCCCGGCCTCGATGAACTTCGGCGTGCTGACCTGGTTCGACGGCGCACACGCCGTCGAGCCCGCCACCCTCTGGACGCGCAAGAAGTTCCCCGCCAGCGAGATCGAGACCAAGCCCTTCGACTACCGCATGGCGCCCCCGTTCGACGAG
The DNA here is from genome assembly GCA_039029355.1 of Planctomycetota bacterium. Lineage (GTDB taxonomy): Bacteria > Planctomycetota > UBA1135 > UBA1135 > JBCCGI01. The sequence goes on from JBCCGI010000028.1 coordinate 42,824, forward strand.
GAACGCCTCAACAAGAGCGACATCGAGGTCGCCCCCGGCTTCCGCGACGTCGACGCGCTCGCGATCATCGCCGAGCACGCGGTCGCCTTCCTCGAACGCGCCGCCGAACAACCCGACCAGCCGTTCTTCCTCTACGTCCCCTTCACCTCCCCCCACCTGCCGCACTGCACCGCACCCGACTTCCAGGGCCGCACCCAGCTCGGCAACTACGGCGACTTCCTGCTCGAGACCGACGCCCGCATCGGGGCGATCCTCTCCGCGCTCGACCGCGGCGGCCTCTCCGAGAACACCCTGGTCGTCTTCAGCTCGGACAACGGCCCCGAGAACAACCGCGCCGACTGGCAGCGGATCTACGGCCACGACCCCTCCGGCGGCTTCCGCGGCGGCAAGCGCGACCTGTACGAGGGCGGGCATCGCGTGCCGCTGCTCGTCCGTTGGCCCAACGTCGTACGGCCCGGCTCGTCGTTTGACGGCGCGGTCGGGCAGGTCGATCTGCTGCGTACGGTCGCCGACGCCCTGGGCGCTGAGCTGCCGCGGGATGCGGGCGAGGACAGCGTGAGCTTCCTCCCGGCGCTGCGCGGCGAGGAGCATCGCCGCGAGGTGCCGCTGGTGCACCGTGCGGGCAAGCGCGCGGCGTTGCGTAGCGGGCGGTACAAGCTGCACCGGTATCCGGGGAAGGATGGGGATGGGCGGCGCCTCGAGCTCTACGACCTCGACTCGGATCCGGGCGAACGGGAGAACCTCGCGGGGCACCATCCGGAACGAGTTGAGGATCTGGAGCGCCGACTAGAGCAACTGCTCGGGCATCCGGATCCTGTGCAGAGCTCATCGGACTAATCGTCCTCGCAGCGGCGAAAAGGCGTGGGGCTGCAGAGTGGTATTGGCTTAGCCCAGGCACGGCCGGTCGAGTCACGCTTGGCACCGATCCAGGCGCATCCGTTGGGAACAGAAAGATTACGGCCTCCAACGGCGCATGCGTCGGTCACGACCGGTCTAAACCTCCGGTCGCAAGCACCACCCAGATAACTCCCCTCAACGGATGGAAACGATGGTCGCCCCTCCCGTCTATTCCCGCAAAAACCCCGACCGCAAAGCCCTGCTGCAGCGCTGGGTAGAACAAGGAGACTCAGATGCACTTGGAACGCTCGTTCACCTGGACCTTGGTGAAATCAAGCGGCTATTTCGCAGGCAAACGAGCCCGTGGCGGAGAAGGTCGGCAGCAACCACGGATTGGTTGAACGAGGCTGTCCTACGCGTTCTGCAAATGGAGCAACCTCCGAATATCCACCATCCGCGGGTCTTCCAGTCGTACATGGCCGCGGCCGCGCGCAACCTGTGCAACAGCTACCACGAGCGTGCTCACCGCACGCCCATCTCCATCGACTCCGTGCCAGCCGACCTGCTCGACGAGGCTAGATGCGGAACGGGCCTCGACGCGGGCTCTGTCGCGGCGGCGGACGCGGTCCGTGCCGCCTTGCTCCTCCTCTGCAAAGAGGACCGCAAGCTCATCATCGAGCACTTCTGGGAGCGGAGGTCGAACAAGGTGGTAGCCCTTGAACAGGGCGTTTCCAGAAAGACCATTGCCAATCGCCTCAACCGCGCAATGAGGAGGCTCCAACGCGAGCTGACAAGGCTGATCGAGTAGCGAGCAGGAACTCAGCGCTACTTGGAAACGTCTACAGCCAAGAGGCTCTTCGCCGCAGACACAGCAACGCATCAGGGTGGTCGGCCCGGGAAGCACAGGCTTCCCGGGCACGCAACACCGGACCGCGGATCGAGCAGCTGCTACTCCTCCAGCGACAAGGGCGGGTCACCTCCACGCCACATCGAGAGACGAACAATGCCGCGCAAGCCACGACCTAGATCCGCCTCAGTGAGCGAACGCAGCGGGCTGGTGAACGTCGCCCAAAGCTGCCCCTGGGCGAAGACAAACCTGAGGTTCTCCTCGACGTCGATGCCGCGGCACGACGCCTCGACGAACTTGGTCGCAGTCCGGGCTCGCTCTTGGGGAACCGCGATCTTCGCGCGCACCCAATCCACATCCGAGTGGCAGATAAAGTACACCGTGCAGCCCAGGAACTTGAACACCCAGGAGCGCTCGGTCTCTTCAACCATCGCCTCGGCGTACAACTCCCGGACCCACGCACTGACGTCGGCCTGCGTCGTCCAGCCGCGTTGTGTGCTCTTGACGACGCCTGCCGGGGGAGCCTCCCAAGACCCTTGGAGCTCGACGAGACAGCCCTGCAGCTCGTCGGCAAACTCACGCATGGTCCGCCAACGGCCAAGAGAGTCATCGTTTAGCGATCTCATGCAGACGCTGCGGACGTTCTCGGGCAGCCCGGGACTCCCTCGCCGAAGGGACTTCGACGCTGCTCCGGGTTTTCGCCCCGCAGCCCGGGGCACTCGCCTGACCTCGGCGTCGACTCCGAACATGAGCAGCTCGTGCAGCACCAGCCCTAGCGAGTACTGATCGCTCTTCGGATCGGGTGCAGCCGGCGGGCAACGCAGTTGCTCTGGGCTCATGTACTCCCAGGTCCCGAGCGCGACGCTGGTCCGCGTCAGCCCCTCTCTCTCGCCCCAGCGCACGAGGCCAAAGTCAACCAGCCGAACATCGCCCGTCGAGCAGTCCAGCAACACATTCTCCGGTTTCACATCGCGATGAACGATCCCGCTCTCGTGCAGATGGCACAGGGCCTCGGCCACGCCGATCACCACTCTGCAGCACTCACAGCTCCAACGCACGGCGTCCAGGGGCCTGTTGCCTGCCCCCTCCCCGATACGCTCCATGGCGACCACGATCTGCGCCACTCGCTCCATGTTGCGGCGCAGATCGAGGCCGGGAACATGCTCCATGACCAACACGGGAAGGCCGTCGCACATCTCCAAGCAATGAACGCTCACGATGTTCCTGTGCCGGACCCTGGCAAGCGCTCGTCCCTCGCGGACGAGCCTGGCCCGGCGCTGACTCCCCACCTTGGCACTGTGCATTGTTTTAATTGCAACAATACGATCTAAGCCTTTATCAAAGGCACGGTAAACGGCTCCCATTCCACCGCGCCCGATCAGGTTCAGTATCCGGTAGGGACCGATCATGTCGCCGGGCTTCAGTGCCCCGGGCCCGGGGGGGGTGGGACAGTAGTCGCCGTTGGCGCGGGGGCCACCGACATTCGCCTCCAGCTCCGAGCATGGAGCGCACAGAATGTCGATCGGTACGCGATCGTACTCGACTCCGCAGTGCCAACAGATCTGACTGGGTCGCATATAGGGTATCTCCTCGAGGATCAAGCATTCGTAGGGGTCGGACAGACCAAGCAACTTGGCATCCCCCGGGCTCCGGTTTTCTCTTCCCTTGGATCTCGCCGGGTCAATCCACGGCGAGACAGCTCAAACGCCACGGCGCGCCGCAGGGGGCGACTTGGCCGATGCGTCGACACCGCTCCCGCATCTCGGAAGCGGGCGTTCAAGCCGTCGAGAACTAGCGCGGGAAGCGGAGAGCCCGGGGGAGTCGAACAGATGGGAGAACAGCTCGACGCGTTCGCCCGAGGGCCTCCCGAGTGGCACGCGAATAAGTACCGAACCCTCCCCATAGCACGGGAGTTCCGGCGCGGCTTCGCGCTACCAAGGCCTTGCCACGTGGCCTTCTAAGTGTGTTCCTTGGGCCCTTCTCCGGCGCGCAAACGCTCACTGTACCTGGCAACCGAACGGACTTGCGGGCCAGACAGGGCCTCGCGTTCAAGACAAGGTTGTTTCGCTTCACTCTCTCACGCTCCGCGAATCGAGGGGCTTGCGGCGAGGTTGAGAATCGACAGTTACCTGCTTGTCCCTAGTCGCAAAAGGGGACAGAGCGCTGCAACTTCCATCGAATTTTCGGTCCAGGTTCGCCCGGAATGCACTCATCAGGAGTGCACACAAAGCGGCCGATTGTGGACGACTGAGTCGTGACAGAGGTTCCTACAAAGTTTTGGTCCGGACTGATGAGTCACGAACGCTCCAGGCCGGGGATGCGATCGAGCCCAGCCAATGACCCCCGAAGCCCCTCCGAGAGGATAAGCATGCGTTTCAAGTGCGACCGTACTGTGACCACCGTCATCTGCCTTGCGGTCTTGGCAGGTGGCTGGCAAGCGCTCCGCATCGCGGGACACAGTGAGGTGGCCCGACCGCCCGCTCCGGTTTCTATAGGAGCCAAGCTCGCCAGCGGCATCCACCCCGCCGACTCACGAGGGCGAAGATCGGCGCCAGGCCCGGAGGCTCCGCTTCCGAAGTCGGCCGCAGGAGGCCAGACCACGGCGATCGTCGCAAGGCTCGCGGGGTCGCCAGGCGGGCCCGAGGCAAAGACGATGGTGGAGGTCATCCCCCAGGGCGGTCAGGGGGTATCCACGGTCGTGACCGGGACTCGCCTTGACCTTCCGGTTCCGGCGGAGGCCCGGCTCCGGCTCATCGTCCGGAGCGCCGCCTCGGGAAGGGAACTGCGCCTAGCCCCACTCCTCAAAGGAGAGCGACGGGACCTGGGCGAGATAAGCCTCGGCCCCAGCTACAGGATCCGCGGCCGAGTCCTGGATACCGACGGAGCTCCGGTCGCGGGAGCGCTTGTCGAGGCCATCCGTTGGGAGTCCCAGCTCGCGCTCCTGCGTCACCTCTCAGGGAGGTCGAAGTCCTGCCCGGCGACCGAGGCCTCCGAGAGCGGCCCCGACGGCGAGTTCGAGATCTCAGGCCTTACCGAGGGAGTGCACGCGCTTCGGATTGGGGGGCATGCTCCGTCGCCAGGGCATCTCACCATCTCCGTCCCATCGGCGGCCGCCGGTGTGGTCGAGCTCCGCACCGACTACGGCGAGAGCGGGGGGAGCCACGAGCCTCCTCCGTCCCCGACCGAGGAGCCCATCTGGACCACCGACAACGCGCGAGGCGACCTGCTCCTTCAGGTGCTCGGCCCCGACGGGCGCCCGCTTCCGCGCACGCCCATTGCGCTGCGGTCCGTCGGGCTGATCCCCGGCGTGCGGCTCGACGTCGAAGTATCGGACGACTTCGGATACGCCGCCTGGAACGGACTCCTGCCGGGCCTCTATCGGGCTCGCCTCGACCCGGGCAGGGCCTATTCCAGGGGAGCGAGCCTGCCCGCGTCGCATCGGGACGTCGAGGTCCATGCCGGTTCGTGTGCCCAATCGCAGCTGTTGCTCGCCGACGAGCCACACCTGCGGCTTCTCGTCCTGCGGGAAGGACAGCCAGCGAGCGGGATCATGGTGGGTCTGGCCGAAGATCCGGCCGACCTGCTCTGGGGCTTGTTCGACCCGAGCTGCGAGATCACTACGGATCCTAGCGGGAGCGCCACGCTCGTCGCACCACGGCCGGGCAGCTACACCCTCTACCTCCGCTCCGGACTCGGGACGGGCACGACGACCCTCCTCATCACGCTCCACGCGGGGCAACAGACCAGCGAGGTCGAGCTGCCCGCGGGGCGCCTCTTCGGCACGGTTAACGCTGAAGATGGATCACCGCTGGCCGGGGCGGAGGTCCGCTTGGTGCCGCTGGACTTGCTGGGCGGCCGGGGATGCACGACGGGCAGCGGATCGAAGGACGACCCGAAGAGCATCCGCGTGAGCGTGGGTGAAGTGGTCGTCAGGAGCGGGCTCGACGGCGCCTATCGCGTCGACGAGCTTCCCGGCGGCGAGTACTCGCTGAACTACCAGCACCCGGATCACATCGACGTGGTGAGCCACGGTCTCCATCTGCCGGAGGGAGGCCAGCTAGACCTAGGCCCGACGACGCTTCCGTGCCTCCGTGAGGTTGCCGGGACCGTGCTGGGCCAGGAAGCCTGCAGCGGGGTCGTTCAACTGCTCTCGTCGGAGGGAGAGCGGGTCGAACTCGTCGAGCTGGACCGGAAGGGGCGCTTTCGCTTCCACGACGTTCGGCTCCGCCGGTTCCACCTCTCGATCGACGGCTACCTCAGTCCGCTCCTGGCGGCTCCCTGCGGCGAGTTCCAGGTCGACCCAATCGACCTTCGATAACAACAAAACCACAAAGGAAAAGGTAAACCATTGAAATTCATCAATCCCGCCTTCGCGTTCTCGCTCGCACTCATCGCCGGGAGGATCCTCCCCGGCGCCCCGGGCTCACCAGCCCCGGTCCCTGCGACCGCCGATGATCAAGGCTCGTACTACGGCACGGTCACCGTAAAGAGAAGCGAGTTTCGGGTGTGCAACGACGACAAGGACGATTGCGTCGGCTCCTCGCTCCAGACCTGCGAGGTCACTACGACCGAGGAAGGAGATGTGTTTTGCACCAGCAACTATCCGTAGCCTCACCCCGGAGTAGGCGCGTCTTGGCCGCTGCGGTCGCCGCTGGTCTGGCGCTTCCCATAGCGAGCCATCTCGTCGCCGACAAGCAGCCGCCAGCCCTGACATGCACGCTCGATCTAAGGCATCCCGAGCGCGGTGCTATCGAAGTGGTCCTTCGGCTGGCCCACCCGCTGACCGACGGCCTAGCCCTCACGTCGGCGGTTGAGGAGCGCCAGTTCGCCATCGAGGGCTTTGCGGCCTTTGACGACCGGGGCCGGCGGCTGGAAGTTCGGAAGAACAGGCGTCCCGTGTCGACCCCCAACGGGCCGATCGACCTCTCGTACTTCCAGGTCGTCGCTACGGAGCCCCTCGAGCACATCACCGTGCGCTACGAAGCCCGGCCGGGGATCTACCTTCCACCGGGAGGCGAGCCGGACCTGAGACGGTTTGGACGACTCGACGGGGAGGGGTGCCTGCTCTCGATGCTCGGCCCGCTGGTCCTTCCCGAGGCGCCGCTGGGAAGCGTCGAGGTCGACGTGCTGGTCCCCGCTGAATGGCGGGTTGTCGAGCGCCCACCCACACGGCTCGAGGGCCCCGCGGTGCGCTCGCTGACCGACGGGTTCCTGATCGCTGGGCGCTACGAGGAGCCGAGGCAACTGACGTGCGGCGTCGACCTGGTCCCCACGCGCACGACGTCCGAAGCGCTCTTCGATCAAGCGGCCACCGTGGTGGCGACGATCGAGGAGCTCCTCGGACCGGCGAAGGCCCGGGTTCGAATCGCGGCCATGCCGCCTGCATCAGACGGCCTACTGACCGACCTCTGCGGCACCATTCCCTATGCCTCGATCGACAGCCACGAGCTCGACCTGGGCTCGACCCGGCGCCTGATCCGGCAGCTCGTTCCGCTCTGGTACGGGAAGACCTCCTACGAGATGGAGACCGACCGGTCTCCTGAAGCCTGGTTTCTGTTGGGCCTCAGCGAGTACCTGGCGCGCCTGGTACCCGACCGGGCGCGGCTGCTTCCACGCAACTGGGAGGCGGAGCTCGAGACGCTCTGGATGCTGAATCCCGAGCTGGCGGAGAGCGATCTGCGCAGCCCCGGGGCACCGTCGCTCAGGGGTCTGCTAGAGCGGCGCGCCGCGGCGGCGGTCCGCGTCCACCTGCTGGTGCGCGGAGCGGGCGGCCCGGCGCAGCTTGCGACGGCGCTGGGACGCTACTTGGGAACCGGCTGCCCCCCCTTCGCGCGGACTCGCGGGGTCGCCGGCCCTGCGCCGTGGGACTGGGATCTGGATCTACAGGAGCACCCCAAAGATCCGGGCCTGGGCAACCCCCGCACCACGATCCACCTGATCTGCACCGCCAACGCCGCCGGAACCGGAGAGCTGTGCACGTGCCCGCTGGCAAAGGGCCAAGCGGAGCGCCGAGCGGCGCTCCATGAGCTCCTCGACGCGCGAGAGGACCCGATACTCGTCGAGCTCGGCCCCGTGGCGCCGTTGGAGCTGGGAATGCGTCGGCTCGACGCCGCCGGCGAGGAGGCGCTGCGTTCCGCGCTCGAGGCCAGGAGCGAGCTGGGCTTCGACGCCGTGGTGATCGCACCCGCGGATCTCTACTCGGGAAGCGACCAGCTCCGCCCAAGCGCGGCACCGCACGACGTGCCGGTCTTGGGTTGCGGCACTACCGTCGACGGCGCTCCGCTCCAGGCCTCGCAGACGGTGAAGAGCGGTGGTCTTGAGGTCGGCTTGATCGGCTTCAGCGAGAACGCCGAGCTAGGCGTGGTGCGCGAGTGCCAAGAGCAGAACCTCCGCGGAGTTCGCTTTCCCCACGATCTGGAGTCCGTGCGGGCCGAGATCGAGCAGCTCAGGAGCGAGGGGGTCGAGCTGATCGGGGTCGCGGGACACCTGCGCCCCCACCTGGTGCGCGAGCTGGCCTCCCCGCCCTTCGGCGTCGACTTCGTCGTCGTCGGGGGGCCGGTGAGGGCCGCGCGGGGGCGCGACCACCACTTTGGCTTCGTCGACAACACCGCCGTCCTGCTCTGGCAGGGCGGGGCCGACGGCATCGAGCACGTCACGCTCTTCGTCACGGACGAGGGCCGGATCGACGCGATCCGGGGCGGCTAGTCCTATCTCTTCAACACGAACGTCTCTTCGGCCGACGCCAAATCGTCCACGCGGACTCTCCGCGTGATCAGTCCAGGGGCCTCGACTTCGAGATCGACACCATGGATCGGGACGCCCTCAAGGGTGAAGCGACCCTGGTCGTCGGTGGACACCGCCAGCTCGGTCCACCGAACGGCCCCATTGGAAAGGCCGACCCTCGCGTTGGGAACCGGCCGCATGTGCTCGTCGACGACGTAGCCTCGGACCGTCCGGCCGGGACTCAGCTCGATAGTCCGGATGCCTAGCGCCCGCCCACCAGCCGCCACTTCGATCGTCTGGTGGGAAGGCGCTAGGCCGCTACGGGAAACGCGTAGCTCCAAGCTCCCCTCGGCCAGCCCCTGAAGGGTGAAGTAGCCAAGACCGTCGGAGTAGACCTTGAGCTTGTCGGTCTGGATCAGCGCCGCGGGCACCGGCCGACCGCTCGACGTGAGGACTCTCCCATGAACGGTGACGCCTGGCTCGAGGTGCACGGCCGGAACGCTGGGGCCACTGAGAAGGTCGTCGACGGAGACGATCTTGTCGACATACCCCTCCTTGCTGAAGAGCAGGTTCCGACCCGGCTCTCCACTGAGTCCGCCAAGCTCAAACCAACCCGTCTCGTCGCTGTACGCGACGTTGTGCGCCCACCAGTCTCCCTGATCTCGCACGGCGACGCCCGGCATGCCGACGAAGCCCCTCACGCGGACCTCGGGCAGCAGATCGATTCGGAGCGGATCTTCGAGGTCGGCTTCCGGCCCGGGCACTCTCCCCACCGCATAGGCGAAGCCCTCCGCCAACACGACGATTCTCCGGCCCTCCAGCAACGAGCTGGTCTCGAGCGACGCGCGGCCGGCAGCATCGGTCACGAGCTCGACGCCCTCGTGAAGGACCCGTGCCCCGGCTACGGGGTAGCCGTCCGGGTCGACGACCAGAATCGTCAGCCGCATGTCCACGGGAAAGAGCGGGACGGACACCTCCTTCGGAGTCGGCTGATCGCCCGGAATGACGACCCAGTCCTCCCTCCCGAGGGCGCCCTCCTTCTCGGGCCGAACCAGAATCGACCAGACGACGTCCGGGCGAAACGGCAGGCCCTCGATCAGGAACTCTCCCGACGGAGCGGGGATCGCCCCAGACCGAAACGGCGGAGAGCTCCGGTCGAGGCCTTCGTAGATCTCGTAGTGGAGCGTTACGTCTCGACAGGCGTCGAGGCCGTCGAAGAAGCTCTTCCCAACGGTCACCCTGCCCTGGATCGCGACGAACGACCCCGACTCCGTCTCGATGAATGCAGCCTCCACGGGCGTCCTCGATTCCTCGGCTTCGAGACGGCTCGGTTCGGCCGAGAGATGGACAGCGAGTGGATCGAGCGGCGGGGCATCCACGGACGCAACGTCGCCGACGGGCCCTTCCAAGCGTCTTCCCGACGGGTCCGACGGCCAGAGCGCGATCGCTGCGACGCCGGCAGCAGCGCCGGCGGCGAGGGCCGCGTACAGCTTGACACGGAAGGCTCTCGGCCGCGGCGCGCGGTGGCCCAAGAGCGACCCGGCCTCCACACGGTCCAAGACGGCGAGGGCGACCAGGACCCCCCAGTTCAGTCCGAGGAAGTCCTCCCGGTCGATCATCCCTTGGAGCTTCTTCCGCGCTCGGCTCTCATCGCTGCGAACGGTGCTGACCTTCCGACCGAGGTCGGAAGCGACCTGCTCAAAAGTCTGCCCTCCGAAGTACCGAGCCCAAATGACGTAGGCCTCCGGCTCCCTTAGGCGCCCGATTGCCTCGATGAGGCGCTGGCTGACTTCCTCTCGCTGGAGCTTGAGGTCCGGTGGATCCACCTGGGAAAGCGCACCATCCAGACCAACGGCGCCGAAGTGACCCTCGGCTCGCCAGCGCTCTTCGCTCTGCTTGTAGTTGTGTCCGTAGCAGACGTTGCGGGCGACGCCCTTCTCCCAGGCCGGCCGGTCGTGGATCTCAACGTCCGTGTTCTTCAGCGCAACCAAGCGGACGTTCTGAAGCAGGTCGTCGAAATCGTCCCGGTCCGAGACGAGCTTGGCGATGATCGCGCGTACTGCTGCCTCGTTCTCGAGAGGCTGCTCGTCGCCGTAGTTTCGATGCGTCTTTCCCATGGGGTCATCCTCGGACCTGTAGCCACCGGTCCATGTGGGGTTGGCCGTCTACTCGAGTACGGATGGACTGCACGATGTGGGCTCCAGGAACGGCGTCGAAGACATGCCCCAAAGAACCGCGAGAAGGGTGGGCCGGAGGAAACTCGGGAACCAGCGTGTAGGTACCGGCCGGAACAGCGGGAAGGGCGTAGGGCGAGGAGCCGGCCGACCCGGACTCCGCAATGCCGTCGAAGAGGACCTCGAGCGTCCCCCACCGGTGCTCATACGGGTGGATCGCCACCTCGTGTTCCGCGACTCCCGCCCCCGTAGGAAGGCCCCAGAGCTCCTCCTCGACCGGCAGGTAGCCGGGGAGCTCCCGCCGATAGGCGAGCGGGCCGACTTCCGATTTGGCGTCGGACGCCAGGAACAGGAACTCGTCCGTCGTAATGCTGCAAGGCTGCCCGCCGACTCCAGCGACGTCGCGCGCGAAGTTGAGCTGTCTCAGATAGCGACCATCAACCTGGTTCTGTTGGATCGGGATCTGCCCAAACGGCAGTAGACCTGTCGGCAGTCGAAGCTGGTCTCCTTCGACCAGCTGAACAACGACGCCGATTGGACGCAGGCCCTCCGCTCCAACCCGCCCGAGCTCGTCGGTCGTCCCGAGCAAGGCTGGCACCTCGACTCCCGAGGGATCCAGATCGTGGGACGCGCGATGCCTGGCGACGTGCACGCTGGCTCCCTCGAGCGCGCGCCCCTGCGGGTCGACGACCAGGACCGTCCGCTCGCCGGCCTGCGAAGCGACCGGCTCCGAGTCCGGAGGCCCTGCCCCCGCCGCCTTCCGCGCGCCGGGCTGGGCGGAGAGGATCGTCACATCCAGCGGCGCCGAGGTCGCGCCCCCGCCCTCCGCATCGACGGCTGCTCCGTGCCTCGACGTGGAGCGAAGAACGAGCAGCACCGCCGCGCCGAGCGTCAGCGCCAGCAGAACGTAGACGAGGCCACGGTCGGACGAGGTTCGCCCGGGATGCTCCATGGGTGGGTAGCTCCTCTTGAGGTCATCTGAGCGACGCGCGCGGCGCCAACGACAACAGGTCGGGGTGCTGCCTGCCGGCTCCACCCCGACCCCCCTCAGCTCGCGGAGCCTCTGGAGAGGCCCCGCGGACTCACACGCTCAGGGGCTACTCGCACAAGGCCTGGCGGCGGAGCCCTCCGAAGAGCATCAGGCACCCGCCCGATCCCTTCGCGTACTGGGGCACGCCCAGGCGGCCGCCCGGCGTCACGAACCACGGTCCGAAGACCTGGGCCACCGTGCAGCATCCGTCGTAGATCGCGTCGCCGGAGCACTTGCAGACGCTGGAATCGGGCACGACGGTCGGCGAGGCGGGGACGAGGACCAAGCAGGCCAGGAAAGCGGTCACGACGGAGAAGATGAGCGATCGAAGCATGTTGCCTCTGGAGTAGGAAGTCCGTTTGTCTCCGCGAGCTCCGCCGCGACGGCGGGCGCGCGTCACCTCCAGGTGCATCGACGAACCGCTCCATCGCAGGTTCCGTCAAAAAACCGAGCTAGGGCCTCTCCTAGGCCGGGGCGTCGGCCGCGGTGAGCGCGGCCCCATGGTGCGGAGGGCAGCGTGCTGTCCCCCTGCTCGGCCCCCTCAGCGCAGCTTCATCGCATCCCGCTTCTCCGCCCAGCGCCGCGCCTCGTCCGGCCTGCCCCAGTCCTCATAGAGACCGACCAGCTCCTCATACGCAACCCTCAGCTCGCGCTCCCCCACCACGCCGACCAGCCCGCCGAGCAGGAGCTCCTCGGCCTCCTCGAAGCGTCCGAGCGAGCGATAGCAGGCGCCGAGGATGCGCATGGCGCGCAGGGCGTACTGGTCGCCCTCGCCCAACGCCGTGCGCAGCCCGTCGTAAGCCGAGCGCAGCAACGGCTCGGCCTCCTCGGCGCGGCCGAGCTGGACGAGGACGCGGCCGTAGGCGGCCTCGAAGTTGCGCGGGGCGATCGAGCCGGGCGGGTAGGCGCTGCGACCGATCTCCATCGCGCGTTTCAGGAAGGGCTCCGCCTCCTCGGCCCTGCTGTCGGCCGACAGTAGGCCGCCGAGGTTGTTGAGGTAGATGCCGTAGCTCGGGTGGTGCTCGCCGAAGACCTCGGCGGCGACGTCGATGGCCTCGCGGTACAGCTCCTCGGCCTCGCCGTAGGTCGCGGGGAACATCGTGAGGTGATCGGCAAGCGAGCCCAGGCCGACGGCCAGGTAGGGGTGCGGCTCGCCGAAGGCGCGGCGGTGGTTGGCGAGCGCTTCGCGCAGGAGCTCCTCGGCCTCCGGTTCGCCGGCCGCCGACAGTGCGCTGCCGAGGCCCGAGCCGGCGATGGCGAGGCGCATGGGGTCGTCCGGCCACAGCTCGCGGTGGAGGGCAAGCGCCTCGCGGTACAGCGGCACCGCGTCGTCGACCCGCCCCTCGCGCATGCGGTGCTCGGCGATGTTGAAGCACACCGTGGCGTAGTTGCCGCGGTCCTCGTCCGGGTGCTGGCGGTAGATCTCGAGGCACTCGTCGTAGAGCTCGGCGGCCTCGTCCGGCTTGCCGCTTTGGCGCAGGATGACGGCCAGCGTGTTCAGCGTCGACGCCAGCACGAGCGGCTCGCCGACCTCGCGGCGCAGGTCGATCGCCTCTTCGAGCACGCCGCGGGCGTCCTCGAAGAGGCCGAGCGAGCGATAGGTCTGGCCGATCGTGGTCAGCGCGTCCGCGGCGACGTCGGGTTGGTCGAGGTGATCGTCGAGCACGGTCTCGACGGTGCGGTCGAGCAGGTCGACGACGCGCACGTCGCGCCCCCCTTCGCGGCTATCGGAGGAGCGCAGCATGTCGGTCAGGATGGCGTTGACCGCTTCCGCGCGGCGCCGCTGCTCGTCGGCGCGCTCGCGCTCGTCCTGCGCGCGGTTGCGCGCTTGCTCGGCGTCGGAGCGCAGCTGGCTCTCCTGGCCGAGGGCGATGTCCAGGTCGCGGTTGGCGTCGAGCGCGGAGTTGAGCCCGTACGCGGCCGCTCCCCCTCCCACCAGCGCCGTCAGCACGATGGCCGACGCGAGGCGCAGCGTGAGCTTGCGCGCGCGGCGCTCCTCCGCGGCCTTGACGCGCGACTCGGCCGCCTCGATCTGCGCGACGCGCGTACGCTCGTCGACCGACTCGAAGTGCGCGCGCAGCCGCTCGGCGACCGCGCCGGCGTCGGCGGGGCGCCGGGCGGGCTCGGGGTTGAGGCAGTCACGTGCGAGCGCGACGATCTCGGCGTCGGCTTCGCAGGCATCGAGGCGCGCGTGGGCGTCGTCGAGCTGGCCCAGCGCGGCCTGCGCGCAGGCCGTGACGGCGTTGCCGGAGTACGGCGGGGCTCCGGTGAGGAGCTCGCACAGCAACGCGCCCAGGCTGAACACGTCCGCGCGTGCATCGAGCCGGTCGAGCTCGCCGCGCGCCTGCTCGGGCGGCATGTAGGCCGGCGTGCCGAGCACCTGCCCCGCCTCGGAGCGGCCCGCCTCGTCCGACGGCAGCAGCGTCACGCCTCCGCTCTCGCCCCCGTCCGCGCCGCCGCTCCCCAGCACCTTCGCCAGCCCCCAGTCGGCCACCTGCACCTCGCCGAAGGCGCCGACGAGGACGTTCGCGGGCTTGAGGTCGCGGTGCACGACGCCCTGCGCATGCGCGTACGCCATCGTCTGACAGACCGCCTCGAAGAGGTCGAGCAGCCGGCGCGGCGAGGCGGGGGACGGCCCGCCGGGAACCAGCTCGGAGAGCGTCCTCCCCTCGATCAGCTTCATGGCCAGGTAGGGCTGCCGCTCGCCGTTGAGCCCCATCTCGTAGACCGGCACCACGCCCGGGTGCTGGAGCTGCCCGCCGACCTGTGCCTCCTCGAGGAAGCGCCGCAGCGCTTCGGGATGGTCGACGTAGGGCTCGCGCAGGAACTTCAGCGCGACCTCGCGCCCAAGGTCGCGGTCGAACCCGCGGCGCACGACGCCGAGGCCGCCGCGGCCGAGCTCCTCGAAGAGCTCGTACTTGTCCGGCGCCGCTGCATCCGGTTTGCCGGCCGGCGGGGTTCCGAGCCGCAGGAGCGGTGGAGCTGCGGAGCCCGCGTTCTCGCCGAGCGCGTGAAGCACGCTGGGCGGAACGCTCGCGCGAAAGGCCTGCCGCAGGGCGGCGTCGAGGCGCTCGTCACCGGGTTCCGCTTGGGGATCGTCTGTTCGCTCTTCCACGGCGCTCCTCCTATCCGCGGGCCGTGTCGCGGAATCGCCTTTTGGTGAAACTCCGCACACCGGCCCGATCGCTGCTCTGTTGCTAGGATTGTGCTTTCCCCCTCACTTAGAACAAGGACTCCCATGCTCACCCCTCTCGCCCTCGCCCTGCTGCCCTCCCAGGTCTGGATCGTCGACGACTCCGGCGGGCCAGGCGTCGACTTCACCGACCTTCCGCCCGCGATCGCGGCGGCCTCGGCCGGCGACGTGCTGATCGTGCGCGCGGGGAGCTACTCCGAAGCGGTCGTCGGTCAGGGCATCACGATCCAGGCCGACGAAGGCGCGCTCGCCGACGCCGCCGGGCTGCGGATCGAGTCGGTGCCCGCGGGCGAGAGCGTCCACATCGCCGGGCTGACGGTGCCCAGCATCGCGTGGCTCTCGGACTGCGACGGCAAGGTCTGGATCGAGGACTGCTCGTTCACGCCGCCGGGCGAGGTGGTGGGCGAGGCCGAGGCCGCGGTGACCATCCACGACTGCGCCGACGTGGTGCTGGTCGACACGACCGGGATCGGGAGCAGCCTCGGGCTGATGCCCTCCCTGCAGGCGCGGACGTCGCCGGGGCTCGCGATCACGCAGAGCTCCGTGCACACCTTCGGGTGCAGCTTCGAGGGCGGCAGGGGGACCTGGATCGAGAGCGTGTTCGGCGCGATCAACGCGCAGCCCTCGCCGGGCGCCGCGCACGAGTCGGGCGAGCTGATCGCCCTCGCGTCGCTCTTCACCGGCGGGCAGGGTCACGCATCGCAGGATCCCTCGACGCTGTTCTGCGAGCGCGCGCCCGGCGCGGCGGGCGTGACGGCGCTCGCGCCGCTCTACGTGCGCGACTCGTCGCTGGTCGGGGGGCACGGCGGAGTCGGCGGGCTCTTCAGCACCTGCCCCGAAGGCGAGCAGGGGCCGCCCTTCAGCGGCGACGCGCCGGTGGAGCTCGCGGGCGAGTACGTCGCGCTCGAGGTCGCCTCGCCGGTGATCGAAAACGGCACGTTCGACCTGACCGTCAGCGGCACGCCGGGCGTGCTCGCGGTCGTCGGCATCACCACCGCCCAGGACGCGATCCTGGTGCCGGCCTGGGGCGGCAGCCTGGTGCTGCAGGGCTCGCCGGTCGTGCTTTCGCCGGTGGTGATCCCGCCCGCGGGGACGCTGACGCAGACGCTGCCGCTGAGCGATCTCGGCCCGGGCGTCGAGACGCTGTCGTTCTACGGCCAGGTGGCCGCGGTGGACCCGGTGGGTGCGTTCACCATCAACGACGCGACCGCGATCGTGCTGCTCGACGAGCAGTTCTAGGAGCGCTTCCACGGGCGCCCGCGACCGAGCGCGGGCTCGACGGCTAGCGGGGAACCCCAGGGGCGCGAGCAGACGCTCGTGCCCCCCGGGCTCGGCGCGGTGCGGTAGGCTCGAGCGATCCCCGGCCCGCTCGACCTCAGCCTCAGGACCCGCGCCATGTCGCATCGCGCACTCGGCTCTCTCCTCCTGCTCGCCGTCGCGTCTCCGCAGCTCCATGCGGACGTGATCCACGTCGGCCCCGGCCCCGGGGCGCAGTTCGCCGAGATCCAGGACGCGGTCGTCGCCGCGCAGCCGAACGACGTGTTGCTCGTGCAGCCGGGCATGTATCTGCCGGTCTCGGTCGACAAGCCGCTACGCATCCTGGGCGACAACGGCGGCGGGCGCGTGCAGATCCTCGGAGGTGCCACGGCGGCGCTCGACATCCAGGACATCGGCCTGGCCGAGGAGCTCGTCGTCTTCGGCGTCGAGCCTTCGACCCAGCAGCCCGACGGCTTCGCGATCGACATCGAGAACTGCGCGGGCACGGTGGTACTGCACGACATCAAGACCGACGGTGCCGGGACGATCACCTTCAGCCACGTTCGCGCCATCGACTGTGAGCGGGTGCTCGTTCTGGAGAGCGAGCTGATCGGCGGCGGCTTCCTGATCGAGGTGATCGCGCCGCCGTGCTGCAATCAGGTGCACGCGGGCTCGATCGACGCCGAACGCTCGACCATCTGGCTGGTGAACAGCGAGGTCACCGGCCGCCAGACGGAGAGCATCTTCCCGGTCGACGGAGCTCCGGGAGTACGGCTGGTCGAGTCGACGCTGTATGCGTGGCGTTCGACCGTGGCCGGCGGCGCCGGCAATCTCGCTCCGGACGCCGTGGCCAGCGCGGAGGGCGGCGCCGGAATCGACGCGAGCGAGTCGAGCATGTTCCTCTACGGCGGCCCGCTCGGCGAGGTCCTCGGCGGGGACGGCGGGTTCAGCTTCATCGCCGGGGTGGCCTGGCAAGCCGGCCCCGGCATTCGGCTGTCGAACAGCGAGCTCACCCTGCAGGCCGACCTGACGGTCGTCGGGGGCGAGCCGCTGGGCGGCGGCCCCCCCGAGGTGCCGGTCGAGCCTCCCGGAGCGCCGGTCACCGAAGAGGCGCGCGTCTTTCCCACGCTGGCCGTCGACGCTCCGGAGACCTTCGTAGGCGGGACGTTCCAGGTCGCGCTCGAAGGCACGCCCGGCGCGACGCAGGTCCTGGGGCTGTCGTTCGCCACCGGGCCGAGCCTCATCCTGCCCGGCGTCGCGGGCATCGGTATCGTCGACACCGGAGCCCTCTTCCAGATCGGGCAGTTCGCGCTCGACGGCTTGGGTCAGGCGAGCACGACGCTCGCCGTGCCCCCGAACCCGCTGCTGCTCGGGCGCACGCTGTTCCTGCAGTCCCTAGAGGCGAGCCCGTCGGGGCCTGCGCTGTCGAGCCCGCTACTCGTCTGCATCATCGGCTAGCCGTCCGTCGGTTCCAGCAGCGGACCGAGCGCGAGCCGCAGCGCCGCGTCGTTGCGCTCGGAGTCCGCCAGCACCTCGCCCAGCGGGACCGCGTTCAGGTCCGGGCCGCGGCGCGTGTAGAGCGTGTGGATGCCCCCACGCCCGCGGTAGAGCGGCTCGCCGCGGGCGGCGAGGACGAGCTCGAGTGAGAGCGCCGGGATCGTGCCGGCGAAGCGGAACCGCGCGCGGCCGGTAGGCGTGCCGGGGCCCGTCCCCTTCACGTACTCCTGGATCGGCTGCCACGTCCCGTCCCAGCTCGCGCTCGAACCGGTGAACGAGGCCTCGCGCACCCGCAGCCGCGGATACAGCACGGCATCCACGGCCGTGGCTGCGCCTTCGTTCACGAGGCGTGCGACGCGGCCGGAAGCGGTGAGCCGCGTCACGAGCTCGGCGGCCAGGCCGTCGGCAGCCCCGCGCAGCGGCTCCAGCTCATCCGGCACGGCTACCGGCGCGACGCCGATGACCAGGTCGCCGTCGAGCGCTCGGGGGTCGAGGACCTCGGTGTTGGAAGGCGCGCTCGAGCACGCCGCCAGAAGGAGCGTGAGCAGGGAGAGGGCTCGCCTCATCGCCGTCGCTCCACGCGTCGATCGGGGCAGCGTGCTCGCACCTGCGGCGCGGCCGCTCAGTCCTCGTCCCCTGCGCTGAGCAGCGCCCGGTGCACGATCCCCGCCAGCGCGGCCCCGACGATCGGCGCCACCCAGAACAGCCACAGCTGCGACAGCGCCCAGTCCTGCACGAACAGCGCCGGGCCGGTGCTGCGCGCCGGGTTGACCGACGTGTTGGTGACCGGGATCGAGATCAGGTGGATCAGCGTCAGGCCGAGCCCGATGGCGATCGGCGCAAAGCCCGAAGGCGCGAGGCGGTCGGTCGCGCCGAGGATGATGAGGAGGAAGAAGAAGGTCATCACGACCTCGCAGACCAGCGCCGCCATCATCGAGTAGTTGCCGGGCGAACCCGCGGTCTCGCCGAAGCCGTTGCACGCGAAGCCTCCGAGCTCGAAACCGGGAAGGCCGCTCGCGATCACGTAGAGCACGCCCGAGGCCGCAACCGCGCCGGCGACCTGCGCGCCCCAGTAGGGCACGAGCTCCTTCGAGGAGAAGCGCCCGCCCATCATCAGGCCCACGGACACGGCGGGGTTGAAGTGCCCCCCGGAGATGTGCCCGACGGCGTACGCCATCGTCAGAACGGTCAGCCCGAAGGCGAGCGAGACGCCGACGAACCCGATGCCGAGGCCGCCGGGATAGAGCGTCGTGTTGGTCGCGAGGACCGCCGCGCCGCAGCCGCCGAGGACCAGCCAGAACGTGCCGAAGAACTCCGCGGCGAGCTTCTTGGTGAGACCCATGTGTCGACTCCTTGTCGCTGAGGGTGAGGCGGGAGGTTAGGCGCGGCGGCCCGAGCGCACTTGTGACACTTCCGGCAGTCGGTCCGCAGCGCCTGCGACGCACGAAGAATGACCCGATCGACAGAACTTCCAGGCGCGGGGGCGCGGGCGAGGATTCGGCGCACGCGCGCTCGCGCCGGGCCCTCGGGGCTCCGCGCCGCGCAGCGCATGTGTTAGGAAGTGCCGATGCAGAACCTGCGACTCAAGCTGATCGTGGCGGGCATGGCGGCGCTGCTCGCCGCCCTCGCGTGGGCCGTGCTCGCGCAGCTCGACGTCTTCAAGGAGCACCGCACCTGGCGGATCGCGACCGGCCACCCCGACGGTTCGTACTTCAAGCTCGGCTCCGAGCTGGCGTCCGTGCTCAGCGCGGACTTCGCGCCCTATGAGCGCTTCGAGGTCGACGAGACCGCCGGCAGCGCGGAGAACATCGGGCGCATTGCGCGCGGCGAAGCCGCCTTTGCGTTCGTGCAGAGCGACGCCGACCCCGTCGCGAACGCACGCCTCGTCGCGCTGCTGTACCAGGAGATCGTTCACATCGTCGTCCGCGCCGACCACCACGCCGCCGGGCTGGCCGTCGACGACCTCGGCACCCTCGCGGCGGTGTCGCTCGGGGCGGAGGGCAGCGGCACGCGGATGGTCGCCGAGCGGCTGCTGGATCACTTCGACGTCGCACTCGCGGGCGCGCCGCTCGACGTCGACCCGTCCGAGCTGCGGGCGCGCTTCGAGTCCGGCCAGCTCGACGCCGCGTTCCTGCTCGTCGGGCCGGGATCCGCGCTCGCCGAGGATCTGCTCACCTCGCCCGACGTCCGGCTGCTGTCGCTCGGCGCGGGGCCCGAGGGCGGCACCGCGGCCGACGCCTTCGCGGTGCTGAACCCGGCCTTCCGCGCGCAGCTGCTTCCGGCGCGGCTGTACGGGCCGCAACCGGTCGAGCCGGTGCGCACGGTGGGCGTCAACGCGATGCTCGTCGCCTCGGACGACGTCGACGACGACCTGGTGCGCGAGGTGACTGCCTCGCTGTTCCGCAACGCCAACCGGCTGTCGGCCGGGATGGACACGCCGCTGACGCTGACGCACTCGCCCGACGCGGACCGCCTCGTGCTCCCGCTGCACGAGGGTGCGCTCGGCTACTACCTGCGCGAGCAGCCCTTCTTCCTGGTCGAGTACGCCGAGGTCATCAGCCTCGGGCTGACGCTGCTGGTCGGGCTGTGGTCGCTCGGCACGCTGCTCCTGCGCTGGACGGCGGGGATGAAGAAGGAGCGCATCGACCGCTACTACTCCGACATCCGCGCCAGCTCCAGCCTCCCGAGCGAGGAGCGCCTAGGCCGCCTGCGCCAGATTCACGGCAACGCCTTCGAGGAGCTGATGGCCGAGCGCCTGGCCGCGAACGAGTCCTTCGTGATCTTCCACGACTACCTGCTGAGCGAGATCGGCCGTGCCGAGCGCGACACCGCCGCCCCAGCCGAGTAGGCGCCCGCCTGCGTCCTTTCGCCACAGTTGAAGTCCGCGCCGTTCGGAACGACGCTATGGAGATGAAGGAGCTGCACGAAGCGACGTGGGAGCGGGTCCAGGCCCGGCTCGCCGCTCACCCGATGTACGGCGCCGTCCGCGACCCGCGGTCGCTGCGGACGTTCCTCGAGCACCACGTGATCTGCGTGCTGGACTTCATGAGCCTGCTGAAGACGCTCCAGGCCGGGCTCACGTGCGTGCGCGTCCCGTGGACTCCGGCACCCAGCGCCCCGCTCGCGCGCCTGATCAACGAGATCGTGCTCGACGAGGAATCCGACGCCGCCTTCGGCGCCGAGGCGCGCAGCCACTACGAGTGGTACGTGGCGGCGATGGAGGAGGCGGGCGCCGACGCCGGCCCGATCCGCGCGCTCGCGGAACGGCTCGCGGCGGGCGACGACCCGACACGCGCGCTGGCACAGAGCGCCCTCCCCACCGCCGCGCGCGAGTTCGGCGCGACGACGTTCCGGCTGTGCGAGAAGCCGTTGCCGGTCGTCGCCGCGGTGTTCCTGCGCGGCCGCGAGGACCTGATCCCGCGCATGTTCGCCCCGCTCGTGCGCGAGCTCGAGCGCAGCGGCCTCCGCTGTGGCCTGCTGCTGCGCTACCTGGAGCGCCACATCGAGGTCGACTCCGAGGACCACGGGCCACGCGCCGAGCGCCTGATGGCGCCGCTGTTCGCGGGCCGCGATGACCTGCGGCGCCGCGCGGACGCCGCGGTGAGCGAGGCGTTGCTAGCGCGCGAGCGGCTGTGGGATGCGGTGCTGGCGGAGTGCGGGGAGCCGGCGGGAGTCCGCGGGTAGACGGGGGCCGGCCGCCCCCCGCAGCAGGGCTCTAGCTTCGGCGAGTCTGGATTACGACGGCGACCTCGATTGGTAGCTGTACGTACTCGAACTGCCCCTGGCCTTCGTGGTCGTGGAAGATCCAGTGGTCGACGAACCACTGACCTCCGTCGGTGTCGAGCACGCTGGTCTCGTACACGCAGTGCTCCTTCCCGAATCGATCGACGATGTAGCTCACTTCTGGCTCGTCGCTCACCGTCAGCACCCCCTTGGAGATCTGCTCAACGAGCATCTTGAGCCGTTCCTCGCCGTCAATTGCCTCAATCGCCTCTAGGTGGGGCAACGAATCAAGACCTTCGAACCAGTCGACTAGACCGTCTTCGGCCAAGTCCCAGTCGATCATGCACTCGATCGCGACCCGCATCTTGCACTCAAGCATCGTCACTGCGTCCGGGCGCTCCTTCCTCCAGTGGTGGAACACGTCGTTGCAAGTCGAGTGCGTAACCGTCGGCTCATCTGCGCTGATAGCGACGTCCCCCGCGCCTTGTCCCACAGTCGGCGCCAAGCCGTTAGGGACGTGCGGCATGCTGTGGGAGCAGGGATGATCGACCTCAGGACGAAAGAAGACAACGTTCTCGGTGATACTCGTAGCGTCGGCGTCCGAGCGCGACCTGTAGAGAAGAACCGCCGCAAGGATGACAACCAAGACGCCGACGACGACGATCAGCCACAGAACCGTTCGATCCATCTCGATCTAACTCCATTCGAATGAACACGAGCAAGGTGCTACGGCCTACAGGCTCTTCGCGCACCGGAATCCAACGCTGAAGTTCGGAGCGCCCGCGAGCTTCCTCTCGAGACAATCCACGGTGTAGGGCCCTGCGCCGAGGTTGATCGGAGAGTCCCACCCGCCGCCCAAGACCACGAAGGCCCCGCTTTCGGGCACGACTTCTCCATCTCTCTGCGAAACGTACACGGTGTCAGTCCACTCCTTGACGTTCCCAAGAACATGGAACAGCCGAAGGCCGTTCCGGCCAGCGGTTTGCACATAGCCGGGATCGCGCACCGACTTCGCCGACAGCACATGTCGCCGGGCGCCCTTCTCGATCCGAGTCGAGCCCAGCCTCAGCACGGCGTGCTGTCGCCGAAACGACTCGTCTTCGCCACAGGCCCACGAGAGCTTGTCCGCCAACCAACGCGCCAGCGAATGCCAGTCGTTCTTCCAAGGCAACCCTCGCGAGCGCGGCCCGCCGGCGGCAAGGAGCCACTCTGCGGCCGTCGGCAGCCGCTTGCCGCGCCAAGCCGCGTAAGCGCGCGCTTCGTCGAGCGTCACTCCCGACATCGGGTATTCACCCCAGAGCGCGACCATCTCCGAGTCGCGCTCGGCACTCGGGTCTAGCAGGCCTTTGAAGTAGCTCGGCGAGTGCCTTAGCCAGTACGCAGGAGGCGGGTAGCCTGTCTCCGCCAGGAACTCTCCGTAGTCTGCGATCGAGACCTCGGCTTCATCGATCCAGAAGGGGTCGACCTCCACAACTCTCTCTCGCCTGGCTCCGTCGCGTACACGGCAAGTGCTTCCGCCGATGAGCGCCATGCCCTCTGTGACCTGCGTCGCGCGTACCTGAAACAGGACCGAGTACTCCTGAGCTCGCTGGTCAACGTGCAGGGAGATCTCCGCCATCCCGCCTTGGCTGCTACGCGCCAGAAGCCTGTAGTAGCCGCGAGGCATCTCGACGGGCTCTAGCGGCGTAACGCCGAGGTCCTGTTCCGGCAGCAGGTCTCCCGTCGAGCGGTCGACGCGACGATAGCTGACAACCAATCCGGCCTCGTTGGAAGAGAAGCTCACCCTGGGGAGCAAGCTGCGGCTCGCGCCGAGGCGAAGGTCCTCATCGTCGGGCGCCAAGCGGCTGGCGCGCCACCACAGCTGCCTCGCTCGATCTAGGTACTCATCACGCTCGTCTCCTCTACGCGTCAGAGCGCCCGCGTACTCACGGTCTCCTTCCGCGGCAAGATGCCAGGCAACCGAGTCGATCTCCGCTAGGAGTGCGTCGATGCGCGCAAGCTGGTCGGCGTTGAGATTCGGAGCCTTGAGTCCGACTGCGGCCGAACGCACGCGACGCCGTGCTTCGTCGTCCTTCGCGAGCGCAGCCTGCTTCTCGACCGCAAGGACCGACGCCTCGGTATTGCGCGCATGCGAGACTTGCGACGTGAACTCAACTCCGACGAAAGTCAGCATGACCAAGAGAAAGCTCGTCATCGGCATCCGATACTGCAGGTACTTCCTCGCCAGGCGTACAGGCGGCAGAGTCCGCCGGATCGTCAGAGGCTCCCTATCCAAGAACCGCTGCAGCTCGCGAGCCAGCTGCCCGGCGCTCTCAAAACGAAGGCTGCGGCGCTTCTCGAGCGCCTTCACGCAGATGGTGTCCAGATCGCGGTGCACCCGCGCGTTCAGCTTGCGCACGCTGGTCGGCTCGCTGGAGCAGATGCTCGCAAGAACGCGGTGGATCGAGTCGCCCTCGAAGGGCCGCCGTAGGGTGAGCGCTTCGTAGAGCACCGCGCCCAGCGAGAACACGTCGCTCCTTCGGTCGACCTCAACGCTCTTCGCCTGGGCCTGCTCGGGACTCATGTAGTAAGGCGTACCCAGGATCTGGCCTGAAACGGAGATCGTCTCGGCGAGGAGGTCCTTCGCCAGCCCGAAGTCGCCGACGTAGGGCTTGCCGTCTCGGTCGAGCAGGATGTTCTGCGGCTTGACGTCGCGGTGCAGGATGCCGTTGCGGTGGGCGTAGTCGAGCGCCGACGCGACGTCGCGCACGATCTCAACGACGCGGGTGACGTACACGGGCTGTTCGAACAGCGGGAGAGGCGCGTCGGCCTCCCTGCGACGCGTCGCGCTGAGCGCGGTGTCGAGGTCGCAGCCGTCGATGAACTCCATCGCGATGTAGCGGCATCCGTCTGCTTCGCCGGCGGAAAGCACGCGCACGACGTTCGCATGCCGCAGCTTGGCGGCGGCGATCGCTTCAACCGCGAAGCGCGAGATGCGTTGGTCGCTCGGGCCGAGCCCCTGCGCGAGGATCTTGACGGCGACGAGGCGGTCGAGGGGGCGTTGCTGGGCAAGGTAGACGACGCCTGCGCCGCCGCGCCCGAGCACACGCACGAGCTCGAAGTCGCCGACGCGGGTGCCCGGAGCGAGGTCCGGGCTTCGCTCCACGATCTCCGCCTCTTCGAGCTCGGGATGCTCGAGAAAGCTCGGGTCAGGCGTATCGAGCATGGAGCGGACCTCGGAGCGTAGCGCTTCGTCCTCGGCACACTCGCGCTCTAGGAACGCTTCGCGGTCCTCTGCTGGCAGGCTGAGCGCTTGCTGCAGCACCTCCTGCATTCGCTCCCAACGCGATCGGTTCATCGCACCTGCTTGTAGAGCCAGGCGCGGGTCGCCGCCCAGCGACGCTCGAGTGTGCGCCGGGGAACGCCAAGCACCTCCGCGATCTCGGGGGTCGCGAGGCCGGCGAAGAAGCGCAGTTCGACCGCGCGCGCCATCGGTTCGTCGACGTCCTCGAGCCGCTCCAGCGCCTCTTCCAGAGCGAGGAGATCGACCGCATTCTCGCTGAACCGGTCCAGGACGTCGTCGAGCGCGACGCGCTGGCCTGGCTGCTGCCGCTTGAGGCTGCTGCGCGCCCGCGCCTTGTCGACCAGCACGGAGCGCATCGCCTTGGAAGCCGCCGCGAGGAAACGTCGCTGATCGAGCTCGCCCTCGAGCCCGTCTCCCCAGTCGAGCCGCAAGTACGCCTCGTGCACCAGATCCGTGACCTGGAGCGACTTCCGCGCGCTGCCGGGTCCCAGCTTTCCCGCCGCGATCCGCTTCAAGGATCGATAGAGGGTCGCCACGAGGGGATCGGCTGCAGACTGGCCTTGCGTCATGGAGCTCACCGTTGGGCAGGTGGACGGAAACGAGCTGACGCGCCGCCACTTTTCCGAGCAAATGAGCGAGCCGGCGGCGCGCGCAGAGGATCGCCGAAGTCTACGCACCCGAGCCACCGCCAAGACCAGCTCGCAACGGTCGATGGTACGGCGCCCCTGGGAGACTGCGGGGCGCCCGCCAAGGAGCTTCCAGCTAGGGAAATCGCTGCCCGGGGGGGTCCCCCTACCGCAGCCCGATCTCCGCAAACCCGCGCCGCCCGCTCGCCGGCGCCAGGACCTCCACCGCCAGCGTGCGCACCTTCGTCCGCTTGGCGAGCGGCAGCACGAGCGTGCCGGGGAAGCTCGGGTCGAGGTCGTGCTCGGTCGCGGTTCCGTTGACCGTCAGCCGGATGCGCTCGACTCCGCGCTGGTCGCTCTGCGAGAACGTGCTGGCCGGCGAGCTCAGCGTGACGGCCTGGGCGCGGACGGGCTCGGGGAAGCTCAGCTCGATGCGCGGCGCGGGCTCGCCGCCGGAGATCCACTGCGTGCCCTCGTAGCCGTCGACCGCGCGGGCGGGGTATTGCCCCGCGGCCTCGCTCGACGCCTGGGCCTCGACCTCGAGCCCGTGGAGCAGGTTCTCGCCGCTGCCCTCGGCCGCCCGCGCCAGCCACTCGTCGGCCGACGGCCGGCATTCGAAGGCGAGTGGCTCCGCGACCAGCTCGGCGAGGGTCCCGTCCTGGGCACGCACGTCGACGGTCGCGGAGAGCGTGTGCGCGCCGATCGACGTCGCGGGCCACTTGAAGGGGAAGCGCTCGCCCTTCCACGGCGTCGCGGTGCTCTCCGGCGTCAGGTCCGCCAGCACCTCGCCGTCGACCGACCAGCGCACGCGCTCGACGTAGAACGGGCGCTCCTGCTCGAGCGCGGTGATCCAAGCCACGATCTCCATCCGCCCGTTCGCGTGGATGCGCACCGGCCCGTGATCGAGGGCCCAAGCGTCGCTGGGCGGACGCGACGCCGCTCCGGTCGTGCGCGCGCGCGAGGCGCGCCCGAGGAAGAGCAGCGCGTACGACGTCCCGTGCAGCCGCCCCCAGCCGCCGTCGTCCTTCTGTTGCGCGAGCACGGTGCGCGCGCCCGGCTCGTACCACAGGTGTCCGTCGATCGTGTCGGAGTCGAAGAGCGCGCCCAGGCGCTCGATTGCCCAGAGGAGGTAGAGCACCTGCCCCTCGGTCCCTTCGTGGTGCCCGTGGTTCTCGGTCACCGACCAGTGCGCGCCCAGCCAGCGCACGCCGAGCGCCTCGCTCTCGTCCATCGCCTTCAGCAGCTTGCGCCCGAGCTTCTTGCCCGACAGCTCGCGCGCGATGCGCTGGATGCCGATCCCCGCCGCGGTCATCGAGGCGGACGGCGGACGGCTGTCGCGCTCGAGGAAGTAGTGAAAGCCCGCGATGCGGTCGTCGCGCTTCCTGCCCTTCTCGGACGGGCGCGCGGGGCCGTCGAAGGGCTCCTCCTGGAAGCGCTCGATCGTCGCCTTGACCAGCCGCTGTACCACGTCGTGCGGCACGTCGAGCCCGAGCCTCTGGGCGCCCCAGAAGCCGAGCGCGACGAACTGCATGTTGGAGAGGTCGACCGGCCCGCTGGGATACGACCACGTGCCGCGCACGCCCGAGCTCTCCCACGCGAGCAGCTGATCCAGGCAGCGCTGCGCCAGGTCCTCGTGACGCTCGTCCCCGATCTCGCCGAGCAGCAGCAGGATGGCGCCGGCCGAGTACACCATCGTCGCGGGCGTGCGCTCCAGGTAGTCGAGCGCCAACCGGATCGAGAGCGCGTCGGGGCTGACGCCGGACTCGACCAACGCGTAGGCGGAGAACGCGGTGGGTCCGGTGCGATAGGAGCCGAAGGCCGCTCCGGTCCACGAGCCGTCGCGGTGCTGACGGGCGAGCAGGTGCTCGATGCCGCGGTCGATCGCCGTGTGGATGAGGGGCTGGAGCTTGGAGTCAGCTACCTCGCGGGGAGCCTGTCTCTGTGCGGCGCCGGCGGAGAGCGCCAGGAGCGCGAGCGCGCAGAGCGGCGCGACGCGGCGCAGGGCGCGATCGAGAGCGAGAGGGGACGGCATGGATGAAGAGGAACGCGGCGGATCGGAGAGGACGCGCCGCTCATCCTAGGGCACGGACGGACCGGGGTGTCCTCGGGGGGCCCGAAGGTGGCTCGAGAAGACTCGAACAGAAACGCGAAACGAGCGGGGCGAGCCGCGTAGGGCTCGGTCAAAGAGCGCGCGGGTCGGTCTCGGCCGCGCGAGTTCGCTTCCGTCTTCCATCAACCCAGGGCGCGCGTGCAGGCGAGTCTAGGCCTCCGGATCCTCCTCCTTCTCCTTCCGCTTGCGACGACCACGGGAGGGCTTGAGACCCAGGAGTCGGCGCCGCCGGCTCCGCCCGCTCCCGAGCCCGCCAACGAGCGCGCCTCGCGGAGGCTCGACAAGCTGCTCGCCGGCGGCCCTGAGCCCGCCCTCTCCGTGGCCGTCGCGGCCGGCGGCCGCGTCGTGTTCGCGCGCGCCGTGGGCCTCGCGGACGTCGAGGCCGAGACACCGGCTTCGACCGCGACGCGCTTTCGCCTCGGGAGCACGTCGAAGGCGCTCACGTCGGTCGCGTTGGGTCAGCTCGTCGACGAGAGGCGTCTGGATCTCGACGCGCCGGTGAGCCGCTACCTACCCGACTTCCCGACCAAAGCGCATCCCTTCACGGCGCGCCAGCTCGCGTCGCATCAAGCGGGCATCCGGCACTACCGCGGTCAGGCCGAGTACATGAACCGCACGCGCTACGAGAGCGTCACCGACGCGCTCGCGCTGTTCCGCGACGACCCGCTGCTGTTCGAGCCCGGCACGCGGTACTCCTACAGCACGCACGGCTACACGCTGCTGAGCGCGGTGCTCGAGGCGGCCGACGGCCGGGACTTCCCGGCGCTCATGCAGCGTCGCGTCTTCACGCCGCTCGGCATGGAGCGGACCGGTCCCGAGTGGCCGGAGCGCGACGTCGAGGGCCGGGCGACCTACTACCAGCCCGGCTTCGGCGACGCGCTGTTCCGCGTTCCGGCGGTGGACAACAGCTGCAAGTGGGCGGGTGGTGGCTTCGAGTCGACGCCGAGCGACCTCGCGACGTTCGGCGCCGCGCTGCTCGCCGGGCGCCTGGTGAAGGAGGACACGCGCGCGCTGCTCTTCACGCCGAATCCCCTGCGCGACGGCTCGCCGAACAGCGAGGGCTACGCTCTGGGCTGGCGCAGCGGTCGGACCGAGCTGCCCGGGCACGGACGCGAGGCGCGCATCGTGCACCACGGCGGGACCGCGCTCGGCGGCCGCTCGTTCCTCGCCCTGTTCCCCGACGATGAGGTGGCCGTATCGCTGCTCGCGAACTACCACGCGCCGCAGTCGCCGTTCGGCGAGTTCGCCGGGTATGCGGTCGAGCTCGCGGCGATGTTCGTGGATCGGGGCGAGTCGGAGGGAAACCACTAGCTTCGCGCGGGTTTACCCGTCGGACTCGAATCCCCGCCGTGGGAACCGCGCGGGCGTCCGCTAGCGCCGCCTAATCGCATCCGGCGGCGCAGGACGATCGGACCCTAGCCCGAGTCGCCCGCAGGCCCGGGCCGCGACCGCGTTGGGCGCGGAGCGGCTCGGCCCGCGCCGGGTCCGTGACCCAGCTCGCACCACTTCCCTTCGTTGGCAAGCCAAGCACCTCAGCCATGCCGAACCGAGTAGCCATCGCCAGCGCTACCGCCGTGATCGTCGCGAGCGTCGCCGTCCTGCGGTGGCCCGGAGACGACCTCGCGCCCATGACACCGCCGCCGGGCGGCGCCAGCGCTCAACCCGAAGCCCGACAGCTCGACAGCCGCGCGATCGTCCCGATCCCGCTGCCCCCCGCGGAGCTCGACGCGCGCACGGTCGCGCTCGGGCGCCGGCTGTTCCACGAGGAGCGCCTCTCGGCCGACGGGACGATCTCCTGCGCCTCCTGCCACGCGCTCGACGAAGCGGGCGCCGACGGTCGCCGCGCGTCGGTCGGCGTCGGCGGCGCGGTCGGGGATCGCAACGCGCCGACGGTCCTCAACTCGGCGCTGAACTTCACCCAGTTCTGGGACGGTCGCGCGCGAACGCTCGAGGAGCAGGTCGGGGGGCCGCTCACCCACCCGAGCGAGATGGGCTCCAGCTGGAACGAGATCCTGGCCTTCCTGAACGACGACGGAAGCTACGCCGAGGAGTTCCACGCCCTGTGGAGCGGCGGCGTGACCGAGAAGAACGTGCGCCACGCAATCGCGACCTTCGAGCGCACGCTGCTCACGCCCGACTCGCCGTTCGACCACTTCCTCATCGGCCACGTCGACGCGATCACCCAGGAGGCACGGGAGGGCTACCAGCTGTTCCTGGACGTCGGCTGCATCAGCTGCCACCAGGGCGTCAACGTCGGCGGCAACCTGTTCCAGCGCTTCGGCATCGCGTCCAACTTCTTCGAGGACCGCGGCGCGATCAAAGAGAGCGACCTCGGGCGCTACAACCTGACGCAGCGCGACCAGGACGCCTTCAAGTTCCGCGTGCCGAGCCTCCGCAACGTGGCCAGGACCGCGCCCTACTTCCACGACGGCTCGGTCCCCACGCTCGCGGGCGCGGTCCGCATCATGGCCAAGTACCAGCTTGGCGCCAGCTTGGACGACGGGGAAGTGGACAAGATCGTGGCCTTCCTCGAGACGCTGACCGGAGAACAACAGGACTGACCATGCGCATCCGGACGATCCTGCTGCTAGCGCTGG
Organism: Planctomycetota bacterium; assembly: GCA_039029355.1. GTDB lineage: Bacteria > Planctomycetota > UBA1135 > UBA1135 > JBCCGI01. Next base: position 72,721 of record JBCCGI010000028.1, read on the forward strand.
GCGCGCTGATGACCTCGCTGTTGGTCGTCGTACGGCCGCCCTCCCACGAGGCGCACGTGCGCATCCTCGACTCGCTCCACCGGCTGCAGACGCTCGAGGCGATGCGCGAGCAGGAACTGGTCGCAACACGCTTCGGCTTGAGCATGAACTACGACCGGCTCGCGCAGCTGGCGCAGAGGATCGACGAGCTGCGGCACGAGGTCCCGCTCGATGCGCTCGGCCTCTCCGACACCGACGCGGCCAGGGTGCGCGCCTTGGTCGCCGACGTGTTTGCGCTGGCCGACACGAAGTCGCGATCCACCGAGGACTTCGTCACGGCCAACGCGTCGCTCGTCAACGCCCTCCGCGTACTGCCCCGCGCGGTGCGCGGCCTGGCGGACAGCCCCGCGCTGGACGCGGACGACAAGCAGCGGCTCGAGGCCCTGCAGGGCGTGCTGTACCGCTACAGCCTGACGCGCGACGACGCGCTGCGGGCGGACGGTGAACGCATGCTCGACCAGCTCGCGCTGCTCGCCGCCGAGCTCCCTGACAAGGAGCGTGAGGAGACCGAGCGCGCGGCGTTCCTCGGGGGCGTCATCGTGCGCGACCAGGCCACGGTCGACGCGGCGCTGCGCGATGCGCTGGCGCTCGACGTGGACACGGTCCTGCACAGAGCGACCGAGCTCTACGTCAATACACACTCCGCCCACCTGCGGCGCGTTCAGCGCTCGCGCTGGCTGCTGTTGGCCGGCTCGCTCGCCCTCCTGGGCGTCGTCGCGTACACGCTGATCGCCTACGACCGCTTGAACGCTTCGATCGAGCGCAAGGTGGTCGAGCGCACGCGCGAGGTCGCGGAGAGCCGCGAGGAGCTGCGCTCGCTGGTCGAGACGACCAACGCAATCCCGTGGATCTGGGACCTTGCGGAGCAGCGCCTGCGCTACATCGGGCCGCAGGCCGAGGAGGCGCTGGGCCCGAACCCGAAGCAGCGCCTCGAGTCGGTGCTCGGCGACCTCCTGCCCGACGCCAAACAGAACGCCGGCGAAGACCTGGAGCTCTGCGTCCCCGGCGACGGCGAGCACGACGTTTCGCTGCGCGTGATCGTCGGCCCCAGCGAGGAAGGCGAGGCGGTTCAGAACGGCTTCTTCCTCGATGTGTCGGAGCAGCGCAGGGTCGAGCTCGAGCTGCAGCAGGCACAGAAGCTCGAGTCGATCGGACGGCTCGCCGCCGGCATCGCCCACGAGATCAACACGCCGACGCAGTTCGTGGGCGACAACACGTCCTTCCTGCGCGAGACCTTCGAGGAGCTGATGCCGCTCCTGCGCAAGGCCGACCGGCTCGCCGACTCGGTCCGCGCCGGCGACGGGCCCGAGGCCCTGGCCGAGGAGCTGAAGGCCGAGGCCGAGGAGGTCGACCTCGACTATCTCTGCTCCGAGATCCCGCGCTCGATCGAGCAGTCCCTCGGCGGGATCGACCGGGTGCGCAAGATCGTCCAGTCGATGAAGGAGTTCTCGCATCCGGGTGTCGAGGCGATGACGTGCATCGACCTCAACCGCGCCATCGAGAGCACGATCACGGTGGCCTCCAACGAGTGGAAGTACGTCGCCGAGGTGGAGACCGACTACGACCCCGCGCTCCCGTCGGTGCCCTGCCTTCCCGGCGAGTTCAACCAGGTCGTGCTGAACATGATCGTCAACGCGTCGCACGCCATCGCCGACGTCGTCGGCGAAGAGGGCCCCCGCGGCACGATCCGCATCAGCACGCGCCGCGACGGCGACGGCGTCGAGGTCCGCATCTCCGACACCGGCACCGGCATCCCCGAATCCGCGCGGGCGAAGATCTTCGACCCGTTCTTCACGACCAAGGGTGTGGGTCGGGGAACCGGCCAGGGCCTCGCGATCGCGCACGGCGTCGTCGTGCAGAAGCACAACGGCGCGCTCGACTTCGAGACCGAGCTCGGCAAGGGGACGACCTTCATCATCCGCCTGCCGCTCGAACAGCCGACCGAGGAGCTGGCGGAGGCAGCGGCCTAGCCGCCATCCCTCACGAGTCTCGACCGAGATCGGCGTAGCCGCTCGGCATGTCGCGACTTAGCTCCCTCAGGGTGCTCGACGACCCGTCAAGGTCGCCTCCGCGCCCTTCGGTCGCAAAGCCGCAACCTACCGGCGTCCACACCGATCTAGGCCAAGACTCGTGAGGGATGGCGGCTAGCGGTCCGCGTCGCGCGCCTGCTTGCGTGCCGGGTCCGGCTCGGGCGCCGCGACGACGAAGACCTCTTCGCGCGTGCGCCCCGCCCGCACGATGCGCGCGTTGACCGCTCCTCCGCCGCGCACGATGGACGCGAGCGGGCGGAGGAGCTCTCCGTCGTCCAGGCGGCGGCGCGCGTCGTCCTCGAGCGCATCGGCCGCGGCCAGGAGCTCGGCGGGAACCGCCGACGGCTCGGCGCTCGCCGGCTCCGCGACGCGGTGCACGCGGAAGACCCCGTCGCGCCCCAGCGCGCCGCCGGTGCTGGTGTGCGGACGCGCGCGCCGCGGGCGGAACAGGCGCCGGGCCCAGGTGAGCGGCAACCAGCTCGGTAGCCCCGAGCGCGCGCGCGGCCGCCGCAGAAGCGCGCGCCAGCCGGCGCGCACGAGGCGTCCGAGTGCGGTCATACCTCCAGCACCCCCATCCAGCGGTGAATCGAGAGCACCAATGCCATGAAGTAGCGCACCGTCTTGGGGCCGAGCCCGCCGTCCCTGCCGCTCGGATGGCCGAGATACAGGGCGGTGATCGAGCCGGCGTCGAGGCGGATCCGCAGCTCGGCGCCGTCGTCGACGTCGAACGAGGCGCGGAGGAGCAGCAGCCGCTCGCGTCCGCGCAGCAAGCCGCGCAGCGCGAAGATGTCGGTGTCGCGCCGGCGGCGCGAGTTCTCGAGCTTGCGCTCGATCCGAAACACGAAGCAGGTCGCCGCCGCCTGCCGCAGGAACCAGCGCACCTCGCGCTGGCTAAGGCCGGCGAGCGCGCCTCCCGACGCGGGCCCGGCGAACTCGCGCACCAAGCGGCGCACCGCTGCGGGCGTGCCGAGCGAAGCGATCAGCTCGTCGCGCAGCTCTCCCTCCGCCAGGAAGTCGGGCACTCCCAGCTCCATGTCGAGCGCCGTGCGTCCGCGCTCGGGCCTCACCGCGAGCTTCATCGCGAGCTGGAACGAGTGCTCGTCGTCCGCGGCCGCGAGGTTGCCGTCGGGGCGCAGGCGCAACGCGAGCGAAGCCCGGGCCGACGCGACGCCGTAGTGCAGCGCGAAGGCCGCGGCGACGCGGTTCACCGGCGCCTCGGAGCGAACCGCCAGGGCCTCGACGGCCGCGCCGTACGCGCGTACGAACTGCCGCACGATGCGCTCGGCGTCGGTGTCGGCGCCGGAGGGCGAGAACGGAATCCGCCGGCCGCCGACCGCCCCGGTGGCCCAGGCCGCGACGGCGTCGAGGAGGAGGAGAAAGGGCGGCAGCGGCCAGCGCCCCGTGTCCGGGTCGGGCTTGAGCACCGCGACCTCGCCCGCGGGGTCGCGCAGCAGGATCGTCGCCCGCTCGAGCCGCCGTGGGCGGAGGACGGTCAACAGGTACCCACCGTTCGGGCCGAGCTCGAGCAGCGCGACCTCCGCCGGCCGCCGCGAGCGTCCCGCGGTCGCCAACGCGACCTCACCGGCGGTCGGCGTCGCGCGGATAAAGGGCGGCACGACGAAGCGGAAGTCGATCTCGGCCGGCCGGTAGCGGGCGGGCGACGCCTCCAGCGGCACCGGCTCGACGGCCAGGTCGAGCTCGGCGTCCACCGCCAGCATCGAGAAGCGCTTGCGCAGGAAGAAGAGCCGCACCTCGGTCGCGGTCTTCTCGATCTGCAGCTGCCAGCCGAAGGAGACCCGCCGCAGAAGCGGGCTGGCCGCCGCCCCGCCCGCGGCCGCCGCCTCGAGCGCACGCCGCGAGAGGCGCTCGCTCGAAGAGGCCACCGCGTCCGCGAAGCTGCGCGTGAGGACCGGCAGGCCCTCTAGCCCCAGCGAGCCAGACACCGCTAGCCGAACCGGCTCAGGAGCTCGACCTGACGATGCACCACGTCGGCCAGAGCGCCGAAGAGCCCACGCGTTCCCGGGTGCGTGCGCCCGGGCTTGCGCGGCGCCGACCAGAGCAGCTCGAGCTTCGGGTCGGCCGCCGCCGTGTCGCCCGCGGCGGGAACGGCGCGCGTCAGCTCCCACAGCGTCAGGGTCGCGTTGTCGCTCGACAGCTGGACGAGGAGCGGCGCGCGCTCGTCGACCGGCACGATGAGCACGCGCTCGCGCGCCTCCCCGAACGCGGCGCGCGCGACCGCCGGGGTGTCGAGCTGGGCCGTCTTCTTCGGCTTCACAAGCCGCGACGTGGTCGCGAGGCAGGTGGAGACGTCCTCGAAGACCGCCTTGCGCTCGGCCGGCGCGAGCATGAGCGCGACATCGGTTGCCTCGTCGCGCAAGGCCTCCAGCGCCTGCAAGGCCTCGAGCGGCGCGGGCGCCGCCGTCATCTCGAACTGGATCTTGTGCTGCTGGAAGCGCTCGGCCTCGACCTTGTTGGCGAACAACAGCAGGTTGATCCCCTTCTGCTTGGTCTCGGTCAGCCCGACCTGCAGCTCACCCGACAGCTTCGGCAGCCGAAACACGCTGCCGCCGAGATGCGGCTTGTCGCGCACGCTGCGCAGGTACTCCTCGGACTCGGCGTCGAGCAGGCGCTGGGTGTCGACCAGGCTCTGCCCCATGCTCTGGAAGAAGCCGGCGAAGTCGACGCTCTCGTCCCCGCCGTCGGTCCCGGCGGCTACCGCCGGGGCGACGTCGCCGGAGCTAGCGGGGCCATCGGCGCCGAGCGACAGCTCCTTGACGACCGCGCGCACCCGCTTGAGGCGCTCGATGAGCTCGCTCATGCCAAGCCGGTCGTCCGGCTTGTTGCGCGGCTCCTTCAGCGCTGCGTTGAGCTTGTCGACCTCTTCCTTCGAGAGCGGCATCGCGCGCGCCCTACTCGGTGGCCGGCGGCTGCTCGACCGGCGTCTCGGGCGCCTTGGTGTCCGTGCCGAGCATCTTGCTGACGAGCTCGTGCGACTTGTCGATCAGGTCCTTGTCGACCTGCGCGCCGGCCGGAAGCGTCAGCGCCTTGTCGCTGATCTCCTTGGCGCGCGCCAGGAGCGTCCCCATCGTCTGCTCGCTGGCCGGAATCGCGTGCAGCACGGTCTGCACCTCGGCCGCCGCGCGGTAGTCGTAGCCGTACCCGACGGTCATCGCGGCGTTGATCGCGACCGCTCCGAGCGCCGCGCCGAAGCCCGCCGAGCCGCCGAGGTCCATCGTCTGCGACAGGTCCATCTTCACCTTGAGCGTGGTCTCGGTGAACTGATAGCGCGAAGGCGCCAACTGCGTGAGCATGTCGGACACGAACTTCTGCGTCTCGCCCAGGTCGACCGCCTTGTCGCCGGAGTCCTTGGCGTCCATCAGCGACTTGACGAGCCCGAGCAGCCGCTCGAGGTTGTTGAGGTAGTCCAGGTTGAAGGCCTTCTGCGCCTCGGCGATCGAGAGGCCGAGCCCCCCGACGATGCTGGGCACGTTCGAAAGGTCCTGGACGAGCTTGCTTGCGGATCCTGCTCCCATAGCTGCTTCGGAGTGGGGTTAGGGGTGGTCGGCGACGGGCGCCTGTTCGATCTCGACGCGGAGCCGGCTGCCGTACGCTTCGGCGCTTCCGAAGCGCGCCTGGTAGCCGACGTTGACGACGGTCGCGCCCACGCGGAAGCCGCGCGAGCGCTCTACGGAGAGCACGGCGCTCGCCTCGAGCCGCACGCTTCGCGCCACCTCGCGCGCGGGGGCAAGCGCGCGCGCGCCGTCGCCCAGGGCCTGGGTGAGGGCGAGGCTGGCGGGTGCGAAGCGCTGCAGGTCCCCCTCGTACGCCTCGTCGAGGCGCCGCTGGACCTGGACCGCCGAGCGGGCGAGCGCTTGGATCAACTCGGATGCTGTGCGAGCGTCGGGCATCGGAAGTTGTGGAACGCAGATTCTAGGCGCACGCGCAGGGCGAGCTACCGAAAACCGGGACCCGCGCCGAGGGTCAGTCGAACAGCGCGTTGCGCAGCTCGCCGGGCGTCACCCCGAGCAGCCGCCGGAGCTCGCGTCCCAGGTGGCTCTGATCCGCGAAGCCCCCCCGCGCCGCGGCGTCGGCAAGCCCGTCGCCCGAAGCCAGGGCCGCGACCGACCTGGCGGCGCGATGCGCGCGTACGGCGTCGCGCACCCGCACTCCCTCGGCGGCCCGAAAGGCGCGCGCGACGTGGCCGCTGCTGAGCCCGAGCGCGTCCGCGAGGTCCCCCGTCCCGCAGACCCGCCTGGATGCGATGAGGCGTCGCGCCTGCGGCAACCAGGCCGGCTCCGCGCGCTCGCGGCAGGGACGGCGGAGGAGCTCGCGCGCCGCGCGCCGGGCCGCGCTCCGGTCGCGGGCCCGCGCGGCGAGGAGCCAGAGCCGCAGGAGCCCGAGCGCCGCCGCCCCCTCCCCCGCGACGCCGGCGGCCTCGGCACGCCAGCCCTCCGGAACCGCGTCGGGCCGCGCCCAGAGGTGGAAGATCCGCGCCTCCGCACCGCCGCGAGCCGCCGACGCGCTCTCGATCCGATGGTCGACATGCCGCGGGAACACCGTGCAGGCGAGCGGGCCCGCGTCGGCCTCCGCGTCTCCCACCACGCGCTTGATCCGCCCCCGAAGCACCAGCGTAAGGTGCAGGTCACGGTGCGCGTGCCAAGGCGCCTCGTAGCCCGACTCCAGCTCGGCGTCGACGAGCGAGATCCCGGGGAGCAGCTCGAAGCGCCGCATGCGGCGCACGCCGCTCGGCCGGGGGCCGGCGCACACCATGGGACGGGCGACGAGAGAGGAGCCAGGACGCATGTTCGTTCCGTTCTATCCCCAGCTTCGAACGACGCCCATGGTCGGGCTCATGAAGCTCGGAAAAGACGCCTTCACCCCCGTTCGAGTCCTCGCCGCGGCAATGCTCCTGATCGGCCTCGCGGGACCGCCGGTGCGCGCCGGCGCCGGAGAGCCCGCACGCCTGATCCTGGCACCCGCGCGCGCGCTCGTCGACGAGCCGATCGCGATCCGCGTCCTCGGGCTGGAGCCGGGCGAGCCGGTCACGCTGCGGGCGAGCATGCGCGATCCGCGCGGGCGTGCGTGGGTCAGCCGCGCCGAGCTCGTGGCCGACGAACGGGGAGAGGTCGATCCGGCGCGGCTCGCGCCGCTCGACGGGACCTACGCGGGGATCGACCCCCATGGGCTCCTCTGGTCGATGGCGCTCGCCGACGATACGCCGGAGGCGAGCCGCGCACCCGCGATGCTCGTGCGGCGCGTGGCGTTTGAGTACACGCTCGAAGTCGCCGTCGAGCGCGAGGGCGCGGAGCCCCTGCGCGGGTCGGCCGTGCGCACGTTCCTGGGCCCGGGAGTCGTGCGCGAAGACGTCCGGACCGACGGCCTGGTCGGGGACTACTTCGCGCCGCCGGGACCGGGGCCGCATCCGGCCGTGATCGTGGTCGCGGGCTCCGACGGCGGTCTGCGCAGCGCGCGCTGGCGCGGAGCGCTGCTCGCCTCGCGCGGCATTGCGGCGCTCTCCCTGGCCTACTTCCGAGCCGACGGGTTGCCGGACGAGCTGATCGAAGTGCCGCTCGACTACACGCTCGACGCGGTGTCCTGGCTTGCGGCGCGGGACGACGTCGGGGAGGTCGGCATCGTGGGCTTCTCGAAGGGCACCGAGCTCGCTCTGCTCGCGGCGGCGGAGGACCCGCGCCTGCGCGCCGTCGTAGCCGTCGCGCCGACCGCGTACAGCTGGCAGGGTCTCGGCAACGGGGCTCCGCGCGCGTCCTTCACGCGCGACGGCGAGCCGGTTCCGTTCCTGCGCTTCGCATACACCGACGACATCCTGGCGGAGCTCGAGCGCCTGCCGATGCGGCTGAGCGGCATGTACCGCCACAGCATCGACTCCGCCGACGCGTCGACACGCGAGCTCGCGGCGCTCCCGATCGATCGCGTGCGGGGCGCGGTGCTGTTGATCTCGGGCGACGAAGACGGCTCGTGGCCCAGCAGCGACATGGCCACCGAGCTGCTCGAGCGCGCCCTCGCGGCCGGCGCCGGTCCCGACGTGCGTCACCTGCGCTACCCCGAAGCGGGGCACCTGATCTGGGGCGACCTCCTGCCGACGACCGCCAGCGTGACGACCGAGTACCAGCGCTTCGGCGGGACCCCGGCCGCGAACTCCCGGGCCCGCGCCGACTCGTGGCCGCGCACGCTGGCGTTCCTCCACGCTCAGCTCGCGCGCGCGGCCGGGGAGTAGCCGCGCCGGCGCCAGCGGCGCACTGCATCGAGCTCGGCGGAACTCCGGCGGATTTCCGCGGGAAGCGCCGACTCTCGGCCCGACCGGCGACGAGACGTTCCAGGAACACCTCGCCGCCGTCCAGGAGACGCCTCCGATGCAAAAAGCCGTACCCGACGCCCCTCGCCCCGGCCGCGATCCGGGCTTCCAAGAGGTCTATCAGCGCTACGAGGCCAGTCGCCGGCGCAAGGCGGGCGTCCTCGACCTGTCCTCGGTGCCGTCGGGGCCGACGGTCACGCACCTCGACCTCGACCTGACGCTCGCGTGCAACCTGCGCTGCACCTACTGCTTCAAGGTCAAGGACAACGAGCACCAGGACCTGCAGATCGCGCTCGATTCGGTCACGTGGCTCATCTACGCGTCCGGCGACGCCGAGGAGATCACGATCGCGCTGATCGGCGGCGAGCCGATGGTGCGCTTCAAGGAGCTGAAGCAGATCGTGCCGTTCGCCAAGCGTCGCGCGGCGCAGCACGGCAAGCGCATCCACTTCTCGATGACGACCAACGGCACGATCGTCAACGACGAGATCCTGGAGTTCTTCGACCGCTGGGGCATCGGCTTCCACACGTCGATCGACGGACACGCCGAGGTGCAGGACACGCACCGCCGCTTCGCCGGCGGCAAGGGCTCGTCCGACGTCCTGCACAAGAACCTGCCGCGCATCCTGGGCGTCCGCCCCGACACCTGCGCGCGCAGCACCGTCATGCCCGACACGGCGGGCGAGATGGTGAAGAGCTTCGACTACTTCCGCAGCCTCGGCTACACGAACATGGCCTTCGTGCCCGGCGCGCCCGACGACTGGGACGACGACTCGATCGAGCTCCTGCGCTCCGAGTTCGACCGGCTGGCCGACCGCGTCATCGACACGTTCCGCTCGGGCGAGCGCGTCGTGGTCAAGTACATCGACGAGATGTGCAGCGCGCGCGCCAAGGGCCAGACCAAGAAGCCGTTGCCCTGCGGCGTCGGCCGCGGGATGCTGCTGGCCGATATCAACGGCGACCTCTGGCCGTGCCACCGCTGGAGCAAGAACGGCTCGGACTGGAAGCTCGGCTCGCTCTACGACTCCGACGCCAACAACGACGAGCGCAACGAGAAGCGCAAGGTCTTCTACGAGCGCGACGAGCCGGAGAAGTGCCACCCCTGCCCCGCCCGTCCCATCTGCGGCGGCGGGTGCCCGGCCGAGAATCTCGAAGAGACCGGCGACCTCTGGGATCGCCACGAGAACTCCTGCCGGATGGACGCGCTGCTCGCGTCGACCGGCGCGCGCGTGTACGAGACCCTCTCCGGGGAGCAGAACGAAACGTTCCTCCAGGCCTATCCGCCCGTCCAGTCATGACCAACCGACGACAGCTCTTCTCCCGGCTCCTGAGCCAGGCCCTCGACGCTTCCAAGGAGGTCCCTGCCCGTCGCGTGCGGGGCGCGTCGCACCTCGCCGCGGCGGGAGCCTTGCTCGGCACGCTCGCCCCCACGGCCAGCGCCGGCGCGCCTTTGCCGGTGAACTGCGACGCGGACGCCTGCTCCACGAACGCCTGCGTCGGCTCGCACACCTGCGAGACGCTGAACGGCTGCACGCTGAGCAACACGTGCGAGTCGAACACGTGCAGCATCAACCAGTGCAGCGCGTCCAACACCTGCGAAACGAACGTCGAGAACTGCGTCGCCATCTCGAACACGTCCGCCTGCACGACGACGAACCAGTGCACTTCGAACAACACCTGCACGGGGAACCACTGCATCAACAACGACCAGTGCGCCAGCAACGTCTGCGCCCTCAACACGTGCGGAACGAACGAGTGCACCAGCGACGATAGCTGCCTGGCGAACCTGTGCAAGGTCAGCGACGTCGACTGCGGTTGGTTCGACATCTCGTGCATCAAGTCCAACTGGGGAGCCTGCTAGGCCGACGGAGAACCAAGATGAATCACAACGAAGTGGCAGAGACGGGCGCGGGCATCTCGCGCCGGAGCGTCCTTCGGGGCGCCACCGCCGGAGCGACGCTGCTCGGCGTCAGCCGCCTGGCCCCGGGCGCGGCGAGCATCGCGTCGAGCTCACGCGTGCTGACCCTGCTCGAGACGCCGCAGTTCGATCACTGCTGCCCGCTGGCGGCCTCGCCGGGCGGCGAGGTGTTCGTCTACGCGGCCGGGACCTGGGAGCGGCAGGACCTCTACATCTCGCCGACCACGTCCTTCTCGACGGCGAACAAGCTCCTGCTCGGCGGTGACGTCGCGGTGTCCGAGATCCGCGCGGCCAGCTTCTCGGACGACTGCAAGCGCATCGCCTTCCACCGCGCGCGCAGGAACCAGAGCAACTACATCGAGACCGTCGGCGAGGTCACGTCGACGACCTCCTTCTGCACCGACAACGCGGTCCACAACACCACCGAGTCGACGATGTTCGGCGCCTCGTCTTCCGGGACCGTCTGGAAGGAGGGCCCGCCGAGCGAGTGCATCAAGCCCACGCAGCTCACGCTCGCTGTCCAGTCCGCGGGCACCGAGGTCCAGTTCTTCGGCGGGAACACCGCCACGATCGCGAGCATCGCGCTGGGCACCGGGAACGAGATCGCCAGCACGCTGGTCGAGGTGCCGTACGGCAGCTCGGGCTCGGGCACCGGCAGCGGCTCCCACCAGGAGTTCCCCGCGATCCACAAGCCGACGGCGAACGACGCGGTGCTTTACGGCGTCGACGACCAGGGCGTGATCCAGACCGGTCCGCTGCCGACGCTCGACGTCTCCACGTCGACCATCATCCACGCCATCGCCGGGCACGGCTACGTGGCCTATGCGCGGATGTGGGACACGCACCAGGTCGACCTGTGCATCTACGACTCGGCGACGGGCCTGACCGACGTGCACACCGAGACCGCTGACAACGCCGTCGTGCTCCCGAAGGTGATCCTCCCGAGCGGCGCGGTGCTGGTCTTCGCCTTCGCCCCCGGGCTCCCCGCCAACGCGGGCTCGACGATCGGGATCTGGGCATGATCGCCAAGCAGGGACCGGTCGAGAACCGCGACGACCTCATCGCCCGCGTGCGCGCACACGACGGCTGCCTGGTGCCGTCGCCGGTCGACGACACGTCGCTGGCGCTCGACCGCTACTGCCGCGTCCAGTTCGTGGTCGACGGCCGCGACGGCCTGGAGTCGTCCGCGTGCCGCGCGTTCCTCGAAGGCCTGGCGAGCGCCGCGGAGTTCGAGCCCCGCACCGCGCTGCAGATCGACCTGCAGCCCACGAGCACCTGGACCGTCGGCTTCGCCGCCGGCGTCGCCCGGCTGGCGCAGGCGCTCCCCGACGTAGCCTCGGTCAAGCTGCGCGTGCTGCACGACGCGACCGCGGGCGTGCCGTGGTGGCAACAGGCCGACGCCGCCTTCCAGTCGCTGCGGCACGCGCTCCACGACGTGCTGCCCGACGCCGACTGGACGGTGGAGTTCGAGGGCTGCCTCGAAGGCTCGATCCCCGAGGAAGCCGCGGCGGTCCTCGCCGAGCACCGCCTCGCGCTGCGGCACGCCTGCCGCAACGCGCGCGACATCAACGACGCGCGCTGCGAGGACCTGCTGCGCGCTACGCGCTTCGGCCTGCGCATCCCGGTCGTCTTCTACGCCGATCCGACCTTCCTGGCCGGGCGCACGCCGCTGGTGGCCCGCGCGGTGCAGGCCTCGCAGTACTCCGGCGTGGCGCTGCGCGCGCCCTGGGAGCATGCCGACTTCCGTGATGGCGACGCAACCGTCTCGACCGAGGAGCTGCTGGAGGCGCTCACCAGCATCTACCGCGAGTTCCCCTACTACGACGACGTGCTGGAGCCCATCACCGAGATGGCGCGCCGCGTCGACCCGTCGGATCCCGCGAAGCGGCGCATCCACGTGCGCATCGATCGCGACGGCGTCGTCAGCACGTACCGCAAGGTCCCGGCGGCCGGGCAGGCCGTGGCGACGCTGACCGAGCTGGAAACGCTCGCGCCCGAAGAGCTCCGCCGCCGCGTGCTCGCGAACGGCTCCGACATCGCGGCCGCCGACGAGCGCTGCCACGGCTGCGAGTGGCGCCACGTGTGCCGCGGCATGGACGCCTCCGCGCCGCAGCACTTCGAGTCGACCTGCGCGACGTGGCAGCTGGGCCTCGAGCTCCTGGTGTGGGAGCGCTGGAGCCTGCTGCCGTCGACCCAATCGGGCTAGGCCCTCGGCGAGAGAACGGCGCGGCCGGACACCGGGGGGGCCGCCAACTCCCGGACCGCGTCGACCAAGGCGCCCCCGCCGGCCACCCCGCCTTCCGGGGCCCGGCGGGGGCGCCGTTTTCTCGGCAACGAACGCAAGCGGCGGAGAGCCGGGTCGCCCCCCCGGCCCTCCGCCTCCGACTCACGGGAGCGCGCTCGCGCCCTACTCGCCCTTGTCCGAGCTCAGCGACACCGCGGTGCCGAAGTACTCCGACCCGCTGCCGAACGACCAGTTGCGGATCTTGAAGCTGTAGTAGCCGCTCGACGGCGCCGTGAACTCCAGCATCTCAAACGGATTGACCGACGAGGACGAGCTCGCGATCAGCGAGCCGGTCGGCGAGTAGGCGCGGAAGTCGAGGTCGCTCTCCAGCGAGCTCGTGTAGTAGGTGAAGATGCCGAGGATCGACTGCTTCGCCACCTGCGAGTCGAACGACAGGCAGGCGCGCACCTTGGTACCGGCGGAGATGTAGACCGTCTGCGCGGTGTACAGGTCGCTCGAATCGAAGCTCGACTCCGTCAGCGAGCCGTACTGGTAGCCCCAGCCCTTGCCGCGGTTCGCGACGCGGTAGGCCGCGTACGCGTCCAACCCGCCGGCGCCGTCCTTCGACGACAGCCGCGACGAGCCCTCGATGTTGTGCCACGCGCTCGCCATCAGGATCGCGCGCACCGGCTCGGGCCAACCGCCGAGCGACGGCTGACGGTCGATGACCACCGCCGCCGCGCCGGCGACGATCGGAGCCGAGAACGACGTGCCGCTGGCGAAGTAGCTGGTGCCGCTGGAGCAGTCGGGCATGAACAGGTTCGTGCCCGGCGCCGCGATCTGCGGCGTCTCGACGCCGGTCGACGGGTTCTGCCACGACGAGCTGCTCGCCATCGTCTCGCCGGTCCAGTTGTAGTCGTTCTGGTCGTAGAAGTTGCCGACCGCGACCTGGTTGTAGCCCGCGCCCGGATCGCCCGCATGGGCGCCGGAGTTGCCGCACGCGATCGCCAGCGTCTTGGCGTTCACGCGCCCGACGTAGTCGAGGTAACGGTCGAAGCCCGTCACCGAGCTCGTCGGCGCGCCGGCGCCGTAGGAGAGGTTCATCACGTGGCAGCCCTTCGAGATCGCCCAGCTGATCGCGTCGACCGAGCCGGCGAAGCCCGAGGTGAAGAAGCTGCCCGAGGTGAAGTTGGCGTTGTTGGCGGCATACAGCTTGGCGTTCTTCGCGACGCCCTTGTGCGTGCCGTGCGAGCTCGCCACGCAGCCGGCGACGCCGGTCGTGTGCGACGAGTTCGAGCCGCTCTGACGGAACTCGACGATGTCGAGCCACGGCCCCTCACAGGGGCGACCGCCCTCGACGACGCCGACGCGGGTGTAGCTGGCGTCCGCGCTCGGGTAGGTCGAGTAGAGCTTGTCGGCGCGCACTTCCTTGTACGCGTTCGAGAGCCGCGGGCCGTACTCGCCCTCGGCGCTGTCGAGCTCGAGCACGCGCGGGTCCGAGGTCAGCTCGGCCAGCCGCTGCGGGTTAAGGCGCAGGAAAACCAGCGGCGCGTACGCGTCGGTCTGCAGCACCTGGAAGCCGCGTGCGGTCAGGTCGTCGCCGAAGGCGCGCGTGGCCGGCTCGACGATCGAGCGCACACCGGCGCTCATCGCGGCGAGCCGCTCGTCGACCGCCTCCTCGGTGGCCTGGCCGGCCTCGTCGAGGGCCTCGATCGCCGCCGCCTCGACCAGCCGCGCGTCCTCGACGCCTTCGACGTCGAGCCACGCCGCGACGAGCACGGGCTGGGTCGGGGCCTCGGACAGGCGCTCGTACAGCGCCGGCGACAGCTTGCCGCGCCGGCCGATCGCGGCGAGGCCCTCGTTGAGCTTCGCCTGGGCCAGGTCGTGCTGGATGCCGTTCGCGTCGAGCGCGATCACCGCTTTCTCGTCGCCGCGCAGCGCGCTGGCGACCCACAGGGTGAGGCCGGTCTCGGGCAGCACGATCGGGCCTTCGACGCGCTCGACGGTGATCTCCGCACGCGGCGCGCCGAGGGAGAGCGCGGCCGCGCGAGCGAAGCTGTCCGCGTCGAGCGGGTTGGGAACGTCGCCGCGCTCAACGCCCTGGGCCGAAGCCGAGGACAGACCGAGCAGGCAGGCCGCGAAGAGCGCCGCCGAGCCGCGAGCGGAACGGGGAAGAACTTGGGAAGTGTTCAGCATGGAGACTGGAGGGTGGAGCCGCCGCGCGTCGTCTTGGGTCGGCGAAGCCGGCGCGTTCCGGCACCGTGCCGGGAGGGATGCGCGCGGGCTCCGCTGCGCGGCGGGCCGTTCGAGGAGTGAAGACGGCGGCTGGGCGCGGGACCCGTCAGGGAATCGGCGGGAATCGAGCGCGCTGCGAGCGAGCCCGATGCGGATTCCTGCGCGCGACTCGTTCGTCGGCTTCGCTCGGCGCTAGGGGTTCCGCCTGGACGAGGGCGCGGCAGCTCGGCCCGCGCGGTAGGAGTGTGCTAATGTGCGCGGCGAGAGAGGCCCCGCTCGCACGTGACCGATCCCTCGAAGCCCGTCTTTGTCTCCTATGCCCGGAGTACGTCCGCGGATGCGGCGCGTGCGCTCGTCCGTGAGCTGGGAGAGGAGAGTTGCTTTCTCGACGAGCGCGACCTCGACGAGCTTTGCGAGTTCCCCCGCGAGCTGACGGGCGCGCTGCTCGCAGCGCGGGTTGTGGTGGTGCTCGTCGATGAGCGTTACTTCCGCCGGTGGTACTGCGTGCGGGAGTGGATGCTCGCGGTGGCGCCGTGGCGGCAGACGCTGCGGGGGGCCGAAGTCCCGGATGACGAGCTGGCGCTCGGGCACCTGGTCGTGGCTCTCCCGGAGACGCCTCTGGAGCTGCGCGACCAGGAACGCCTGCCGCCGCGGGTGCAGCGTGAAAATCTGCCCCTCGCCGGCGAGACGCAGGTCCTCGCCGACGCCGTGCGGCGACGCCTCGAGTCGAGCGAGCTCACTCTCGCTCAGCGGTTCCAGCAGATCGGCGTGCCCGACACGGAGCGCGACGTGCTGGCGGATACGCGGATGCAGCGCCCCGCGCTCGCCATGCGCGAGACCCCGGGCAACTCGCCGGACATCCCGCTCTCGCTCCACGACGGCTTCGTCGGACGCGCGAACGAGATCTGGGACCTGCACCACGTGCTCTCGACGCTGCGGGTGGGCGGAGCTGCGGCGGCACTGACCGGCGCGCTGCATGGCGGAGGTGGCTATGGCAAGACGCAGCTCGCCGCCGAGTACGCGCGGCGCCTTGGCCCGGCGGCGTACCGCGGCGGGGTGTTCTGGGTGAACGCCGGCGACCCGACGGCGCGCTCGACGAGCATCCGTGAGGCGCTCGCCGCGGCGCTGCCGCCGGAGCAGCGCCAGCAGGTGCAGACGCTGCCCGAGAAACAGGTACCCGGCAGGCTACGCGAAGCGCTCCTCGCCCGCGCCGGGGAAGGCGACGTGCTCTACGTCATCGACAACCTGCCCGAGCCGGAGGCCGGCTGCGCGCCCCTCGACCCCGCCGATCTCTGCCCCGCCTTCAGCGAGGTCACCTGCCTGGTCACGTCGCGAACCCGCCAGGGAATCGGGGCGGGAATCGCGACGATCGACGTGGACGTGCTCGACGACGGCGCCGCGCTCGAGCTGCTGCTGCACGGTGTTGGGGGTGAATCGACGCTTGCGCCGGGCGAGTGGACCGAGATCCTGACCTGGACCGGGAACCTCCCACTCGTGCTGAATCTCCTCAACGGCATGCTGGCGCGCGGGACCGGTCCGCGTCAGCTGCTCGAACGTGCGCGGGAAGGCGAGGTGGGCTCGGCGTACGACAGGTACGTCGACTCGCTGCGTGGCGAGGTGGCGGAGCGCTATCTGCGGAACTTGACGCAGGTCTTCGGCTACTCGTACGAGCAGCTCGACGAGGCCAGCCGACAGGCTCTTCATCAGCTCGCCTGGGCTTCGCCGGAGCCGATCCCGACGCAGCTCCTGGAGGCGGTGTGCACCGCGGAGGACCGCGACCGAGTTCGTAGCCAGCTCGTGGGCCGATCTTTCCTCACGCCGGTCGAGGACCTGCCGATGAACTCGGCCTTCCGCCTCCACCGGGTTCTGGCGAGCTTCGTGCGCGGCTTGGTTCGATCGCCTGAGACCAGAGCATCCCTGCTCGAGGCGACCACCAGCTGCTTCGTCACTTCGAGCGGGGACGACGACTTGCCCTCCCCGGTCGCGATCGCGCTCGTCCCCCACATCACAGCGCAGCTTCGCTACGACAGCGTCGACGGTCGTGAGGGCCGCCGAGATGCCTGGTGGAGGCTCGCTCGCAAGCTCAACCCCGTTGCCGAGCGGTGTCCAACGTCCGCGCCGGTTGAGCTAGCCGTCCAAGTTGCGCGTCACCTTCTCGCCGGGTCATCCCGGGACGCGAACGAGGAAGACTGGGCGCATAGCCAGGCAAACCTCGGGTACGCACTCGACGGCCTGGGCCAGCGCGAGGGCGACCCCGCGCGCTTGGCCGAAGCCGTCGACGCCTACCGCGCCGCGCTCCAGGTCTACACCCGCGAACAGCTGCCGCTCGACTGGGCCATGACCCAAAACAACCTCGGGATCGCACTTCGGGGCCTGGGCGAGCGCGAGGGCGACCCCGCGCGCCTGGCCGAAGCCGTCGACGCCTACCGCGCCGCGCTCCAGGTCTACACCCGCGAGCAGCTGCCGCTCCAATGGGCCGCGACCCAAAACAACCTCGGGAACGCACTTGCGAGCCTGGGCCAGCGCGATGGCGACCCCGCGCGCCTGGCCGCGGCCGTCGACGCCTACCGCGCCGCGCTCC
>JBCCGI010000029.1:0-89441 GCA_039029355.1 Planctomycetota bacterium
GCGCGCCACGGGCGCGCCGAGATCCTGGCCAGCGTCCGCTTCCTGGTCGACGCCGGCGTCTAGCCCGACCTATCCATGGAGCTCACGCCAGACGCCGTCTCTGCTCGCCAGGTCCCGACTTCGCTCTCTCGCCGTCCTCGACGACCCGTCCAGGTCGCCTCCGGGCGCCTCGGTCGCAAAGCCGCAACCTGGCGGCATCTACGACCCCTGGCGCTGACCTCCATGAATAGGACGGGCTAGGGAGCCTCCCGTGCCGCGCGTGCTGGTCGTCGCTGGCCACGACCCGACCGGCGGCGCCGGCGTGGACGCCGACCGCGAGGCGATCGAGGCGCTGGGCGCCTCCGCCGCCTGCGTGATCACCGCCCGCACCGACCAGGCCCGCGTCGGCGCCGATCGAACGCGCGTGCGGTCGCTCGGCGCCCGCGACCCGGGGGCCTGGCTGGCGGAGGCGCGCGCCGAGCTCGCCGACCCGCCCGCGGCCGTCAAGCTGGGGATGCTGCCCGGTGCCGCCCACGTGCGGGCGGCGGCGCGGCTCCTGGGCGAGCTGCCGCCCGCGCTCCCGCGCGTGCTGGATCCGGTGCTGGCGGCCTCCGGCGGCGAGGTCTTCCTGGATGCGGACGGCATCGAGGCGCTCCTGGCCGAGCTCCTGCCCCTGGCGCCCGCCGTGACCCCCAACGTGCCCGAGGCGGCGCGCCTCACGGGGCTCGACGCCGCCGAGCTGGCGCGCGACCCCGACGCCCGGGTCGAGGCCGCGCGGCGCCTCCAGGCGGCGGGGGCGGGCCTGGTGGTGCTCAAGGGCGGCCACGGCGACGAGGACCCGGTCCGCGAGCTGGTGCTCGCTCCGGGGGCTCCGCCGGCCTGGGCCGAGCACCCGCGGGTGCGCGGCAAGGGGCTGCACGGGTCGGGCTGCCGCTTCGCCTCGGCCCTGGCCGCGGGCCTGGCGCAGGGCCTGGATGCGGTCGCCGCGAGCGCCCGCGCGGGGGAGCTGGTGGCGAATCGCATCCAAGAGCTGGGCTCGGGGCTTGGCGCGGGCCCTTCGACTCGCTAAAGTCCTCGCCCCGCGAGCGGCTGTAGCTCAGTGGTAGAGCGCAACCTTGCCAAGGTTGATGTCGTGAGTTCGAATCTCATCAGCCGCTCCATCTCGCGGACATCAGGCGCCCCTTTGCGGGCGTTTTTTTGTGCCCCGGCCGCAGCGCCGCAGGGCCGTAACGTCCGCGGCGGGGGCGCCTAGGCCTTTCTCCGCATGCTTCCGCTCCTCCTCGCCGCTTCGGCCAGCGCTCCCCAGGAGCCCGTTCCCGAGTCCGTCGTGACCGCTCCGCGGGCCGAGGAGACGATCACCCACTCCGACGCGCTGATCACGACGATCGAGGCCGGGGAGCTGGAGCGCTCCGCCGAGCGCTCTCTGCCCCAGGCGATCGAGGCCGCCGCCGAGGGCGGGCTGTGGCTCCAGGAGACCAACCTGGGCGGTGGCTCGGCCTTCCTGCGCGGGCTGACGGGCAACCGCATCCTGATCGTGGTCGACGGCGTGCGGGTCAACGACGGCACCACCCGCCTGGGCCCCAACCAGAGCCTGAACGGCTTCGACCCGGCCACGATCGAGCGCGTCGAGGTGCTGCGCGGGCCGGCCTCGGTGCTGTACGGCTCCGACGCGATCGGCGGCGTGATCCTGATGTGGACCAAGCGGGCCCGGCCCACCGGCAAGGAGGGCGCCGTCGTCTCCGGCGGGGCCGGGACGCAGTACTCGACCGTCTTCGACGGCGGCAGCGCCTACGCCGACGCCAGCGTGCGGACCGAGTCCCAGGGCCTCTTCGCCGCCGCGACCTTCTTCGACTACGACGACGTCGAGAGCGCGGACGGCACCGTCCCCTTCACCGGCTACGACGGGCGCGGGTACTTCGGCTCCTACGAGGTCGACCTGGGCGAAGAGCGCGACCTGCGCCTGACCGCCAGCGTGCACCGCGACTTCGACGTGCCGCGCACCGACAAGCTGATCCCGGGCTTCGGGCAGACCGAGCCAACCCACCAGGTGTTCGACTTCGCGCTGCAGGACCGGCGGCGCTTCCTCCTGGCCTACACCGACCGCGGCGAGGGCCGCTTCAGCGACCGCGCGCAGGTGCGGCTCTCCTACCGCACCTACACCGAGGAGCGCGCGCGGCGCAGCACGGGATCGGACACGCTCGCCCGCGAGCGCGACGAGACCGAGACGCTCGGCCTGGGGGTGGACTTCCAGAAGTTCCTGGGCGACGACCACCTCCTGACCTACGGGCTCGACGTCGAGCTGGACCAGGTCGACTCGACGCGCCGCGACCTCGACGTGCCGACCGGCGTCCTCACGCCCAACGACGGCGCCTTCGCGCCGAACTCGGAGTACCTGCGCTCGGGCGTCTTCGTGCAGGACGAGACCAGCTTCGGCGGCTTCGACGCGACGCTCGGGGCGCGCTACTCCCTCTACGACTTCTCGTTCGACGCCTTCCCCAGCGCCGGCGGCGCCGACGAGAGCGGCAGCTTCGACGCGTTCACCGCCAGCTTGCAGCTCGCGCGCCAGCTCACCGACGCCACGCGGCTCACCGGCACCCTCGCCCAGGGCTTCCGCGCGCCGAACCTGGACGACCTCGCGAACCGCGGCGAGTTCGCCGGCGGCCTGGAGCTGAACAACCCCGACCTCGAGCCCGAGGAGAGCCTGACCGCCGAGCTCGCGCTCGACCACGTCGAGGAGCGCTGGAGCGCCGGCGGCGCCGTCTTCGCCACGCGCATCGAGGACACGATCGGCCGCGAGCTGATCGACGAGGGCGACCCGGGCGTCAGCGGCGACGAGACCTTCCTGCGGCAGAACGTCGGCCGGGTCGAGATCTACGGCGTCGAGGCCTCGCTGCGCCACGACCTGGGCGACGCGGGGCTCGGCGCGGCGTACTCGGTGACGCTCACGCGCGGGCGGCAGTTCGACGACGTGGTCGATCCCGGCGACGGCGCGACCGACGCGCGCCGCATCCCGCCGCTCTTCGGCCGCGCGGCGCTCGAGTACCGGCCTGACGGGCAGCGCCTGGGCGTCTCGTGGCTCGACGTCGAGCTGCTGTGGGCCGACGACCAGGACCGCCTGAACCCCCAGGACAAGGCCGACCCCCGGATCGACCCCGACGGGACGCCGGGCTGGGGCGTGGTGAACCTCCTGCTGGGCGGCGACGTGGGAGACGTCTCCTGGCACGCGGGTTTGCACAACGCCTTCGACAAGTCTTACCGGGTCCACGCCAGCGGCTTCGACGCGCCGGGCAGGGGCCTGGTGTTCGGGGTAGACTGGAGGCCGTAGCCATGAGCACGCGGGTGCGGCAGCCGGCGAGCGGGGCAGCTCGTAGTTTTTTCACCTCCACGGCCGTTCACGCGGCGGTGCTGGGGGCGGGCTGTGTGTTTGGCCTGAAGACGGCCCTGGAGGCCTCTGAGCTAGAGACCGAACCCCGCGTCGCCCAGGTCGTCGCGATCGAGCCCACGCCGATCTTCCCCGACGAGCCGGAGCCCGAGGAGCCGCTCGAGACCGAGCTCCCCGACGAGTTCGAGCCCGACGTCGAGCTCGTGCCGGTCGACTTCGACCCCGAGCCGGTGGTCTTCCGCGAGTCGCACCTGAGCGAGCTGCCCGACGCCGACCCCGCCCTCGACGCGTTTGAGCCCGTCAGCTGGGAGCTGGTGCCGCCCGCCCCCGAGCCGGAGCCCGAGCCCATCGTCGAGCCGGCGCCGGTCGCGCCTCCGCCGGTGCAGGCGGCCCCGGTCGTCCTGGTCGAGCGCATGCCCCCGATCAAGCGCGACGGCTCGGACCCCGACTACCCGCGCATGTCGGCCCGCCGCGGCGAAGAGGGCGTGGTGGTCTGCCTGCTGCACGTCGACACCGCAGGCCGCGTCACGCGGGTCGAGGTCGAGGAGTCGAGCGGCTTCTCGCGCCTGGACGACGCCGCCGTCGAGCGCCTGCGCACCTGGCGCTTCCAGCCCGGTACCCTGGGCGGCGAGCCGGTCGCGGCGACCTACCGCCACCGCGTGCGCTTCCAGCTCGGCGGGTAGAGCGGGTCGCGCTCGGCGCGGGCGTAGCCTATCGTTTCCGCCCGATGCGCACCCTAGGCGTGGACACCGGCGGCACGTTCACGGACGTGGTCCTCAAGGACGGCGACCGCACCGAGGTGGCCAAGCTGCCCTCGACGCCCGACGCTCCCGCGCGTGCGGTCCTGGGCGGACTCGAGCTGCTCGGCGGCATCGCGGCCGGGACGCACGTGGTGCACGGCACGACCGTCGCGCTCAACGCGCTCCTCACCGGGCGCACCGCGCCGGCCGCGCTGGTGGCGGGGGAGGGCTTCGCCGACCTGCTGGAGATCGGCCGCCAGGAGCGCCCCGACATCTACGACCTGTTCCCGCGCAAGCCGCGGCCGCTGGTGCCGCGCGAGCTGCGCTTCGAGGTCGGGCAGCGTAGCTGGCCCGATCCCGACGACCCCGGGAAGCTGCGCGAGGTGAGCGCGCCCGCCACGGGCGACCTCGAGCGGCTCGCGCGCCGCCTGCGGCGCTCAGGAGCGCAGAGCGTCGCCGTGTGCCTGCTGCACAGCTACGCCGACCCGCGCATCGAGGCCGACGTCGCCGCGGCGCTCGCGGGCACCGGGCTGCCGATCACGACCTCGGCCGGGCTCCTCGCGGAGCATCGCGAGGTCGAGCGCTTCTCGACCGCCGTCGTGAACGCGGTGCTCGTTCCGCTCATGCGCGACTACCTCGGGCCGCTCGAGGGCGCGGTGGCGCCGGCGCGGCTCTCGATCCTGCAGTCGAGCGGCGGCACCCTGCCGGCGGAGCGCGCGGCCCTAGAGCCGGTGCGCGTGCTGCTCTCCGGCCCCGCCGGCGGCGTGGTCGGCGCGGCCCGCGCGGCGGTCGAGGCCGGCTTCCAGCGCCTGGTCGGCCTCGACATGGGCGGCACCAGCACCGACGTCGCCTTCCACGACGCGCGCGGCGAGGAGCAGGAGGCGAGCGCCGTGCAGCCGCTGCAGATCGCCGGCTATCCGATCGGTGTGCCGTCGCTCGACATCCACACGATCGGCTGCGGCGGCGGCTCGCTCGTCACGGTCGACTCCGGCGGCGTGCTGCACGTCGGCCCCGAGAGCGCCGGCGCCGATCCCGGCCCGGTGTGCTACGGCCGGAGCGACCGGCTCACCGTCACCGACGCGCACGTGCAGCTGGGGCACATCGCTTCGGGGACGTTCCTGGGCGGCGAGCTGGAGCTGGACGTCGACGCGGTGGCGCGCGCCTTCGAGCGGCTGGGCAAGCGGCTCGGCGTGTCGGCGCGCGCGGCGGCCGAGGCGGTGCTCGCGGTCGCGCGCGCCGCGATGCGCCGCGCGATCGGCGTGATGACGATGCAGCGCGGCGAGGACCCCGCGCGCCTGCCGCTGGTCGCCTTCGGCGGCGCGGGCGGGCTGCAGGGGGCCGCGCTCGCGGCGAGCCTCGGCATGGAGGCCGCGCTGGTGCCGCGCTACCCCGGCGCGCTGTCGGCGGCGGGGATGGCGTCCGCCGACGCGCTGCGCGAGAGCGCGCGCTCGCCGCTCGCGCCGCTCGCCGACTGGCCGGCGACGAAGCGCCGCGCGGTCTTCCGCGAGCTTGACGCCGCCGGGCGCGCGAGCCTGCGCGACGCCGGCCACCGCGCGCGCGACATCCGCTTTGAGCACCGGCTCGACCTGCGCTACCGCGGGCAGTCGTTCGAGCTGCGCCTGGCGGACGCCGCGCGGGTCGACCCGGCCGAGGCCTTCCACCGTGCCCACGAGCGCCTCTACGGCTACCGGCTGCCGGGGCGCGAGATCCAGCTGGTGTGCCTGCGCAGCCGGGCGGTGGTCGCCTCGACCCCGGCCGCCGCGCGCCGTCCGCGCGCCCGCAAGCTGCCGGCGGACGCGGTGCTCGGCCGCCGCCGCGCCGTGCTCGGCCGCGCCGCGCAGACCCCGGTGGTGGCGCGCGACGCGCTCGCCCCCGGAACCCGCTTCGAGGGGCCGGCGCTGGTCCAGGAGTACTCCGGCACCACGCTGGTGCCGCCCGGAGCGGCGGTCGAGGTGACCCGCGGCGGGCACCTGTTGATCCGGCCCTGACGGGCCGTGGAGCCCCACGGGGCCGTTTTTGAGCGCCCCCGGCGTCCCCGGCGCTCCCGGCGCTCATCGGGCGCTTCGGGCCGCGAGCCCCTTGGTCGCGGCCCTTCGGCTTGCTTAAATGGCACCGCCATGCCCCCTGCCCAGGAAAACGCCGTGCCCGCCGAGCAAGCCTCCGGAGGACTGGGAAAGCTCCTCTACGACCTGCGCCACCGCCGCCGGCGCTTCCGCCAGTTCCTGGGCTGGCTCTTCGTCTTTGCGGTGTCGTTCCTCGGGCACCCGACCGTGCCGGCGCTGTTCTGGTCCGGCGTGGTCGTGGTCGTGGCCGGCATGGCGATGCGGATGTGGGCCTCGGGCTTCGTGCGCAAGAACCAGGTGCTGGCGACCAACGGCCCCTACGCGCGCGTCCGGCACCCGCTGTACACCGGCAACCTCCTGATCTGCATCGGCTTCTCGCTCGCCTCGGGCGCGTGGTGGGCCTGGCCGGTCGGCATCGCGTTCGTCGCGCTCTTCTACCCGACCTCGATCGCGTACGAGGATCAGAAGCTGCGCCGGCTCTTCCCCGAGGAGTGGGAGCCGTGGGCGAGCGTCACGCCGGCGATCGTGCCGAGCCTGAAGCCGACGACGGCCGCGTCGGACGACACGTGGCGCTGGTCGTTCTCCCAGAGCCTGATGAAGAACGGCGAGCCGATCTACGTGCTCGTGATGTGCGGCTGTCTCGCTTGGCTCTGGCGCCTCCTATCCGCAGGATAGGAGGGCATGACCGAGCAGCGACCGGACCTCCGTTTCGCGCGCGTCTGCATCTTCCTGACCCTGGCCGTCACGCTCGCCGTCGAGGCGTTCGGGCAGGAGTCGGGTGAACCCCGGGCGACCCCCGCGGCGACGCTCGAGCTCGTGCAGACCGTCCCCGCGGGAACCGAGCTGGGCCTCGAGGGTCTGCGCGACACGCACGTCGTTTGGCGCGAGATGATCGACGGCGCGACGCAGCGCATCGACCTGGCGCACTTCTACGCCTCGAACGCGCCTGAGCCCGGCGCCGGACGCTTGGAGCCGATCGTGCAGGCGCTTGAGCGCGCCGCCGAGCGCGGGGTGCGCGTGCGCTTCCTCGCCGACAAGAAGTTCTACGGCACCTATCCCGACACGCTCGACCGCATCGACGCGCGCGAAGGCGCCGAGGTGCGCATCTACGACGTCGACGCGCTGACCGGCGGCGTGCTGCACGCCAAGTGGATGCTGGTCGATGGACGCGAGGGCTTCCTCGGCAGCCAGAACTTCGACTGGCGCGCGCTCGAGCACATCCAGGAGCTGGGCGTGCGGTTCACCGGGGCGCCGCTGATGGCGGCTTTCGACGAGCTGTTCGAGCTCGACTGGCGCCAGGCGGCGGACGAGACGCAGGTGATCGACTGGTCCGTGCCCGCCGCACCGGCGGCCGCCGCGGTGACCGCCGACGGCACGCGGGTGACGCCGGTCTACAGCCCGAAGGCCCGCATCCCGCGCGGCGAGCTGTGGGACCTGCCGCGGCTCGTCGCCGCCATCGACGGCGCCGAGCGCAGCGTGCGCGTGCAGCTTCTGAACTACCGCACCGTGGCCTATGGCGAAGGCTACTGGGACGGCCTCGAGACCCCGCTGCGGCGCGCCGCGGCGCGCGGCGTTAAGGTCGAGCTCCTGGTGTCGCACTGGGCGACCTCGCGCGGGACGGTCGAGGGGCTAAAGAGCCTCACCGTGCTCCCGAACGTCGAGGTGCGCGTGCTGACCGTGCCCGAGAACGAGGCCGGCTTCGTGCCCTTCGCGCGCGTCGCGCACTCCAAGCTGATGGCGGTCGACGGGAGCTTCGCCTGGATCGGCACCAGCAACTGGCAGCGCGGCTACTTCTACGAGAGCCGCAACGTCGGGCTGGTGCTCGAGGGCGGCGCGGCGCCGGCGACGATCGATCGGTACTTCCGGATGGGTTGGGGCTCGCCGCACGCGGTGCCGGTGGACCCGGCGCGGGACTATCCGAAGCCGCGGGTGGGGGAGTAGCGGCTCTCCCCAAGGCGACCCGCTCGAACCGCTCGAACCGCTCGAACCGGGCGAACCGGGCGAACCGGGCGAACCGGGCGAACCGGGCGAACCAGGCGAACCGGGCGAACCAGGCGAACCAGGCGAACCAGGCGAACCAGGCGAACCAGGCGAACCAGGCGAACCAGGCGCTCCGCTCTCGGCCCGGCGGGCCGTAGCGGGCCACGTAGCTCGCGCTCGGCAGAACCCGCGGTCCTGAGCCCGCGCGTCGCTCCCGTTCCCAACCGCGGCATCGGGTCGCAGGCACCAGGAGCCGCGCGAGCGGGGTCGGCCGACGAATCCCAATCGCCGGGCCGCCCGGAGCCCCCCACGCGCTAATCTGCCCCGCGCCATGGCTGCGGCCGCCCTCGCGATCCTCGTCTCCTATCTGCTCGGCGCGGTGCCCTTCGGGTTCGTGATGGCGCGCGTGCTGCGCGGCGTCGACCTGCGCACGGTGGGCAGCGGCAACATCGGCGCCACGAACGCGATGCGCGTGCTGGGCAAGCCGCTCGGCGTGGTCGCGTTCCTGCTCGACTTCGCCAAGGGCTGGGTGCCGTCGTTCCTCCTGGCGCCGCTCGCGGCGAGCGAGGCCGTCGACCTCGGCTGGCTGCGCGTGCTGTGCGGCGCGGCGGCGGTGGTGGGGCACGTGTGGCCGGTGTACCTGCGCTTCCGCGGCGGCAAGGCGGTCGCGACCGGCTGCGGCGCCATCGTGGGCGTCGACCCGCTGGTGTTCGTCGGCGCGGGGCTCGTCTGGTTGCTGACGCTCGCGACGACGCGCTTCGTCAGCCTGGCCTCGATGGCGATGGGGGTCAGCTTTCCGGTCCTCGCCGCCCTGCGCATGGGGCCCGAGCGGCACGGTTTCGAGCTCGTCCTCGGAACCGGCGCGCTGGCGCTCTTGATTCTCCTGCGGCACCGGTCGAATCTAGGGCGGCTGCTGGCCGGCACCGAACCGCGGGCCGGGCGCAGCAAGGAAAGACAAGGGGCAGGATGAGCACGAAGAAGGTCGAGCGCGCGCTGGTGATCGGCGACGGGAGCTGGGGCACAACGCTGGCTCTGGTCCTCGCCAAGGGCGGCGTCGAAACCACCCTCTGGAGCGCCTTCCCCGAGCAGGCGGCCGAGATCGAGAGCGCGCGCGAGAACCAGCGCTTCCTGCCCGGCGTCGCGCTGCCCGAAGGGCTCCACGTGACCGCCGACCCCTTCCGCGCCGCGGCCGACGTCGAGCTGGCCGTCAGCGTCGTGCCGACGCAGTTCCTGCGCGACGTCGCGGTGCGCTTCGAGGACGCGCTGCGGGGCGACACGCCGCTCGTGTCCGCGACCAAGGGCATCGAGATCGAGACCTTTCGCACGCCGTCCTCGATCCTGGCCGAGGTGCTGGGCGACCGGCCCCTGGCGGTCATCTCCGGCCCCAGCCACGCCGAGGAGGTCGCGCGCGGCATGCCCGCCTCGGTCGTCTGCGCCAGCCGCGACACCGCCCTCGCCCTGCGCGTGCAGGAGGCGATGAGCGGCGACACCTTCCGTGTCTACACGCACACCGACCCGATCGGGGCCGAGCTCGGCGGAGCGCTCAAGAACGTGATCGCCGTCGCCGCCGGCATCTCCGACGGCCTCGGCCTGGGCGACAACGCCAAGGCCGCGCTCATCACCCGCGGCATGGTCGAGATGGCGCGCTTCGGCCGCTCGCTCGGCGCCGACCCGGCCACCTTCTTCGGGCTGGCGGGCTTCGGCGACCTGGTCGCGACGTGCTGCTCGCAGCACTCGCGCAACCGCTTTGTGGGCGAGCGCATCGGTCAGGGCCTGTCGCTCAAGGACGTGCTGGCCGAGATGCAGATGGTGGCCGAGGGCGTCTGGACCACCAAGGCGCTCTTCGGCCCCGAGGCCGAGGGCAACTCGATCTCGATGCCCATCGCCGAGCAGGTCCACGCGGTCCTCTTCGAGGGCAAGGACCCACGCGAGGCCGTCGGCGACCTCATGCGGCGCGCGCCTACCGGCGAGATGGACGGGCTGGTGCAAGAGCGCGCGTGACGCCCGAGGTCGAGTTCCTTCTCTCGTTCCTGGTCACGGTCGCCATCCTGGTGGCGGTGCTCGTCACCGGCATGCGCGCCCAGCGTCGCCGCCACCTCACGCTGGTCGCGACCTTCTTCACGTCGCTGGGCATCACGATTTTCTTCGCCGAGCGCCTGGGCGACGGGCTCGACCTCGAGGCGGCGGGCCTGATCACCCCCGTGCACCTGACGCTGGCGAAGACGACGACGCTCGCCTATCTGCTGCCCGTCTCGACCGGCATCGCGACGCTGCGCAACCCCGCCTGGCGCAGGCGCCACCGGAAGCTCGCCTTCGCGGTGTTCGCCATGACGCTCCTCACGGTCGTCACGGGCGTCTGGATGGTGTGGGCCGCGAAGGCGGCCATGGCCGCGGCGGTCTGAGCCGCTCCCCGGCGCTCGACGCGTTTCCGCCCAGGCCCGCTCGCCTCAATCCAACCTGCGCCGAGACGGACTACCGCGCGCCCGCCTCGCCCCCGAGCACCCCGGTCGCGAGCCACGGCATCACCAGCAGCGTCACGTTGGCGAAGACCGGCACCAGCACGAACAGGATCCAGGTCCTCCGCGCCCGCAGTGCCAACCCAGCCATCAGCAGCCCGGGAAACGCCAACAGCGCCCCGATGACCGAAGCCGCCACCACGATCCCCCCAACCGCCTCCGGCGCCAGCTTCCCCACCACGAGCGCAATCCACCACCCCGCCCACCCCCCCGTGGCGAGCGTCATCGACACCATCCAGCTCCGATGGCGCCTCCGCGAGTAGGTCCGCGGAACCCAGATCTTGCGCGCCGGTCGCGGCATGGGCCCATTCATAGGCCCCGGCCCGACCCCCGGCAAGCTCGCCAGTTGGACGATTGACCGCGGGCGGTCTGCCGTCTATAACGTTCGGCCCTTCGGTCGGGGCGTGGCGCAGCCTGGCTAGCGCGCTGCAATGGGGTTGCAGAGGTCGGAGGTTCGAATCCTCTCGCCCCGACCATCTTGACCTGGTGCCCGATCGCCCACCGGGCGAACCTGCTCGAAGCTGAGCAGTGCGGCTCTAGCCGCGCGGCCAAGCACCGCAGCACCATGGCCTCCAAGAAGGATCCAGGCAACCCAGGCCACACCGGGCCAGTCCAACCCGTGCGCGTGGTCGATCGCGAGCTTCGCCTTGAAGAGAACGAGCGGATGGCCCGTGCTCTCCAAGCGGACGGCATCGACGTGAGCTCCCCCTGGGACCTCATCTACGTCGATGGCAAGGAGTACGCCGAGGCCATCCCGACGCTACTACGGTTCGTGGCCGAAGTCCGCGAGTGGGACTCGCTCTGCGTCCTCAGCCGGCTCCTCAGGATCAAGCAGGCTCGACGGGGCGTGCCGGCCGTTCTCTACAGGAAGCTCGCCGTCAGCGACACGGATATTGACGACGGCGAGGAATCGATGGCCGGGGAGCTGGCGGTGACGATGGCCTACGTCGCGACTCCCAGCGACTTCGAGGACCTTTGGGGGATCGTCGAAGGCGATCGATACTCTCGCTTGGTTCGTGGGGCCATCATCGGGGGGATCGTGCGGCTTGCGCGGACCCAAGGGCAGCGATCCAAGGTCGAGGACTTCCTGCTGGAGCAGCTCGGAACAGCGGCGGAGATGAAGGGCTGGGCCGGCTCCATCGCCCAGGCGCTAGGGGGGCTCAAGTCGAGGCGCGCACTGCCGGCGTTGAGGGTGATGCAGACCCAAGGCGGGACCGACTTCGAGCGGCGCCGAGCGAAGCAGGCGGTAGCCAAGATCGAGAAGAGCGGATCAGCGTCGTAGGAACCGGCGCTTGCAGAGGGCCCGGGGTGGCTCGCGCTCGCGCGATCCAAGGCGTTTGCCGGCCTTCTCGTGGGCGCATGGGAACTTTCGGGCGCGCGCCGGCATCAATCAGCATCGAGCATGATGTTGGCGGCCTCCCACGGGCGGCAGCTCAGGTTGGTGTTGCAGAGTCACGCTCATGGAGCCCTCAGATCCGATGCCCGCCATCCGGCCGACCAGCTCGAGAGAGCGCTATGAGAGCCTCGATGCGCTGCGCGGGTTCGCCCTGTTCGGCATCCTGATGGCGAACCTCTACAGCTTCTTCGGCTACGGCGCGCTGACGCCCGGGGAGATCGTCTCGCTGCCGATGGCGGACCGCGGTGTGCTGTTCTTCATCGACTGGTTCATCGAGAGCAAGTTCTTTGGGTTGTTCTCGATGCTGTTCGGCATCGGATTCGGGCTGCAGGCGGCGCGCATGGCGGACAGCCCCGGCTACTTCCGAGCGTACTGGTACCGCAGGATGTTCGTGCTGCTGGCCATCGGCCTGTTCCACATGATCTGCATCTGGAACGGCGACATCCTGACGCTGTACTCGCTGCTGGGCATGCTGCTGCCGCTGTTTCTAAGCGTGTCGGATCGTGCCCTGGTTCGATGGATCGTCTGCCTGCTGGCGATGCCGATCGTCATGTTTTTCCTGCACTGGCTCACGGGCGAGTCGGGGTTCTGGACCGGGCTCTCCCGATACTCGGGGGAGCTGAAGGCCGAGCTCGGCTTCGGCGAGCTGAGCCTTCTGGAGATGCGTACCTCGGACTCGGCACGGGAGGTCTTCCTCATCAACGCCCTGAGCGCGATCCCGCGTCCGATGAGCTACTTCTTCACCGGGCGGTACCCGCAGGTGTTCGGCCTGTTCCTCATCGGCCTGCTCCTGTCGAGGCGGCTGCCCGGGCTCGTCCAGAGTCGGATCCCGCTCACCCGCAGGATGGTCACCGTGTTCCTGGTGGGCCTGGTGTGCTCGTTCGCCTATGCCTGGACCAAGGCGACCAGTGGGTCGGGCTACTCTCTGACACCCCTCGGCGCGGTACAGGCCGCCGTCCTGCACATCGGGGCTCCGCTGCTGTCGCTCGGCATCGGCTGGACGTTTCTTGCCGCTTGGCACTCGGCCCGCGAGTCCGCCTTCTTCAGGCACTTGGCCACCCTTGGTCGCATGGCGCTGAGCAACTATCTGTTCCAGACCTCGGTGTCGGTCCTCTTGTTCTTCGGCTACGGCCTCGCGCTGATGGGGACCTTGCCCTACTCCATCCTGCCCCTCTTCGTGCTGGGCATCCTGTCCCTCCAGTGGATGCTGAGCCACTACTGGCTGGCCCGCTTCCGGCAGGGGCCGCTCGAGATCATCTGGAAGCGGATCGCGTACGTGAAGCAACGGAGCGCATGACCCCGCTGCCTCCACGGGCGCGTCTGCGGGGAGCGCGCTGATCCCGATTCCCTGACGGTCGGTGTCGGATGGTCAGGGACGGCGGAAGACGGATGCGGGCATCTCGGCCCACGGCTGGTCCGGGCCTGAGAAGTGGAGCTTCAGCTCCTCGTCGAAGTTGCGCTCGAAGAACTCGACACGGATCGCGTGCAGGCCGGCGGCCAGGCGACGGTAGCCGGTGCGGTCGATTGCCGGGTGAAGGCCGTCGTTGTCGACCACCAGCTCGTCGTCGACGAAGAGCCGACTGCCGTCGTCGGAGGTCGTGCGGAAGTGCCACACGCCGTCGCGCGGGAGGTCGACAAAGCCGCTGAAGACGAGCGCGAAGTCGTCGGTGCGTCCGCCGTGGACATCGACCGCCGGCGACTCGCACGTTCCCTGGTCGGTCGGGCTGAGAGCCGCGAAGTCGGGCAGCGCGTCCCACGCACCTTCGTAGAGCAGCCAGTCGAGGCCGGGTTGCGGAGCCTCGACGCTTCTCGCCGGACCGAGCGGGGGGGGCTGGAGGAAGGCGTGCAAGCTCCGACACGGAATGGCGATGCCGAGCGTCATCTGATGGCCCATCGCAAGGAAGAGCCCGCGATCGGGTTCACCCTTTCCGAGCTTGAGTACGCCGTCGTCCTCGTGCAGTCGTTGAAGTCTGTAGGCAAAGGGACGGAACGCCGAGACCATGCCAGCCACGGAGCCGAAGCGATCGAAGATCGGCGCCCCACTGCTGCCCAAGGCCCACTCCGAAGTGGCCATGATCCGGGGCCGGCCCTTGTTGTCGCGCGTGTGGCGGGCCAGCTGGCCTCTCGTCAGCGTGAAGAACGCGTTGGTGGGGGGCGCGTCCAGATCCCACGGGACCGAGCCCACCGGATGACTGATCGTGACCAGGTCCGAGCCGACCGCGGCAGCTCTCGCGATGGGAAGCGGATGAAAGCCCGAGCCGTCCAGCTGGATCAAGGCAACGTCGTCGGCCTCGTCGGCCGCCAGGATCTCTCTCACCCGCACGACGCGGCCCTCGAGGGTGGTGGCCACGACGAGGTCTGCCCCGCCCAGATTCCGCATGACGTGGTGATTGGTAAGGGCTAGACCGTCTGCGCTGATGACGAATCCACTGCCGTGGATCGGGGGGATCCTCTCGGTCTCACCCACGGCGCTGAGGATGAGGACGCCAGGGG
The DNA here is from genome assembly GCA_039029355.1 of Planctomycetota bacterium. Taxonomy (GTDB): domain Bacteria; phylum Planctomycetota; class UBA1135; order UBA1135; genus JBCCGI01. Next base: position 14,550 of record JBCCGI010000029.1, read on the forward strand.
CGCACCGTTTGTAGAGCTCCTCCGTGCTTAAGGGGGAGTCCGACGGGGCGATCAAATCCACCTCACGGTCGAGGACGAGAGCTCGACTGATTTCAGACCGGAATCGTGAGGGAATCGGAGCGCGATCCTGCTTCAGTAGGTGCTTGGCCCAGCCATCGATGTAGTTAGATATGTCTGTATCTTTGTTCAATGCATAGTCATCGATAAGAGGATTTGTTTCAGGGGCGCTGGGTCGGGCGCCTCCTTTGAGGCCAAAGTCCATGATCAGGTCACTGTTTCCAGAGCCAGACTGATGAACGCTGATCGCCAACACATTCTCGCCGGCCTTCAGGTGCGCACCATCCACGTAGAACGCGTGGTAGTTCGGCTTGATGAACTCGGAGACCGTGGCCGAGGCGAAGTTCGCTTCAGCGAGATCGCCCTTGGGCATGTTGTAGCGGTAGATCTCGTCGCCGTTGAGGTAGACGGCCGCGCCGTCATCACAGCGCAGCTCGCCCAGCCACACTCGATGGGGGGCAGGATCATCAAGTTGAAAGGTCAGGCGAAAGAACGCGGCCGCATGCTTGTGAATGCGGTCGTCGCCCGAGCGGGTCGTGGTCGCGATGGCATCGACCCCGTAGCCCAGCGGCGCGGTACCCGCGTTCCACGCGGTGTCGTCGAAGTCCTCCGTGATCCAGGCCTGCGGCGGCCGCTCGCCTTGGTCCCAGTAGTGCCAGCCCTCTTGTCCGCGTTCTACAAGGACCGTTTCTTCACCAGCAGCTGCGGGGAAGGCGAGAAGGGCGAGTGCGAGTGCGAAGGAGGCAGGGACTGCAGGGCGCATGGTGGTGCTCGGGATCATCGTCTTGTGCGGTCGAAGGCTGCGGGGCTTCGTCCTGCAACCGGGGTGGTTGCCTGTCGGCTGGGCCGACGAAGCCCGTCCGTGCGCGGCCGGGTGGGGCGTCGGCCGTGTGCAAGAGCTCGCCGTCGAGACTCTCCTCGCCCGTCGTTGTTGACGAGGGCGGCGGTCCTGCAGTCCTCTCGACTGGCTAGGAGATGAGGGCGACGAGAGCGATCTCACTCAAGCTGTGAGAGCCCGGCAGGACGATGACGGGGTCGTTGAGCCATGGAGCACAATGCCGGACAAGGTGAACGGGTTCCCTGCGACTGGGGAAACCGCACAGGTTGCGCGGCGCGCGGAGTGCGCTCGGCGGAGTCCCCTCCGGCTCACGAGTCGCGCGCGCAGCCTTCGGGGTCGCCGACGTCCTCCGCGGCAAGGCGCCTTTCACGACCTTCGCATGTGTGGGCTCCCACACGAACCGACTCGGTCGGACTCAACTCGCGAGCGAGCTACGGAGACCAATTCAGCCCTGTCTCCTCGGACAAGGTGCCTTCGGTCCACCTTCAGGGCTCGTGCCGCTCTGGATGCAACCACCCGCCGAACACCCGCGTGAGCCAGGGCAGAACGACTCCAACCATGGTCGGCACGGACACCAACAGTGAGGCGAGCAGCCTCACCGGCCGAGGAAGGTCGGAGAGCAGCGGGCCCAGTACGACGTCCAGCACGAGAATCAGCGGATAGAGGCCGAGGAGCACCAACGCAGCGGTCTTGTACCGTGGCGGTAGGGCAGAGGTGCGCGGGGGCAGGGTGAGCCAGCGCTCCATGCCCGCCAGCGTCGAGGCGTCTGTGCGGCAAACGTCGATGGCGCGCAGCCGCGACATCCAGCTCGCCCTGTCCGCGGAGCTCAGCCAGGTGTCCAGGGACTCCGTGGTCTCGAACTGCGTGATCGCGACGTACTCAGAGCTCCCTTCGGTCGGCCGGAGGATCGTGGTCCCTTGGCTTCCCGGAGAGCGCGCGGCGGCTCGCGCGATACCGGTGAGCCAGTCCTCGTAGCGTGCCTCGGACCCGGCCCGGATGCCGCGGTTGAAGACCGCGATCACGGGTGCCTGCGACGACCTGTTCATGCCTAGCCGACGTGTCGCTGGGCCACGAGCGGGCGCCGCTTCAGATCGAGCTCGATGAACTTGGAGAGGAAGCCAAGCAGCCAGCCCGAGGGACCTTCCTGCACCTGTCGCTCGACGAGTGCCGGGTCCTCGGCCTCGGTCAGGTGCACGATGCGCCAGCGATTCAGGGGCTGCTCTTCCGTGCCGGTGACCGCGTGCTCAACATGGAACAGGGGTTGATGCGCGCCCCCTTCGAGGGGGACGCCGTCGGGCCCGATCAGCTCGGAACGTCCGAAGAAGAGCACGGAGCGGCCCGAGGGGTCGAGGTAGACCTCTTCGAGGACCACACCTGCATCGGCGCCCGACTTCCAGGCCACCTGCTGGCTCGAGCGCACGAACCACGGCTTGCCGTCGGGGAGCGTCTTCCGCCCCCAGGACTCGCCCGCGAGGACGACTCCGGAGATGTACGTGCCGGGATCCCAGGCCTTCGCGACCTCGGCATCCCACAGCATCTGCCCGGTGAGCCGGAAGCCGTGCTCCAATCCGCTGGAGTGCTCCAACAGCTGATTCACGTCGACCGCGTCCGGCTCGATTCGCGTGTGCCCGGGCTGGTTCCAGGCCAGCTCGAATTCTGCCCGTGCGTCGCGGAAGGAAGCGTGGGTGTTCCTGCGCCGCGTCCTCGGCTGTTGCCCGGGGGCCTCCGGCTCACCCCGATCGCGCCCCTCCGCGTCCCGATGAGCTCGGGGGCCGATCGCGCTGCGGATGTAGTCGACGAGGGCCGTGGCTCCGCCGCGCACCTGCTTCTCGACCTCTTCGTCGAGGCAGCGTCCCTCCTCATCGAACGCTTGGTGGACCTGGGCCACGGACACGGAACCCGGCAGCACCAGCGCGCCGACGTGTGCGCAGATTCCGCGCAGCTGCTCCAGGGACTTGATCGCCCCGATCCGTCCCGCAGCCACGCCCAAGAGTCCGACGGGCTTGCCTGCCAGCTTGCTGGGGAAGCCGAGGTTGTCGATGGCGAGCTTCATCGGGCTGCTGACGCCCCCGTGGTACTCGGGCGAGGCCAGGAACACTCCGGTGGAGTCCTCGACGGTCTTCTGAAAGCGTTCGAGGGCCTCCGGGTTGCCCGGCGGAAGGCCGGGGAGCGACAGGTCCAGCTCCTCGAGGTAGATGGGCGTCACCTCGACGTCCGGATGGGTGGCGAGCTCGTCGAGCGCGAGGGCCAGAGCTCGAGAGGTGGCGTTCTCGGGGCGGACGCTGCCACAGATGGCGGTGATCTTGATGGTCATGTCGAGTCTCCTGGTTTGGTTGCCGGTCCGTCAGCAACATAGGCGCGACAAGGAAGCCGTGAAGTTGGAGAATCGGGACCCAGCGTTCTCCAGATGGAACGACCGAGGAGCCCGATGGAGTTCGACCTCAACGACTACTTCTACTTCGCCCACGTCGTGGAAAAGGGCGGCTTCGCGGCGGCGGGACGAGCCCTCGCTCTGCCGAAGTCCCAGTTCAGCCGGCACGTGAAGCAGCTCGAGGATCGACTCGGCGTGCGCCTCATCCAGCGGACCTCGCGCCAGTTCGTGGTCACCGACATCGGGCAGGCGTTCTACCGTCGTGCCCGCGCCGCGCTGGACGAGATGGAGGCGGCGGAGGCGGAGATCCGGTGCCAGACGGACTCCCTATCGGGACGCGTTCGCCTCTCGTGTACGGTGGGGATGGCTCGCTACGCACTGCGCGATGTCCTGACCGACTTCCTGCTTGAGAATCCAGGTGTCGAGGTGATCCAGAACGTCACCAACGAGCAGTTGAATCTCGTCGAAGCCGGTCTCGACATGGCCCTCCGCGGACATGTCGGGGCTCTTCCGGACTCGAGCCTGATTCAGCGCACGGTTGCACGGGCACCTTGGTTTCTGTTCGCCAGCCCGGCGTATCTCGAACGCGCGGGTACCCCCTCGACTCCGGAGGACCTGGGAAGCCACGTGGGCCTGAAGGTCGGCTGGCGCCGGGAGCGCGGGGAGTGGGCCCTAAAGGGACCCGAGGGGGCGCGCTACACCGTGCACTTCCGTCCGAAGCTGTGCAGCGACGACATGTCGACCCTCAAGACGGCCAGCGCCGCGGGGCTGGGAATCGTGGCTCTCCCCGGCTACGTCTGCCGCAAGGAGCTGCTCGCGGGCGAGCTCGTCTGCGTGCTGCCGGACTGGCTCGCCGCAGATGCTCAGATCAGCCTCCTCAAGCCAGCGAGCCGGGGAGCTCTGCCGGTTGTGCGTGCGCTGACCGAACACCTGTGTACGGAGCTTCCGCGCATTACGCAGATGGAGGGTGCGGCTCGCCCAGAGCCGTGAAAGCTACCGTCGCCATTGGATCTCGCATGCCGCCTTCGGTGTCTGGACTCACCTGGACGGGGGGGAGACCCCTTGGTGCGTAGCGAGAGCTCGGGGGCCGGCTTCGTGGGCTCCCGGGTGCACGACCTCTGAGGAGGGAAGGTCCCAGGTCCGGTGAACCCACTGCTCGCACGGCGCGTTGCTGTGGTCCCATGAAGACTCGTCCCCATGCACATGGCGGGTTGAAGTGAGGATCGGAGCGAGCTTCCTGGTCCTTGCGGCCCTCCTCGCCCAAGCATGCGACTCGCGCAACGCCGCTCCGCTCGCATCCTCGAGCCAGGTTGGAGACCTCGAGCTTCAGCTCCTGGATCTCGCGGATCACCTGGGGGCATCCGGGCTGTTGCTCGCCGAGATCGATGAGCGAACGGCAAGCCGCGAAGTCGTGCAGGCGGTGGGCGACTCCGGCGACGCGACCCTCAGGCCGATTCTGCGGCAGCTGATCGACAGGATCGAGAGTCCAGCCGACAACGACCGGTTCTCGTTCTGTTTCTTTCACGCGCTGTGGATGCTGGGCGAGCCGGACGAGTTCTTCGAGACGTTCTTCTCGACGCACTACCGCACCCGTCCGGTGCTGGCGCGCTCCGCTCTGCATGTGGCGGGCTACGGGGGTGGCAGCGATGGCTTCTCCAGGGAGCTGTCGATGGCGGTCGGCAGCGCAGAGGTGCCGCTCTACATCCGGGTTGCGGCTCAGGAGTACGAGCGCGTGCGTTCCCTGGAGATGGAGCTCGCCGCGGTCGAGGCGGCTGGCGATCGCGTCGCGTTCCTGCTCCGACTCACTCCGTGGTCGGAGATGGAGCCCGCGGCGGCATGGAACCCCTACGGCAATCAGCTGCCGTACCGCGTCTGGGCGCGAGCTCGGCTCGCTGAGGTGTCCCGGTCGCACCCCAAGGAGACCGCGCGGGCGCTGTTGGACTGCGATCCCTTCGCGGGGGGCGAGCTCCACCCCGGCCCCGCCAAGCTGGACGAGGTGCGCGCGAAGATGCGGACGAATCTCACGCCGTTCCTGGCTCCGGCTTGCGTGGACGCGCTGGAAGAGGGTTAGGACGGGTCGCGTCGCCGAGCGAGCCGCGACCGGTCGATCGCTTTCGCGTAGAGTGCGCGGCCTCGCCAGCGGATCTACGAAGCGCAAGGACTACCGAAACAAGGAGCCCGGACCCATGACCACCAACGAGCAGACCGTCGTACACAGCCTCGAGCGTCTCCTCGCGGACAGCTACACGCTCTACCTGAAGACCCACAGCTACCACTGGAACGTGACCGGGCCGATGTTCACGACGCTGCACACGCTCTTCGAGACGCAGTACACCGAGCTCGCCCTGGCCGTGGACGAGATCGCCGAGCGCATCCGGGCGCTCGGGGCCCAGGCGCCCGGCAGCTACTCGCAGTTCATGGAGCGCGCCGAGGTGAAGGAGGACCGTGGCGTCCCGAAGGCGGAGGACATGATCCGCGCCCTGGTGAAGGATAGCGAGACCGTCGTGGCCGCCGCCCGGGCCGTCGTGGCGGCCTCGCAGGGGGCCGATGACGAGGCGTCGGGCGACCTCGGCGTCCGGAGGATCGACGTGCACCAGAAGGCCGCGTGGATGCTGCGGAGCCACCTCGAGTGAGCGGTTGGCGCGTACATGGCGGGGCGACGCTGGCGTCCCTCGCCGGAGCGCGGTAAGGGGGGCAGTACGGCCGCTTCGACCGGGGGCGGCCCACGCGTGTGCCGGCGAGGGCGCCGCGGGATCACGACCGAAACGGCGAGATCTTTCGGCCGGGGCGGCGAGCACCGACACACAGCAGGTGTGCTCGGCGACCGCCGTGGTCGCGCGGCACCTCCCTCCACCTGAGATCCGCGACGGCGGGCGCGACAAGCGGCGCCGCCGCGCGATACGCATCTTCGGACACTCGCCATGCGACTCTCCGCTACCACCTTCGCCGCGTGTCTCGCGGCGGCGTACTCCACCGGCGCGACCCTGCACGCACAGGTGCCCCCGAGCCCGGCGCCCGACCTCGTCGTCGTCTCCACCGGAGCACCCGACGGCTACGTTCAGGACACGCAGAACAACTACCTGTACGGCTCCCCGGCGAGCCCCCAGCCCTATCCGCTCGTCTGGGCGCTCGAACACACCGGCACACCCGGCGGCAGCGGGCCCTACGGGCCGACCTACGGCTACCACGTGCAGCTCACCGCGGGCACCTACGCGCCCTTCAAGTTCGACACCGGAAGCACGAGCGCACCGTCGGTCAACTGGATCGGCAGCAGCAACGCCTCGCCGGTCATCGTTCAGGGCGGCGCCGGAGTCGTCATCGAACGCAGCACCGGCCCGGGCAGCGATACGATCTTCGTGATCTCGGGTGGCGATCCGGGGCACCCCTTCAACTTCATCACCTGGCGCGACATTTTCATCGAAGCCAGCACGCGCGCCGGCGTGCTCATCGGGTGGGGCGGCGACCCCCCCGACGAGGTGGCGTACACCGGGTGGACCTTCGAGAACTGCGAGATCGACGGCGACTTCGACCACGCCGCGCAGTCGGGGCCCGATAGCAAGTGGGGCATGCTCACCTGGGCGCTGGCTGACTTCACCTGGTCGGGCGGCTCGGTGCACAACATCCACCGCGAGCACTGCTTCTACATGCACAACAACGCGGGCGACGTGCTCATCGAGGACGCGGACCTCTACGAGGTCGGTCGCACGGCGCTGCAGGTGGTCGCGCGCAAGTGGGAAGGGACGCCCCAGAACCCCGTCCTGCCCCCGAACCCCGGCGACATCACGCTGCGTGACTGCGTCATCGCGGACACGGGGCTGTTCAATGCGGGCATCAACCCGGATTCCGGCCTGCCCTACTCGAGCAACTTCCACCACGGGCAGTCGGTGACGATCGTCGGCCGTCAGCTCGGTACTTCGACCGTCACGGGCAACCGGATCGAGTACGGCCTCGATACCTTCACGCCCGGTCTGCGGGCGGCCATCGTCGCGCGTCATGACTACCCGCCGAACACGCCCTACGGCAACGGCGCGTTCCATGCTTGGACGACGCCGAAGGAGGACTTCGAGCAGTCGACGCTGCTGATCCTCCACTCGAACCGCATCACGTACAACGCGACCGGGTGCGACTACAAGCCGGTCGTGGTCGGCGCGTTCCTGTTCGCGTGCGTGCAGAACAACTTCGTCAGTTCGGGCAGCAAGCCCGACGCGATCGAGGTCGGCCTGGTTCCCACGTCGGGCCAGCCTCCGTGGCACCCGGCGCCGATCTTCTACCAGATCGAGGGCAACGTGTGCCTGCAGGGGTCGGGAGCGCCCGGGAACATCCTGTTCCTCGACGTTCCGATCCAGCAGCCCTACACCAATCAACTGCTCTGCCCGTAGGCCCGTTCTTTAGCCTGCTCGGCGCGTCCGTCCGGTCGGGGCGCGCCGCCGGGCTTCCCCGCCGGGCGTGGACGGGCGTCGAAAAATCGCAGGGACTGGTTTCGCGACGGCGGGCGGCCGGCGCGTTCTCGAGTGGCGAGGGGAACGAGCCCCCGCCGCGTCCTCCCTCGGGAAAAGAACCATGCGAACCACGACCTCAACCCTGCTTCTGACCTCTCTCCTCGCCCAGCCCGCCCTGCTCCAGGCCCAGGAGGCCCGACCCAGCGATTGGGTCGACTACGACGCGGACGGACTGGGCGACCTGCTCCAGCTCGGCTCCGGCAAGGCCGTCCGGCTCCTTCGGAACGACGGGAGCGGAGGGTTCTTCGACGTGACCCAGCGGGTCGGGCTCGGCGGCTTGCAGGGAGCGACGCTGGCTCGCTTCGCCGACTACGACGGCGATGGCGTCGAGGACGTGCTCTTCGTGCTCCAGAGCGAGCCGAGCCGCCTCTTCCGCGGCACGAAGGCCCGCGGCTTCGAGCCGGTGACGCAGGACAGCGGGCTGGTGCTGACCGCGCCCGCGACCGACGCGGAGTGGCTCGACTTCGACCGCGACGGCAAGCTCGACCTGGAGCTCGTCGTGGCCGGCGAGACCGCGCTCTTCCGCAACGTCGGCGGCGGGATGTTCGAGTCGGTCTTCCTCGGCGTGCAGGCGACCACCGGTGTCGTCGCGTCGCCGAGCTCCTTCGCCGACAAGTTCGTCGGCCTGTGCGCCGCGACCATCGCGGACGCGCTCGTGCCGGGGGACTGCCTGGAGGCCTCCAGCGTCCCGACGCTCGGCATGCTGACGCCGATCAGCGCCGACTGGTTCGTGAGCGACGCGACCGGCTTCGTCGGCCTCGGGAATATCGACCCACAGGTGCGGCTCGACGTGGCGGGCACGATTCGCTCGCGCAGCGGCGGAATCGAGTTCCCCGACGGTTCGATCCAAACGACGGCCACGCTGGCGGGTCCCCCCGGTGCGCCGGGGCCCGAGGGCGCGCAGGGACTTGACGGTGAGCAGGGGCCGATGGGCCCGCAGGGGCCGGCCGGCCCGGTGGGGCCGATGGGACCGGCGGGGTCGATCGGGCCGGCCGGAGCGGATGGCGAAGACGGAGCGGTGGGGCCGGCCGGCCCGGCCGGATCCGACGCCCTCTGGCAGGTGAGCGGCAGCCACATGCACCACACCGACAACATCGGCATCGGTACCTCCACTCCCTCCGAGCGCCTGCACATCCGCGACTCCAATAGCCCGGCCCTGAAGATCCAGGACTCGGGTTCGAGCTCGATCGCCGCGCGGCTCGCCATGCGCCAGAGCAACGAGACCGGTGCGGACATGTTCTACGACGCCGTGGAAGACGTGCTGGTCTTCGAGGGGTACTCGTCGGGCGCCGCCCAGGGACGGGCGCTGGTGGTCGACCCGTTCGGAGGGACCAAGGTCCATACCGACGGGAGCATCCGGGCCGGCGCCTTCGTCCGCTCCGGGTCCGGTACGGGGACGGCCCAGGGGCCGGAGTACAACTATGCGGGCGCCAGCTTCCCTTACGTCGGGCTCGTCACGCGTCGCGCGATCTCGACGACGAGCACCGACGGGGACGTGGTTGCGGTCTCCGATGAGCTCAACCTCGTCCGGGATGGGAGCGACGGCGGGCTGCGGGTGGACTATCCGGCGGGCAGCGACGGGAGAGTGATCGCCGGCACGCTGGTCCATTCCGACGGGACGACGTCCGGGGTCTACCTCGCCCTCGGCGGTGGCGCCGGGTCCACCTCGGTCTGCGCCCACGCCGACAACGTGGTTCACATCGACCTGACGCTCGGCAATCCCTTCCAAGGCAGGCACCTCACGGAGGTCGCCATGTTCCGTCTGGCGAGCGACTACATCTGGCTCGGAACGATCTCCTCGACGATCGATCAGTGAGCTTCGCGGCCGGCTCGGATCCACCGAGCGGCCGCCCGCGACCCAGGCCGTGATCGATCGCGAGAGCTCGCGGCCGATCACGGCGCCGCATCAACGCCGGACCAACCGGATGCCCCGCTCCGTCCCCGAGCTGAGCAGGAAGCCGGTCAGCTCGTCATCCTCCGCGCGCTGCGGCTCAAGGCTCGCGGGCGACGCCCAGACCGAGCCTTCGGGATCGAAGCGCAGGACCAGGCGGCCCGGCGTCTCGGCGCTCACGGGGAGCGCGGGCTCCTGCTCGATGCGGACGAAGAGCGCCTCTTCCCGCAGGAAGAAGCGGTAGGTCGCGTCGAGCTCCGGGGCATAGAACTCGCCCTCGAAGCGCCGCAGATCGACGGGCGGAGCGTCGGAGGCGGGAGGCGGCGCCGGCTCCTCCGCACTCCACGCCGGCTCGTCCTCCGCGGGGGCGAGCGCGTCGCCGAGGTAGTGCTCCGCGACACGCTCGACCAGCGACCACGGGTCCGCGTCGTCCGAGTTGCTCGCGATGGCGATCGCGAGGTCGTGGTCGACGAACCGAACGAGCTGCGTGCGGAAGCCCCACGAGCTGCCGCCGTGTCCGACCACGCGCGCTCCGCGGTGTTCGTAGAGCGCCAGGCCCAGCCCATAGCCGAGCGCCTCGCCGTTCGCGAGCCGCCCTTCGGTCAGCATCAGCTCGCGCAGCTCGGGGGCCAGCTCGCCGTGCAGATATTCGTTCCAGCGCAGGAGGTCCTCGACCGTCGAGTACATCTGGCCGTCGCCCACCACGTCGAAGTTCTGGTTGTGCACGACGCGGACGCGACCCTCGGAGTCCCAGTCGTAGCCGGTGGCGCGGCCCGGGAGGATTTCCCGGGAGTCCTCGTAGAGAAAGCTCGCGCTCATCCCGAGCGGCTCGAACAGCCGCTCGCGGGCCAGCTCGCCGAGGGACATGCCGGCGGCGCGCTCGACGGCGTGCGCGAGCAGCATGTAGCCGGTGTTGCTGTAGCGATAGCGTTCGCCGGGCGGAGACACGAGCGCTTCCTGCCGCGCCATCATCTCCAGGATCCGGAGGCGCGAGATGGGGGAGCGTTCACTCCGCCCGGCCAGCGGAAGCAGGTTCAGGTAGTCGCGCAGCCCGGAGGTGTGGTGCAGCAGGTGGCGCAGCGTGATCGGCCGCTCGTACTCGGGGAGCTCGGGGAGCCAGACCCGCACGTCGTCGTCGAGGGACAGCCTGCCCTCGAGCGCGAGCAGACAGGCGCAGGCGGCCGTGAACTGCTTCGTCACCGAGCCGACGTCGAACGCCGTCGTCGAGCTCGCGGGGACCGCGTGCTCCAGGTTGGCGTATCCGTACCCGCGGGCGTGGATCAGCTCGCCGTCGCGGGCGATCGCCACGGCGCACCCAGGGGAGCCCGGAGAGTCGAAGGCCGCGAAGATCTCATCGAGGCCGGGAGCGGCTGAGCGAGCCTCCGGCGACTCCGCGAGCGCTGCGTCGTTCAGGTGGCGCCGGAAGTCCCAGCGCCCCCCGGACCACGCCCCGTCGATCCGTCCGGGCGACACGATGCGGCCAACCCAGGGAGAGGTGTCCGTCGCGTTCGACAGGTTGACGTAGCGGCCCATCAGGCCCCCGTCTCCCGTTCGGCGGGCCTCGATCAAGTAGGCGTCGTCGAACAGGAGGAACACGCGATCGTCGACCGTGCGGAGCTCGGCCTGACCCGACCGCCAGCGCCCGCGCGTCCCGTAGCGCCAGCGCCCGGACCACGCGCCGATCAGCGACGCGCTTCCGCCCTGGATCCGTCGCGCGGGCCAGCGGCGCGCGTTCGGATCCGATCGATCTCCTTCAAGCCGCGCCTGCCGCGCTAGGGCCTGCACGTCCTCGCCCTCCGGGCAGGGAACATCGGCGACGCCGAAGGGGTTCCGCGGCGGGCCCTGCTCGACCACGGGCCAAAGGGGCGGGGGAGGGCTCGCGGCCACGCGCGTCAGCGCGAGCTCGCGCATCGCCGCCGGGAGGGTCGCAACCGCGTTCTGCTTCGGGTTCAGCTCCCGGGCTCGGCCGGGCAGGTATTCAGCCAGCTCCCCGAGCGTGACGGCTCGGTCCGCATCCGCGTCGGCGCGGCCGGTCAGGGCTTCGTGCAGCGCCATCACGAACCAGCCGTGCGGGCGGTCGGGCCTCTGCCACTGACCGTCGCTGTCCTCGTTTGCAGCGGACGCACCGATCACCGCCAGCCGCTCCGGCCGCGTGGTGAGCACGCCGCCCGATTGGCAGGTGTCGAGGAGCAGGATCGGGAGCCCCCGAACGCGCGCGAGCTCGTCGGTGAGCTCGCGTCCCCACAGCTCGGGATGCGCACCCGACTCGGAGCCCTCCTCGTCGACCGCCAGCGACACGGCGTAGCGGCCGCTTCGGTCCACGTCTCCGTGGGTCGAGAAGAACGCCAGCGCCACGTCCTGGGGACGAGCCGATTCCGCCAGCCACCGCAGGCCGTCCAGGACGTTCGCGCGCGTCGCATCCGCGCCGGAGATAACCCGGACGATGGGGCTCGCGTAGGGCGTGCTCTCGGCGGTGAACAGCTCGGCGACGTAGCGCGCATCGCGCGAGTACGGATCCCAGGACGCGCGCGCCGTCAGCTCTGGCTCCACTCCCACGCTGAGCACGTAGAGGTCGCGCTGGTCGCGCTCCTGTGCCGCCGCTTCGGATCCCGGCGCGAAGCCTATGGAGGCGATCGTCATCAGCAGCGCGCCGGCGCCGCGCGGCCCTCGTGCTCGCCGGCGGCCGGCTGCGGCTCCCGCCGCGGGTGCGGGGGGCGGTTGGGGAAGGGACCCGTGTTCTTGCATGAGCTTGGGAGCGTCTTGGGCCGCGCGACACCGCCTGCGCTTGGCGCCGGGAGCCCGCCGGATCTGGCCACGAGCATAGCCCACGGCCCCGCGGGCGGACGCCTCGACGGGCGCCTACGAAGCCTCGGACCGCACGCAGCCGCGGGCAACGTGGTCCGCCACCTGCAGCAGCTCCGCCCGCGGCACGCCGTCGCAGGCGAGCTGGGAGATCCCGCTGAGCGTACCCAGCACCACCAGGGCCAGCGTGCGCGGGGGGGAGGCCAAGGGCGCGCCCGCTTGCGCGTACTCCGTGAAGCGTCGGCGGAGGCTCAGCAGGAGCGCGGCCTTCGGCTCCTGCGTGATCGCGGCCGCCACCGAGTCCGCCGGCGCCGCCGCGCTTCCGCCTTGGAAGATCGCGCATCCGGGCGGGCAGTCCTCCGCGGTATAGACACGGACGAGGCTCCGCATGAGCTTGCGCATCAGCTCGACGACGCCGAGCTCGCTCGGCTGCGCGACCAGCTTCAGGGACGGAGCCACATACGTCCGCACGTAGCGGTCGATGGCGCGGCGGAACAGCTCCTCTTTGCTTCCGAAGGCGTTGTAGATGCTCGACGGGCCGAGACCCAGGGCCGCGCTGAGGTCGGCGATCGAGGTCCGGTCGTAGCCTCGGGACCAGAAGACTCTCAGCGAGACTTCGAGGGCCTCGTCTTCGGGGAGGGATCGGGGGCGCGGCATCGTGATGGCGTTTTGAAGTATGTATTCCAAATCCGGGTTGACGTCAAGCGGGGCCGGGCTATTTTGGAGTGATCGTTTCAGAACGGCGCGCGCGGCCGGCCCCATCCGGGGGATGGCTGCCACGGGCCCCGCGGTAGGCGGCGGCATCGGCGCGCGCCACGCACCGTCCTGTCCTGACAAGAGATCGAGCGATGAGACTCCGAGACCTGCTTCTCCCCGGTGCCGTTGGGCTGGTTCTGCTTGGGTGCCGCACGGGCTCCGACCGCTCGCCCGCGGGTGCCGCGAACGCTACGCACCCCGAGACCGGCATCGCGCTCCCGCGTGACTACCGCGAGACCTTCACCAACTACCTGAGCCTCGACCGGGTTCAGAACCACGACCAGATCATCCGCCTGTTCGCGAACGACGTCGCGATGCGAGGGCCGGACGAGCACGACAGGCTGCCCTTCGGCTCGGTCCTCGTCGCCGAGGTCTACAAGGCCAAGCTCGACGACGACGGCAGCGTCGCGCTGTCCAGCCTCAATCGCCGGATGCGCGGCAAGATGGCGCTGATCGCCGTCATGGAGCGCGCCGAGCACCTCGGCCAGGGCTACGAAGGCGACCTGCGGAACGGGCACTGGGACTTTGCGGCCTTTACACCCGACGGCGCGGTCGCGAGCAAGGACCTGAACTCCTGTCGCTCCTGCCACGCGCCGTTGAAGAGCACCGACCACCTGTTCTCGCTGGACCACCTGCGCCGGTAGGTGAGGCGCGAGCACCGGAACCAGAGGACCCGATGAACACCCGCCGCTTGCCGCCGGGAGCCGTCCCGAAGGGCGCCTCCCCGACGTTCACCGAAGAGACCCTGCCCGCCGCCCTGCGCGACAACCACGCCCTGGGCGCCGGCCGCTGGGGCGTGCTGCACCTCCTGAACGGCGAGGTCACCTACGTCGACCTCGTCGCCGGCGAGGAGTCCGCACTGAAGGCGCCGGCCGTGGTCACGATTCCGCCGAGCTCGGCCCACAAGCTGCGGCCGGGGGGCACCCCCTTTCGGCTCCGCGTCGACTTCTTCGTCGAGCGCGACGGCGAGGCTCCGCTGCGCGAGCACGAGCCCGACCGAGCCAACGCGGCCCGCCGGAGCCTCGCGCGCTGCGAAGCCGCCGGCGACTTCGCAGCGAAGTTCTACGAGCTGTTCCTCGCGATCTCGCCGGACGTTGCCGCGGCCTTTGCGCGCACGGACTTCGACAAGCAGCGCAAGCTCCTGCGCGCGAGCGTCGTGATGCTCGTCTCCCGCGACGTCGAGGATCCCAAGGTGCGCGAGCTGCTCGGTCGCATCGGCGAGACCCACGCCCGCGACCGGTACGACATCCCCCCGTTGCTCTACGAGATGTGGCTCGAGAGCCTCTGCGCGACCGTGGCGGCCCTCGACCCCGAGTGGGACGAGGGCGTTGAGGCGGCGTGGCGCGACCGGATGCGGGCCGGCATTCAGATCATCACGGCGTCCTATTGAGCGCCAACGTCATGCCCCCTCGATCCGAAGCGCGCATCCCCGAGCCTTCCGGCAAGCCGGATCTGGGCTCTCCCGACGAGATTCGCTCCCTCGTCGAGACCTTCTACGGACGCGTCCGGCGAGACGCGCTCCTCGCCCCGGTCTTCGTGGAGCAGGCGCAGGTCGACTGGGAGGAGCACATCCCCAAGCTCACCGCCTTCTGGTGCAAGCTGGAGCTCGGCATCCCGGGCTTCCACGGAGCGCCTACGCAGAAGCACTCGGCGCTGTCGAGCGTCGTGCCCTTTCGCGCCGAGCAGTTCGAGCGCTGGGTTGCCCTCTTTCACGACACCGTCGACCGAGAATGGCGCGGCCCGCACGCGGACTCGATCAAGGCGCGGGCGACGCAGATCGCGTCCGTCCAGTCGCGCGTCGTAAGCGGCGCGCAGGCGTGGGGGAGCGGTGAGCCGCCCCCGCCGCGCTGAAGGCAAGCGCGAACCGCGCCCGCAGAGCGCCAGAGCTCGTGACCGTGCCGCCTAGCGCGGCGGCCAGGCCCGCTGCTCCTCGTCGATCGCACCGTTATGATGCGACCTCCCTGGAGCGCGGAATGGAACAGATCTTCGCCGCCGACGAACGCGAAGCCTGGGCGGTTCAGCTGCAGCGGCCGTTCGAGCTCGCCTCGCCCTTCTCGGGCGCCGGGTTCGCGCTGCTGCTCGCGGTGTACGATCCGTCGGTGACCGACGACGAACAGGCGCGGCTGAGCGAGCGCTTCGTGGCCGAAGGGTGTCGCTACGCCGTGTGCACCGGCGATCGGTGCTCTAGCTGGGACGATGCGATCGACACGGCCTACCTGGCTTCCGAGCCGGACTTCCAGCCCTCGGACGCGACCTTCGTCATGACGACTTGGCACGAGGAAGAGCCGCTCGGGGACGTCGCGGAGTTCTTCATGCGCTCCGCGCGCTTCGATGGCTTCGAGCCGCGCCGCTTCCTGGCCGTCTGCGTCGGCGGGGATGAGGCCTGCTTCGCCCGCCTGCGGGATGCGGTGCGGACCCAGCTTCGCCTGACCTCGGAGCCTCGGAGGTAGCCCGGCCCAAGGGGCAACGGGCTCACCCATGACACGCCAGCACAAGGCGCCCCTGCGACCCGGACAGGTCGAGCCCACGGAGCTCGAGGCCGCGATCCTCGCGCGGCTGATCGCCGCGGACCCGGCGATCGCACCCCACTGCGAGGCCCTCCATGTCCTGAGCCGTGAGTTCACGGGCGTCGGCAGCTTCACGACCTTCCGCGGGACGGACGAGGCTGCGGAGCGAAGCAGCGCGAGCCTCGACGCCCTGATCGTCGTGCCTGGAGTGAGCGGCGGACTGGGGGCCGTGCTCTTCTGCCTCGGCAACCGGCCCGACGTGCTGGAGATCTTCACCTACGGCGACGAGCGCTGGGACGGCCGGCACGACGGGTTCCGCATCGAGGACGCCGGCGCGTAGGGCCGCTGGGCGACGCCGGGCTCCGAAGCGACATGAGGCGAGCCCGCAACCGCTCCTCCCGTCGCGCGAGACTCGCCCGAGCCGCGCGCGACCGGCACCCATGCCGTACAGTGGCGCATCGACATCCGCCCGGCTCGCCCTCTCCCATCGGGTGAGCCACCCTTGCGGTGGACCGATGCAGGAGGCGAAGCGATGAGCTGGGACGACGACGCGAACGCGCGGGTGAAGGCGGTCATCAACGAAGAGGGGCAGTACTCGGTCTGGCCGCCCGACCGCGAGCTGCCGGCCGGCTGGCGCGAGGCCGGGAAGGAAGGCCCCAAGTCCGAGGTGCTCGCCTGGATCGGCGAGGTCTGGACCGACATGCGTCCGCGCTCGTTGCGCGAGAAGATGGACGGCCCGAGCTGAGCTCCGCAGCGGCGCGAGCACCGGGCGCCGGGGCGAGCCGCGCTACGCCAGCGCTTCCCTAGCCCGCACCACGCTCCGCACCGCCTCTTCGACGTTCGCGCCGGCCGCCGACAGGTGCCCCATCTTGCGGCCCGGCCGCGCGGAGTCCTTGCCGTACAGGTGCAGCTGCACGCCGGGCAGCGCGAGCGCGCGCCCCCAGCCCGGCTCGCCGTCGCTCCAGAGATCGCCCAGCAGGTTCGCCATCGCTCCGGCCGGAGCCGCGGCGCTCGCGTCGCCCAGCGGCAGCCCGCAGATCGCGCGCACCTGCTGCTCGAACTGGCTCGTCGCGTGCGTGTCGATCGTGACGTGTCCCGAGTTGTGGGGGCGCGGCGCGAGCTCGTTCACCAACAGGCGCCCGTCCTCCAGGTGGAACATCTCGACACACAGCACGCCGACGACGTCGAGCCCTTCGAGGACCGAGCGCGCGATCTCGTGTGCGCCCTTGCGCGACGCCTCCGAGAGGCGCGCGGGGAAGCTCGTCACGTCGAGGATGTGGTCTGCGTGCGCGTTCTCGAAGGGCTCGAAGAGCGCGATCTCGCCGTCGAGGCCGCGGGCTCCGACGACCGAGACCTCGCGCTCGAACGGCACCCACGCCTCGAGCACGGCGCGCTGCGAGCCGAGCTCCTCCCAGGCTCCGGCGAGCGCGGCGGCGTCGTCGACCGCGCGCTGGCCCTTGCCGTCGTAGCCCCACGAGGCGGTCTTCAGCACGCCGCGCCCGGGGATCGAGCGGGCGGCGCTCGCCACGTCGTCGGGCGACTCGACGGCGCGGTACTCGGCGGTCGGGAGCCCCAGCCGCCGCAGCGCGTCCTTCTCGCGCAGCCGGTCCTGCGTGGTCGCGAGCAGGCTCCCCGCCGGCCGCGTCGGCGCGTCCTGCGCGACCGCGTCGGTCGTCGCGGCGGGGACGTTCTCGAACTCATAGGTGACGACCGAGACCTGGCGCGCGAAGCCGCGCACCGCGTCGAGGTCGTCGTAGGGCGCGCGCACCACAAGGTCGGCGATCTGCCCGGCGGGCGAGTGCTCCTCGGGGGCGAACACCGCCACGCCGTACCCCATGCGCCGCGCCGCGATCGCGAACATGCGCCCCAGCTGTCCGCCGCCGAGCACGCCGAGCGTGGCTCCGGGAAGGATGGGGGCCGTCACGAGAGCTCGGCGGCGAGGGCCGCGTCCGCCTGCTCCTGGGCGAAGGCCTCCAGTGCCTTGCGCAGCGCCTCGTCGCGGGCCGACAGGATCCGCACGGCCAGCAGCCCCGCGTTCGCCGCGCCCGCCTCGCCGATCGCGAGGCTCCCGACCGGCACGCCGCGCGGCATCTGCACGATCGACAGCAGCGAGTCCATGCCGCTCAACGTGCGGCTCTTGACCGGGACGCCCAGCACCGGCAGCGTCGTCCAGGCGGCGACCATGCCCGGCAGGTGGGCCGCTCCGCCGGCGCCGGCGATGATGACCTCGAGCCCGCGGTCGGCGGCCGCCCGGGCGTATTCGCGGAGCCGCTCGGGGGTGCGGTGGGCGGACACGACCTCGCGCTCGTTCGCCACCTCGAAGCGATCCAGCATCTCGGCGGCGAGGCGCATCGTGGGCCAGTCGGACGCGCTTCCCATGATGACTCCGACTCGTGCGGTCTGCATGCGCATAAGGAACCAGCCGCGGAGGCCCGCGTCCAGGCGGGGGGCGGGGAAGTGCGGTGGATCCGCGGGAGGGGAGGGGCGGAGGGCTCTCCGCGCGAAAAAAGCGGCAGAACGGTGACACCGTTTGGAGTGCCCGAGGTCTTAGGCGGTACCTCCCCAACCTCCCTGCCCCCTTCCTGTCATGCTCCCCAAGCCTCCGTCGGCCGTCGCCGTCGTACGCTTCCTCCTCGCGCTCGTCCTGGCGGCCGGCTCCGCCCGAGCGGTTGCGCAGGAGGAAGCACCCCCGTTTGAGCTTGTCAACCTCACCGCCACGCCGCGGGTGATCGAGGGGCGTGCGTGCTTCGAGCTCGCGGCCGAGCGCGAGGGCGAGTGCCTAGCGCTCCTTAACGAGGTCGAACTGGCCGATGGCTCGATCGAGATGGAGCTGATCGGCAAGCCCAAGCCAGGCGCGCCTCCGTACGCCAAGGGCTTCCTCGGACTCGCCTTCCGGATGCGGGGCGAGGGCGAGGCGCGCGACTACGAGTGCGTCTACCTGCGCCCGGTCAACGCGCGGGTCGACGACCAGGTGCAGCGCAACCACACGGTGCAGTACTCCTCCGAGCCCGCCTACCCGTGGAGCCGCCTGCGCAGCGAGGAACCCGGACGCTACGAGTCCTACGTCGACGTGCTGCCCGACGCCTGGAACCACATGAAGGTCGTCGTGGCCGGCACCGAGGCGCGGCTCTACGTCAACCGCGCCGCGCAGCCGTGCCTGGTGGTGCAGGGGCTCAAGCTGGGAGAGCGCAGCGGGCGTGTCGCGGTCTGGTCGCACTGGACGACCCAGGCATACGTGCGCGACGTGCGGGTCACGCCTGCAACGAAGGACAAGCGCGTGGGCGTCACCGGCGGCACGGTGCTGCCGCGCGAGGCCATGCTCGCGGACCTGGAGACCCTGCGCCGCACGCTGCACGCGGTGCACCCCAACCTCTACCTCCATCGCAACGAGGGCGAGGAGAGGTCCCGTTTCGAGGCGCTGCGAGCGCGCCTCGAGCGGGACCTCTCCGAGGTCGAGTTCTACGCGATCGTCGCGGAGTACATGACCTTCTTCCGCGATGGCCACACGTTCCCGGCGATGGACTTCGCCGAGCGCGCCTTCCGCGAGTCGCTCGAACGCGGCAACACGGCGCTGCCGATCGAGCTGGACTTCAAGGACGACGCGCTCTTCGTGGCGCGCAGCCTTGATCCTCAAGGAGCCGCGCTCCGCGGAGCCACGCTGGTGTCGCTGAATGGAGTCGGCGTCGAGCGGATCATCGACCAGCTGCAGACCTACTACTGCAAGGCCGTCTCCCGGCTCGACAGCGCCCACTGCCGGCTCTTCCGGCCGTACCACTGGCTCTCCTTCGGGCCCGCGCGGGAATGGACCATCGAGTACGACGCGGGACAGGGCGTTGAGAGCGTGACGCTGCCCGGTCTGTCGAGACAGGGGCTCGACCGCGCGCGGCGCGACTCGGGCGCCGCGATGGAGCGCGTGCCGGCCGACTACCGCTTCGAGTGGATCGACGGCGGCGCGGTGGGGCTCCTGACGGTCGACGGGATGTCGGACCCAGCGAGCTTCCGCGTCTTCGCCGAGCGCACCTTCCGCACGCTCGAAGAGCGCGGCTGCCGCGCGCTCGTGATCGACATGCGTCGCAACGGCGGCGGCTCATCCGCGGTGGGCGACGAGCTGCTGTCCTACCTGACGTCCGAGCCCTACGCCGAGGGCTCGATGTCGGTCCGCATCAGCGAACCGGTCGTCGAGTGGTACCGCGACGAGCGGCGCTCGCACCCGCTCTTCGACTTCGTCGTGGGCGGCGTGCCGGGCGAGCTCAAGACGATCGAAGCTCCGCGTACGCAGCCGCGCGAGGTCGACTTCCCGTTCCGCGGTCGGTGCTTCCTGCTCACCAGCGGCCGCACCTTCTCGAGCGGGCACATGTTCGCCGGCCTCTTCCGGTGCAACGGCATCGGGCCGGTCGTCGGTCAGGAAACGGGCCAGGCGACCAAGACGGTGGGGGACATGTTCCCCTTCACCCTGCCCCGCACCGGGCTCCAGGCGTTCTGCTCCTACAAGATCTTCGAGGGCCCCTGCGATGCCGACTTCACGCGCGGCTTCGTGCCCGACCATGTGGTCGCATACACGGCTGAGGAGCGGCGCGCAGGCGTGGATAAGGAGCTCGCCCTCGTCCGGGCGCTGCTGGCCTCCGACGAGGATCCCGCCGGCGGGTAGGCGCCCGAGGCCAAGTCGCGCCGGTAGGGGCCCGGGGCAGGTCCGGAGCGGTGCCAGGCTCCCCGAGCGTCGAAGCTCGGCCGGCTTGAGGAACGCGCCGCTGGCGCGCTCCTGCCTCGGCGACGCAGGCGTCGTGCGCGCCGATCGCGGGGCGATCCGGACGCCTGGATGTCGTGTATTGATCTGTGTCGATATAGATGGTAGTCTATCCGCGTGGTTCAGCTCGAAGAGACCTTCGCCGCCCTGGCCGACCCCACCCGGCGGGGCATCGTCAGCCGCCTCGCCCGCGGCAGCGCGACGGTGTCCGAGTTGGTCGACTGCTTTGAGCTGACCCAGCCCACGATCTCCTCCCATCTGAAGGTGCTGGAGCGGGCGGGCCTCGTCGCTCGCTCGCGCGTCGCCCAGACGCGGCCCTGCAGCCTGCGGCCCGACGGCTTCCGCGCGCTCGAAGCATGGCTCGGCCAGCTGCGCGCGACCTACGAGGCCAACTATGCCCGGCTCGACGCGGTGCTCGAGCAGCTGAAGAACGAGGAAGAAGGAGGCCCGACCCCATGAAGCCGCTGAAGCTCACCACCCCGACGCCCACCAGCACGCGCATCGTGCGGAGCTTCGACGCGCCGCTAATGCTTGTCTGGCGTGCGCACGTGGAGCCCGCTCTCGTTCAGCGCTGGATGACGGGTCCCGCCGACCACACGCTCGTGGTGTGTGAGATCGATTTCCGCGTCGGTGGCGAGGCGCGCTACGTCTGGAAGAACCCGGAGTTCGAGATGGGGATGACCGCGGCGTTCCTCGAGATCGTCGAGCACGAGCGCATTGTCCACACCGAGGACTTCGAGGGCTGGCCCGAAGGCAAGAGCACCGTCACGACCTCCTTCGACGAAGCCGGCGGCCGCACGACCGTCACGGTCGACATCCAATATCTGACTCAGGAAGCGCGCGACGCCGCGATGCAGCCAGGTTTCGCGGAGGGCTACGAGGCCTCCTACAGCCAGCTCGACGCCCTCGTGCGCGAGCTCTGACCGTTCCCGCCGCCGCGCGACGGCCAGCGGCCGTCGTTCTCCACCGCTCCATCCGATCCCCATTCCGATCCCCAGACCCGACCGATGACCTCGACCTACGTCTCCAGTCTGCTCGCGACCTGTTTGCTGCTCGGCGCCTGTGCGTCCGGGACCTCCTCCGGCCTGTCTTCCGAATCCGAGGCGTTGCCGGCCCAGGACCTACCGGGCGATGCGGGGGAGGCCGCCGCGGCCGCGGCCGACGCCGACGCGCCGGCGGTCGTCAAGGCCGAGATCCAGACGCTCGAGTTCCGGATCGAGATCGGTGTGCCGGTGGAGACGGTCTGGGAGCGGATGTTCAGCCTCGAGGGCTACCGGCAGTGGACCGCGCCGTTCATGGCCGGCTCCTACTTCGAGGGGTCGTGGGCCCAGGGCGAGCGCATGCACTTCCTCGCCCCGGGGGGCAGCGGGATGGTCGCCGTCATCTCCGAGAACCGTCCGCACGAGGTGATGTCGATCGAGCACATCGGCTACGTGATGGGCGGCGTCGAGGACACCTCGAGCGCCGGAGTCCAGACCTGGGCTCCGGCCTACGAGACGTACCGCTTCGCGCGCACCTCGGGCGGCACCGAGGTGACGGTCGAGCACGACGTGCTGGTCGGCTTCGAGGGCTACATGAACAACGCCTGGCCGAAGGCGCTGGCGGCCCTCAAGGAGCTCTGCGAGACGGAATAGGTGCTCTCGGACGCCGTCGGAGCTGAAACGGCGCAGAATCATGGCAAGGCCCTGGCGGCCTGGCCGCTCCTCTCCCGGGGACTTCCGAAGAACCGCGGGGTCGCCGGGGGGCACCCGACCGCCGCCCAACCGCACTCAACCCGAACGCCGCCATGCAACGAAATCGAGCTCCGCTGCTGCCGATCCTTGCCTTCGTGACCGTCGTGGCCGGAGTCCGGCCCGCCTCGGCCCAGGCCGTGTGGCGCGTCGACCCCGGTGGGGAGGGGGACTTCCTCGAGTTGCAGGAGGCGATCGACGCGGCCGCGGACGGCGACGTGATCGTGGTCGAGCAGTCGACCCATGCGCCGATCCGCATCGTCGGCAAGGGGCTGCGGATCCATGCGGCTTCCACCTTCTTCAGCGTCTTCAACGAGGAGATCGAGGGGGTGGAGGGGCCGGCCGTCCTGGTCGCGGACCTGGCGCCGACGCAGTCCGTGGTGATCGATCGACTGCAGTCCTTCTCGGGGCTGCCCTTCGCGCCGTCGGCGATGAGGGTCGAGAACTGTGCCGGTCCGGTGTTCGTCCACGCGGCCTTCCTCGACTCCTACGGCGGCCCCGCGCTGCACGTGCTCGGGTCCGACTCGGTCGTGCTGACCGACTGCGTGCTCCAGACCAACGTGACCACGCCGGCGCTCGACGGAGAGCCGCAACCGGGCCCCGGGGCGCTGGTTGAGGGCGGCTCGCGGCTGTTCGGGTACGACGTGAGCTTCCTGGGCTCGCACGGTCCCTTTGTCCTGCCGGGGTTGCCGGCGGTGTCCGGGCCACAGGATGGAGGCGACGGCCTGACGGTCATCGACTCGACGGTGGTCCTCCAGGGCGGCGATTGCGACGGCGGCTCTGGAAGCACCTTCTTTTCCGGCGGGTGCGTGGACGGCGGCGACGGCGGGGCGGGGATCCGGCTGGTGGGGACCGGCCTGCAGCAGCCGGTCGTGCGGTTCACCGCGACCCAGTTCTCCGGCGGCAGCGGAGGCTTCACCGGGGGCTGCGGCACGGCGGGGGTCGCAGGGCCGCAGATCGAGCCCGGACCCGGCGACGTGATCAACACCTTCCAGGACCTGCGGCTCGTGGACTTCGAGGCCGGATTGAGCGAGCCGGGGGAGCCGGTGCGCTTCACCGCGACGGGGAAGCCCGGCGACCTGGTGTTCGTGTTTGCCTCGTCCGCGCCTGCGGTGGCGACGACGCTCCCGACCGGCTTTCTCTTCGGCGAGGTCGACCTCCACATCACTCCGGCGCCGTTCGTCGCGGTCGTGAGCGACGTGCTTGCGGGTCCCTCCGAGCTCTTCGAGGTGCCGGCTCCGGCCGTGCCGCCTGGCGTGGCGGCGGCGACGGTCACGCTTCAGGGGGTGATGATCGACGGTGTCTTCGGCTTCCCGCACTCGAGCGCGCCGAGCGCCCTGACGATCGTGGAGCCGTAGCCCGCGGCGAACCGTAGCCCGCGGCGCTCCGCACCCGGCGGCGCGTCGGGCCTAGGCGCCTTCGTCCGCCTGCACCACCTTCATCCCGAACCACTCCGCGAACGCCACGTAGATCGTCGGCACGACGACGAGCGTGAGCACGGTCGAGAAGATCAGCCCGAAGATCATCGCGAACGACATCCCCGCCCACATCGGGCCGCCGAAGAGCGCCAGCGGGATCATCCCGCCGACCGTCGTCAGGGTGGTGAGGAAGATCGGCTGCATCCGGACCTTGCCGGCCTTGCGGACGGCGTCGTGGAGGGAAGCTCCGCCGGCGACGTCGGTCTGGATGAAGTCGATCAGGATGATCGCGTTGTTGATGACGACGCCGGCGAGCGAAACGATGCCCAGCATGGGCATGAATCCCAGGGGCCAGCCGCTGACCAGCAGGCCGAAGAGGGCGCCGATCAGCGCGAGGGGGACCGCGGATAGGATCACCAGCGGCTTGGCGATCGAGTTGTACTGTGCGATCAGGACGAGCAGGATCAGCGCCATGCTGATCATCAGCGCGCGGCCCATGTCGCCCTGGCTCTCGGCGGCCTCCTTCTGCTCGCCGAGCTCCTCCAGCTTGTAGCCCTCGGGGAGGTCGGCAAGGACTGCTTCGAGGGCGGGCCGGGCGGCGCCCGACACGCCGGTCGACAGGTAGCCCTCGGCGACCTGTGACCCGGCGATGATGGCGCGGACGCGGTTGAAGCGCGCGATCGACGCGGGCTGCCAGCCGGTGTGGATCGTGGCGACCGAGTCGAGGGGCACCTTGATCCCAGCCCCGCCGACGTGGATGCCTTCCAGGCTGCGGAGGTCGCGACGTTCGCCCTCGTCGAGGCGCAGGACGACCGGGATCGTGTAGTCGCCCTCGCGGTACTGGGTGAGCGTGTAGCCGGCGATCAGGCCGTTGAGCGACTCGGCCACGTCGCGGTTGGACAGGCCGGCGAGCTCGACGCGCTGGTTGTCGATCGCGACCTCGATCTGGTAGGTCGAGTTGCCCCAGTCGTGGTAGGGGTCCAGCGTGCCGGGCACTTCGCGGAGGGCCGCGACCATGCGGTCGCCGGTCTCCCGCAGCAGCTTGGCGTCGGGGCCCGAGATGCGGAACTCGACCGGGAAGTCGAGCGGCGGGCCCAGCACATACGTGCGCACGTCGATGCGGGCTCCGGGGATCTTGGCGACGCCCGCGCGCAGCTCGCGCGCCCAGTCGGCCGACAGGTCGGCGCTGGTCGTGTTGACCACCATGAAGGCGTAGCGCGGCGACGGGTCCTCGGGGTCCATCGTGAGCATCAGGCGCGGTCCGCCCGAGCCGAGGTACGTGTAGGCGTTGCGCAGGCGCCGGACGCTCTCGCCGTCGATCTCGACGTCGGCGCCGGCGGTGATGAGCTCCTCGACCTGTTCGACGATGGCGGTCGTCTGGGCCAGCGTGGAGCCGTGGGGCAGCCGGAAGTGCACGAAGAACTGGTCGTGCACACCGCCGGGGAAGAACTGGTTGCCGATGAACGGCACGAGGAGCACCGCCCCGGCCACCGCGGCGGCGGCGGCGGCGAGCGTCAGCGCCTTGGCGCGCAGGCAGAAGCTGATCGTCGCGCCGTAGAGGCGCAGCAGCGGCCCCTCCTTGCGCTCCTCGGCCTTGCCCGGCTTGAGGATCCAGTAGCAGAGGATCGGCGTGACCGTCATCGCCACGAAGTAGCTAGCGAGGAGCGTCGTCGAGACGACGATCGGCAGGCTGCGGATGTACTCGCCGGTGCCGCCGGGGATCGTGAGGAGCGGCAGGAAGGCGGCCACCGTCGTCAGCGTCGAGGTCAGGATCGGGATCGCGAGCTCGCTGGCGCCGCGGATCGCCGCGCGCAGCCGGGTCTCGCCCGTGCGCAGGACGGCGGTCGTCTGGTCGGAGACCACGATCGCGTTGTCGACGATCATGCCCAGCGCGATGATGAGCGAGGCGATCGAGAACTGCTCTAGTTCGACGCCGAAGAGCTGCACCACCGCCAGCGCGGCGATCATGCAGAGCGGCACCGCGGCGGCCATCACGAGCGCTGGCCTCCAGCCCATCATCACCAGCGCGACCAGCAGCACCACCAGCACCGCCTGCCACAGGTTGTTGACGAAGTTGATCACCAGGTCGTCGACCTGGCGCGGGAGGTCGTTGACCGTCGCGAAGTCGACGTCCGGCGGCAGCTGGCGCGCGCGCAGCTCGGCGAGCCGCGCGTGGACCGAGTCGCCCATCTCGACCACGTTCGAGCCGTCCTTCATCTCGATGCCGAGCAGCACCGCGCGCTCGACGTGGCGGTCGCCGTCGAGGAAGCGCACGCGCTCGTCGAGCGGGTCCGCGAGGCCCCGGCGCACGCGGATCGGCAGGTCGCGCAGCAGGATCGGGCGGCCCTCCTCGCCCATGCCGATCACGACGCTGCCGAACTCCTCGAGCGAAGCCAGTTCGCCGGTCGAGCGCAGGAGGAAGCGCCCGTTGGCGGATTCGATCTCGCCGCTCGCCACGACGATGTTGCGGTCATCGAGCGCCTGGCGGAACTCCTGGGGGGAGAGGCCGAGCTTCGACCAGTCGGCGCTGGTGACCTCGAGGTAGATGCGCTCCTCGGCCAGGCCGTAGATCGTCACGGCGCTGACCGAGTCGAGCGCCTCGAGCTCGTCCTCGATGAGCTCGGCGAAGATCTCGAGTTCGCGGTCGGTGTAGACGCGCTCGATCTCGCTCCCGCCGGGGGGCGGGACCTGGAACATCGTCAGGCAGAGCGAGGACACGTCGCCGAAGTTCGAGTTCACCGCCGGCGTCGAGGCCCCGGAGGGGAGCTGTCCCTCGACCGCGCGGATCTCGTTGCGCAGCTCGTCCCAGGTCTGCTCGAACTCGGTCGTGTACTTGCCGAGCTCGACCTGGATGATCGCGCCGCCCGCGCGCGAGGTGGAGCGGATCTCGTCGACCTCGTCCACGCGCTGGATCGCGCCCTCGAGCACGTCGACGACGAGCTCGTCGACCTTCAACGCGGGCGCGCCGGGCCAGCGGCACGACACGATCGCGCTGCGCGTCTGCATCTTCGGGTCCTCGCGCCGCGAGATCGTGACGAAGGTCATGGCGCCCGCGATCATCGCCATGACCGCCAGGGTCATGATGAAGACGCGGTGGCGAAGGGCGAAGGACGTCATTGCGCGTCCCCGGTGACGACGACCTCGTCGCCGTCCTGCAGGAAGTGGACGCCGCTGGCGACGATGCGCGCGCCGGCCTCCAGGCGCGGGGACTCGATGCGGCGCAGCTCGCCCAGGGACTCGGCCACCTCGACCGGCTCAAAGCGCGCGCGGTCGGCGTCGTCGAGCAGGAAGACCGCCGTCTCACCGTTCCGCTCGCGCACCGCGCTGACCGGGATGTAGAAGCCCTCGGGAAGCACGCCTTGCTCGACCGACACCTGGACCAGGTCGCCGGGGCGCAGCAGCCAGCGGTTGTCGTCCAGCACGAAGCCGCCCAGGTGGGCCTCGGTCGGCTCGGGCACCAGCAGGTCGCCGACGTTGAGGTCGTCGGCCCCGACCAGCTGCACCAGCCGGAAGCTCGCGATCTGCAGCGTGCGTTCGCCGAGTCGGACCGGCACGCGCTCGCCCTGCAGCTCGCCCTGCAGCGTCTCGGCCGTGCGCGCGCCCTGGGCCAGGCCGCGGACGCGCAGCACCCAATGGTCGGGCGCCTCGCCCGCGACCGCGTCGGCGACCGTGTAGAGCCCCTCGCCGCCGAGGAGCTCGAGGGGGTTGTCGAAGATCGGGATGACGTAGGGGGCGCTGGGGAGGCCCGCGCGGCTGCGCGCCGTCCGCCGCTGGTTGGGAGCGATCAGGCCGATCTCGAAGGTCCGCGTGCCGGCGTCGGCGATGCCGCGCTTCTCGAAGACGGTGGCGCGCACGGCGCTCTCGAGGTCGACCTCGCTGTCCCGCATCGGGTAGATCAGCGCGTCGGTGCCGACGACGACCTCCTCTTCGAGCGTGGCCGAGACGCTCAGCACCGCCTCGATCGGGTTCATCATCGTCAGCGTCAGGATCGGCGCGCCGGCCTGCACGAAGCTTCCCTCGCCGACGTGGAGCTCGGTGACACGCCCCGGGAAGGGGGCGCGCAGGATGCAGTTCTCCAGGTCGCTCTCGGCGTCCCGCACAGCGGCCTCCAGCTCCTTGACCGACGCCCCCTGGGCCGCGTTGCTGGCGGTCTGCTGCACGATGGCGCCGTCGAGCTCCGAGATCGCCGACAGCGCGGCGTCGTGCTCTCGCTCGCGGGTGGTCACCAGGGTGAGCGCCTGCGCAAGGCGCGACTCCTGCGCCTGCAGCTCGGCCTCGCTCTGCCGCACGGAGATGTCCGACACCGCTCCGGTCGGTTCGAGCTCGACGTTGCGCTCGTACGTCGTGCGCGCGAGCGTCACCTCGGCCTGCACGGCCTCGACCTCGTCACGCGCGCGGCTGGCGTTGAGCTCGGCCGCAGCGGCCTGGGAGCGCGCGCTGTCGAGCCGCGCGGGCAGCACGCTGTCCAGCTGCGCAACCTGCGCATCGAGCTGCAGCCGGGCGGACGCCAGGCGCTGGCGGGCGCGCTCGAGCGCGCGCTGGAGCGGCTCGTCGTCGATCCGCGCCATCTCGGTGCCGGCCTCGACGACGCGACCGTCGAGGGCGGTCTGCTCGCCCTGCACCTCGTCGCCGATATCGATCAGCTCCTCGACGCGCCCGGAGACCTCGAACGGGATCTGGGTCTGGCGATACGGCGTGACCACCCCGGGAAGCAGCCGGCCGGGAGGGGGCGAGGTTCGCTCTAGACGCAACACGGTAACGGGCCGCGCCAGTGAGGCCGCGGCCTCGGAGTCGTCGCCGCCGCAGCCGGCGGACAGTGCGATCGTCGCGAGCAGAAGGAGCGCAGAACGGGTCATTGTCGGGCTTTTCTCGATTCGGGACCGCGCAGGAGGAGCAGGAGCATACTCGGCCCGGCCGCGCGCGTCCCAGGGCAGCAGCGGTTGGCGCGGCTCGATCTTGTGGGCGCGGGCGCCGGTCGCGCCGGCTTCGGACCGGGCTCCGGCTGGCGCCCCGGGCCCTCCCGGGCGATGGTCCGCCGGGATGAGCGGGATCTCACGGCGCTCGGCGTTGCGCGCTTTCGCGGGGGCGCGCTAGCCTCGAGCGCGTCGCCGCCAGACCCAGGACCGAGGCCGTTCCAATGATGAAACGAGGATCCTTGACCCTGGCCTGCGCCGCCGTTGCGCTGGCCAGCCCCTCCACGGCCCAGCTCTCCGGCGCGGCTGGCCCCGCGCCCGGCGAGGCTCCCGCGACGCGCTCCTGCGTGCCGTTTCCGCGGCCCACGGTCTGGGTCGACTCGGGCGAAGACAAGGTGCTGCGCAGCGAGCTGCGCGTGTCGAAAGGGGGCGAGAGCCCCTTCAACTCGCTGTGGGACGGCCAGCGCGTGCGCCTCTTCGGCGCGCGCGACGAAGCGGTGTCGTTCAACGTCGTGCTCGAGGCTCCCGACTGCACGGTCGAGGACGTGACCGCGAGCTTCGACCGCCTGGTCGGCCCCGGCGGCGCGACGATCGAGTCGGCGCCGGCGGATCCGCTCGACCTGTTCAACTCGGTCGGGCGCTCGATCGAGCTGTTCTACGTCCGCTACCTGCGGATCCGCGGCGTGAGCCGGCTCTCGTACGACGACTACGACCAGCGCCACGTGCCCGAGCGCTGGCGCCGGCCGCACGACCCGTCGAACGGCGTGGCGCTGCCCGGAACGGGCTGGTTCGACCGACCCGCGCACGACGAGGAGGTGCCCGACATCGCGGTGCCGCTGGAAGCGGTCGGGGCCTTCGACGTCACCGTCGGCACGAACCAGAGCCTCTGGGTCGACGTGCACGTGCCGCGCGGGACGGAGCCGGGCCCCTACATCGGGACGCTCGAGCTGCGCTCCGCCGCCGGCTGGCTGCGCTCGATCCCGGTCGAGCTGGAGGTGCTCGACTTCACCCTGCCGGCTGACTTCAGCGCGAAGACCATGGTGTACCTCGGCTACGGCGCCGTGAACGAGCGTCAGGTGGGCGTGCCGTATCCCGACTCGGGGACGCCGCAGGCGGCGCTCTCCGATCGCGTGCGGGACAACTACTTCAAGGTCCTGCGGCGCCACCGCCTGACGCCGTTCGACGCGAACGACGGCCCCGACGCCTGGCCCTTCGACCGTCCGCGCGAGCACTGGGTCGGCAAGCTCCAGGGCGCGTTCTACACGGCCGCGGAGGGCTACGCCGGGCCGGGAGAAGGAGTCGGGCACGACTTCTTCGTTGTGGGCGCCTACGGCTCCTGGGGCTGGCAGGACGCCGGCACCGCGGCGATGCACCAGCGGACCGATGCCTGGATGAGCTGGTTCCAGGCCAACGCTCCGGAGGCCGAGGTCGCGCTCTATCTCATCGACGAGCCGCCGCTGACCGACGCGGCGCTCGTGGCGAAGATCCAGGGGTGGATCGCGGACATGGACTCGAACCCGGGGCCGGGGCAGGAGATGCTCTCCCTTTCGACCGTCGAGATGCACCCCGCGATGAACCTGTTCCCCACGCTCGACATCGCGGCGTCGTGGGCCAACGTGCAGGACCCAGCCCTGGCCGAGCCGGCCTTCGACTACTTCCAGACGGGCGGGCGCCAGGCCTTCATCTACAACGGCGTGCGGCCGTCGGTCGGGAGCTTCGCGACCGAGGACGACGGGGTCGCGCTGCGGGTCGTCGCGTGGACCCACTTCAAGAGGGGCGTCGACCGCTACTTCTTCTGGGAAGCGACCTACTTCGACAACTTCCAGGGGTGTTCGACAAGCTCGTGTCCCACCGACCTCTTCGGCGAAGCGCAGACCTTCGGCGGGGTGCCGCCGGTCTTCGACCCCGTGCTGGGGGAGACGGGCTGGAACCACAGCAACGGCGACGGCGTCCTGCTCTATCCGGGGAACGACTTCCTGTATCCGCAGGACTCGTATGGCCTCGAAGGGCCGCTCGCGAGCCTGCGGCTCAAGCACTGGAGGCGCGGCCTGCAGGACTACGAGTACCTGCAGCTCGCGCGGGCCAAGAACCCGGCCGCGGTGGACTCGCTGGTGCAGTTCCTGGTGCCCTCGGTGCTGTGGGAGCCGGGCGTCGACGATCCAAGCGACCCCACGTACGTGGTCGCGGATATCTCGTGGAGCACCGACCCGGAGGTCTGGCACGGGGCACGCGCCCTCCTGGCGGAGATCATCGACGGCTGAGGCGGCACCCGAACGGGCAGCGCCGCCCCGCGGGGTACAATCGGCGCCATGACCCCCCTCCGCAGCTTCGCCACGATCGCCGCCCTCGTGGGCTTCGCCTCGCTCCTTTCCGCCGACGTCCTGACCGTCGGTCCCCCCGGATCGGGTTCGGACTTCGACGACATCCAGAGCGCGGTCGACGCGGCTGAGCGCGGTGACGTCGTGCTGGTCGGGCCGGGCAGCTACCTCGGCTTCACCGTGGACAAGGCGGTGGTCGTACACGGCGCGGGCGTGGGCCAGACGAACGTCTCGAACCAGCTCGCGCCGTTCGCCGTCAACGCGGTGCGCGTCCAGGGCGTGCCGGCGGGCGAGGTCGCGGTGGTCGCTGGGCTCCGCGTCGAGCTCCCCAGCACGCCGTTCGGCCAGGAGTCGCTCGTCGAGGCCAGCGGCAACACCGGCACGGTGCTGCTGCACGACGTCGAGCTGATCGGCGCCGAGACCCGCGGCGGCCTCGAGGGGCGCGCCACGACGCGGCTGATCCTCTCCGCATCGCGCTCGTTCGGCGGCGGAGGCGGCGGGCTGCTCGACGCGACCTACGCGCTGAGCGCTACCGGCACCCGGCTGTGGGTGATCGACTCGAGCGTCGAGGCAGCGCCGCTCTCGGGCTTCTTCCTGCCGCTGCAGAAGGAAGCCGTGCAGCTCTCCAACTGCGACGCCCTGTTCGCCGCCAGCCTCGTGCGCGCGGGCGAGCTCGGGCCGACCGCCTCGGGCGAGGGCGCCGACGCGGTGCTCGCGCGCTCCTCGCTGATCAACGTCGCGAGCTCGCGCGTGTTCGGCGGCGACGGCGCGACCGGCGCGGGAGGCTACGCCTTCCGGCTCTTCCAGAGCGCGATCGCGACCAGCTTCGCGGACTCGATCGTCGAGGGCGGCCTCGACGCGGCGGGCCTCGCGCAGCAGGACCCCGTCACGGTCGACGTCGAGTCGAGCTACTCGGAGGTCTCGCAGCTGCTCCCGACCCTGACGGTGTCCACCGCCGCGGCGAGCGCCGGCGACGCGGTCCAGCTCCAGCTGCGCGGCACGCCGGGCGCGAGCGGCCAGCTGTTCGCCTCGCTCGGCATCGGCCCGGGCTTCCCGATCCTGGGCGTCGGCGGCGACGTGTTCCTCGAGCCCGGAGCGCTGGTGCCGCTCGGTGCGCTGACGCTCGACGGTTCGGGGCAGGCGCAGGTCCCCGTGACCGTGCCCTCGCTGCCGGGGAACGCGCCCGCGCTCGCGACCTTCCAATGGGTCGACCAGGCGAGCGGCGGGGCGATGGTCTCGAACCCGGCCTTTCTCAGCCTGCTCTAGCGAGCGGCTAGGGCTGCACGACGAGCTCCAGAGCGTCGCTCGCGCTCAGCCCGCCCGCGGCGCCGCATCCGGGCGGGTTGAGCCACCCGAACTGCGCGTACACCGTCAACCCCGGCGCGGCCGCGGGCACCGGGAGGCCGACCTCGGCGTACCCGTGCTCGTCCGTGGCGGCCAGCTCGATCGCGGCGACCGCTCCGACGTGCAGGTTCGCGCCCAGCACGGCGGTCCCGGCGGGGTCCGGCGTAAGCCCGACCAGCAGCGCTCCGGCGGCCTGCGGCGGCGCTCCGCTGCACCAGAGCCCGAACGACGCGTCGCCCGTGACCGGCATCTTGGTCGGCCCGGCGAGGATCGGTCCTGCGCAGGCCGGCGTTGAGGCGCCCACCCGCGCGACGCCCGTCGGCAGCGGGTCGAGCACGCTGAGGTAGGCGTCGGCCCCGCCCTGGTTGGAGAGCTGCAGCCCGTCGGGCGTCGTCGGGAAGATCAGCGATTCGGTGCTGCCTCCGACGACGACCGTGCCGTCCTGCGCGAGCGCCACCGCGGCGACCGAGTCGAGCGCCGGCGTCGAGAAGATCCCGGCGTAGAACAGCCGGTCGAGCTCGGGGGCGAAGCGCGCGACGTACACGTCCCAGTTCTGGATGCCCGTGCCGAACGAGCCGGGCGTCTTGGGGAAGTCGACCGAGCCGGTGTTGCCCACGACGACCGGCAGCCCCGACGCGTCGACCGCGACGGCGCGGACGGTGTCGGTGGGGAAGATGCTCCCGCCGAGGTACGTGGCGCGCTCGACCTCGCCCGTCGGGCCGAGCCGCACGACCACGCCGTCGCCGAAGTTCGGCCACCCGACGGCCTGCTCCTGAAACGCGCCGGGCGTGGTGGGGAAGCCGTCGAGCGACTCGCCGACCACGAACGCCGTCCCGTCCTGCGCGAGGCCCACGTCGGTGGCGAGGTCGGGCTCGGTTCCGCCCAGGTAGGTCGAGTATCGCAGCGCGGAGCCGTCCGGCTCGAAGCGCGTTGCGAACATGTCGGTGTCGCCGCTGTAGGACGTCTGCGCGGCCCCGGGCGTGACCGGGAAGTTGAGCGAGTCCAGATGGCCGGCTACCACCACACCGCCGGACGCGTCGAGCGCCAGGTCGCGCAGGTACTCGTCGCCGTCACCGCCGAGATAGGTGGCCCAGATCAGCGCCCCTCCGTCCGGGGCCATGCGAAGCACGAAGGCGTCGAAGTCGTCGGGAGACGAGCTGGGCAGCTCCTGGAATGCGCCCGGCGTCGTCGGAAGGTCCGCGCCGTTCGTCGTACCGGCCACCGTCGCGGCACCCGAGTCGTCCACCGCGAGCCCGTAGGCGAGCATGCGCGGCGTCCCGCCCAGGAAGGTCGAGTAGACCAGCGAGCTCCCGGTCGGGTCGAGCTTTAGGAGGAAGGCCTCCTGAGCGTCGCTCGAGCCGCTGAAGTCCGGATCGAAGCTCGCCGTCGTCGGGAAGTCGCGCGAGAACGTGTAGCCCGCGACGTACGCGGCCCCGTCCGCGTCGACGGCGAGGTCCTCCGCGTAGTCGGACTCGACCCCGCCGATACGCGCCGAGTACACGAGCGTCGAGGAGGCGGGATCGATGCGGACCACGAACACGTCGCGCGACAGGCCCGCCTGCGAGAAGGCGCCGGGCGTGGAGGGAAAGAGCAGCGAGCGCGTCGTGCCGCTCGCCGTGATCACGCCCGCGCCGTCGACCGCGACGCTGTACACGTCGTCTCCGTCCTCGCCCCCGAGGTAGGTCGACCAGACCAGCCCGGGATCGACGACGGTCGCCAGCGCCGCGTCGCGCTCGGGAGCCGAGAAACCGAAGGCCGTGTCGCCGAGCCGGTGGACCGCGATGTGCAGCGGCGCGCGCGTGCCGTCGGCGCGCACCTGCCAGGCGATCGGCGCGCTCTGCGCGAGCGTGCCCAGGTCGGTGGTGAGCCGCAGCGACCCGTCGGGCGCGACGTCGACGCGCCGCGCGCCGTCCGCGTGTACGCGGACCTGCGCGAGGTCCGCGCCCGGCGCCAGCAGGAGGTCGTACGCGACCCAGTCGGCGTCGCGGCGGACCACCAGGTCGACGCCGTCGTAGAGCCGCTCGATCGTGACCGCGCGGTAGCCGCGCAGACCCGAACGCCACGCGGCGGGGTCGGCGCCGCGGAAGACGGAGTGGCTGCTGGGCGACTCCCCGCGCCCCACCACGCGCGCCGCGGACGAGGCTCCCTCGAAGCGCAGCGCGACGAGCGCGCCCTCGCGCGCGTCGCCGCAGGCGCGCTCGATCTGGAGGTAGAGCGCGTCCTCGGCCACCCGCACCTGCCGGTCGCCGTCCGCGGCGACGAAGCGCGCGTCGGTCTGCCACTGTCCGAGGTTCTCGACGAAGACCGGGCCGTCCTGGGCCCGAAGAGCGCTCGCGAGGAGCGAGCAGGCGAGCATCGCGGCTACGCGCATAGGTGACCTCCTTGCCGGTCTTTCAGGGTAGCGTGCGTCCCACGGCCGTGGGCGAGCGGCCCAAGGAGTCGCGCGGGCGCTGCGCGTGGACGGTTGTTCCTACGGAAAACCCGCGGTCTCGCCTGCCGTGCGAGCGCCTCAGCTAGGATCGACGGTCGATGTCCGAGAACCTCGATCGCTACTACCGCCGGCGCGCGACCAGCGCCGCCCACGCCGACCTGCTGCACCCGCTCCTCGTGCTGGGACTGGGCGCGGTCGTGGCCTTGCTTGTGGGAGCGGAGAACGGCGGTCTCGTCGGCTGGGCCCGGATGGGCGGCGGCGTCGTGCTCGGCGCGAGCGCAATCGCGCTGTTCCGCGGCCTCGCGTGGGGGCGCTGGGCGGGCGCGGCGATCTTCGCGTTGCTCGCCGTGCTTACCGCGGTCGATCTCGCGCGCAACGGCTTCGACGTGAAGGAGGTGTTCCGGCTGATCCTGTGTCTCGTCTTCGCGATCTCGCTCGCGGAGCCCGCCACCGGCGAGCGCCTCGCTTGGATGCGCGGCGAGCGCTCGGTCGACGCCGACGACGCGCCGCCGCCGCGCTAGCGGAAGAAGCGGCGTGTTACCGGCGAGGCGTGGTGAAGCACCATGCGCCAGCGCCCCTCACGGAGCACGAAGACGTTGGTGGCCGCGGCCTCGGAGAACGCGGCCTCGGGTTGACCCGCCGAGCGGATGCGCTCGAGCGCGGTGACCCACGCGGCTTCGCCCTGGACGTCGATCGCGAGGTCGGCGATCTCGAACGCGATGCCTTCTGTGCTGCGGAAGATCGCTTCCCACGCGGCGTGGACGAGCTCGACGCCGACCAGCATCTCGCCCCCGGGGTGGACGCACTTGATCGAGGGGTCGTCGAGCCAGACGTCGCGCATCGCCTCGGCGTCCAGGGCCTCGAAGGCGCGGTAGAACGAGCGGTTGGCGGCGGCGACTTGCTTGGCGGCGGCGTAGGTCATGGTGCGTCGGCGGGGACAGGCTAGCCTGCGTGGTCGGGCGCGAGGAGCCCGTGTTGCTTCATACGCCGCCACAGCGTGGTGCGGCTCATCCCGAGCAGCTCGGCGGCCCGCACGCGGCTGCCCGCGGACGCTTCCAGCGCGGCGGAGATGCGGGCGCCTTCGTCGCGCAGCTGGCCGAGCCGCTCGCGCAGGGCGGCGTCCTCCGCGCTGCCGGCGCCGGCCGCGGCGCCGCCGGCGACCTCCGGCGGGAGGTCGTTCGGGCCGACCTCGTCGCCGACGGACAGGATCGCCGCGCGCTCCATCGCGTTGCGCAGCTCGCGCACGTTGCCGGGCCATCCGTAGGCGGCGATGGTCGCCTTGGCGGCGCGCGACAGACTGCGCACCGGGCGGGCGAGCGCCTCGGCGCGCTCGCGCAGGAAGTGCTCGGCGAGCAGCAACGCGTCGTGACCGCGCTCGCGCAGCGCCGGCACCGTGATCTCGATCACGCTGAGGCGATAGAAGAGGTCGGCGCGGAACTCGCCGCGGTCGACCATGCCGCGCAGGTCGCGGTGCGTCGCGGCGACCACGCGTACGTCGACCCGGCGGGTGCGGGTCTCGCCGAGGCGCTTGATCTCGCGCTCCTCGAGCGCGCGCAGGATCTTGGTCTGCGCCGACGGCGAGAGGTCGCCGACCTCGTCGAGCAGCAGCGTGCCGCGGTGCGCCGCCTCGAAGAGCCCCGGCGTGGCCGCCGAGGCGCCGGTGAAGGCACCCTTGGCGTAGCCGAAGAGCTCGGCCTCCTGCAGCGTCTCGGGCAGAGAGCTGCAGTTCACGGCGACGAAGGGCTCGGCGCTGCGTAGCGACTGCTCGTGCAGGAA
Source organism: Planctomycetota bacterium (assembly GCA_039029355.1). GTDB lineage: Bacteria > Planctomycetota > UBA1135 > UBA1135 > JBCCGI01. The sequence goes on from JBCCGI010000029.1 coordinate 50,945, forward strand.
GCGCGCCAGCCCTTCCTTGCCCGTGCCGCTCTCGCCCAGCAGGAGCACGGTCGCGTCGACCGGCGCGACCGTGCGTGCGGTCGCCAGCACCTCGCGGAACTTCGGGCCGTCGCCGATCAGCGCGTTCGGCGGGCGGTGGCGCGACAACTCGCTCTCCAGCCGCGTGATCGTGCGCCGGCTCTCGCGCAGGCTGCGCGACTGGCGCTTGACGCGGTCGAGCAGGTCCTGGAGCACGTCGGGCAGGTGATGCCGTTCGTAGTCCGGCTCTTCGCGGGCCGCCTCGTCGGGCAGGTTGCACGCGTAGTCGAGGACGAAGCGGCAGCGCTCGGCGCCCATCGCGCGACACTGGGTCTCGACGACGACCGTGCGGTCGCCGGCGGCCGACGAGGAGTGCCCGGTCGCGTAGCCGACGAGCGTCCAGCACACCGGCTCGTCGCTCGGCCCGAAGAGCTCGAGGTGCTGCTCGGCCTCGTAGGAGCCCTCCCAGAAAGCCTCCACGTGCAGCTCGCCGCGCTCGGGGTCGACGCGCGTCCGCTCGGGGATCGGCACGACCTTGGCGATGCCCTCGAGTCCGTGCAGCGCAGGGCCGAGATCGTGGTGCTCGGCGCGGCTCGCGTCGGGAAAGAGCTCGGCCAGCGCGACCCCGTCCGCCAGCCCGGCCGCATGCCCGAAGCGCTTCATCGCGCCGCGCGCGCCGGGCACCCCGAGCGTCTCGATCAGCTCGCGCCGCAGCGCGCCGAGGGCGCAGGCCGAGGTCAGCACCATGCGGTAGTCCTTCAGCCGAATCTCGCCCGCACGCGGGTCGAAGCGCAGGGAGTCGGCCAGCTCGGCGGCCCGGTCGGCGATGTGATCCACGGCGGAGGGAGGAGGGTTGAAACGTCCCTTGAAACGTATGGAACGTTTCGCGTCGAGTGTGAGAGGAGATGCAAGGCGCGCCGAGAACGCCCAGGCGTGAGCGTAAGGTGCTATTGGGAAGTATGTTATGCTTGTCGTCTGGGCTGGTGCGGAAGCCACGGCACGCCGCTTGGAATCACGGGGCCGGCGGAGCGGCTGCGGGCCGATCGACGGCTCGCCTCCCCGCTCCCCAAGGAGACTTCTCGATGATTCGCATCCGACCTTCCGACGAGCGCGGCTTCGCCGACCACGGCTGGCTGCAGGCCCGCCACACCTTCTCGTTCGCCGAGTACTACGACCCCGCGTTCACCCAGTTCGGCGCGCTGCGCGTCCTCAACCAGGACGTCGTGCGGGCCTCGCGCGGCTTCCCCACGCACGGCCACCGCGACATGGAGATCGTGACCTACGTGCTCGACGGCGTGCTGGAGCACCGCGACAGCATGGGCAACGGCGCGCAGGTGCGTCCCGGCGAGGTGCAGCTGATGTCCGCCGGCTCGGGCGTCACGCACAGCGAGTACAACGCGTCGGCGGACGAGCCGCTGCACCTGCTGCAGATGTGGGTCTTCCCGCGCCGCCAGGGCACCGAGCCGCGCTACGAGCAGCGCGCCTTCTCCGAGGAGGAGCGACGCGGCGCGCTGCGGCTCGTCGTGTCGCCCGACGGCGCGGACGGCTCGCTGACGATCGACCAGGACGCGCGGCTGTACGCCGGCCTGCTCGCCGCTGGCGAAGAAGCGCAGCACGCGCTCGACGCGGGCCGCTCCGCGTGGCTGCACGTGGCGCGCGGGCGGGTCGAGCTCAACGGTCAGGAGCTCGGTGCCGGCGACGGCGCCGCGATCGACGCCGAGGAGCGGCTGGCGCTCGTCGGCGTCGAGGACGCCGAGGTCGTGATGTGGGAGCTCGCTGCGGCGTAGCTGCGGCTCATCGCGCTCCGGACAGCCCAGCGCGGGTGTCTGGAGTGCGATTCTCGGTTTTCGGTTTCAGTGGCGGGAAGCGGACCGCGTTGGCAGGGGCGAAGCCGGGAGGTGCCCGGCGCTCCCTCCGACTTCGACTCCCAGAACAGAGCCCCGCCATGTGGACCCCGCTGCTCCTCTCCGCTTCGCTGATCTCGCCCCTGCCCGCCTCTCCGACGCAGCAGGGAACGTCCGCCTCCTGGACCGACTATGACGCCGACGGCCTCGACGACCTCGTCCAGGTCGAGCGCGGCGGGCTGCGCCTGCTGCGCAACACCGGCGACGGCGGCTTCCAGGACGTCACCGTGGCCGCCGGCCTCGGCGGGCTGCGCGGCGCGGTCGCCGCCGAGTGGGCCGACTACGACCGCGACGGCCGCGCCGACCTCTTCGTCGTGGCGCCGCGCGGCGAGAGCCGGCTCTTCCGCGGCAGCCGCTCGGGCGCCTTCCTGGCCGTCGACGCGGCGAGCGGCCTGGACCTTTCGGGGCCGATCTACGCCGCCTCGTGGCGAGACTTCGACGGCGACCAGCTGCCGGACCTGCAGCTCGACGGAGCGGCCGGCATGTCGCTCTACCGCAACCTCGGCGGCGGCTCCTTCTCGAAGGTCAGCCTCGGTGTCTCCAGCGCGTCGCCGAGCGTCATCGGCGCCGGCTCGCCGGGCACCGAGATCGCCGGGACCGCGGGCTGCGTGAACGCGCTGCGCGACCAGGCGACGGGCGACTGCCTCGTGGCTTCCAGCGTGCCGGTTCTCGGAGAGCTCTATCCGCTGAGCCAGGACTTCTTCGTCGACGCGATGTCCGGCTTCGTCGGCATCGGCAACGTGGACCCGCTCGAGGCGCTGGACGTCGAAGGCGCGATCCGCACGCGCAGCGTCGGCGTCGTCTTCCCCGACGGCACGGTGCAGTCGACCGCGACGCTGCAGGGCGCGACCGGTCCCGCCGGCCCGGCTGGTCCCGTTGGCCCGACCGGAGCGACGGGCCCGCAGGGCCCGACCGGCGCGCAGGGCGAGACCGGTGCGCAGGGGCCCGCCGGCCCGCAGGGCGCTGCCGGACCGCAGGGCCCCGCGGGGGCGCAGGGCCCGACCGGTCCGCAGGGTGCCACCGGTCCCCAGGGACCTGCCGGCGCGCAGGGGCCGGCCGGCGACGCCGGCGCGGACGGCAGCGACGCGCTCTGGACGGTGAGCGGCTCGAAGATGTTCTACGACGGCGGCAACGTCGGCGTCGGGATCAACCCGACGTCCAAGTTCGACGTCGACGGCAACGCGCGCATGCGCGGCCGGGTCCGCATGGGCGCGGAGACCGGTGAAACCCACACCAACAACGCCGGGGTCATCGTCCGCCGGCTCCTGTCGACCCAGACGGCCGCGGGCACGGTCATCGCGAGCGGCGGCAACATCCAGCTCGAGCGCGACGGCACCAACGGCGGCCTGCGGGTCAGCTGGGAGGCCTCGCCGCAGCCCTCGATCATCTGCTACGGCACCGCCGTGACCAACTCGGGAGACGTGATCGGCATCGTCGAGAACTTCGGCAGCCCGTCCACGGCCGGCTCGGCCAACATCGTCTCGAACTCCGACCAGGTGGTGCAGGTCAACCTCATCCTCGGCACCGCGTTCAACGCGAACAACCAGTCGCAGGTGACGCTGTACCGCCAGAACAGCGACTCCTGGTGGCAGGGCATGTTGATCTCGTCGGTCAATCAGTAGGGGACGCTTCGACGCCCCGCATGCACCGAAGGGCGGGGAGGCGAGCCGCCCTTCGTGAGTGGAGAGCCCTGCGGCCGAGTCGGTCGCGGGGCTCTCGTCTTTTCCGCGCCCGTGCCGGCGCGGGCGATCGCCGCTATCTTGAGGCGGTGCCGAACGACCCCTCCGAGCTCCTCCGCCAGGCGCACGCCTACGCCGAGCGTTACGTCGCGGGCGCGCGCGACCGGCGCGCCTTTCCCGATGCCGCGTCCATCGCCGCGCTGGCCGAGCTCGACGGCCCGCTGCCCGACGGGCCCTCCGACCCCGAAACCGTGCTCGCGCAGCTCGACCGCGTCGGGTCGCCCGCGACCGCGGCGCAGACCGGCGGGCGCTACTTCGGCTTCGTGACCGGCGGCTCGCTGCCGGTCGGGCTCGCGGCGCGTTGGTTGGGGGATGCGTGGGATCAGAACACCGCGGTGTCGGCGATGTCGCCGGTCGCGAACAAGCTCGAGGAGCTGTGCGAGCGCTGGGTCGCCGAGCTGCTCGGGCTTCCGGCCGGCACGGCCGCGGGCTTCGTCACCGGCACGACGCTCGCGAACGTGTGCGCGCTGGCGGCGGCGCGCGGCGAGCTGCTTGCGCGGCAGGGCTGGAACGTGGCCGAGGCCGGGCTCTACGGCGCGCCGCCGATCCGCTTGATCCTCGGCGCCGACGCGCACGCGGCGGTGAAGAAGGCGCTCGCGCTGCTCGGCCTCGGGACCGAGCGCGCAGAGATTGTGCCGGTCGACGACCAGGGGCGCATGCGGCTCGACCGCTTCCCCGAGCTCGACGGCGAAGCGCTGGTCGTCACCCAGGCGGGCAACGTGAACTCGGGCGCCTTCGACCCGATCGGCGAGGTGTGCGAGCGCGTCCACGCCGCGGGCGGCTGGGTGCACGTCGACGGCGCGTTCGGGCTATGGGCCGGCGCGTCGCCTTCGCTCGCGTCGCTCTACGGCGGGATCGAGCAGGCCGACTCGTGGGCCGCCGACGCGCACAAGACGCTCAACGTGCCGTACGACTGCGGCGTGGTGCTCTGCCGGCACCGCGCGGCGCTGGTCGCGGCGCTCGGGGCGACGGCCGCCTACCTCGAGCCGGGCGCCGAGCGCGACGGCATGTGCTACACGCCGTCGATGTCGAAGCGCGCGCGCGCCGTCGAGCTGTGGGCCGTGCTGCGGACGCTCGGCAGGAGCGGCGTGGCCGAGCTGGTCGACCGGCTGTGCGCCCTGGCGCGGCTGTTCGCCGAGCGGCTGCGGGCGGAGGGCTTCGACGTGCTCAACGAGGTGTGCTTCAACCAGGTGCTCGCCTCGTGTGGTGACGACCACGAGACGACGCGGACGCTGGCCGAGGTGCAGGCCTCCGGCGAGTGCTGGTGCGGCGGCTCGGTCTGGCGGGGCCGCCAGGTGATCCGGGTGAGCGTGTGCTCCTGGGCGACCACCGAGGAGGACGTCGAGCGCTCGGTGCGCGCCTTCGTCGCCGCGCGGGAGCGGGCCCGCGCCGCCGCGCGATGAGGGCGCTCGGGCTCGGGCTGACGCTCGTCCTTTTGCTCGGCGGTTGCTCCGGCCCGCCGGTGGCCGACCTCGGCCGCATCTACGACCACGCGGCGCGCGTCGACGACCGCTACCGCAATCCGGTGATCGTCATCCCCGGCATCCTGGGCTCACGCCTGGTCGACGCCGACAGCGGCAGCACGGTGTGGGGCGCCTTCGCCGGCGACTTCGCCGACCCGGGCACCGCCGAGGGCGCGCGCCTCTTCGCGCTGCCGATGGAGGAGGGACGCGCGCTGCACGAGCTGCGCGACGGCGCCCGCCCCGACGGCGCGCTCGACCGGCTGCGCGTGCGCTTCCTCGGGCTGCCGATCGTGATGGACGCGTACCTGCACATCCTCGCCGCGCTCGGGGTCGGGCGCTATCGCGACCAGCTGCTGGGCGAGCTCGGGGTCGTCGACTACGGCGAGGACCACTTCACCTGCTTCCAGTTCGACTACGACTGGCGCCGCGACCTGGCCGAGAACGCGCGCGCGCTGCACGCCTTCGTGCTCGAAAAGAAGGCCTACGTCGAGGCCGAGCTCGAGGCGCGCTACGGCAGGGCGGACGAGGTCCGCTTCGACCTCGTCGCGCACTCGATGGGCGGGCTCCTGGCGCGCTACTACCTGCGCTATGGCGACGCCGAGCTCACGGACGACGGCCCGCTGCCCGACGTCACCTGGGCGGGCGCCGAGCACGTCGAGCGCGCGGTGCTGGTCGCGCCGCCCAACGCGGGCTCGGCCCAGGCGGTGCTCGACCTGACCGAGGGCGTGAGCTTTGGGCTGCTGCTCCCGAGGTATCCGCCGGCGGTGATCGGCACGCTGCCGTCGGCGTACCAGCTGCTGCCGCGGCCGCGGCACGGGGCGGTGCGCGAGGCGGGCGACGCGCCGCGGCCGGTGGGCGATCTCTTCGCGCCCGAGCTGTGGGAGCGCTACGGCTGGGGGCTCGCGGACCCGCGCCAGGACCGCGTGCTGCGCCGGCTGCTGCCGGAGGTGCGCGACAAGCGCGAGCGCCGCCGCATCGCGCTCGACCACCTCGCCAAGTGCCTGCGGCGCGCCGAGCGCGTGACCGCGGCCCTCGACGCGCCCGCTCCGCGACCCGCGGGGCTGGAGCTCTATCTCTTCGCCGGCGACGCCGCGTCGACGCCCGCGGTGGTCGAGGTCGACCGCGAGGGCGGCGCGCTGCGCGTCGCCGAGAGCGCGCCGGGCGACGGCACGGTGCTGCGGAGCTCGGCCCTGATGGACGAGCGCGTGGGGCAGGAATGGACGCCGCGCATGCGCTCGCCGATCGCCTGGACCCAGGTCGTCTTCCTCTTCACCGATCACCTGGGCCTCACCCAGGATCCGGCCTTCACCGACAACGTGCTCTATCTGCTGCTCGAGGAACCGCGCTGATGCTCCGAAACGCCCGTAGAGCCGCCCTCATCGCCACCGGGCTGCTGCTCGCCGCCTGTGCCGCTCCGGCCGCGCACGACGGCCCGCCCGAACCGTTCCTGGCTGCGCCGCGAATCGAGCTGCAGCAGGTCTTCGCGGGCGGACGCTTCCCGAACGCGGTGGTCACGCGCGAGGGCACGGTGCTGCTCACCTGGGGCGCCAGCGCCGTGCGGGCGCGGCGCAGCGAAGACGGCGGCGCGACGTTCGGCCCGGAGATCGACGTGGCCGATCCGGGCTTCCAGGGCGGAGGCACGACCGTCGATGAGGAGAGCGGCGACGTCCTGGCCTTCGTCGAGGCGGGGCACCCGCCCGCCGCGATCACCGTGTACCGCAGCGAAGACGACGGCCGCACGTGGCTCGCCGAGGACGCGACGGTCCACCCCGACCGCTTCGGCAACGCGCCGTCGATGCACATGAACGAGCACGGGATCACGCTGCGGCGCGGGCGGCACGCCGGGCGCCTGCTGCGCCCTTCGCGCTGGTACGCCGGCGCGAACGAGCGCGAGCGCTGGCCCGACCACTACACCAACGCGATCTACAGCGACGACGGCGGGCGCACCTGGAGCACCAGCGACCCGTTCCCCGAGAACGGCACGGGCGAGGCGGCGGTGGCCGAGCTGCGCTCGGGGCGCATCTACTACAACTCGCGCGTCCACTGGGAGGAGCGTCCCGACAACACCCGCCGGCGCGCCGCCTGGAGCGACGACGGCGGCGAGACCTGGACCGGGTGGCACGTCGTCGACGTGCTCCCCGACGGCCACCAGCACCGCTCCTACGGCTGCATGGGCGGATTGGTGCGGCTCCCGATCGAGGGCGAGGACGTGCTGCTCTTCAGCAACCTCGACACGGCCAACGCGACGCGCGAGCGCGTTACCGTGTGGGCCAGCTTCGACGGCGGCCGCACCTGGCCGGCCAAGCGGCTGGTGTTCGAGGGCGCCAGCGCCTACTCCTCGCTCGCCGCCGGTCGACCCGGAACGCCGAGCGAGGGCTGGGTCTACCTGCTCTTCGAAGGCGGCCCGGAGGGCGGCGGCACGATCGCGCGCTTCCGGCTGTCGTGGCTGCTCGCGGGCGAGCGCACGGGCGACGGCTCGGTGCCCCAGCGCTTTCTGCGCTAGTGTCCTGAGTCAGCAGTTTGGCGTCACATCCCGCTCGCTGTCAGCCCCTGGCGGCGTTGCTCCTCCTCGGCGTAGCGTCCTGGAGACGCAGTCGTCGTCGCGCCTTGCCAGGAACCGACAGGGAACGGAATGTGACGACGGACCTCTGACTCAGGACACGAGTCGGCGCCGCGCCCACCGGGTGCGGCGACCGGGTGCGCAACCTGCGCCCGGCGCCGGCGGCCGGCTAGTCCGAGCCCGCCGCCTCCAGCGCGGCGGCGAGGCCTTCATCCCCCGCGCCGCGGTAGTACGCCGCGAGCCGCCGCGTGTGGTTCGCGACCTTCTCCGGGTCGACCGGAGCGGCTCGGAGCTCGGCGAGCTTGCCGAGCAGCAGCTCGCGCGCCTCGTCGACGCGGCCGCGGGCGAAGAGGATCTCCGCATCCAGCCGCGCCACGTTGGCTCGCTTCTCCGCCTCGTCGCGCCCGTCCTCCTGCGCGAGGAGCCGCTCCATTCCCTGCGCGCGAGCCGCGACGGCTTCGTCGGCGCGCCGCGCCGCGAGCACGGCGTCGAAGCACTTGCGCGTCCAGTTCGCGAGCTCGCCGAAGCTCTGCGTCATGCCGGCGTGGATGCGTTCCAGCTCTTCGAGCGCGCCCTCGGTGTGGCCGCGTCGAAGCCTGTTCGTCACCAGGCGGAGGCGGTGGACATCGGTGATGATCGAGCCGCTTCCGCGCAGCGCTTCAGAAAGCTGCACCGCGCGCCCTAGCATCTCCTCGGCCTGCTCGAGCTGGCCGGACTCGCTCAGCATCTCGCCGAGGTTGCCGAGGTCGGAGACCACCAGGATGTGCTCTTCGCCGTAGAACGCGACGTCGAGCTCGAGCGCCTCCCGCGCGTGCCTGATGCCGTCGGCGAGGTAGCCCTGGACCTGCTCGATGTCGCTCAGGTAGCTGAGGGTCTCCGACAGCTTGACGCAGTCGGAGCCGCAGTGCTCGCGGGCGAGCTCGATCGCCTCCAGGTACAGCGTCCGCGCCTCGGCCAGATCCCCGCTGTTCGCGGTGGCCAGGCCGAGCGTCGCGATGGCGCTGACGATCTGTCCGCCGTCCGCGGTCGCGCGGGCGAGCCTCAGGCCGAGCTGGAGCGACTCCATCGACTCCTCGATGCGCCCCGCCCGCATCAGCCCCAATCCGCGCTGGTGCCGCATCCGGTAGCGCGTGGCTTTATCGAGCAGGTCGGCGTGCGCCACCGCGCGCTCGAAGAGCTCCAGCCCCTCGTCGAGCTGCTGGTTCGAGCACAGCGTGCTCGCGAGTTGGACTTCGAGGTGTGCGACGAGCGACTCGTCGCCCTCGGCCAGCTGGAGGCCGAGGCGCTGCTCGCGCTCCGCCTCGCGCAGGCGCCCCAGGTTCCAGTACACCGCGCCCAGCTTGCTGCGCAGCTCGGCCTCGGTGTGGGGCGAGCCGGCGAAGCGATAGCCCGCGCGCTCCGCGGCGAGGTCGAGCAGCTGGCTGATCGTCGCCTCGGCTCCAAGCTCGGCCGGACGCGCGAGCTCGAAGACGTCGTCGAGCAGGTACGAGAGCATGTCGGCCCGCGCCCGCGCCTCGGACTGCGCCAGGCCCTCGGCGGTCTCCGCCGCCTTGCGCGCCTCGCGCTCGCGCTCGCCCTGGCGCGCCAGCGCGCGGCCCTGCGCCCACGCGAAGGCCCCGAAGGCGACGCTGAGCAGCACCAGCAGGCCGGCCAGCGCGAAGGCGGCGCGGTGCGTCCGCGCGAGCTTGCGCAGTTCGTAGGTGAGGCTGGGCGGGTGCGCGAGCACCGGTCGCTCGTCGAGGAGGCGGCGCAGGTCGTCGGCGAGCGCGGCCGCTGTCGAGTAGCGCTCGGCGCGGTCCGGGGCCAGCGCCGAGCCGACGATGGCGTCGAGCTCGCGGCGCCGCAGCCGCGGGAGCGCGGGCAGGCTCGCCGAGACGCGCTCGTAGCGGCCGGCCTCCTGCTCGGCGAGCGCGGGCGCCACGGCGTCGGCGAAGGCGAACGGCAGCGAACCGGTGAGCACCTCGTACAGCAGCACGCCCAGCGAGTACACGTCGCTGCGCGCGTCGAGCGTGTCCCGCGCCCCGCGCAGCTGCTCGGGCGAGGCGTACGCGAAGGTGCCGAGGAAACCGCTGCGGGTGGCGGCGTGGTCGTCGCGCGAGAAGCGCGCGAGTCCGAAGTCGAGCACGACCGGGCGGTCCTCGCCGTCTACCAGGACGTTCGACGGCTTGAGGTCCAGGTGCAGTACGCCGTTGCGGTGCGCGTGCTCGACCGCCTCGCAGAGGCGCAGGAAGCAGCGCAGCACGCGCGGATGGCGGTCCGCGCCGTGGATGTCGCGTGCCCAGGCGTCGATCGGGCGTCCCTCGACCCACTGCATCGCCATCGTCGGCACGTCCTCGACGACCTCGAAGCCCAGCACCGTGACGATGCCGGGGTGGCGCAGGCCGGAGGCGGTCTCGACCTCGCGCTCGAAGCGCCGGTGGGCGGCGGGGGAGGCAAAGCGGCCCTCGACCAGGCGCTTGAGCGCGATGTCGCGCTGGGTGCCGGCCTGGCGCGCGCGGTACACGACGCCCTGGCCCCCGCGGCCGACCTCGCCCTGGATCTCGTAGGCGCCGATCGTGCCCAGCTCCTGGGGAGCGAGGGCGTCGGCCAGCTCGGCCAGCCACGGGTCGCTGGGCGACTCGAACCCGAACTCGCCCAGGTCGGCCGAGAGACGTCGATCAACCAAGCTCGGGGAACTCCTCTTCGCGCAGCTGCTCGGCGATCCGCTGGCGCAGGAAGTCGCGCACGCGGCTCTTCGACTTGTAGACCACGTCGGCGCTGACGCCGTTGGAGCGCGCGACGCGCTCGACCGACTCGCCGGCCAAGAGGCCCTCGAAGATGGCGAGTGCGGGCCCTTGGAACGAGCGGCGCGCCTTGTCCATCGCGACGCGCAGGTGGTGGGCGCGCCACTCGGCCTCCCAGGCCTCGTCGACCTCGCCCGCGTCGTCGGCCGGGAGCGCCTCGAGGGCCTCGACCGCGCCCTCGACCCGCCGCCGCGCCCGGGCCGCGAGCTGGGCGGAGATCTCGTTGCGCACCGCCCGGCGCAGGTAGTCGCGGAAGCGGCCCAGCTCGGGGCGGTAGGTGAAGGACTGCATGGTCTGGGCGAGGCGGAGCATCAGCGCCTGGCGCACGTCCTCCGCATCGCTCTCCTGCAGGCCGCTGCGGCGGCAGTAGCGCAGGATGAGGGCGCGGTAGTGCGCGTCGAACTCACGCCAAGAGCTCTGGTCGTGCTTGTCCCGGACGCGGGAGAGGAGCGTCGCGCGGGTCGTCTCGGGGGCCATGCGACCATCCTAACCCGCCCGCGCGGCGCGCCCGGAGGAGCCGCGCGGCCCGCCGGGCCCGAAGGGGGACCCCTCCCAGCCGGTTTCCTGGCCTTCGATAGGCGCGGCGTGGCGGCATTCGGACACCGACCCTCGAAAAAGCCCCCGCCCTCTCAGGGCCGCTTGCCGGAGATCAGCGCCTCGGGGTGGCGCTCGAGGTAGCTGGTCAGCGCGCGCAGCGAGCGCGCGGCGCCGGACAGCTCCTCGAGCAGGAGTGCCAGGCGATCGACGAGGTGCGACTCGGGCTGCACGAGCTCCGCCACCCCCGCCGCCGCCTCCTCGGTGCGCCCGAGCGCCGCGATCGCCGCGGTGACCGTCGGGTCCACGCCGGCTTCGGTGGTCTGCAGCAGCTTGCGGAGATCGACCGACACCGCCTGGAGCTCGGCGTCGGCCGTGCGCATCAGCGTCTGGGCCTCGGCCATCGTCTCCTGCGCCGAGGCGGAGAGCGGCGGGATCTCCGCCTCCAGCGTCTTCAGCAGCCGGCTCAGGTCGGACAAGACCTCGCCGATGCGCGGGTCGCTCGCCAGCCGGCCGATCGAGTCGACCGTGTCGACGCCGCCGTCGATCAGCTCGTTGAGCGGGAGCTCCTCGAGGCTCTGGACGATGGCCTCGAAGCGGCCCGGAGTGGTCGGGACCTCGGGTAGGGGGCTCCCCCCGACGAGCTCGACCGGCGTGTCGGGCTGGAAGTCGAGCGAGACGAACAGCTTGCCGGTCACGAAGCTGCTCTGCTTGAGCTCGGCGCGCAGGCCGAGGTCGATCAGGTGGTCCAGGAAATCGTCCGGGTCCAGCCCGCGGAAGAGGTCGTCCTGGCCCTCGAAGCTCTCGCCGGTGAACGTCAGCTCGACCGGGATGCGGATCGTCTCGCTGCGGTTGTCCCAGACCGCGCCGATGTCCGTCACGGTCCCGACACCGACGCCGCGGTACTTCACCGGCGCGCCGACGTCGAGGCCGTCGACCGACGATCCGAAGAAGGCGACGGCCTGGTCGTGCTCCTCCAGATAGAGCCCGCTGCCGAAGGCCAGCACCGCGCCGACCGAGAACGCGACCGCGCCGACGACGAAGGCGCCGATCAGGGTGGGGTTGGCCTTCTTAGCCATGTGAGGCCTCCGATTCGCCGCGCCGCAGGAAGGTGCGGACCTTGGGGTTCGTGCAGTGCTCGAGCAGCTCTTGCGGGTGTCCCTGGGCGATCATCGTGCGCTCCTCGGCGTCGAGGAAGATCGAATTGTTGCCGATCGAGAAGATGCTGGCCAGCTCGTGCGTCACCACGACGATGGTCGAGCCGAGGCTCTCGCGCAGCTCGAGGATCAGCTCGTCGAGCCGGCGCGAGCTGATCGGGTCGAGGCCGGCCGAGGGCTCGTCGAAGAAGAGGATCTCGGGGTCGAGCGCCATCGCCCGCGCCAGGCCGGCGCGCTTGCGCATCCCGCCGCTGATCTCCGAGGGATGGAAGTCCTCGAAGCCGGCGAGCCCGACCAGCGCGAGCTTCACCGAGGCGAGCTCGCGGATCTCGGCCCTGCTGAGGTCGGTGTACTCCTCGAGCGGCAGGCCGACGTTCTCGGCCAGGGTCATCGAGCTCCAGAGGGCGCCGCTCTGGAACAGCACGCCGAAGCGGCGCATCACCTGGACGCGCTCTTCCGGCTCGGCCTCCCAGAAGCTCATGCCGTCGTAGTGGATCGTCCCCGCGGCCGGCGACTTGAGCCCGATGAAGTGTCGCAGCAGCGTGCTCTTGCCGCAGCCCGAGTCGCCCATGATGACGAAGACGTCGCCGCGCCGGATGTCGAAGCTGAGGTCGCGCTGGATGACGAAGTCGCCGTAGGCCATCGTCAGGCCGCGCACCTCGATCTGCGTCTCGCCCGGCTCCATGGCTAGATCCCCAGCGTCTCGAGCACGACCGCGAACACGGCCTCGGAAACGACGATCGCGACGATGCCGGTGACGACGGCGGAGGTGGCCGCGAGCCCGACCGCCGACGCGCTGCGGCCGCACTGCATCCCGCGCATGCAGCCGGCGACCGCGACGAGCACGCCGATCACGGCGGCCTTGATCAGCCCGACGCCGAAGTCGCCCAGGGAGGCCGCCTCGGTCGTGTGGAGCCAGTAGAGCCCGGGCGAGATGTGCAGCACGCCCACGCCGACCAGCGAGCCCCCCAGGATGCCCATCGCGTTGGCGTAGACGGTGAGCAGCGGCATCATCAGCATCAGCGCCAGCATGCGCGGCAGCACCAGGAGGTCCATCGGCGAGAAGCCCAGGGTGCGCAGCGAGTCGATCTCCTCGTTCACCGTCATCGTCCCGAGCTGGGCGGCGTAGGCCGCGCCCGTCCGCCCGGCCATCAGGATGCCGGTCATCATCGGCGCCATCTCGCGCGCCATGCCGATCGCCACCAGGTCCGCGACGTAGACCTCGGCGCCGAAGATCTTGAGCTGGACGGCGCCCATGAAAGCCAGGATCAGCCCGACCAGGAAGCTGATGAGCCCGACGATGCCCAGGGCCTCGATCCCGCACTCCTGGACGGCGAGCGCCAGGTCCGAGCGCCGGAAGCGCGCGCGTCCCGCGAGCAGCCGGCCGAAGGACAGCGTCGACTCGCCGAGGAACGTCAGCACCTCGCGCGCGCCGGTGCCGAGCTCGACCGCGCGGCGCCCGACGCGCTCGAAGTAGGGGGCCTCGCCGCCGTCCTTGCCGGTCTCGCGCTCGGGGACGGCGAACACCAGCTCGAGCAGCTTGCGCGGTCCGTCCGGCAGCCCGCTGCGGTCGGTCTCGATGCGGCGCGCCTCGCCCTCGCGCTCCAGCTGCACCAGGAACGCGAGCAGCCAGGTGTCCCATTCGGCGATGGCCGCGCCGTCGAGCACCAGGCGGCGCGTGCCGCTGCCGGCGCGCGCCAGCACCTCGCCCGCCTTGGGCGCTTCGCCGCCGACCTTCCAGCTGCCGCGTAGCCGCACCACCGCGGTGTCCGCCGCGGTCTGCTCGAGGTCGACTTCGCCGGTCGCGGGGCCCATCCAGGGGCGATTGTAGGGATTGGCGGAGGCGGAGGAAGGACCGTCCGCGCCGCGCTTCGGGCTCAGGCGGTCGTCGGACCCGCCAGCCCGCGCAGCGCCAGGAAGCGCTGGAGCCCGTCGCGCGTGATCAGCCCGACGAGGCGCGTGCCCTCGACCACCGGCAGCGCCCCATAGGGCGTCTGCGCCAGCCGCGTGAAAACCACCAGGAGGTCGTCCGCGGGTCGCGCGGCCTCCAGCTCGGCGCGCATCACGCTCGCCACCGAGCTGAAGCGTTCTTCACCCAGGGCGCGCAGGAGGTCGCGGTCGTGCAGCACGCCGACGAGCGCGCCGTCGTGGACGACCGGGTAGTGCCGCTGCGACCCGTGCCGCGCGAGCTCGGCCACGTCGCTGAGCCGATCGGTGGGCGAGAGGGTCAGGATGTCGGTCGCCATCGCGCTCGCGACCGAGGCGCCCTGCAGCCCCGCCCGGGCGCGGGCGAAGTACGTCTCCTGCGCCGCCCCGAACCACACGAAGGCCGCGATCAGGATCAGGACCGGGTTCGCGAACAGCCCGATGACGCCGAGCCCCACCGCGAACAGGCGCCCGACGCGCGCGGCCAGCTCGGTCGCGCGGAGCGATCCGAGCCGCATCGCGAGCAGCGCCCGCAGCACGCGCCCGCCGTCCATCGGCAGCGCGGGCAGCAGGTTGAAGGCGAAGAGGAGTCCGTTCGAGAGCAGCGCGAAGGCCAGCGCGCCCCGGAGCGCCGCGACCGCCGGCACGCCGGGCACCAGCGTGGCGGCCAAGCCGACCGCCGCGAGCAGCGCGAGCGCGAGGTTGACCGCGGGGCCCGCGAGCGCCACCACCAGCTCCTCGCGCGGCCGCTCGGGCATGCGCTCCAGCTGGGCTACGCCGCCGATCGGGAGCAGCGTGATGTCGCGCGTCGCGATCCCGTAGCGCCGCGCGGCGAGCGCGTGCCCGTACTCGTGCAGCAGCACAAACGAGAACACCGCCCCCAGGCTCAACACCGTCCAGGCCGCCGCGGCCGGCGGTCCCCCCCCGACCAGCTGCACCGCCGCTAAGACCCCCAAGAGGAGCAGCAGCGTGACGTGCACGAACACGTCGATTCCGAGGAAGCGCCCCAGCCGCAGCGTCCAGCCCGAGCGCGCGGCGGTGTTTTTCGATCGATCCTGCCTCACAGGCCTTCTATAGGACGCGAACGGGTCTCCCCCAAGCCCGGGCGGCTCCGTGGGCCACCCGCGGAACCGAGCGCGCGTCGGGGCGTTCTATCGACCGTCCCCGCCGCCCTTCGAGAGGCGAACGCCGCCGCGTCGCGGCTGATTTTCGACTTCTTCGAGCTCCAGCTAGTACCCTGAGAGGGTTGGGCGGAACCGCGCGTTCGCGGGGGCGTTCGACCGCTCGATCCACCTGCGCCGCCGGGAAAGGCCACCCCCATGCTGCTCGCGCCCCTCGTCCTGCCGCTCCTCCTTCCGCCCGCCCCGCAGCCGGTGCCGCCGGCTCCGCGCGCGGCGCCCGGGGCGGAGCTCTCCCTGCAGGCGATCCTCTCCGGAGGGATGCTGCGCTGGTACCGCGTCTATGTGCCGACCGACTACGACCCTTCCGTCCCGGTGCCGGTCCTCTTTGCGTTCCACGGCGGCGGCGCCAACGCGACCCATGCGTCGGAGGCCTACGGCATCGTCGAGGAGGCCGAGGAGCGCGGCTGGATCGCGGTCTTCCCCGAGGGCACGGGCGAGTTCGGCGGCCCGCCGTTCTTCCTCTTCGAGACCTGGAACGCGGGCGACTGCTGCACCTACGCGATGGAGAACGGCATCGACGACGTCGGCTTCTTCGTCGACCTGCTCGCCAAGCTCTCGGCGACCTACGCGGTCGACCCCGGGGCGGTCTTCTCGACCGGCATGTCGAACGGGGCGATGATGACGTACCGGCTGGCGGTCGAGGTACCCGAGCTGCTCACCGCCATCGCGCCCGTTTCCGGAGCGCTCCTGACCGCGCCGCCAACCACACCGCTGCCGGTGCTCGCGATCCACGGCCTCCTGGACGAGGCCATCCCGTTCGCGGGCGGCTCCGGCAGCGGCCCGGCCACCCCCGAGCTCCCCAGCCAGCTCGAGACGATCCTGCCGTTCTTCGCGGTCAACGGCGGCGCGCTTCCGGCGGCGCCGCTGGTGCAGGGGCCCGCGCTGCTCTTCGCGTCGGGGCCGCCGTCGCTGGCGGATACGTGGTACTTCCTCGCGCTCGACGGCGGGCACACCTGGCCGGGCCAGATCCCCTCGCCGCTCCAGCCCAACGAGCCGCTCCACACCGGGGTGCCCGCGACCCCGCTGATGTTCGACTTCTTCGAGCTCCAGCTGCTGCGGTAGCCCGGAGCGGCCCGGACGCCACGCAGAAAGGCCGGCGAATTTCGGCCGATGGCAGGCCCAGATGACGTTGAAACCTGGATGGCCTCCGAAGCATCCAACGGCCTGGTCTCCGCCGAGAGCGAGGTCGAGCAGCTCTACCTCGCGTTCGTCCTGGAGCGCGAGGCCGACCCGGATCTGACGATCGAGGCCTTCGGCCGCCGACATCCGGCCCACGCCGACGACCTGCGGGGGTTCCACGACGACTCCGAGCGCGGGCAGAGCGTCCTCCGCCGGGGCGGCCTGCCCGAGCCCACCGGCGCGGTGGTCGACCGGGTCCGGGCCTTCGTCGGCCGGCTTGCGGTGCGGCGCCCGGACCCCGAGCGCTACGAGGTCCGCGAGGAGATCGGCCGCGGCGGGATGGGGGTCGTCTACCGCGTCTGGGACCGCAATCTCGAGCGCCACGTCGCGATGAAGGTGTTGCCGCGCGACCTGGATAGCCGGTCCAGCTCGACGCTCGCGCGGCTCCTCGTCGAGGCCGTGTACACCGGCCGCCTGAACCACCCCGGCATCGTCCCGATCCACGACCTCGGCGTGGACGACCAGGACCGGGTCTTCTTCTTGATGAAGCTGGTCGAGGGCCGGACGCTGACCGAGGTCCTGGGCGACCTGCGCGCGGGGCGCGGCGGCTGGACGGTCGAGCGCGTCCTCGGCGTGTTGCGCCGGGCCTGCGAGGCGCTGCGCTACGCCCACGGGCGCGGGCTGCTGCACCGCGACCTCAAGCCCGACAACCTCATGGTGGGGGACTTCGGCGAGGTCTACGTCATGGACTGGGGCCTCGCGCGCAGCGTCGACGGGAGGACCGTGGCGGCGCTCGACGGCCAAGGCGCGGACGACGACGCAGCGGGGGGCACGCCCGCGGCGCTCACCCAGCACGGCGTCGTGCTGGGGACCCCCGCCTACATGGCGCCCGAGCAGGCGCGCGGCGAGCGCGACTCGGTCGATCCGCGCTCGGACGTCTACTCGATCGGGGCGATCCTCTACCACGTGCTCGCGGACCGGATGCCGTACACCGAGCCGGGGACGCTGCTCTCCCAGCGCGCGCACCTGAAGCGCGTGCTGGAGGGCGAGCCCGCGCCGCTGGACCAGGCCGCGCCCGAGGTGCGGGGCGAGCTGGCCGCCATCTGCTCCAAGGCGATGGCGCGCGAGCCCGAGGAGCGCTATTCCTCGATGGCCGAGCTCGAGCACGACCTCGCCGCCTTCCTCGAGGGCAAGCCGGTGCGCGCCTACGAGGACGGCGCGTTGACGCAGCTGCGCAAGTGGGTGCGGCGGAACCCGGGGCCGGCGGCGCTGCTCGGC
Organism: Planctomycetota bacterium; assembly: GCA_039029355.1. Taxonomy (GTDB): domain Bacteria; phylum Planctomycetota; class UBA1135; order UBA1135; genus JBCCGI01. Next base: position 68,607 of record JBCCGI010000029.1, read on the forward strand.
CTCGTCGTCGCCCTGGGCGCGGCTCTCGTCGGCGGCTTCCTTTATATGAAGAGCGACGAGGCCGACCGGCTGCGCCGCGCGATCTACGAGTCGGCCCTGCGAACGGCCGACGCCGACCAGCGCGACGGCACGGGCCTCGCGACCCGGGCGGCCCTGGAGGGCGTCGCCCCCGAGCTGCGCGACTGGGAGTGGCACCACTTCTGGGCGCGCGTCGAGCCGGGGCTCGGGGCCTTCGAGCTCCACGCCGGCGCGGCGACCGCGTTGGCCTCCTCGCGCGACGGCAGCTGGGCGGCGTCGGCCGGCCTCGACGGCCGGCTGCTGGCGTGGTCGATCGCGACCGGCGAGCTGCGCGCGGCGCCGATGAAGCACCGCGGCCGGCTGCTGGCGGTCGACCTCAGCCCCGACCAGGAGCTGATCGCCGCCGGCGGCGAGGACGAGCTGGCGCTCTGGAGCGCGGCGACGGGCCAGCGCGTCGCCGGCTTCGGCTGGTCGTCCGACGAAGGGGGGGGCACGGTGAACGACCTCGCCTTCCTCTCGGATGCGCGGCTGGTGACCGCCGGCAAGCCCGGCGGCGTCCAGGTGTGGGACGTGCCGAGCGGGCGGCGCGTGGAGGACCCGATGGAGCCGCCGGGCACGGTGCTGGCGCTGGCGCTCGACCCGAAGGGCCGCTACGTCGCCGGCGTGAACCACCGCGGCGAGGTCACGCTGTGGCGCGTGCGCGGCTGGGACGCCGTCGCGAGCTTCCGCGCGACCGACGAGCTGCTGGCCTGCCCGGCGCTCTCGTTCGACGCGACCGGCGAGCTGCTCTTCACCGGAGGCGACGACCGCGTCGTGCGCGCGTGGACCGTCGACGACCTGATCGGGGCCCTGGACCCCGAGCCGCTCGCCGAGTCCGCGGGTTTCGAGCACGGGCTGCTGACCCTCGCGCTGCACCCCGGCGGGGCGCTCGTCGCCGCGTCGGCCGACGGCGAGGTGCGCTTCCTCAAGCCCGACACCCTGGCCGACCTGGGCGAGCTCTTCTCGGCCCCCGGCGGCGCCGCGGACCTGCTGCTGCCCGGCGACGGACGGGTGCTGTACGCCGCCCTCGGGGACGGCCGCGTCGGCCAATGGGATACGGCGACGCCGACCGGGCAGACGCGCCTGGCCGGCCACCTGCGCGGCGTGGGGAGCGCCGCCTTCTCGCCCGACGGCACGCGGCTGGCGTCCGGCGGCGACGACCACACGCTGCGGCTCTGGAGCGTCGAGCTCGGAGCGGGCGAGGCGGCGCTGCGCGGCCACGGCGACCGCATCTGGGACGTCGCGTGGTCGCCCGACGGCCGCCTGGTGGCGTCGGGCTCGCCCGATACGAAGGTCGGCCTGTGGGACGCCGACGGCGGCGCCCTGATCGACCTCCTCGGCGGGCACGAGGGCGAGGTCCACGCCGTCGCCTTCCGCGAGCATCCGCGAGCACTCGTCAGCGCCTCGTCCGACGGCACGCTGCGGACGTGGATCGCCGCCGAGGGGTCGCGCTCGCGCGTCGTGTGGCGCGGCGAGCCGCTGCGCTCGATGGCGCTCTACGGCGGCGGCCGGCGCGCCGCGTGCGGAACGCAGGCGGGGAGCGTGCTGCTCATCGACCTCAAGACCGGCGAGACCCTGGCGCGCTTCGACGACCACGAGGGCGGCGCGGTGCGCGCGGTCGCGCTATCGCCGGACGAAGGCACGCTGGCTTCGGCGTCGGTGAACGGCGGCATCGTCGTGCGCGACCTCGTGCGCGAGCGGGTGCCTACGCGCCTCGCGTCACCGGCGGCGGCCTTGGCGTTCTCGCCCGACGGGCGGCGGCTGGTGAGCGGCGGCTGGAGCGACCCGGTGCAGATCTGGGACGCCGCGACCCTGCGCCCGGTGGTCAGTCTGCCACACACGACCTCGCTCGACGTCGCGTTCCGTCCCGACGGAAGCTCGATCGCGGTGGCGGGGCGCGACCGCAGGGTGACCCTGTGGCACGCGCAGGTCCCGCGCGAGCTGGGCCTGGCGCGCCTCGAGCGCGAGCGCATGGATACGCGGCTCGCGCCGGAGGTCGAGGAGCTCCTCGGCACCCACGTGCTCGCCGCGCGCGCCGCCGAGGCCGCGCTCACGCACCCGGGCTGGACGCCCGCCGAGCGCCTGGCCGGCGCCCGGCAGGTGCGCGCGACCGGCGACGTGCCCGGACGGCTTGGCCTCGCGGCCTGGGGCGTCGCCCGTGAGGCGGACGCCTCGCCCGCGCGCCGCGCCGAGGCCCTGGCGTGGGCCGAGTTCGCGCAGCACGCGACCTCTCCCACGACCGAGTTCACGCTGACCGAGGCCGCGCTGCACGTGCGCCTGGCGCAGTGGGACGAGGCCGAGGCCGACCTCGACCGCATCCCCGAGCGCGTCGGCTGGCACCCGGACTTCCGCGCCGGCTCGCGGGTCGCACTCGCCCTGCGCGCCGTGCTCGAGGCCGGCCGCGCCAACCGCTTTGCCGCGCTGGACGCGCTCTCCGAGCTGGAGGCGACCCGCGACGAGGCCGCGGGCGACCCCGACGCGCTCGTCGTCGAGCTGATCGCCGAGGCCGAGCAGCGCCTGCGCGCCCTCGACGAGGAGCCGGACGGGACACGGTGACGGAAAGCCGGGAAAAGCGTGTGGCCGGCCCGGCCGACCGCCCCCTGAGAGGCGGGATGGACTCACCCGCTAAACCCGACGACTCCGCCCCCTCGACCGTCCAGCCGGCGCTGCCCGACCTCACGCGCTCGATGGAGCTCGTGCGGCTCTTCCAGGAGGGTGACAACGCCGCCCTGGGCGAGCTGCTCGGCCGCTACCGGGACCGCCTGCGCCGCATCGTCCGCATCCGCATGGGCTCTCGGCTGCGGAGCCTGCTGGAGGCGGACGATCTGATGCAGGACGTGTACCTCATCGCCGTCCGCAAGCTCGCGACGATCGAGGTCCGCGACCACGCCAGTATCCTGCGCTGGCTGACCAAGGTCGCCGAGAACCAGATCCGCGACCGCGTCAGCTTCCACGACGCCCAGCGGCGCGACCAGGCGCGCCTTGCGAGCCTCGACGCGCCGGTCCAGGGAACGGGCAGCAGCCCGGGCTTCGAGCCGGCCGGGCGCGAGCCCTCGCCCTCGCAGGAGGCGATCTACGCCGAGGCCCAGGAGGCCGTCGACGCCCACGTCGAGCGGCTCCAGCCCCGCGCCTACCGCCGGGTGCTCCTGCTGCGCGAGTACTACGGCTACGACTGGGAGACGATTCGCCGGCGCCTGGACCGCCCGACGGTCGAGGCGGCGAAGGAGCTCTATCGCCGCGCCCAGGTGCGGCTGCGGCGGCAGATCGGCCGCAGCCTGCGGCCCGCCGAGTAGGCGCGGCCGGGCCTCCCCGGGGAAACCCGCGGCCGGAGCGCCGCCCGCTTTTTCTGGCAGTCGCCTGACGTACCCGTCGTGCGACCACGTTCTCCAGGCAGGAGAAATCGAAGCCGGGGGTGCAAGTCCGCGTCCGCCGCGGCAAGTCCCGCGTCGGCGCGAATCGGCGCCGCTGGACAACCCCAACCTCGACTTCGACCGATCTCATCATGAAGACTCTCTTCAAGCTCCTGCTCGCCTCCGGCGCGTGCGTCGGCGCCGCCGCCGCCCTCCTGGGGACTTCCCGCGTCACGGCCTTCGCCGGACAGGTGCGCCGCGACCTGGCCGAGCTCGTCGACCGCGGGATCGACGATCAGGCCGCGCTGCGCCTCCAGGTCGCCGAGCTGCGCGAGAGCTACCCGCGCGAGCTGGACCGCTTCCGCGCCGAGCTCGCCGCCGTGGAGGACGAGCTCGCGGCGCTCGCGCACGAGCACACCGTGGCCCAGCGCGTCGTCGAGCTCGCGCGGCGCGACCGCGACGACCTGCACGCCCAGATGGCGCTGGCCGCGGATACCGTGCGCTCGGGCTCGCTCGAGCGGCGCCTGCCGTTCCTGCCTTCGGATGAGGAGCTGACCCAGCGCCTTGTCACCGCCGAGTCGACCGCCGCGGCCTACGCTTCGCGCGGGGCGGAGATCGAGCTCCAGGTCGAGCTCCTCGGCGCCCAGCGCGACCGCATCGCGGCGCTCCTGGTGGAGCGCGAGGAGGAGTACACGCGCTTCCTCAGCCAGGCCGCCGCGCTCGAGACCGAGGTGGCCGTGCTCGAGCGCAACGAGCGCCTGATCGACTGGATGCGCGAGCGCGAGCAGGCCCTGGCCGACCACGCCAAGTACGAGGCGACCAACCTCGAAGGGCTGCTCGGTGATCTCGCGCGGCTGCGCGACGAGCAGGGCGCGGAGCTCCGCGCCTTGGCCCGCGGCGCCGCCGAGCGCGACTACGAAGAGCGCGCGCGGCGCGAGGTGCTCTGGAACGGCGTCGCGTCGGCCGCTGCGACCGGCCGCTGATCGCTCCCGTTCTCCGCAGGTTCTCCGTGTAGACCCCGTCCCGGCCCCCCTCTTGGGCCTGTCCCTTCGCACCCGGAAAGAGAAACGAACGTGAAGCTCCTGATCCAATCGCTCGCCCTCGGCTCCGCCTGTCTCGCCGCCGCCTCGGTCGCGGCGGGCCAGATCGACGCCATCCAAGCCGTCGAGCAGACCACGCCCGAGCTCGAGCGCGGCGCCGGCGTGGGCGGGGCCGTCCCGCCCGCCGCCGGCGAGCAGCGGACCGCCCGCCAGGCGGCCCGCGCCGCGCTCGACGAGATGGGCCTCGCCGCAGGCTACGACCCGGTCCACGACCGTTTTGTGACGGTCGGGGCCAGCAACATCCCCGCCGACCCCTCCCACCCCAGCTTCGGCAGCCTCCGTTCGGTCGCGTTCCGCGAGGCCGTCCTCGACGCGAGCCGCAAGCTGGTCGACTACCTCGGCGTCGCCGTGCAGACGCGCGTCGAGCGCGTGCTCTCGACGCCGACCAGCATCTCGCTCGGCGTCGTGTCCGAGGCGGGCACGCAGCTGGACGAGGTCTCCTCGCTGGTGCAGCAAGAGGCCGAGCGGCTGCTCGCCGAGCGCCAAGGGCTGAGCGTCGGCGAGGCCGTGCGCGAGGTGCTGGCGCGGGCCGAGTTCCAGGACGCGATCCAGGTCGCCGCCGCGGCCGAGGCGGCGGGCATGCAGGTGCTGCAGTCCTTCGAGTCGCTCCCCGCCGGCTCGCCCGGCGCCGTGGCGGTGATCGGCATGGTGTCGCCGGGGTCGCGCGCGATGGCCGCGGCGCTCCTGGGGCAGGGCGAGGTCCCCGCCGGGGCGCCGAAGTTCGCCGTCGATGCATGGGTGCGGGCGCTGCCGGCCGAGACGCTGCTGTACACGCACGGCGTGCTCCAGCGCCGCGACGAGAACGGCGAGCTGACGCTCGTCGCGTTCGGCCAGGCGACGCCGGAGGCCCACGTCGGGCTCCTGGTGGACGCCGCCTACGAGGAAGCGCGGCTCGATGCGCTCCAGTCGCTGCGCGAGTTCGTCGGCTTCGCCGTCGTGCAGAGCGCGAGCCGCGAGCGCGCGGTCGACCTGGAGGCCTACCGCTCCGGCGCCGAGCGCGTGCGCCAGCAGTTCCGCTCGACCAAGGACCTGCAGAGCTCGATCCGCGGCGTCGCCGCGAGCGTCCAGCTGCTGGGCGTGACCGACCTGCACGAGTGGAGCACGGTGCATCCGCTCGCCGCCGCGGCGGGCTCCGAGACGCCGACGGTCGGCGTTGTGCTCGCCTGGAAGCCCTCCAGCGCCCTGAACGCGGCCGCGCTGCGCGAGGCCGGTGCGGAGCCTGCGGACGACGCGCAGCCGGAGGCTCCCGCGCCCCGGCCCGGCGGCGGCGGCAGCGGCGCGCGCGGCGACATCGAGGACTAGGGCGGAGATCCCCGATGCAGCTCTCCCGCTTCCTCCTCAGCCTGGCGCCGGCGCTCGCGGCCGCGCCCGCGCCCGCGACGTGCGCCCTTGGGGAGCACGCCCAGGACCGCGCGGCCTCCGAGGTCTGGCGCGAGGCGCGCACGGCTTCGGTCGGGCTCGTCGAGCGCGAAGGGTGGGTCTTCTCCGCCGCCGAAGAGGCGCTGCCGGAGGGGGCGGGGACGCTGCTCGAGGACTCCTGCCGCCTCGAGGCGACGCTCACCGCCCTGGGCGCGCTCGCGACGCGGAGGCTGCCGGCGGACGACGTCGCGGCGCGCGTCGCCCCGGCGCTGCTGCCCGACGCCCTGCGCGTGCTGCGGCGCGCGGCCGGCGAGGCGCGGCTCACCGGCGTGCAGGAGATCGAGGCCGAGCGCGGCGGCGCGGCCTGGCGCATCGTGCTGGCGGCGCCCGCCGCGGCCGTGCCGGAGCGCCCGCTCGAGGAGCTCGTCGCCGAGCTGCGCGTGGGCCTGCTGCGCGGCGAGCCCTGGGCCGACCCGGCCGTGACGTTCGAGCTCGCGCCGGACGAGGCGGTGTGGAGCGCTCTCGCGCGGCGCCTGGGCGACGGCTTTGGAGCGGGCGTGTCGGAGAGCCTCCTGGGCCTTCCGTTGCGCTCCTTCGGACCGGGGTGGACGCTGCTGCCGGCGACGCTCCCCGCGCCGTTCCTGAGCGCGGCCTCGACCGACGACCTCTGGCAGCTGTTGGCGGTGCGGCCGCACGACCCCGCGCTGCTCGGGGTTCTCGCCGAGCGCCTCGGGAAGCGCGGCCTCACGCGCACCGCGGCGCGCCTCGACGCGCTCGCGCGTCGCGACGAAGAGCTACGGCTGCCCGAGCCCTTCGGCCGCGAACGGCGCAAGGCCGAGGCCGCGCTGCCGGCGGTGCAACGGCTGCTGTGCGCGCCGCGGCCGGACCTGCGCGCGGTGCTCGCGTGCGGCGGCACGCTGCCGCTTGCCGCCGGGCCGGGCGCGCCGACCCGGACCGCGGTCCCGACGCCGGACGAGCGGATCGCGTTGCTGCTGGCCCGGTCGTGGCCCGCGGGCGACGCGGATCGGCTGCTCCAGCTGTCCGAGGCGTTGCTCGCGCTCGGAGCACCTGCCCACGCATACCCGTTCGCGCTGCAGTCCCAACGGATGCGCCCGAGCGACGAGTCGCGCGAGGTTGCGCTGCGCGCCCTCGGCGCGCTTGGACAGCAAGACCTCGTGATCCAGCTCTCGATGCGCTGGCCCAAGCCACCCCTGGCTGGGCCCGAACGGCGCTGACAGGGCATCCACCACAAGACCCAAGAGGACCCCGTCATGAGACTCGATTCCGTTGCCACCCTCGCCCTCACCCTTCTCGCGCTCGAGGCCTGCGCCGTGCCCGAGGGAGTGAAGGGCGCTATGAACGACACCTTCGGCGACGTGGGCGCCGCGTTCTCCAACGACGCCGAGGCGCGCGAGGCGGCCGTCGTCATCGAGGACCCCCTGGCCTACGAACCGTCGTGGGAGCACATCGACTACGAGGAGTGGGACGAGGCCGGAGAGGCTCTGGTCGCCGCCTGCGAGGGGGCGCAGCTGCAGCTGCGCAACCTGCAGAGCGAGCTGGACGGGTCCGTGATCTTCGGCCGCGTTCAGAACGAGGTCGACGCGATGCTCGGGCAAAGCGATGCGGAGCTGAGCCGATCCCAGGCGGAGCGCGACGTGCTCGCCAGCCTCGACCCCGAAGAGCGCGAGCGGTTCAAGGCGTTCGTCACCGGGCAGGAGCGTGTCCTCGAGCAGCTGATCCTGAGCATCGCTGGCGAGATTCGCTTCTACGACAAGCTGTTCGAAGGCATCCGCGACTTCGACGACGTCAAGGGGGACAAGGACGGCCTCGAGGGCTTCCTGCACGGAGCCAGCGTGGTCAACGACATGCTCGACCAGACCGGCGAGCTTCAGCGCCTCCAGGTGGCCTGCCGGGAGCACGCCGAGAAGCTAGAGCAACGCATGGAGGAGTGGCGCAAGGTCGCAGAAGAGGTCTAGCCCTTCGACACCTACCTCGCCCAAGAAGCCATGCAGTCCCTATCCATCCTCCGCGCCGTCGGCGCCGCCTCGCTCCTCGCGCTTACGTCCTGCCAGACCCAAGAGCAGCTGCGCCTGCCGCAGGGCTACAGCAGCGAGTTCAGCACGCGCGACCTCGTGCTCGTCTGTTCCTTCGACAACGAGATCCCCGAAGCCGGCCTGCCCGAGGTCGCGGCGGACCTCAGCACCTTCCTCCAGGCCGAGCTCGGGCGGATCAACCGCTTCACCGTGTACTGCCTGTGGGGGGACGGCACCTACCGGCTCGCCCGGGAGCTCGACGCGCAGAACCTCATCAGCGTCCCGGAGGTCGAGGAGCCGACCCGCGTCGACCTCTACCTCAACGCGACCGTGACCGCCACGCACGGCGCGAACATCGTGCCCAGCGGCAACCGCGCGTTCAGCTACCTGGTCGACGCCGCGGTCCAGCTGCAGTCGAGCGAGCGCATCCAGCTCTGGGCCCGCAATTTCGAGGGCGCGCGCGTGCGACGCACGTCGATCCTCGACACCGGCGGCGAGTGGATCGGCGGGCACAACCCCGACTCGAACGACGATGTGATGCACGCTCTGAAGGAGTCGTCGCGGGTTCTCCTCAACCGCGTCGTGACGCAGCTCGGGTACGAGTATCCGGTCACCGGCGCGGTGACCGGCGCCTCGGGCGGTCGCGTCGCCTTCGACCGCGGCGCCAAGCACGGCGTGATGGGCGAGGTCCGCATCGTCGTTTGGGACAAGCAGCCCGGGGGAATCGACGTCCCCCTGGGCGACGGTCCCGCCGTGGCCGCGCATGACCGGACCTCCTTCGAGGTGGAGCGCTGGTACACGAAGGATCCCGCGGCGGCGGCGACGATCGAAGCCCTGCACGCCGACCCGACCTGGATCTCGACCCATCCCGGTCGCCTGTTCGCCACCACCTACGGCCTGGGCACGCCACCCGAGTGGGACGAGGCGAGCCGCCAGGCGGAGCGCATGAAGAAGTACGAGTGAAGGAGACCCCGATGCTATTGACCTACGCCCTGGCCCTGTTGCTTCCGCTCGTTCTCTCTCCGCAGACGGCGGACTCCGCGATGCCCGCCGCGCCCGAACGGCCGCTGTCGGCGGCGATGACCGGCGTCGCCGATGCGCTGCTCGCCGGCGGCGGGGGCTGTCGCGGCGGGAGCTGCCCCGAGGTGGGCGCGTTCGTGCTCGCCGTGGTGGCGGCCGATGAGCCGCGTGCCGAGGCCTCGCTCCTGCGGGCGCGACTCGAGGCGCAGCGCGTGCTGGGGAGCTACTTCGGCGTGCGCGTGCAGGCCGACACGACGACGCAGCGGCACACCTCGACCGAGGTCGTCGGCGACGACGTCACGACGCGCGCGCGGCGGGAGCTCGCGGCCGAGTCGCGGGCCGAGGTGCGCCGCGCGCTCGTCGGCCTCGAGCTCTTCGAGATCGTGCCCCACGGCGGCTCGCTACAGCTCGTCTTCGGCATCACCGCGGCCGGGATCGAGCGCGCGCGGGCCCTCGACGCGTTGGCGCGCGAGGCGTGGTCGGGTTCCGCGGAGGGAGGCCCGCGCGAGGTCGTCGCCACCGGCGCGGCGCTCGTGGCCGACGGGGATCTCGAGCGCGCTCGCGACCGCGCGCTCGAGGACGCGAAGCGCGGTGCGGTCGAGGCGGCGCGCGGGACGCTGGTCGTCGTGCGCGAGTACGTCGCGGTCGAGGCCGCGGCGGGCGTCTCCGGCAGCGGCGGCGGCGCCTATCACCAGGCCGAGGGCCTGATCGCGGGCTTCGAGGTGCTCGACGAGCGGTACGACGCCGAGTCCGGCTTCGTGTGGGTGCGCATCCAAGCGCGTGTGACGCCGGTCGACTACCGCCGCTTCCTGGCCGACTACTTCGAGCGCTTCGGCGCGCCGCTCTTCCACGTGGACGCTGACCCCGAGCTGCGCTCGGCGCTGCAGCGCGGTCTGAGCGGGCTCGGCCTGCGCGTGACGACGGTGCGCGAGGATGCGGAGTATCTGCTCGAGGCCGAGATGATGTTCGATGAGCACGTCGATCCGATCTCGAAGACGACCGCGGTGACGACGCTCTCGTGCGTGCTGCGGCTGGTCGACGCCGCGTCGGGTGAGGTTCCGCTGACCACCGCGCCGGTCGAGTCGCGCAGCGCGCGCGGGAGCCTCGATTCGCGCCGCGACGAGTGCCGCCGGCTGATCGCCAAGCGCCTGGGCGGCGAGCTTGACGCGGAGCTGACCGACCACGTGCGCCAGCTGGCCGAGCGCGGTCGGGTGATCCGGGTCGAGATCGAGGGCGAGCGCGCGAACCCGACCGAGCTCGCGCGCGAGGTCGAGCGGACGCCGGGCGTCCTCGCCGTCGCGGCGCGTTGGGAGCCGTCGCGGCTCACGCTCGACGTGCGCACGCACCTGCGGGCGGCCGAGCTCGACCTCGCGCTCCGAGATGCGCTCGAGGCGCTCGGCTCTCCGGTGGCCGAGTCCGCCGGCAGCGAGCGTGGGCGGCTGCGGCTCCGACTCCGGTGAGCGGGGCAGGCACGATGCCGTACGCCGATGACCGCGGGCTGCTGGAGGGGCTGCGGGCCGAGGACCCCGACGCCTGGTCCGTCTTCTACGACCGCTACTACGAGACGATCCGCGGCCTGCTGCGGCGGCAGGGGATCCGCTTCAGCCCCGCGAGCGCGTCGGAGCTGCGCTGCGACGTGATCGAGGCCTTCCTCGAGCGCGTGCGCGGCGGCGACGTGGACTCGGATCGCGTGGCGGAGTCGCCGCGCGGGCTGCTGGGCTACATCCAGGGCATCTGCTCCAACCTCGCGCGCCGGCGCGCGCGCGAGCGTGCCGCGGTTTCGCGCGGGCTCGACACCGACTACGACGGGGGGGCGGTGACGAGCGACGAGGTCGAGCTCGCCGTCGTGCAGGCGCAGATCCACGAGGCCTTCCGCGTGGCCGAGCGCGAGCTGCCGGTCGCCAGCCTCGCGGTCTACAAGGCCGCGCTTGGCGTCGGCGAGCTCGTGCCGCGGACGCACCGCGAGATCGGCGCGTCGTTCGGCTACGACGAATGGAAGACGTCGCGCGAGCTGGCGAAGGTGCGCAATCGCCTGCGTGCGGCGCTCTTCGAGATCCTGCGCTCGGACCTGACCGACGAGGAGCGGCGCACGCTGCTCCGGCGCGGCTTCGACCTCGACGCGCGGCCCGGCAGCAACAGGCGGTCCGCCAACCGGTTCTTCGACGAGGTCGTGGCCCACTATTACTCCGCGCGCCTCGACGCGCCGGGCACGCGGGAGTCCGAGGCGCGATGAGAGCCGAGCGCGTGCCCCGCGTCCGCGGCTACCGCTTCGTGCGCCCGCTCGAGTCCGGTGGCTCGCGCGCCGAGCTGTTCGTGGCGCGGCCTACCGCGAGCAAGCGCCGCGAGCTGGCGAAGAAGCTCGGGCGGGACGCGCTGCCCGACCTGGCGGTGGTCAAGGTCTTCCGCTTCGCCAGCCGGGCGATGGGGCGCGAGCTGAAGGCGGTCGAGGGCGCCGAGTCGCTGGGACGGGTGCTGGAGCACGACTTCGAGGACGGCGAGCGGCCGCTCTTCTGGTACGCGATGCCGTACGTCGAGGGCCCCACGCTGGATGAGGTGATCGCGGAGAGTCACACATCGAGCCCCGACGACGGTCTCGACGAGGCCGCGCTGCGCCGCGGGCTGCGGCTCTTCTGCAAGCTCCTGGACGACCTCGAGCGCTTCCACGAGCGCGGCTTCTGGCACAAAGACGTCAAGCCCGCGAACGTCATCGTCGGCGCGGACGGGGTACGCCTGGTCGACGTCGGACTGCTCGCGCGGCGCGATGCGTCGATCCTCACCGAGGGCGGTACGCCGGCCTACCGCGATCCCGAGCTCGAACGCCGGGTCTCCTCGGGCTTGGACGACGAGGAGCGTAGCGCCGACGGCGCGCTCTTCGACCTGTACGGCGTCGCCGCGTCGCTCCACCACTACATCGATGGCTTCGCACCCCGCCCGCGTCGCCCGCTGGAGCCGGACCGCGAGACGCCGCTCGCGCTGCGGGCCGTGCTGCAGCGCGCGTCGACCCCGAACCTGGGGGCGCGCTATCGCTCGGCGGCGGAGATGCGCCGCGATCTAGAGGCGCTGTACGACGCCGTTTCGCTCCGCGCCTTCGAGCCCAAGCACCTGCCGTCGTTCGGCGGGGCCAGTGTGGCGCCGTCCGCTCGGCGTGCGCGCGGTGCGAGCGCCGAGCCCGCGCGGGCGCCCGCGACCGGGTCTCGCCGGCCTACCCCGCGGCGCCCGGGCCGCTGGTCGCTGGCGGCGGCTGCGCTTGCGGTGGTGGCGACGCTCGCCGCCGCGGTGGCCACCGGCGCGGTGCGCGGCGGATTCACGCCCGTCGGCGTGGGGGAGCATGCCGCGCTGCCGGGGCTGCCGACCGGGGCGGAGCTCGAGGACGACCTGCGCGCGACGCGCGCGGCCGGTGCCTGGATCCATCCGGCGCAGTGCGAGCCTCCCTTCGAGATCCTGCTCCTTCCTGCGCACCCCGGGCCGGCGCCCGCCGGGCTCGACGCGCTCGCCGAGGGCTTGTCGCGCGACGGGACCTGGCGCTTCGTGGGCGAGGGGGTGGCCTCGGCCCCGGCCGACGCGGAGCGGATCGCGGCGGCCCGGGCGGCGCTCGGCTCGGGCAGCAGGGCGCGCGTGGTGGCCTTCCTGATGAGCGAAGGGCTGGCGGGCCTGTTGCGGTACGAGCGCGGCATGGGCGAGCCCGACGTGTTCGTCGCGTCGATCTTCAGCGCCGGCGTGGGACGGAGGATCTGCGCCCCTTTCTACGAGCTGCTGGGCGAGTGACACGGGTCGGCTGACCGCGGCTTTTCGCCGGATTCTCCGCTCAGCTGGATGATCCGCCTCCGTGCCAGCGAGGGCCGGCGCTGGTGCCGGCCGCCTGGACACCTGCTGGGAGGAAAACGAATGAGGTCCCCCGCTCGCTCGCGTCTTGCCGTCTTTGCCTACTGGCTGCTCGCGTCCTCGCCGCTCGCGGCGTCCGCCCTTGCGAGGGCCCCGCAGGCGGAGACCGACCGGGAGCTCGCGGCTCCCGCCAGCTACCGCCAGGCCTTCGGCGGGCACGCCGACGCCGGCGGCGCGGTCGCTGGCGGTCCCGACTACAAGGCCCACTTCCGGCCGGGCCGGACCACGCTCACCGCCGCGCTGGGGCGCGCGGCGCAGCGCAACCAGACCCTCTCGTTCGCCTTCGAGGAGCTGCTGCGGGGCGAGAGCGTCGTCGCGCGCGCCACGGCGGACGCGGAGCCCGTGCTCGGCGGGGACACCGTGCGCTTCGAACACGCCGGCGTCGTCGAGCGCTACCGAGTCGTGCGCGAGGGGCTACAGCAGAGCTTCGTCGTGCCGGCGCCGCCGGTCGGGAGCGGCGACCTGGTCGTTCGCGGACGGCTGGAGACCGAGCTGCCCCTCACGCGCGAGACGGCCGCCGGCGGGTTGGTCTTCGAGCTGCCCGGCGTCGGCGGCATCGGCTACGGGGCCGTGACCGGCGTCGCCGCCGACGGTGCGACGGCTGCGGGCTGCTTGCGGCTCGACGGCGACCGAATCGAGCTGCGCATCCCCGCTGAGTTCGTCGACCGCGCGGCGTATCCGCTGGTCGTCGATCCGTTGATCGGCCCCAACCTGATCCTCGACGACACCGCCGAGGACGACGTCGATCCGGACGTCGCCGCGAGCTCGACGACCGGGCGCTACCTGGTGGTCTGGCAGCGCATCTTCTCGGCCGTCGACGCCGACGTGCGTGCGGTGCGCCTCGACGAGAAGGGGGCGCCGCTCGGCGGGCTGCTTGCGATCGAAGCGGGCCTCTCCGAGGCATGTAACGCCTCGGTGGCCAGCGTCGCCGACGTGAGGCGCTTCCTCGTCGTGTGGGAGGAGCGAATCGCCTTTCAGCCTCCCGTTGTCCGCGCGCGTGCGGTCGGCGCGCTCGACGGCAAGCTCTCCGGCGATCCGATCGTGAACGAGGCCGGCCCCGCGTTCCACACCGAGCCCGACGTTGGCGGAGAGCGCGCGATGGACGAGAACGGTGCGTTCGTCGTGTGGAAGCGCGGCGGCACCGGAATCGTCGGCCGCCGGCTCACCGTGCCGCTCGAAGACGACCCGAAGCCGGCGGGCGGAACGATCGTCATCGCCGACGACTTCGGCACGGGCGACTTCGTCCGTCCCGCGATCTCGAAGAGCGCCGGCGACGCCGGACGCTACATGCTGGCTTGGGATGCGGGTGACGACGTCGTCTTTCGCCTGATCACCCGCGATGGCAAGCCGATCGGCGGTGCGGTCCCGATGGTGACGGTGACCGGGGGGCCTCACAACAACCCCGACTGCGACGGCGACGGGACGGACTTCATGGTCGTCTGGGAGCGCGGCGAGAACTTCGGCACGATCAGCAACGACCTGCATGCCCTCTCGGTGTCCTTCTTCAACGACGGCATCTCGCTCAACGCGCATGCGCCGATCGAGGAGAACCTCAACGACGATGAGGTCGCGCCCAGCGTCGTCTTCAACGGAGCGCACTTCGTGGTCGCCTACTCGGACTTCGACATCACGGACTACCAGGTCTATGTGAAGCCGCTCGACCCCTACACCTGCCTGGTGGGCGACACCGAGATCATCGCCGGAGGGACGGCGGGCGACGACCTGAACGTCGCGCTCGCCTCGTCCTACGGCGGCGGTATCAGCGGCGACACGGTGATGCTTGCATGGGAGTCCGCCGACCCCGCCGCCGGTGGCGACGTCCTGGGTCAGCTCTTCGAGAGCACCGCCGGCGCGAGCTCGTTGGGAGGCGCGTGCGGAGGCGGCGGTCGAGCGTCGACCCCATGCCCCTATGCCGGCAACCAGAACTTCACGTTGCACGTGCGCGACGCCGCGCCGGTGACCGGGGCGTTCCTGGTGCTGGCGCTCGACCCCTCTCCGCTCGCCTGTGGGCCGTGCACTATCTGGCCCAGCCTCGCCGCTCCGCAGGTCATCTTCGCCGGCATTACCGGCGCGGCCGGCAACCTCGGCTTCCCGGTGCCGCTGGCGACGGGGCTGCTCGGGCTCGAGCTGACGAGCCAGTGGGGGGTGCAATCCGGGGCGAGCTGCGATCTCTTTGGGGTCGACCTTTCCGACGGCGTGGCAACGACCGTGCTGCCGTAGCACCGCCTGCGCGCGACGCTCTTCGCGGCCCGCTTCGGCTGCGTCAGATTTTTCGCGGAAAGAGGGATCTCGCGTGATCGATCGAGCCGCGCGGCGTGCCCCGCGGGTCGGCTTGGGTGCGGTAAATTGGGGCCATGATCTACCTCGCCCCGCTCGTCGCCGCTCTGGCCGGCTCGCCCGCTCCTTCGACCCTGGACGCCACGACGCTGTCGCTCGACGTGCCGGGTTACGCCTACGGAGGCCGTTCGGCGTCCGGCGATTGGGATGGGGACGGGCGGCTCGACGCCGTGCACGCCGCTGCCGACGGCACGGTCGTCGTGAGCTGGGCCCCCGCGCTATTCGACTACGGCCGCGCGCTCTTGGTGCCGGGCGGCGCGCACGACGCCGCGAACCTGCCGCGCAGCGCCGGCGCGGACCGCCTGGTCCTGGCGGGGAGCGCAGGGGTGTGGCTGGCCGAGCATGGTTCAACGGGTTTCACGACGATCGAGCTCGAGAGCGCTCCTTGCTCGCGCGTAGTGGTGCTCGCGGACGCGGCCGGAAACGCGTCGCACATCTTCGCCCTGGCGACGAACGGCGCGACGCTCTACGGCTTCGACGTCGTCGGGAGCACGATCTACCCGGAGCCTCCGATCGCGCTGTCGTTCGGTCCAGCGCACGCGCTGGCCGCGGTCGACTGGAACGGCGATGGGAGCGACGACCTCGCGCTGGCGCATGGCGCCGGCATCGAGATCTGGCGCGACGGTACGGCGCAGCTCGACTCCTTCGGCCTGATCGCGCCGGCGATCGACCTCGCGGCGGCGGGGCGCCTCGTGTCGAGCACCGAGAGCCTGCTCCTGTTGATGGAGTTCACGTTCTTCGGCTACGACGAGTGGCAGTGGCTGGTCGACGTCTCGGTCGAGGGGCAGCTCTCGCTCGTGTCGATGGGCCTCGAGGGCTACGACGTGCTGTGCACGGTCGACCTCGATCGCGACGAGTCCGACGACGTGGTGTTGGCCGACGTCGACGGCGGCAGCCTGGCGGTCGCGTTCGGTCAGAAGACCGGCGTGGCGTTCCCGGCCGCGCCGACGCACGTCGCGCTGCCCCCGGGCACGGCGCCCGCCGCCGGCCACGTGACCGGCGACTTCGACAACGACGGCGACGGTGACGTGCTCGCCTTCCACGCCCCGGGGGGAGGCCTGCTGCTCGCGCGCGGAGACAACGCGGCGGTGGAGGCGCTCGCGCTGCCGGCGTGCCACGACCTGTTCCCCACCGACCCGCAGGCGACGGTCTTCCTCGACCCCGGGCCGACCGCGGCCGGCGCCGACGTGGTCGAGGTCCTCGCCTACCGCGTGGTCGAGACGGGCGGGACGGAGTCGATCGACGCCGACCCCGACGACCTCCAGGTGCTGCTGCCCGAGCCGTACCTGGCGTACTACGCGCCGCTCGACGCCTGGGATCCCGGCATCTCCTACGTGCTGGTGCTGCGTCCGGTCACGGGCGGCGTCCCCGGGCCCGATGTCGCGGTCAACTTCCCCGCGCCCGAGGCCTGCCCCGAGGCCGAGCAGACGGAGGACCCCCCGCCGGGCGCGGCCCTGGCCGCCGGCAAGACCGAGGGCGTCGACCCCCGGCCGCGGGTACGGCTCGACTGACGCGGAGGCGAAGCGGGCGGCACCACGGCGCGTCCACCGGCGAAACGGGCCGGCCCGCCTGCATACCGCGCTCTGTCCAAGAAAATGGCTCTCCAGCGGCTTTCCCAGGCCTCGGAGGCGGATTTGAACTCCGAGTTCACACCTTGCCTACCTGGAGTAGAGGCGGTCTGCTGGGGGTCCAACCCCCAACCCCCCAGAGAGGATGGCCTCCATGATACGACTCGCAACGATCGGGTCTCTCGCCCTTGCCCTGCCCTCCTACGCCGCTGCTCAACAGGTCGATTCCGGCGCCCAGCAGCTGCTGCAGACGATCGAGCGTCCCGCGCCGAATCCGCTGCGGCCCACCTTCGTGCCCGGGGAGCTCCTGATCCGCTACCAGGCGGGCGGTGGGATCCTCAGCGCCGAGGCTCTCTCGCTGGAGAGCGAGCTTCCGCTGCGACGCATCGAGCACAACGCGAGCGTCGGCGTGCACCGCTACGAGCTGCCCGAGGGCCTCGACGTCGCCGCGGCGCTGCGCCTGTTGCGCAACGACTCGCGCGTCGACTACGTCGAGCCCAACTACGTCTACTACCACCACCAAATCCCGAACGACGGGTTCTACGACAACTACGCCGGCGTCGCCTCCGACCTTCAGGCGTGGGCGATGGACGCGAACAACGTGAACGCCGAGTCGGCGTGGGACCTGTCGACCGGCCGCAGCGACGTGGTGATCGCGATCATCGATTCCGGGATCGATCTCGATCACCCCGACCTGGCCGCGAACATCTGGTCGAACAGCGGAGAGGTCGCCGGCAACGGCGTCGATGACGACGGCAACGGCTTCACCGACGACGTCAACGGCTGGGACTTCTACTTCAACGACAGCAACCCGAACCCCGACTTCGGCGACGGCATCGACAACGACGGCAACGGCGCCGCCGACGACGGCACGTTCCACGGCACCTTCGCCGCCTCGAACGCGAGCGCGGTGGGCAACAACGGCACCGGCCTCGCCGGCGCCGCGTGGGGCTGCTCGCTGATGGCGCTGAAGGTCTTCACCGACGACGGTGGAGCCTCGACCTTCGACATCGCCGACGCGATCACCTACGCCGCGAACAACGGCGCGGACGTGATCAACATGTCGCTGGGTGGCGGCTTCTCGTCGACGATCCAGAGCGCGGTCAACTTCGCGCACGGCGCGGGCCTGGTGCAGTTGGCCTCGGCCGGCAACAGCAACTCGTCGTCGCAGCAGTATCCCGCCTCGCTGAACTTCGTGATCTCGGTCGGAGCCTCGGACTCGGGCTCGGTGCTCGGCGGCGGCTCGGGCGACATCGACGGGCGTGCGTCCTTCTCGCAGTACGGCCCGTCGGCGGTCGACGTCGTCGCGCCCGGCGCGGACCTCGTCGGCGCCGCTACCGGCACCGTCGCGGGTGGCAACCCCGGCGACCACATCTACATTCTGTCGAGCGGCACCTCGTTCTCCTGCCCGCTGGTCGCGGGGCTCGCCGGCCTGATCCTGTCGCGCGCGCTCGACGTGGGCGCTTCGATCGACAACGACGACGTCGAGGCGATCATCGAGGGCAACACCACCAACCTGCCCGACGATCCGAACGACTTCCCGAACGGCGGCTCGACCTGGGACAGCAACGGCCTGGTCGACTTCCGCGCCTGCCTGGACGCGGTTGGCGGCGGCGGCGGCGGCAACGATCCGCCGACGGCCGTGGCCGGCCCCAACCAGAGCGGCCTCGTCGGCGACGTGTTCAGCTTCGACGGCTCCGGCTCCTCGGATCCCGACGGGCCGATCGCGAGCTACAGCTGGACCTTCGGCGACGGCGGCTCGGGCTCGGGCGCGAACGTGACGCACTCGTACTCGTCGGCCGGCACCTACACGGTGACGCTGACGGTCAGCGACGGCTCGCTGACCGACTCCGACACCCTGACGGTGACCGTCAGCTCGCCGCCCACCGGCGGCGTGACGATGTACATGGCCAACAGCAACAACATCTCGGTGCCCGGCGTCGGGACGCTCGCCAACGAAGATGTCTTCACCTACAACACCTCGACGGGGAACTTCACGCAGCTGATCGACGGCTCGGACGTCGGCCTCGGCTCGGCCGCCATCGACGGCCTTGTGGTGCTTCCCGACGGCGACCTGCTGATCAGCCTGACGGCGTCTTTCTCGATCCCCGGCATGACCGGCGGACCGGGCGGCAGCACCACGGCAGATGACTCCGACATCGTGCGCTTCACGCCCTCGAGCACCGGCAGCAGCACCGCCGGCGTGTTCACGTTCCACTTCGACGGCTCGGACGTCGCGCTCACGTCGAACGGCGAGGACATCAACGGGCTCTCGCTGGACGGCTCGGGCAACCTGGTCGTCACGACGACCGGCGGCTTCAGCGGCACCGGCGCGAGCGGCGCGGACGAAGACCTCTTCATCTTCAGCGCGAGCAGCCTCGGGGCCTCGACCTCGGGCTCGTTCACGCGCCTCTTCGACGGCTCCGACGTGGGCTTCGGCGGCAACGGCGCCGAGGACGTCACCGCGCTGCACTGGAGCTCGTCGAACGAGTTCTACCTGTCGACGCTCGGCACCTTCTCGGTGAGCGGCCTGTCGGGTCCGGACGAGGACGTGTTCCTCTTCACCGCGACCAGCACCGGCAACACGACGGCGGGCAGCGCTTCGGCGTTCTACGACGCGACCGCCGCCGGCATCGCCGGCAATGAGGACACCCGCGCCGTGCACATCGACTAGTGCGCCACGGGTGCTGCGGGCCGGCGCTGCGCCGGCCTTAGGCGACACAAGAGGGCGGGGCGAGCGCGAGCTCGCTCCGCCCTCTTTGCGTCAGTCGCCGGCGTAGCCGAGGTCGCGCAGCGTCTCCAGCTCCTCGTCGCTGAACTCGAGCGTCTCCGCCGTGAGCCCGCCGGTGGCGATCATGCGCTGGTGCAGGTCGAGCGCCTCGAACAGCACGGCGCCGTTCTCCGCCTCGCCCAGGTCGTTGCGCTCGTCGGGGTCGTTGCTGAGCCGATAGTGCTCGGCCGTGCCGTTCTTCAGGTCGCGGATGAGCTTGCGGTCCGCGTGCACGATCCCGATCTTGTGCGCCTCCTTGCCGGCGTTCGCGCGGCTGAGCGGCACGAAGTCGACCTCGAAGAAGACCGGGTCGAGCAGCTCCATCGCGCGGCCGTGCACCTGGGGCAGAACCGACGAGGTCTGGAAGCCCGCCCCGACCTGGCCGAGGCCGAGCGCCTCGACCACGGTCGGCGTGATCGCCGCGATCGAGACCGGGTCCGTCGCGACGAACGGAGCGGGTGCGCTGGGGTCGCGGATGATCATCGGCACGCGCACCAGCTCTTCGTAGAGGTCGCGTACGTGCCCGAGCCAACCGTGCTCGTAGAAGGCCTCGCCGTGGTCCGAGACCAGCACGACCAGCGTGTCGTCGCGCCGCCCCAGCTCGTCGAGCGTGGCGAGGAGGCGCCCGATGCCCGCGTCGGTGTAGCGGATCTCCTCGTCGTAGCGGTCGCGTAGGAAGCCCAGCTCCTCGTCGGTCATGTCGGGCAGCGCGCGCAGCTGGTGGATCTTCTCCTGGCCGGTCAGCCGGCCCGCCGCCGGGGCGGCGAAGTCGATCTCGTCGTGGTCGTGGTAGTCGTAGTGCGGGTCGAAGTAGAAGGCGAAGAGCAGGAAGGGTCGCTCCTCGCCGGCGAGCCGGCGCAGCTCCTCGACCGCGACGTCGGTGACGCCCTCGGTCGAGATGTACGCGTGGTCGATCGCGTGGCCCTCGTGGAAGCGCTCGAAGCCCTGCGCGAAGCCCGCACGCTCCCCGACCAGGCGGTTGCTGATGACGCCCGAGGTCGAGTACCCGGCGTCGCTCAGGATCTCCGCCAGCGTCTGGGTGTCGTCCGACAGCGCGTGCTCGGGGCGGATCACGCCGTGCATCGACGGATACTGCCCCGTCAGCACGGTCGCGACCGCGGGCATCGTCCAGGGGGCGCTGGTGTAGGCACGCTCGAAGCGGCAGCCCGATGCGGCGAGCTCGTCGATGTGCGGCGAGATCTCGCGCCGGGCGCCGTAGCAGCCCAGCCGATCCCAGCGCAGCGAGTCGATGCCGATGAGGACCACGTTGCGCGGTCGCGCGCGGTCGTGGGCGCCCCCGGCGGCGACCCCAAGGAGCGCCGGGGCGCGGCCACCGCGGGGGGGGGGGGGGGGGGGCAC